>JBBPIS010000093.1:0-30969 GCA_038040225.1 Planctomycetota bacterium
CCAAGAGACGGCCCGCGCCCGTGCGGTTGGATTCACGATGGCCATGCTGCAACGGCGGATGGCGTCGTCCGTCTATGCGGTGCGCAAGAGTTTGGAGCGGATGCGGACTCGTCGCCAGAAGATCCTCGACGACCCCGAGGCTTACCGGCAGGAGCAGATCGAACGGAAACTGCCCGAGGACTTCGACGACCTGACTGAAGAGGAACAGCAGCAGATCATCGACCGGCTTGCGGACGAAGTGCTCTCAGCGGACCCCGCCGCACTGCGAGAAGAGATCGGCCGACTGACTCAACTCGTCGACCAGGCCAAGCAGATCGAGGCCCGTGACACACAAACCAAATTGAACAAATTGCGGGCAATCTTGGAGGAGGAAGGCATCTTCGACGACCCGAAGATGAAGCTGCTGGTTTTCACGGAGCACAAGGACACGCTGGACTATCTGACCGGCGACGGTCGCGATGATCGACCGCTCGGCAAGCTGCGGGAATGGGGACTGACACTGACGCAGATTCACGGCGGGATGAAGATCGGCGACCGTGATACTCCCGGCAGCCGCATCTATGCCGAGCGCGAGTTCCGCGAGAGTGCTCAAGTCCTGGTCGCGACAGAAGCGGCTGGCGAGGGGATCAACCTGCAATTCTGTTGGCTGATGGTCAACTTCGACATCCCGTGGAATCCGGTTCGGCTGGAACAACGGGTCGGCCGCATTCATCGCTATGGGCAGGAGAAGGATTGTCTGATCTTCAATTTCGTCGCGCAGAATACGCGCGAGGGCCGGGTACTTCAAAAACTGATCGAGCGACTGAAGGAGATTCGCGAGGATCTCGGCAGCGATCAGGTTTTCGATGTCGTGGGTGAGGTCTTCCCGTCAAACTTGCTCGAAAAACTGTTCCGCGAGATGTACGCGCGGCAGGTGGACGTGAATCAGATCGAGGACCGCATCGTCCGCGACGTCAGTCCCGAGCGCTTCCGGGCGATCACCGAATCGACGCTCGAAGGTCTCGCCAAGAAGGAACTCAACCTGTCGGCGATCGTGGGCAAGTCGGCCGAGGCCAAGGAGCGGCGGCTGGTTCCCGAGGTGATCGAGCAGTTCTTCGCCGTCGCCGCGCCGGAGGCCGGTCTCCCTGCAAGGGTGGTCGGTACCAAACAGCAATCCGACTCCAAGTGCCGCGTGTACCGGATTGGGAAGGTGCCTCGGCATCTCCTGCAAATTGGCGACCGGCAGGAGGCTCAGTTCGGACGACTCGGTCGCGAGTACGGCAAGATCGTCTTCGACAAGGAACTGCTCAAGGCCGATGCCACACATGAATGGGTCACGCCCGGCCATCCGCTGTTCGAGACGCTGCGCACGGACATCCTCTCGCGAGTCGAAGACCATCTTCGGCGCGGGGCCGTCTTCTTCGATCTGCACCGTTCGCAACCGGCGCTGCTCGATGTGTTCGCCGCGTCGATCAAAGACGGGCGGGGCAAGACGCTTCATCGTCGGTTGTTCGTCGTCGAGTCAGGTTCATCCTCTGCGATGCTAGTCCACGAGCCAACAATCCTGCACGACGTCATCCCCGCGCCAGTGGGCACACTCGCTCCTCGGACATTGGCTCCCGATCGACACGCGGTCGAAAGCTTCTTGTATCAGCACACGCTTGCGCCGTGGGGACAGCGTGAAGCCGCAGCACGCGAACAGGAAGTGGCCCGCATCGCAAAACACGTTCAGATCAGTCTGGAATCACTAATCGACCGCCAGCAGTTACAGTTCGCCGAACTGGAGACACGCCGTATCGCAGGTCAGACGGTTGCCGGGTTGGATGGGATCATCGCGCAGGCCGAGCAGCACCTCGACGAACTCAACAACCGCTTGGAGTCGCGCAGGCAGGAACTGGAACTGGAACGCCATTGTGCCGTGTCCGACATCACGCACCTTGGCCGAGCCTGGGTATTGCCGCATCCCGAGCGAACCAGTCCGCAACTCGCCCCGATGGTGCGCGACGATGAGATCGAACGGATCGCAGTCCAGACGGCGATCCAGTACGAAGAGGCACGCGGTTGCGTCGTCGAGAGCGTGGAGTCCGAAAACCGTGGCTTCGACCTCATTTCTCGACGCCCCCATTCCGAAGACCCCAAGACGTTCATCGAGGTCCGGTTCATCGAAGTCAAAGGCCGAGCCGCAGTCGGCAGCGTGGCTCTCAGTTCTAACGAGTTCCACACGGCCGAGCGGATCAAGCACGACTACTGGCTCTACGTGGTCTTCAACTGTGCGGCGACGCCGCAACTGCACGTCGTGCAGAACCCGGCTCGCCTTGGGTGGCAACCAGTGATGGCGGTCGAGCATTATCAAGTCAGCGCCCAGGCAATCATGACTGTTTAAGAAATGGAGGTGCGTCGATGGACATCCAAGAACGGCTGCCGACATGCGACGACCTTCTCCGTGTAGCCGACTCGCTCGAAAACCCAGTTGACCAAAACCCCATCAAGATCGAGGAATCGCTCGAGTACATCCTCGAAGCCCTGATGTCACGCGCCGGTTACGGATTCCGAGAACGGGAATCGGACATGCCGCCATTCGATGACGTTCTCGACTTTTACGGATACCGGGCTGCGACAAATGACTCGCAGGCTGAATCAATCGGTTTCATGTTCAAGAGGTTTAGCACGCCAGTAGATCTAAAAGAAGCTGAAGCGTTGATCGCAGAATCAAGTAGAGTCGGCTGTCATCGTTGCGTGTTCATCAGTCCGAGTGGTTTTACAGGGCACGCCCTCTCCCGATCCACAAGTATTTCGCCAGACAAGCTTGAGCTTTTCGATATCCCTCGTCTCAAAAACTGGATTCTCGAAAGCCACGATTTGCCGCAGGCTGACTACGCATCTCGGATGTCGGCCATAACAAGCCGCTTTGCCCACGAAGCCGCGCTTCTTATTGCCGAATCGCCAGTCGCCTTAGACAGCGTGGAATGGAGGCAGCTAGAGCAGATACTCGAGCGAGTGTTCAAAGACTTTGGGTTCAACGTCACGCTCACCCGTGAGGGGAAGGATGGAGGCCGCGACCTGATACTCCGTTGGCGCGCTGTTGATGGCGAACGAGTCATTTTGGTTGAACTCAAGCACTGGCGCAGCGGTCAGAGGGTGAAGAAGGGGCCTGTCGAAAAATTCACACAAGTGGTGCTTCGGGATGGCGCGGAAAAGGGCGTCCTTCTTTCCACTTCCGGATTCGCGTCAAACGCATTCTCGACCCTCGCCAAGGTACGTAAAGAGCGATTGAACATTGGAGGCCGTGAGAGCATTTACAAGCTGTGCGAGCTCTACAAAAAGCATGGCAATGGCATCTGGTCCCCACCGTCGCCGGTTGAAGCCATCCTTCTCGATAATACAAATCCACTGATAGATCTCTCCGAATGAATCTCTACCCTAAACGTCTCATCGAAGTCGATCTGCCCATTGCTCGCATTTCCGCTCATGCGCGGCGGGAGAAGTCGATTCGGCATGGGCATATTTCGACGTTGCACATCTGGTGGGCTCGACGGCCGTTGGCGGCGTGTCGGGCTGTGATTTGTGCGGCGCTGTGGCCTGATCCGGCTGATCCGTTGTGTCCGATGGCGTTTCGGGTGGCGGCGGTGGATGCGCTGTCGGCGTTTGCCAAGCGGGTCAATCCGGATCGCATTACCGACGAGAAGCGGCAGTTGCAGGAGTCGCTGTCCGAGGAATCTCGTGGGCGGTGGGAGGCTCTCGCAGCGGGGACGATGACGCTGGAGGCGACGGAACTCGGCGACATGCCGATACTGCGGATGTGTCTGCTCGACTTCATTGCCGACTTCGCCAACTGGGACAACTCGACGGTGCCAGCGTATTTGGAGACGAGTCGGGCGTTGACGCAGGCGGCTCACGAGGCGCTCGGCGGCGCGCCGGGGACTCGGTCGCTGGTGGTCGATCCGTTCTGCGGGGGCGGGAGCATTCCGTTGGAGGCGTTGCGGGTGGGGGCGGATGCATTTGCCAGCGATCTCAATCCGGTGCCGGTGCTGCTCAACAAGGTCGTGCTCGAATACATCCCCAAGTATGGGAAGCGGCTGGCCGAGGAAGTGCGGAAGTGGGGCGCGTGGATCAAGCAAGAGGCCGAAAAGGAACTGGCCGAGTTCTATCCGAAAGACCCGGACGGCGCGACACCGATCGCGTACTTGTGGGCGCGGACGATTCGCTGTGAGGGTCCGGCGTGCGGCGCGGAAGTCCCGCTGATTCGCTCGCCTCTGTTGGCGAATAAGCCTCACCGCGCGTTTGCTGTTCAACTCAAGCCGAACAAACAGGAGAGGCGTGTCGATTTTCAAATCATCGGCAGGAAGCGCGGCCAATGGATTGATCAAGACGACACCTATGTCCAAATTGAAAACCCGTCTTTACAGGGAACTCTGAAGCGCGGTTCGGCGACATGTCCATGTTGTGGATACACAACACCAGTGGCCCGCATCCGCCAGCAGCTCAGCGCGCGAAACGGTGGTGCATCTGATGCTCGTCTGTTCTGTGTTGTTACGACGCGGACAGAAGCAGCTGGGCGACACTATCGCCTCCCAACTCGCCGTGATTTGGAGGTTGTAGCGGCGGCGGTTGCCGAACTCGCGAAGCGTCAGTCGTCCAGTTCAGGCGGGCCGAACGTTCTCCCAGACGAAGAATTGCCGCCGAAAGGAACCCTTGGCTTCCGAATCCAAAATTATGGAATGCGGAAGTGGAAAGATGTTTTTAGCCCACGTCAGGCGCTGACGCTTGCGGTGCTTTCGAGGCTTGTTAGAGAGGTTGGCGCGAAGGCGGTGAGCGATCAAGCTGGTGAAGCTGAGGTTGTGCAGAGCCTATTGAGTATCAGCCTCAATCGGCTCATTGGACGTGTGAACTCGTTGTGCTGGTGGCGGTCAGATGCTGGACACGAAACGATTGAGGTCTCGTTCTCCGGACAGACTGTTCCAATGAAGTGGGATTTTGCCGAAGCGTGTCCACTAACGGGTGGAACTGGCGGTTGGGACGAAACGTATGCACCTCCGGCGCGCGTTGTTGAGAACGTTGCGTCGTTGGGTCTTCATCAAGGGGCGATCGCTCAGGGTAGCGCGACAACACATCCCCTGCCGGACGACAGTGCCCATGCATTCGTCACGGACCCGCCGTATTACGATGCCGTTCCCTATGCGGCCTTGTCAGATTTCTTTTATGTCTGGCTGAAGCGAACGATGCCGCAGACGCTAACGGGGATGTTTGGCGATGAAGTAGCGCCGAAGGACGGTGAGTGCATCGTAGACCCTGCCAGCGGTAAAGATCGTAGCTACTTCGAGCAGTGTATGGCGAAAGCAATGGAGGAGGGTCGGCGCGTGTTGTGTCCGAGCGGGATTGGTGTTCTCGTATTCGCACACAAGTCCACTGCCGGTTGGGAAACTCAACTACAGGCGATGGTCGATGCAGGCTGGATCATTACAGGCTCGTGGCCCATCGATACTGAGCAAGGGCAGCGCATTAGAGCGAAAGGTTCTGCCGCGCTCGCTTCCTCAGTTCATCTAGTCTGCCGTCCGCGTGAGGACGCGAGCGGGGCGGAGACGGACTCGGTCGGCGAGTGGCGGGATGTGCTGGGCGAGTTGCCGCAGCGGATTCATGAGTGGATGCCGCGACTGGCGGCCGAAGGGGTCGTCGGGGCGGATGCGATCTTCGCCTGTCTCGGGCCGGCGCTGGAGATCTTCAGCCGCTACCGCCGCGTCGAAAAAGCCAACGGCGAAACCGCCACGCTTCGCGAGTACCTCGAATTCGTTTGGGCCGCCGTCTCAACCGAGGCCCTGTCACTCATCTTCAAGGACGCCGATGCTGCCGGGTTAGAACCCGATGCTCGGCTGACGGCCATGTGGTTGTGGACGTTGGGAGGAGGGGGAGTCGAGAGTGGAGGATCGAGAGTAGAGGGCCAGCACGGCAAAGACGTCGAAGACGAAGAAGTTGAGGACGACGAGCAGACCTTGGCGAAGAGCAGTAAACTGGCGGGGTTTACACTGGAATACGATGCGGCCCGAAAGATCGCACAGGGGTTGGGCATCCACTTAGAACAATGCCAGTCGCTGGTCGAGGTAAAGGGGGACAAGGCTCGGTTGCTTCCTGTCTCGGAACGGACTGAGACGCTGTTTGGCAAGGGGTCTAAGTCAGCCAGTTCCTCGTCCGGCCGCAAGAAGAAAGCGGTACAAAAGAACCTGTTTGAAACCTTCGCCGAAGCCGAGATCGCCGAATCGGGCTGGTCCAATCTAAAAGGCCCAGCCCCCGGCGAAACGCTCCTCGACCGAGTCCACCAAACCATGATCCTCTTCGCCGCCGGTCGAGGCGAACTGATGAAACGCTTCCTCGTCGAAGACGGCATCGGCCAAGACCCGAGGTTCTGGAAACTCGCCCAATCCCTCTCCGCCCTCTACCCCCGCGACAGCGAAGAGAAGCGGTGGGTCGATGGCGTGCTGGCGAGGAAGAAAGGACTGGGCTTGTAGAATGCGTCCGCTCAGGCGAAAGAAGGCTGACAGAAAAATGTCGGACAGAAATATGGAAGGTTAGGCAGGGCTCAGAACGGTGGCAGGGCGAGACATCAATTCCCTCATCAGCATCGGATTTTTCTGTCCCTCATCTTTCTGTCAGCGTTGCTTCTCTTTCCGCAACGTTGGAGGCATGAGGCTGACAGAAAAATGGAGGACAGAAAGATAAAAGGCCTTCGGGCAGAATGGGACATGGCGGCTGGTTGCCTGGAGTTCTGGCAGAAAGTGGTATCGTCCCCGCAGCCAGACTGATAGAACTTCTTCGTGAGACCAATGAACTGACGTCAATCCTTGTGAGGTTCCACATGAACTGGGAAGAACGAATCGAAATCAATCCCGGTGTGTTGGTCGGCAAGCCGGTGATCCGTGGGACTCGTCTGGCGGTCGAGTTCATTGTGGGGTTGCTCGCAAAGAACTGGTCGGAACCGCAGATCCTTGAGAACTACCCCGGCATCACCCACGACGACATTTCGGCCTGTCTGCACTACGCGGCGGACATGCTCAAGTCGGAACGCCCCCAATGACGGACCGACTCTTCGAGCCGTGGCGTGAAGCGTTCTTGCAGGTCGTGCGGGAACCGGAGTTCGCCGTACCACTCAAGGAATCGTCACTCGCCGAAGACCTTAAGACGTGGACCACGTGCCTGACCTCGTGTGTCGTGTCGTCGTGCAGACAACTCGGTTGGCTTGCCGCAGCGAAAGGTCATTGCCTGAATGAACTCCCCCAAGCGGGTCAGGAATATCTCAGCCTCGACGTGATGGCCTTCCCGGCGGCACCGAGTTCGGGACGCTGGCGATTTCCCGCCGCAGTATTTGAACTGGAGAACCATCGTACCGATGATCGCGTGGCCTACTCGCTGTGGAAGGTCTTGTGCGTGCAAGCTCCACTACGAGTGGTCTTCGCGTTCCGCCGTGATTCGGATGCTGGCCGCAGTTCGGTCAACGCGATTTGCGAGGATGTCATCGGTAGCCTGTCTGTCGGCGACCGATCAGACCTGACAGGTGAGATCGTGTTGGTGATCGGCAACCGTGGCGACGGCGACACCTTTCCGTGGGGATACTTCAAGTTCTGGAAGCTCGATACCAATGTCGGACGATTTGAAAAAGTCTGAACAAGCGCGACGCACAAAGGGAATCCGAGATGGCCAAATTGAAACCGTGGTATCAAGTCGTCACACCGCGAGAAGACCTGCGCGACAATCGACCGCTCGACGCCTCTGAGTTTGCAGTTCATCTCGACCACATCCGCACGAGGCGAGACACGGTCTCGAAGGACTACACCGACCCTGCTCGTTTCTTTGAGCGGACGTATCTAACCAACAGCCTGCTGGAACTGGCGTCACAGATGGCTCGGCGACTGAACGGCATTCAGCTCGAAACGTCGGCCGTCTTCAACATGGCGACACAGTTCGGTGGCGGCAAGACGCATTCGCTGACGACGTTGTTTCACCTGGCTGGTCACGGGGACGATGTCAAGAAGTGGAAGGGAGTCGATTCGATCCTGCTCAAGGCTCAGGTCGATTCAATTCCAATCGCGGCAACCGCAGTCTTCGTCGGGACAGAATTCGACGCGCTCGTCGGACGAAAAGGGGACGGCGAGCCAACCCGCAAAACTCCGTGGGGTGAGATCGCGTGGCAACTCGGTGGCGCAGAGGCATTCGCCAAGGTCGCTCAACATGACGCGCAGGGGATCTCACCCGCCGGTGATGTGATCCGCGAGATGCTGCCCACCGGGCCGACGCTGATCCTGATGGACGAGTTGCTGAACTACATCAGCGCCGGTCGTAAGCTCGGGATGCGCGACCAGTTCTTCAACTTCCTTCAGAACCTGTGCGAGGAAGCCCGCGCTCGGACGAACCTCGTCCTGTGCGTTTCGATCCCGCGCTCCGATCTGGAAATGAATCCCGATGACCAGCGGGACCATGACTCGATCAAGAAACTATGCGACCGCACGGGCAAAGCCATCCTGATGTCGGCCGACAAGGAAATGTCCGAGATCATTCGTCGTCGGTTGTTCGAGTGGAGCGGCGTCAACGACGATGCCAAGCGGACAATCTCGGCGTATGCCGAATGGGCGGCCGATCACGCGCCGGAACTGGTCGGGTTTGATCGCGATAGCGTCTACGAGCAATTCAAGGCGTGCTATCCGTTTCATCCGTCGGTGATCTCGGTCTTTGAACGCAAGTGGCAGAGCCTGCTCCGCTTCCAAAGGACACGCGGAATTCTGAGACTGCTGGCGCTGTGGGTGTCACACAACTATCAAGAAGAGCATCGCCAGAACTCGCAGGAGCCGCTTATCACGCTCGGATTGGCTCCGCTGGAGAACCCGATCTTTCGCGTGGCCCTCCTGGAACAGTTGGGCAACACGGACCTGGAGACTCCCGTGACGACGGACATCGTGGGCAAGCCATCGGCGTCGCACAGTCTGCTGCTCGACAAGGAGGCGACCGAGGCCGTGCGCCAAGCCCAACTGCATCGCAAAGTGGCCACCACGATCTTCTTTGAATCCAACGGCGGCATGAGTCAATCGCGGGCCGAGGCGACAGTCCCGGAAATCAAGACCGACGTGTGCGGTCCCGACATCAACACGACGGACATCGACACCGTCTTGGAGGGACTGGCCAGCAGTTGTTTCTATCTGCAATGGGAGCGGAATCGGTATCGCTTCGGACTGGCGGCCAACTTGAATCAGGTGCTCGTCTCTCGCCGGGGAGGCATCAAGCCCAACGAGATTGACGAACGCATTCGCAAGCAGACCGAACTCCTGTTTGCCAAGAACTCCCTCGACGGAACCAAACACATCGACCGGCGGTTCTTTCCCACGCGAAGCAACGACGTTCCCGAGGCACCGCGCCTGACGCTCGTCGTCTTGGGATTGGATCACGTCGCCCAGGAGCGAAGCACGCTGACATTGATGGAAACCATCGTGCGCGAATCCGGCACCAGCGGACGAACCTTCAAATCGGCACTGCTCTTCGCGGCTCCCGATCCAGCGGAAAACGTCCGCGACAAGGCCCGCGAAGTTCTGGCGTGGGAAGACGTCAATGACGACGACGAGACGAAGAAGTCTGTCGATGAGGGGCAACTCAAGTTGCTGTCGCGAAATCTCGCCAACGCGAAGCGGGACTTGGACGAGACTCTCTTTCGGACCTACAAACACCTGTATCTACTCGGCAAGGACAACACGCTTCATCGCACCGATCTGGGCAGCATCACGTCGAGTTCTGCCGGAAGTCTCGTCGAGTTGTACGTGCGCGAACTGACTCGACTCGATGAGCTTGTGGACGGGTTCGCGGCGAGGAAGCTCGCGAACTGTTGGCCGTCCGCGATGACGGAGTGGTCGACGAGGGCCGTGCGGGATGCGTTCTACTCGTCGCCGCAGTTGCCACGGTTGCTCAACTCCGACGCGGTCAAACGCATGATCGCCGATGGCGTTTCACAGGGGCTGATCGGCTATGCGACAAAGGATTCCACGGGACGCCTGCATCTCGAAAAGCTGAAGGAGTCGTTGTTCGACACCGACATCGAGATCTCCGATGACGTATTCATCCTGAAAGGCGACGACGCGCTGAAGTTGAAGGAACCGCCTCGACTGGACAAGTTGGTCATCAAGCCAGATCACGCAATGGTGAAGGTCGGCGAGCAGGTGTCGTTTACGTGCTCGGGCGTCGATCAGTACGCGGAACCGTTCGCCATTGATGGGGTGACCTGGTCCGCGACCATCGGGACGGTGACTCCACAAGGATTGTTCACCGCTGGCCTGACAGGCGGCCTCGACACGGTGAAGGCCCAGATCGGTTCGTGTGAGACCTTGGCTGAGGTCCGCATCACCGCCGAACACGAGACGCCGCCACCAGTCCCCGCGACTCCCGGCGGGCGAATCATTCGTTGGCGAGGAGCCGTTCCATCTCAGAAGTGGATGAACTTCTACACCAAGATTCTCAGCAAGTTCGCCAACGCACAGGGCTTGAAGATCGAGGTCAACTTCGAGGTGAAAGTCGATCAGGAACACGCCGATGCCAAGGCCGCCGAAACACGATCGGGTCTGAAGGAGCTAGGGCTGGACGATCGAGTAGATGTGGTTTGACGCTCGAAGTGTGAAGCATGCAGGATTGTCGTGTTGTTTTCGCCGAGCCAACCGCATGTCGGTCCGTGACGTGTCGGGCCGTATTTCTGACCGCAAAGTTCTATGGGGCTGTGTGCCATGAGCGTTTCTAACAACCTCTTTGCCGATCTCCCTCAGCACTTGCCCGACGAACTATTCAACACGCTGCTCGAAGCCACGAACGTCCGCATTGAACGGATCGTCTCTCACGGCCACGCCTCACCGGAAGGGGTCTGGTACGACCAAGATCAGCATGAATGGGTGATCGTGCTGAAGGGGGGCGCCAGGCTTCGATTCGAGGGTGACGAACCGCCGGTCGAGATGCAGTCCGGTGACTTCATCAACATCCCGGCTCACAAGAAGCACCAGGTTGAGTGGACGACGCCAAACGAGCCGACCATTTGGCTGGCAGTGCATTACGGAGATCAGCGGTGAGTGCCGACGCCAACACTTTCACTCCTGGCCCCGCGCCAAACTCAGTCCGGGCCGCCGATGGCAAAATCCTGACCGTTCCTGAAGGCTGGTCTCTTTTTCCACCCGGCGATGCCGCCCTGACCCGCAGGGTAAAGGCCGCTGGCGATCATTGGTGCGTCGCCGAGAAGAAGGGACGGAAGATCTTCTCCAGAGGCGTGTGGGCACCGGCATCCACGATTGAACGGATTCGGGCTGAACTCGAAGTCGAGCGATCCACAGAGTGCTTTGCCAAACGGAAAGTGGCCGATGCCAAACGCCGTGAAACGGTCCAAGCGGAGTACGTCGAAGACTTCACGGGAGCGGTCCTGACGTTCCTTGCCTTTCATCCCCTCCACTCCGAGCTTGCTCACCGTCTCGCTCGTGCCGTGTCCGATCATGCGACGCCGGTTGGAAGTGGCACTGTGGCCCGAACGAAACGCATCCCGGTTGAGGAACGGGCCGAAGCCGCCGTCATCGCATGGATGCGGCACCAGACCACCGCTTACGATTCGATGTCCATCCCACGAGTCAAAGGGAAGCGACGAGAAGTGCGACGAATGCTGGCCCGCCGATCTCACGAATTGCTGGAGAGCTATCGTCGTGGAACAACTGCACCTGAAGAGTGTCCGCTCCAACGGAAATTACTGAGTGACCGTGCTTGATGACGAGAAGAACCGCAGAGTGACTCGAAAGGACAAGCTATGACAACGAAGGTGATGCTCGTGACATTGATGGCCTTGTTCATTGGCTCAGTTCTGAATGCCGCCGACGTTCACAATGTCACTTGCGAAGGGACGTACCGGCATCACCTGCAAGGCATCTGTGCCGACAAGGAAGCGATCTATTGGTGCTTCACCACGCAACTGGTGAAGACCGACCTCAACGGCAAACTGCTCAAGAAAGTGCCGGTCGCCAATCATCACGGCGATCTTTGCCACCACAACGGCATGCTCTACGTCGCCGTGAACCTCGACAAGTTCAACGACCCCAAGGGCAATGCCGATTCCTGGGTCTACATCTACAATACCGCCGATCTCTCGTTCGTCTCGAAACACGAAACCAAGGAAGTCTTCCACGGAGCAGGTGGCATCGGATTTCGAGGCGGCCACTTCTTCGTCGTTGGTGGTCTGCCCGATGGCGTTGAGGAGAACTACGTCTACGAGTACGACGGCGATTTGAAGTTCATCAAGAAGCATGTCATCAAGAGCGGGCACACTCATCTGGGAATCCAGACAGCGACCTTCGCCAATGACCGCTGGTGGTTCGGCTGCTACGGCGATCCAAAAATCTTGCTCGTCACAGATGCCGACTTCAAGCTCATTGGGCGGTATGAGTACGATTGTTCGCTGGGTATCGGCGGCCTGCCTGATGGCCGGTTCCTCTCAGCCATTGGTCGCAGCGAAAAGGAGAGTTGCACTGGCAGCGTCCGGCTCGCTGTGGCCAACGAGAAGGCAGGATTGCGGATCATCGAGTAGACACGACTGGGGAAGAACAATGGCGCATGACGAAGAATCCCTGCAACTTGGCCGACGAGCCTTCCTCCAGAATGGAACTCTATTGCTGGCTGCGGCTGCGACCGTAGACGCTTCGCCACTGTTCGCCGACGAGGACAGGGAGCGACTGCGGGTAGGACTCATCACCGACCTGCACCATGCAGACAAGCCATCTGCCGGAACTCGCCATTATCGAGAGACGCTGGGCAAGCTGGCTGAGGTGGCCACACAGTTCGAAAAGGACAAGCCGACCTTCGTCGTCGAACTGGGCGATCTGATTGACGCCGCCGATTCCGTGGAGACCGAGCAGCGTTACCTCAAGACGATCAACCGAGAGTTCTCAACGATCTCCAAGGACCGCCATTACGTGCTTGGCAATCACTGTGTGGACACGCTCACCAAGGCCGAATTCCTCGGCGGTGTGGAGCAAGAGAAGTCGTATTACTCGTTCGATCGAGGAGCTTTTCATTTCGTGGTTCTCGATGCCTGCTACCGTAACGACGGTGAGCCGTATGGCCGCAAGAACTCCAAGTGGAATGACGCCAACATCCCCGCTGCTGAAGTGGAGTGGCTGCAAGCCGACCTGAAGGCAGCGAGCAAGAAGACGGTTGTCTTCGCCCACCAACGTCTGGACGTGAGCAACGACCACGGCGTGAAAAACTGCCCCGGGGTGCGGAAGATCTTCGAGGAGTCCGGCAAGGTGCTGGCTGTCTTTCAGGGCCACAGCCACCAAAACGATCTGAAGGACATCGGTGGCATCCACTACTGCACGCTGGTTGCGATGATCGAAGGCTCTGGGGCCGAGAACAACGGGTACTCGGTCATGGAGATCGCCCCAGACGGCACGATTCGCATGACGGGATTCCGAAAGCAGAGGGGTTACGATTGGAAACCAAATGGTTGAGACTGCCATGAATACATTCTGCAACAAAGGTTGGCTCAGGTTGTTTTCTCATGCCGCCACAGGCTGCAACAACTAATTGACATGGAGTGCAACTCGATGAAACCAATCCTTTTCGCTTTCGTTATCCTGACTGCTGTCGGGCCTTCGGTGCCGTAGATTGAATCGGGGTATCCGCCAAATGCTCACAAACCACTATTTGTCAGGGCTGAAACGTAACTTTGACGGGTTTTGCAAATCGCTGCAAGTCATGGCAAACCACAGCAAATCATAGGGGTATTTGCACTCAGAACAGAGTCAGAGTGGCAGAAGTGGTAGCCGCCGTTCGATGGCCACTGTCATCGCTTTGACAAGCCCGAAACAGGGGCTTGGTGCGACCTGTAACGCCGTTCACAATCCTCTTCCGAGCCACTCTGAAAAACGTCGTCCGTCTGGCGTTTCTCCCAGTTCTAAGCGCGGTACAAGGAATGTGAAATCCCCTCCAGAATGCGAAACCACACAATGCGCCGATGGCCAAACTTTTCCACCCCCTGCTGACTTCGATCGCCTCTGCCACTGATCGCGAACTCGCGAAGCATGTCCAGTTTAAGAAGGAGGAGAACAAGATCCTCCGGAGTCGACTGGGGGGAGAGGTTCACACTCGACCGGAGGAGCGTCAGCGACTGCTTCTGTTCGGCAAGACGCTGGGCCGCGCGATTGAAGAGTTGATCACGATCGTCTCGGTCTCGACGTTCTATCGCTGGTGCCGGGACGAGAAGGCCGACAAGAAGACACCGAACCCCAAAGGGGGACAACGCAAACCACGTGAGTTCCGGGAATTGGTCTTGGAAATCGCCAGGATCACCGGATTCGGCTACACCCGGATCATCGGTGAACTGCGAAAATTGGGAATCAAAGGAATCAGTCGGTAGACAGTGCGGAACATCCTTCGGTTCCGTAGACCGTCTCAATTTCAATAATGTCCGTTGCTTACAGCAAGTGCCTGGCAGTGTCCTGATATACCTCCAAGGGCCTGAGAAACGCTTCCGACTGGCTTGTCGATTACCCCTCGGTTGTGCCTGCCAGTGACATTGTGAGTAACCTTGAGCAATTGCGTGACATGGTTCTGTTGTACCTTCCGTTGTACCAGCGATGTTCCGCGAAATGTGTTGACGAACTGCGACGCTAGCCCAGATGTACAACGAGGCGTGTACGAGGACCGTCTCAACCGGCTTGGCGGGCTATCGTGTCGCACCGTCGATCCTGAATTCGTCGATCCGATCGGATGCCGCCGTCGCATCTGGGGAATCATTCCAACGACGCCTGTGGAGCGTTTCACCCCAAACAGACCGGTTGCACTCCGAGAATGAGTTTTTGCCGCGCCTGTAACGGGCTTGCGTATGTAGGAGTGGCTGACTGAAGCGGCGCGACCGGGTTTTTCCTTCGATCAACGGATGCGACATGACTGGCAGCGATTCTCCTCCGGATCTCGGTGCGCGACTGAGGGCCGGGGATGAAGATGTCCTGGAGGTGATTCTGCGGACGCATGGGCCGCCGATTTTGACGCTGCTCGGGCAGCGGTTTGTTGGGCCGCTCACCGCCACCGATTTTGAGGACGTCCTGGCGGCGGCGCTGTTTCGGATCTGGCAGCACCGGGCGCGGTTTGATTCGACGCGGTCGTCGCTGCGCGTCTGGTTCTTTCGCATCGCCGAGAACATTGCCCGGGATGTTTTGAGGCACGGGTGGCACAAGGCTCGGCAGTTGGAAATGAGCACCGAGCCGATGCGGCTCGCCGAGGTGGTTGATCGGCGTCGTCCGAACGGGGAATCGGGCGTCGGCGTGGATGACGGTCATTCCCCGACGCTGCGTGTACCGCCCGCACAACTGCGTGAGCTGCTCGCGCTGCTGCCGGAGAATCAACGACGGATCGTGCTGGCGGATGCCGAGTCGCGCGACGGGGTCGTCGCGAGTCACGACTTGGCGAAAGAACTGGGCATCCCGCAATCGACCGTGCGGGTCTATCGCCGTCGCGCGCTGGAGCGGTTGCGGCGTGAGATCGAACAGCTCGAAATCGTCGCCGACGGTTAGTCGATTCCGGAAAATGATGGGAGTAATTGGACAGATAGGACTGATGAGACTTGCGGTGCGAATGATCTGACACGTCCCATTTGTCCCCTGCGCCCCATTGGTCCTTTCAAACGAGTTCGACCCACAAACGCGCGGGCCTGCCGCGTGCGATCACATTCGAGGAACCACGCCATGAGCGATCCATTGAACCGCGAATCGTTGTCAGACGACCTCTTTCGCAACCGCATTGCTGCGGCGCTGCGTGAGCTGGATCAACCGGAATCCGATGCGGACATCGCCGCCGCCCTGGATGCGGTCGATGCCGAACCGCTGAGCGATGAGGCGAGGCAACGCATCCTGCAGCGCGTGCGACACTCGATCGCTACGACGACGGCGGTGGCGGCAGGTGGCTCGAACGGGGAGCCGGATGCTTCACACCGCATCTCGTTGCGCCGCGTTGACATCGTTCCTCCACCGTCGCGAGGCCTGTCGCAGATCGGGATCGTGGCGGCGTGCGCGGTGGCGCTGTTGGCGATCGGGTTGGTGTTTTTCCGGTCCCATCCCGGTGATCGAACACCGGTTGCGGCCAAGAACAGACTCACGCCGGAACTGCGGCCGGGTGAGTTGATCTCGTCGAACGATCGGACGCCGTTGGCGCCCGCCCATTCTGGTGGCAACCATCCCGATTCCGGAACGGGTCGCGCGGAACCGTCCTCAACTGTCGCAGCCATTCAGCGTGTGAAACCGGGTGAGACGCTCACGACCGGCCTGCGGGAGAAGCGGCGGGTGACGTTGCCCGATGGCTCGGTGCTGTCGATCAACGAACAATCGCGGGTCACCATCGTCAGTGAGCGGCGCGTGAAGCTGCTGGCGGGGGAAGTCTTCGTCGAAGTGGTCCCCTGCGAGAGTTCCGAACGGTTCGTTGTCGAGACGCCACATCGGACCGTGACGGCCTTGGGGACGAAGTTCGTGGTGAAGGCCCAGGATCGGGCGACCAATGTTGTCGTCACGCAGGGCAAGGTGCGGGTCAGCGGCGTCGACGAGGCCGTCTCCGCCGGACAGGAACTGATTGCCGATCTGACCGAATCAAACTCCGCCGAACTGCGGCCGGCGAAACGGTCGGCGTATGTCGTGGAGTGGGTCAAGGACCTGATGGCGGCCGCGGGCTCGATCGTCGTGCCGGCCAGCGAGCATGCCGGCGGGACCGTCACCGTCGTCGATCCGCAGGGGCAGGAGATGAAACTGTCGCTGCGCAAGTTTCACGTCGACGTCCACATCGAAGAGGGTTTCGCCCGGACGACGATCGATCAGACCTACTTCAATCACACCTGGCAGCAGTTGGAGGGGACGTTTCGCTTCCCGCTACCGGCCGATGCGTCGCTGTCGCGGCTGGCCATGTACGTGAACGGCAAGCTGATGGAAGGGGGGATGGTCGAGCGGGACTACGGCCGCAACGTCTTCGAGCAGATTCGTCACACGCGGCGAGACCCCGCGCTGCTGGAGTGGGTCGATGGCAGCACGTTTCAGATGCGCGTCTTCCCGCTCGAAGCCCGGCAGGAGAAGCGAATCCTGCTGAGCTACACGCAGCGATTGCCGAACGATTACGGCAAGAGCGCCTATCGCTTCCCGGCCGGGCACAGCTTGGAGGGGGTGCGGGAATGGTCGGCTCACCTGCGGGTGAAGGGTGCGGCGGGATCGAAGTGGTACTCGCCGTCGCACCTGCTGAATGGTCGCGACGAGCACGGGGATCTCCTCCTCGACGGTCGCGACGAGTACGCGGCGCTGGATCGCGACTTGATCGTCGAACTCGTGGCGGATGCTGCCAGTATCCGAACCGACGCTGGCAGCGTCGGCCACGGCGGTTCCTGGTCCCTTTGCGAGCAGGACGGCTTTCAATACGTGATGTTGCGGCAGCGTCCGGACCTGAAGGCGAACGCCGAACGGTCGCCGCGGCAGTGGATCTTCCTGATCGAGAACTCGGCCGACCGGAACGAGGTTCTGGCCGAGACGCAGCGACAGATCGCGAAAGTGCTGCTCGAAAACGCCGAGCACAGCGACACGTTCTCGCTCATCCGCGCGGGGACTCAGGCAGAGTCGTTCCGACGCAAGCCGGTCGACTGTTCGTTGGAGAATGTGGCGGCGGCGCAGCAGTTTCTCAGGGACGTCGCGCCAATCGGGGCTCTCGATCTGGAGCAGGCTTTGCAGGCGGTGCAGAAACAGGTTCGCGGTCAGCGCGATGTCTGGATCGTCCATCTCGGGACCGGCATTCCGGTGCTGGCCGAACGCGATGACAACACCCTGTTGCGACTGCTGCCGACGAACGCCAGATATGTCGGCGTGGCGGTCGGAAAGCGCTGGTCGAAGTCGTTCATGGAGTCCGCCGCGAGTCACAGCGGCGGCCATGTCACGCAGATCAATCCGGATGAAGCCGTCGCGTGGCGCGCGTTTGATTTGCTCAGCACGCTCAACGCCCCGCGTCTCACCGAGATCGCTGTGCGCTCAACACCAACCCGAAGCGTCAGCGAGGGCGAACGAGTCAAAGACGCCGCTTCTGAATCCGAATTCCTGTTGCTCACGAACTCGCTGGCGCACGGGCAGGAACTCGCCGCCGTGGCTCGTTTCCCGAAAGGGCAGCCGTTGCCGCAGTCCGTGACGATCACGGGCAAGCTGAATGGAAAGGCGTATTCCAGCAACTCGACTCTCCGGGTCGAGCCGCTCAACTCAGGGAGCCAGGCGGTGGGCCAATGCGGACATCTGCCGCGCACGTGGGCACGATTGGAGATTGATCGACTCGTCGCGCTCGGTGCCACCGAACACAAGCCGCAGATCATCGAGTTGAGCAAGTCGATGTACGTGATGTCGCCGTTCACCTCGCTGCTCGTGCTGGAGACCGAGGCAATGTACGAGCAGTTCAAAGTCGATCGCGGTCGCAAGGATCACTGGGCGATGTACCCGGCACCGGCCGAGATCACGGTCGTCGCCGATCAGGGAGCCTCGCAACTCAGCCCGCTCGACGCCGCGAAGGAGCGATTGAAGCTGTCGCAAGCCCGGGCGAAATCGGCGCAGTCCAACTACGAACGGAGCGTCACCGAGAAGCGTCCGGCCACGGACTTGAAGCGCCTCGACCGCTTGAACCGTGCCGAGCAAGCCGAGGTCCGCCTGATCGAGCGCGAGATCCAGCGCATCGAACGGGCGACGGAAGCGGCAGCCGACCCGGTTCGCCTGGCGTGGGAGTCGGTCGTGCTCCGCCGCTCGAACTGGCAGCAGGGTTATTTCCAAACGGCTTCGAACTACTGGCGTTTTAGCCAATGGGGGGATTCCGACCTCGGCGTGCCCGTCGATCGCTTGGGAACTCAGCTCAAGGGCGTGAACCACGGTTTGTCCCCAATCCGCTTGGGCTTCACTCCCAGTTTCAGTCTCGACACGTCGGTTGTGACATGGGAGGCCAACGCCCACGGAAACCTGTCCGGGCTCGATCCGTTTTCCGTGACCCTCAACGTGACACCTCGAATCATCATCCAGGAAGAAGAAGAACTGCTCGGGCTCGATCCGTTTTACAGGAACTCCAACGGGTCTGATTCTCGGCTCGATGGCGAGCTGTGGAGAAAGCCGCGCAACGAGTTCATGCCCGCGACGTCGTACTTCGCAACGTTCGGCGGAGACCTCGACGAGGCGCGCTACGGTCGAGTGCGTCTGCTGGATTCGACCAGCGACTACGTCCTCGGTGCGAATGTCAGCGGACTAGAGAGCAAGTTCCTGAGTGACCTCACCGAATGGGAATACTTGGAATCGGACAAAGAGACTCTACGGGCGGTTGTTTCGCATCGTCGTCGGATCAACCTCAACATGGTCTCGCGAACGGAGCGACTCACGTCCCTTGTTGATGGCCGTCTTGCTGACGGGCGCCGGCAGTGGTTCGAGAATCAAAACTTCGATGACAGCGCGTTCATTACGGGTGGCTTGTCGGACGACGGTCTGCGCGAGTCCACCCTGCGCCTGTACAGCGGTTTGTCGACGCGAACGAAGTTCGGTGAAGTGCGAACAGGCAGTGGTCGCCGGGTGCTGCGCGGTGACACGAGCGTGCGATACGCGCTGCCCCAACTCAGTGATTTCGGCATGGTGGACGAAGACATCAAATTTGTGGTCGAAGGCCTGAACATCGACCTCGACCTGCCGGGTCTTCTGCCCCGCATCGTTTCGGGAACGACGCGTTTTGATCCCCAAGTGGAGTACGAGATCGACAGCAATGGAAATGGCGTCCTTGATCTGGTGGAAGATCGCATGGCCGATGGCTGGTCTTATCCAGTGATCGGCGGCGGCTCGATGCCAGCGGGCAGTTTCTGGGGCCAGGACGGTCGTCTCTACCAGCGGCGCGCCACGCACCCTCTGGCCGGAGTGATGAAGGATTTGCCGAGCTACGCACCCGGCCTGCAAACGTGGCCTGCCGATCGACTGGCCATCGTCGCCCAAGCGGCCGCGATGAAGCCCAAGAGCGGGGAAGTCGATGCCGAAGCGCGACGGCTGATCGAGAAGGCTCGCTCGCTTGGTTGGGAAAAAGTGCGATTTGTCCGGCAACGGGACATGAAAGCCGTCGAACCCAATGTGCGCTCCGACCGACCGGGTGACTTCGTGCTGGCCGATGGATCGGGCCGATTCGTCGTTGATCGCGAGGTGGGTGAGGGACTGAAGGAACAGGTCACCCACGACGGCTCGACACTGTGGCATCTCTACCCAGAGATCGCGCTCGGAGCGAAGCGAACGATGAGTCGTTTCCATCAGTCGGCCATTCAGTCGCTCATTCCGTGGTACGTGCCGGCGGTGGATGACCTGAGCGTCGAGGCAGATGTGAAGTCGGTCGGCGAACGAACCATTCGCATCACGCGAATGAAGCGTGAGGAACCGGCGGCTTTGGTCGCGGCCGCCTCGGAAAAGGTGAAGCCCGCGCCCGCGCCGCATCAGATCGCCGTCGAACTGGTCTTCGCGGAAGACGGTCGGCTCAGTGTGCTGCGTGTGATCGACATCACCGCCAACAAGGTGCTCGCCAAACAAACGTTCTCGGCCGACGGCACGGTCCGTCTGCTCGATGCCGACGACAAGCTGATCGGCGAAGTGCAGTACGAACGCCAGCCCGTCGAGGCACCGAACCTGGTGCCTGTGGTGAAGGATCTCGTCGTGCTGCCGTTGCCGTATCGCTCGGCGGCGGGAGTGCCGGTCAGCGTCCCCGTGAATTTGCAGACCAATGCGCCCGACTTCGCGAAGCTGTCGGATGACGACGCGCTGAAGCTGTTGGCCACGTACTTCGCCGAAGCGAGGCAGTCGGAACTCGTCACGTTCATCGAGCAGCGCTACACGGCCAGGGGAGATCACCGCATCGGACTCGCCGTGTTGCTGTCGTCGGTGATGCCGCAGAACCCGCTGGTGGCCAACGCGACAAAACAGCATCCCGACATGCCGCTCGCCAGGTTCCTGGAGCAGTTTGGTGGCTTCCCGTCACAAGGCAGTTTGGAAGGGACGCTCGATGCTGGCGAAGCTGCGAGTCCGTTCCTCAAACGTGTTTGCTCGGCCTACAACCACTACTCCCGCTGGGCGACGGATCGAGCAGCCGCTCGCGAACGATCGGCGGCGGACATTCAAACGGAGTTGGCCGCCACGCTGCGCTTCATCCGCGAGTGCCACTCGGTGGACCTCGTTGCGAAGCTGCTATCGACCGTTCAACTCGGCCTGAAGCGCACCGAGCGGATGAACGCCACGTTCGCCCGCCAGTTGATTGACGCCACGGCGGCGCTGGCTGATGAGCGCGGCATTCCGGCGTTCGGTCGCACGGCACGGATCGAGTGGCTGTTGGCGGTCGGTGACGACGCTTCCGTCACGCACGCCAGGGAGTTGCTTCGAACTCACCTCACCGACGCGATCGCCAATGGCGTCCTTCCCGAACTGAACGGCGAGACGCGCAGCGCGTTCGTCAAACACTTCAAAACTCCCGACGGTCAGCCCTGCGGTCCGTGGGGTGAGTTGGTCAAAGAGGCCGCCCTCGAGCTTGCCGAGAAGAAGCGACCTCACACGCTCATCGCACTGGCGCGGGCCTGCTTCTCCCTGAGCGAACCGGCGCTTGCCGCCGAGGTCTTCCAACTGGCGATCAAGGATCAGGATCTCGCCGCTCAACCTCGACTCAATCTGGCCGCGCTGGCTTGCGCCAAGGAGGCGGGCAACTGGGAACAAGCCGAAGTCTGCGTCCGTCATGCGCTGGCCAATGAGAAACTGCAGCAGGTGCCGCAACTCTGGCGCGACGCCGCAAGCATCGCCCACCATCTGCGCAAGTTCCACGACTGGATCGACTCCCTCGACCGAGCCTACGAACTGGAGTTTGCCGCGCTGCCGAAGACGGTGAATCTCGAAACGTTCCGCCAGGATTACGACAGCCTCTTCGGGCAGCTCGATCAGCGCACGGAGCAACTCGCCGACGCCAAACAGTCCGAGAAATTGGCCTTCGCCCGCATGGTGCAACGGGCCGCCTCGCGCTGGCGTGACATCGACACCGACGACACGGCCGCCTGTCATCGCACGGCCAGAATTTTGACGAAGCTGGGTCTCGCGACGGCGGCCTGGAATTACTGGACGACCCCGCTCGCGGAGGCTCCAGACCGCTCGACCGTCTGGCTGACATTCGCCGCCGCGATGAACTCCGAACAACAGTTCCTCGTCGCCGACCGAGCCTGGTCGACCGCGTTTGCCTGCGAATCAACGAACCCGGAAATCCTATTGCAGCACGCCCAGTTCCTGCGCACGGCGGGCCAGGAACATCGAGCCCACGAGTTGCTGACCAGGATCACCACCAACACCTGGCAACCCCGCTTCGAAAACATCAAGAGCCAGGCGCAAACGCTGTTGACGGGAGGAACCCCACCCAAATGAGCCGGCTCGCATCCGACGGATTCGCCGGGTCGAAGAGGCTGTCATCACAGTCACGTGGTACGCTTCAGCGGTGCTCTCTGACGAATCCAAGATTTCGAGGCGGCTTTGCACTCCACGAGTTGTTGGCATGCCGTTCCTTGACACACGATTTTCTGCTTTGTATCCCGTGTCCGAAGTCTGGGTGCATTGGGCTCGCTCCCTCAACAGCGTCACCGATCAGTCGTTTGGAAGTGGCCGGACCGGGGTTGATTCCGTATGCAGCGCGTCCCCGCTCGACCTTTGGTGTACGAATTCAGCCGGCATCATGAGCCGCGCTGCCGCATCGAGCCCGGCGAGACGATCTGCGTAGAATCCGAAGACGCCCTCTCGGGTCAGATTCGCGCTGCCGGAGACGTCCGCGACAAGACTGCCATCCCGTTCAGCAATCCCGTCGCCGGGCCAATTTTTGTGGCTGGCGCGGAACCAGGCGATGAGTTGGCCGTGACGATTCACAGCATCGAGCCGCGCGACGGTCAGTGTGCGACCTACACGGGCTTTCCGAAGCAACTGGTGGAGTGGTTGGGAAGCGAGGTACCTCACGGAGCGCATGTGTGCCCGATTCGAGACGGACACGTCGTTTGGAAGGACGATGTCTGCATCCCGTATCAACCCATGCTCGGCTGCATCGGCACAAGTCCTGAGTGGGGTGTTCCGACGACCGGCCCGGCTGGCCCTCATGGAGGGAATCTCGACCTGGTCGAAGTCTGTCCGGGAAGCACGATCTACCTGCCGGTCGCGGTGCCGGGGGCTTGTCTCTACCTCGGTGATGCCCACGCGGCGATGGGGCATGGTGAACTTTCCGCGACCGGGCTGGAGATGGCGGCCTATTCGACAATTACCATTGACCTCGTTCGGCGCCCGCAGCTGACGGGCGTGCGGGTGGTACATCCCGATTTTCTGATGTGCGTCGCGACTCATGGAACGCTCGAACGGGCAATTGCAGAAGCCTACGCCCGGCTGATCCTGTGGATGGAAGCCGACTTCGGTTGGAATCGCTGGGATGCTTATGACTTATTGACCCATGTGGGTCGGCTCTCCGTGGGGTATTACGGCAGTGGCACCATCGGAGCCAAAGTTGAAAAACGCTATGTGGAGCGAAGCCGGTCGTCGATGAAGTGATGCGGAGAATGGCTGGGCGTTGATCCTGTCAGAAACCTGAAGTCGTCCGGAACCCAACATGCTGTTTGATACACACACCAACCTGATGTGGTATCCCGACCACTTCTCTGATGAATTCGTCGAATTTGCCTGGGAAGCCAAACGGGCCAAGATGAAGCTCTCGCCCGACGTCTACTTCGCCGGCAGCGATGTGAAGTATGCGAATGCGTTTGACTCCCGTCCCGAGCAATTGCTGGACGCGACACGTGAAGCCGACAAGGTGATCGTGTTTGGCATCGTGGCCCCGTTCTGCGGGATCAACGCCAATCAGGAGCTGATCGCCAAGTTCGTTCGCGAACATTCCGATCGATTCATCGGCTGGTGCTCGGTCGATCCGAATGATCCGGACTGCGTCAATCAGCTCGACTATTACGTGAATCACCTGGGCTTTCGCGGGTTGAAATGCTCACCGATTTACCAGAACTGGGATCCGCAGAATCCCAGGCATTTGCCCCTGTTCAAGAAGGCCGAGTCGCTGGGCATCCCCGTGAACATTCATCAGGGGACGTCGTTCGTGCGAACGGGACCGCTGAAATATGCCAATCCCGTGCAACTGGAAGACATTGCCATCGCCTGCCCGGGCCTTCGGATCGTGATCGCCCACATGGGACATCCCTGGGAAGTCGAATGTGTCGTGCTGATTCGCAAGCATCCGAACCTTTATGCCAACATCTCGGCCCTCCATTACCGACCGCTACGGCACTATCAGGCATTCATGACCGCCATCGAATACGGTGTCGAGCACAAGCTCATTCTGGGTTCCGACTTCCCCTCCGCGACATTGGCGCAGGTCATCGCTGGACAGCGGAAGGTGAACGACATCCTCGAGGGGACGAAGTTCCCGCGAGTGTCCGACGAGACGATTCACAACATCATCTACGAGAACTGGAAGCGCTTCTTGCCGGAGTATCTCTGAGAATCGCTCCATTGCAGTGCGTTGTCTCGTCATTTTGAAAAAGGGTCCGTCATGCGAACGGTTTGTCAGCGAATCCTGGAACTGGCGTTGAGTCTGCTGGTGATGCTTCCCAATGCGACGGCCGAGCAGCCCGCCGCGCCTGCTTACGAGTGGCGACAAATCACTTTGAAAGCCTCTTGGGCCGCCCGCGATGGTGCCGGTCTGCTGAGTTATCGGGGTAAGCTGTGGTTGCTCGGAGGTTGGAATCCGAGTCAGGCCGAGCGCGAATTCTTCCCACGGATCTGCAACAACGAAGTCTGGTCGTCCACGAACGGCAACGATTGGTCGCTGGTCAAGCCGAACACATTCAAGGATCGCTCATTCGATCCGGCCAGCGACTGGGAGGGTCGCCACACGGCGGGGTATGCCGTCTATCGCGATCGCATGTGGATCATTGGCGGCGACTGCAATCAGCGTCACTACCAGAACGACGTGTGGTCCTCCACCGACGGGAAAACCTGGAGCTATGTCAACAAGGGGAAGGACGTTCCTTGGGGGCCACGGGCACTGCATTACACGGTCGTCCATGACGACAAGCTGTGGGTGATTGGCGGCCAGACCATGCCCGCGTTCGGCGGCGGCGAGGAGAAGTTCTATCGCGATCTGTGGACCTCGACCGACGGCGTTGAATGGCAGCAGGTGACTCCCGTGGAACCCTGCTGGTCGCCGCGCGGCATGATCGGCGGCAGCGCCGTCATGAACGGCCGCATTTGGGTTTTGGGAGGGGGAACCTACGACACCCCCACCACGCCGACACGCAAATTTCACAATGATGTCTGGAGTTCTGCCGACGGTGTTCATTGGACACAGCACACGACAGCGGCTCCCTGGCATCCGCGGCAGTATCACGACGTCGCGGTCTGGGACGACCGCCTTTGGCTCATGGAAGGCTATCATCAGACGGGTGGCAATCGAAACGACGTCTGGTATTCGTCCGATGGCGTCACCTGGACGGAACTCCCCAACACTCCGTGGAAGCCGCGGCATGCCGCCAGCCTGGTCGTCCACGACGGCACCCTGTGGATGATCGCCGGGAACAACATGCAGCCGGACGTCTGGCGGCTGCAACGAAAATAATCTCTGCGCGACGCTCCTCAAACACCTCATCCGCCCTGATGCACCCTTCTGGAAACCTCACTGATGATGGACACTCGACCAATGACGCCGGCCACGCTGACGGCCTCGGTGATTGCCGTGCCTCCCGTGGCACGTGATGCCAGTCTCGCATGGAACGTCGCCGAGAATGTGCGACTGATTCGTCACCTGGAAGCCGGGGGCGTGACGACGTTGTTGTACGGCGGCAACGCGGCCCTCGCGCACGTGGCGATCAGCGAATACGCCGCATTGCTGAGCCTGCTCGCCGATGCCGTGTCGAGCCGGACGGTTGTTGTGCCTTCCGTCGGTCCGACCTACGGAATGATGATGGATCAGGCCACGATTCTGCGCGACTTCCCGTTTCCGACCGTCATGCTGCTGCCCAGCCGCGATGCCACAACTCCGGCCGGGATCGCCACCGGACTGCGGCGTTTCGTCGATCGGATCGAACGTCCGGCCGTTCTGTATCTGAAGCAGGACGGCATGGTCGATGTCGAGACGATCCAGCGGATGGTCAATGACGGGCTGATCTCCTGGATCAAGTACGCCATCGTTCGCGACAATCCCAATCACGACTCGTTTCTGAAGAGTTTGATCGATGCCATCGGACCGTCGATGATCGTCAGTGGCATGGGTGAGCAACCGGCGATCGTCCATCTTCGCGATTTCGGACTGGCGGGCTTCACGTCTGGATGCGTCTGCGTCGCACCTCGGCTCTCGATGAACATGCTGAAAGCGCTCCAAGTGCAGGACTATGCGACGGCGGAGCGCATTCGCCAGCAGTTTGCTCCCTTGGAGAGATTGCGCGACTCGATCAATCCGGTGCGGGTGCTGCACGCGGCCGTGGCTCTCACCGACATCGCCGATACCGGACCGATCACCCCGATCTGGTCACCAGTGAGCGAGTCCGACCAACATGCGATCCGGCTCGCGGCTCAGGATCTGCTGCGGATGTCTCCGCTGTCGTGACGCTCTGTCGTTCAACAGGGTGGAATGGAAGAATTGCAGCATGCCGCCGGGAAAGTCATTTCCGCGGCTGACGGGTTCGGAGGCGGCCTACGCGAGATTGCTCAGGCACATCAGGCGGATTCCACCAGGGTGGGCTTGGCTTCCTCAGTCGGACCTGCGGAGACGGTGTTCACGAGGGGTTCACAAAACCCGGGCGCGGTGATCCGGATCTCATCGCCAAGTTGGTAGGTCCAGGTGCGTGATCCGAAGCTGAGTCGGCTGGTTCCGAAGAAGTGCAGGTGGGCGTCGCCGGGATGACGATGCTGGGCGTACTTGAAGTGGTGATCTTCGAGGTTCCGCAACGAATGGCACATGTTTCGTTCGCCAGATCGCAGTTCTCCGCTGTCGTAGAGTTGTTGACCGTCGCGCGAGACGGTGCATCGCAGGGCAATATCCGCGAAGTCGTCGGTCACCTGCAAAGATGGCCCCATCGCGCACGTGCGGAGCTTGGACGGGGCGAGATAGAGGTAGTTGATCTTTTCCGTCGCGTGATCCGACCACTCATTCCCCAGTGCGAATCCCAGCCGTCGCGGGCGACCGTTGGGATCGATCACGTAGCAGCCCACGATTTCGGGCTCCTCGCCACCGTCACGCGCGAACGCAGGAATATCCAACGCGGCGAGCGGGCCGCGCAGATTGAAGCCATTCCCCTTGTAGAACCATTCCGGCGCGATGCCGCGCTCGTGGTCTGTCGGGCGGCCTCCCTTCAGTCCGAGCGCGAACATTCGGGACGAGTCGGTTTGCGGCTCGGTGGTCTGTGTGCCGCCGTGCATCTGATCGCGCGATTGCACGCTGCCCAGGTGAGTCAATCCAGTCCCACTGATGAGCAATCGCGATGGCTCGGGATGATCGAAGGGCGGAAGCAAGTGCGGCTGCTGGCCATCGGGGACAGCCGCCAACAGTGTGGCATAGGGCAGACGGTTCGATGGAACGCGGTCCATCAGTCCCTGCACGACATCCACCAGGCGTTGCTGACGGACGAACGACTGCTGAACCAAATCGTACACGCTGCGACACGCAGGGTCGGCGGAGGTGAGATCGATGACCTTTGCATCGCGAATCACTCCGACGCGACGACCGATGCCGGGGAGAACGAACTGAACAAGTTGCATGTGAAACTCCAAAACATGACTGACATAACCGATCAGCGTGGAGGGGTCTCGCAACTTGTGGAGATTCTGGTGTGGCACATGCTGCCAGCTTGTGCGTTCATTTGGAAACGCACAAGCTGGCAGCATGTGCTACGGTCGTGCTTGTTGCACTGCGGCGGCAGCGTAACAATCGACGCCGCCCGTCATCCAGCAATCGTCCTCCGCTCAACTGTAGGCGGATTTCGCCGAAATCCGTGTCGCCGACTTCGGCGAAGTCGGCCTACAGAAGTTTTGAAACGTCCTCTCGTCTCTTCGAAGAAAGCCCCGGTCATGCGTGACACCGCCTCGGAACTTTCGGACGCTGCTCACACTGACCTTTCGCCGCCGACCCGAACCCGCTTCGTCGTGTTGGGCGTGCTCTGCCTGTTGTCGGGCGTGCTGTATCTGGACCGGATTTGCATCTCGCAAGCGCTCCCTTCGATCAAGACAGACTTGAAACTGTCAAACACGGAAACCAGCTACGTTCTGATGGCGTTCACGCTGGCTTATGGGCTGTTCGAGATTCCGACGGGCCGCTGGGGGGACCGCATTGGCGGAAGACGGGTACTCACACGAATCTCGTTGTGGTGGTCGGCATTCACCGCACTGACCGGGGCCTGCAACGGCTTGTCGAGTTTGATCGCCGTCCGGTTTTTGTTTGGCGCTGGGGAAGCGGGCGCGTTTCCCAACGTGGCGCGAGTATTGTCGAGATGGTTTCCCGACGCAGAGCGCGGACGCGCCCAGGGAGTGTTGCTGGCAGCGTCTCAGGCGGGCGGTGCGCTCGCACCGTTCCTGGCGGCAATTCTCATCAGAAACATTGGCTGGCGATGGACATTCGCGGCGTTTGGAGCCGTGGGTGCCGTTTGGGCTGCAGGCTTCTGGTGGTGGTTCCGCGATGACCCGGCCAAGCACCCCGCAGTCAACGCCGCGGAAGTGGCACACATTGGTCGTCGAGTGACTGCCGGCGATGTGCATACTGCCATTCCCTGGGCAGCCGTCGTCAACAACCCCAGCGTCTGGTTTCTGAGCCTGATCATGGCGCTCGGTTCATTCAACAGTTACATCTATTTCTCGTGGTTTCCCACGTACCTCATGAAGGGACGCGGAGTGGAACAGTTTGAAGCGGGACTGATGGCGTCGATGGTCCTCGTGTTCTCTGCCACGGGCACGTTTGCAGGTGGGCTGATACTGGATCTCGTTGTCGCGGGAGGAGGCTTGGCGCGCCGAAGACTGCTGGGTGGCTGCTCGTTCTTTGCAGCGGCCGGTTTGTTGAGCAGCGCGTTGTTGACCCGCGATCCCTGGCTCGCCGCGCTGTTCACCGCGTTGTCCTGCTTCATGACGCAGGCGACACAGCCGATGTGGTGGACCTGCACGATCGGGATCAGCGGCAAGCATGTGGGCGCACTCTTCGGGCTGATGAACTCCGTCGGCGTCTTCGGAGCGTTGAGTTCCCAATTCCTCGTCGGAGCCATCGCCGATTGGCTGGGAGCGCAGGGCCATTCGGGTCGCACGCAATGGGATCCGATCTTCTACATCAACGTGGGCGTGTTGATCGCTGCCGGTTTGATGTGGTCGTCGTTCCGATTCGTCCCTGTCGAACCTCCGGAGGGAGAGACCGATGCCGATCATTGACGTCCACAGCCATTTTTGGCGATACCCGGACCACTTTCAGGACGACTTCCTCCAACAGGCCAAGCGCGCCAAAGCGGGCGTGGAACTGGACCTGACGGTGAGATTCGAGGACTACCAGCGGCAATCGGTTCCCGGAGTGAAGACAATCGTGTTTGGCGGCAAGGCTCATCTGTCGGGCCTGTGGGTCGATGATCGAGATGTCCAAGCCTACGTGGCCGAACACTCCGAGCAGTTGATCGGGTTTCTGTCGCTCGATCCCACGCAACCGGGATGGGAGCGAGAAATGTCTGTCGGGCATCAGGAACTCGGCCTGCGCGGGATCAAACTGATGCCGATGTACGCGGGCTTTCGCCCGGACGACGAACGCCTCACGCCACTCTGGCAATATGCTGAGAAGCATCGGTTGCCGGTGTTGCTGCACACGGGGACGACGTTCATCTCACAAGCACCGTTGGAATGCACTCTCCCTCGACACTTGGACCCCGTGGCCACGCGCTACCCCGAAGTGCGCATGATCCTCGCTCATCTGGGGCATCCTTACGAAGGGGAATGTGTCGCCGTGATTCGCAAACATCCGCACGTCTACGCTGACCTGTCCGCGCTGCACTATCGCCCGTTTCAGCTCTACCACAGCCTGATGCTGGTGCAGGAATATGGCGTTTGGGACAAGGTGTTGTTCGGGACCGATTACCCGTTCACCACGGTGCAGGCGACGATCGATGGGCTCCGCGGACTGAATCGAATGGTGGCCGGCACGGCCTTGCCGACACTGAACGAAGCCGCGATCGAACGACTGATCACTCGCAACAGTCTTCCGCTGCTTGGGCTGAGTTAGTCCGGATGATTCACCACGGAAAACACGGAAGTTCACGGAAAGGAAGACGGGAATGGAAACGGCCCAATGTGCTCGTGTCCTGCTCGCCGGACGGCCTGCATCATGACACGTTGACGCTTCACCTCTTTCTTTCCGTGAACTTCCGTGTTTTCCGTGGTTTGCTTGAATTACTGGGTTAGTCGATCCGCCATCGCTTGAGTTGCTGCTCGTCCAGCGTCACGCCGAGGCCCGGTCCCATCGGACAGACCGCGACAGGCGGTCCGAGCTGCAACGGTTCCGTCAGCAGATCGGCTTCGTGATACAGCGGGCCGACGAGGTCGGCGGGATAGGTCTCACTGTCGATCGTCGGCAGCGCGGCGGCCACGTGCAGCATGGCGGCGGTGCCGATCCCCAGTTCCAGATTGCTGCCAATCGCGCAGACAATCCCCGCCGCCTTCGCGACGTTGGCGATCTCGACCGTGCTCGCGATCCCGCCGTGTTTACCCGGGTAAACGCTGAGAATGTCAGCCGCCCCCGCCGCACAGACCGTCCACGCATCGGTCAGAGTAAAGACGCTCTCATCGGCCATGATCGGCATCGGCACGGTGGCTCGAAGTGCGGCCATTGCAGCGGGATCGTTGGGCGGGATCGGCTGCTCGGCGAGCAAGATGTTCTGATCGGCCAGCCGCAGCAGCGTGTGTCGCGCCG
>JBBPIS010000094.1:0-30832 GCA_038040225.1 Planctomycetota bacterium
CAGATCCCAGCGCAGCGATCCCTTCTCCACGAGTCGGGCACACAGCGTCGCCGTCATCGCCTTCGTGCAGGAACCGAGGTGCCAGAGATCGCCGGGCGTCACCTTTTCTTCGTGTCCACGTGCCCTGATTCCAGTCGCTCCCAGTTTGGTCAGTCGGTCCCCTTCGAGGACCGCGACCGCCAGCGCTGGCACCTTGAACTTCTTGACGAGTGCCTCCAGATCGGCCGACACGTCAACAGGCTCAGCCGCCAACAGTGACGAGGTGATCAGGCACCACGCCCCCAACGCAGCCCTCACGTTTAGCCGCATCGCCAACGGCGTGCGTGCCAATTGAGAATCGACGCCCGCTCTCTCGCACGCCGTTGGCGATGCGGCTAAACGTGGAGTGGACGAATGCAGCCCGACCAAACTCTTTGCGCCAGTCATCACTCGATCTCCCAAGCTCTTCGCAACATCACCCGATTGTGGACGGTAACTCGCCACGCGGCGAGTGCCAAGCCGTGCGGGTCTGTCTATACTCTGACCGAACTCATGGACTCCCTGTTCCCGCCACAGACACGCCGTTCCCGATGCCTCACGATTTTCTCACCGACTTTCTGACGAAGCTGCAAGACGCGGGCGAACTCGTGCGCGTGGCGGCTCCCGTCGATGCGGCTTTGGAACTGGCGGCGATCGTCGATCAAGTCACCAAGTCGGGCGAGGGTGGTCCCGCGTTCTTCTTCGAGAACGTGAAGAACAGCTCGATCCCCGTCGTCGCGAATCTATTGGGCAGCCGACGACGACTGTGCCTCGCGCTGGGAGTCGATTCGCTCGATCAGGCGTCGGCGATGATGGACCGGCTGTTGAACGGTGAGGCTTCGTCGGGGTGGCTCGACGCGCTGAAGCTGACTGCGCCGATCTCACCCTCGAATCGCTTCGCGCCGCGCGTCATCAAGACGGCGGTCTGCCAGCAGGTCGTCAAACTGGGACGCGATGTGAACCTGTGGGACTTGCCGATCCCGCGCTGCTGGCCCGGCGAAGCCAATCCGACCCTCACGGCCGCTCAAACGTTGACGCGGCATCCCACGACCGGCACCGAGCACTGGGGAAGCTATCCGCTGCAAGTCGTCGGCCCGCGCGAAATCGTTCCGCATTGGCACCGGCAGCACGAGGGTCATCGTCACTGGCAGACGGCGGTGCGCGAACGGAAGCAGCTTCCCGTCGCGATGTCGCTCGGCGGCGATCCGCTGCTCGCGCTGAGTGCCGCCGCACCGTTGCCTGCCGGAGTCGATCGCGGCCTCTTCGCCGGGTTCCTGCGCGGTACGAGTCTCGATCTCGTCAAAGGCCGCTCGGTGGAACTCGATGTCCCCGCCGGAGCCGAGATCATTCTCGAAGGCTACATCGACCACGCCGCCGCGCCGCTGTTGGCACCTCCCATCGCGAGCGACTCGGGCCACTACTCGCTTCCAGAAGAGTTGCCCGTCGTTCAGGTGACGGCCATCACGCACCGGGCCAACCCCGTGCTGTCCGTCGTCATCGCGAGCCGCCCGCCGAGCGAAGCCTCCTGGATTTCGCTGGCTCTCGCACGCCTGTTCCTGCCGATGGCGCAGCGGCTCATTCCCGAAATCGTCGACTGGCATCAGCCGTTCGCGGGCGCAGGTCGCAATCTGTTGTTCGTCAGCATTCGCAAGGAGTCTCCGCAGCAGGCGCGTCGAGTCTTGAATGCGCTGTGGGGTCTCGGCCACTTTGGCCAGAGCAAACTCATCGTCGTGGTCGATGCCGACGTCAACGTCCATCGCGAGGAAGACGTCTGGTTCGCAGTCGGCTCGCACGCGCATCCCGGCCGCGACTCCATCTTCAACCAGGGACCAACCGCCATGGACGACCATGCCGCCCCCGTGCGAGGGATCGGCCACGCGGTCGGCATCGACGCCACCAGAAAGCTCCCCGACGAGGGCCATCCGCGAGACTGGCCGCTCGCACTACAACACCCCGACGAATTGATCGCCCGCGTTCACGAGCGATTGTCCGAATTTGGACTGGATCGCCGATAGAAATGATGATCCGCTTTCGGCTCTCAGTCAGTCGGCTCTCAGCAGAAAGCCGTCAGCCGATCCGCCGAAAGCTGATTTCCCCCTTTTGACTTTGGCTAACCGCTAATCGCTAACAGCTCTTCCATGACCAGCACACTCCCCGTCGACAAGTCCGAAGCCCGCGTCCGCCAGATGTTCGGTGAGATCTCGGGGCGCTACGACCTGATGAATCACGTCCTTTCGGGCGGAACCGACGTCTATTGGAGATGGCGCACGGTGCGCGCGGTGCCTCCACGCGGGACCGCGCCAATCCTCGATGTCTGTACGGGGACGGGAGACCTCGCGCTCGCGTACTGGAAAGCGGGCCAGGGGACCATCCCCGTCGAAGCCACCGACTTCACACCTGAGATGTTGCGACTGGCGGAAGCCAAACGAGACCGTCGGTTCGGCAAGCAGATCACTGGCGGAGCCGCCCCGCTCCACTTCACCGAAGCCGACACGCAGGCCCTGCCGTTTGAGGACGATCGCTTTCAAATCGTCTCCGTCGCGTTCGGCCTGCGCAACGTGACCGACACCGAACGCGGTCTGCGCGAGATGGTGCGAGTCTGCCAGCCGGGAGGCCGCGTCGCCGTCCTCGAATTCTCGATGCCGACCAATCCGCTGTTCGGCTGGGTCTATCGCAACTACTTCAAATACGTGTTGCCTCGCATCGGACAGCTCTTCGCCCGAAACCGGCAGTCGGCCTACAACTATCTCCCCGAATCCGTCTCGCAATTCCCCCACGGCCAGGCCTTGGCGGACAAGATGACGGCCTGCGGCCTGTCAAATGTCACGTTCACACCACTCACGTTCGGCATCGCGACGCTGTATGTCGGGAGGAAGCCGGAATCCAGCAGTCAGAATCCAGAATGAGAAGAGATTGGTATCTTGTCCGTACTGGTTTCACGGCACTCCTTCTGACTCCTGAATTCTGTCTCCTGAATTCCTCTTCGAGACCTACTTCATGTCCAACCTCGTCGTCGCCATGACCGGTGCCAGCGGTTCGGCCTATGCGCTGCGGCTGCTGGAAGTGCTCGTCGCCTCCGGTCGCACGGTGCATCTCACGATCAGTCCGGCGGCGGTCGAGGTCTTGAAGCAGGAGTTGGACCTGAAGGTGGACCTCAATGCCTTCGATCCCCAACAGCTTTTGCCGACCGAAGACCAGATCGCTCATGACAGCAAACTGGGGCAGCTCAAGGCGGGGGGACCGGGCGGCCACGCGGCCAGTTCGATCTTCAGCGACAGCGAAATCTTCATGGGCAAGATCGTCTATCACCACTATCGCGACTACTCGTCCGGCATCGCGAGCGGTTCGTTTCTGACGGACGGCATGGTGATCTGCCCCTGCTCGATGGGAACGCTGGCCAGCATCGCGACCGGCCAGTCGCAGAACCTGATCCACCGCGCGGCCGACGTTCATTTGAAGGAGCGTCGCAAACTGATCGTCGTCCCGCGCGAAACGCCGCTCAGCGTGATCGCCCTCGACAACATGAAACGCCTCGCCGAAGCGGGAGCCGTCATCCTCCCCGCAATGCCCGGCTTCTATCACGCGCCCCAGACAATCCACGACCTGATCGACTTCGTCGTCGCCCGCATTTGCGACCAGCTCGGCGTGAAGAACGAACTGATGAAACGCTGGGGCGACAAGCCCGCTCCGAGCGTGTGAGTATTTCGCCACCGACCTTGCGTCGGTGGTTCAACGGCTTTTGCGCTACTCGGATTTAGCGAGAGTTTCGAGTAGCGCAGAAGCCGCTAAACCCCTGGGGCAAGCCCAGGGGCGAAAAAATCACATGCTCTCCGTGATTGGCCTTGTCCCCTCGCCCCGGCCTTGCGGGGAGAGGGTTAGGGTGAGGGGTTCTTCACACCTGAACCAACCTTTGATTCGAGTGCCTCAACCGCGATCTCACCAATCTTTCCTGCCAGTGGATTCACCAGCCCCTTGCCGTTGGGATGGACGCGATTGCTGAGGAAGATCACGTAGAGCTTGTTTTCGGGATCGATCCAGAGCGCCGTGCCGGTGAAGCCTCCGTGACCGAAGGCACTCGATGAGAACTTCGTCCCGCGATTGATCGAGTAGCGCGACTGCATGTCCCAGCCGAGACCTCGCACGTCCCTGGTCGGTTGGCCCTGTCGATCCGTCCCTTCAATCGTGTGACGAGTCGTCATCGTGCGCCACGTCTCCTGTTTCAAGACGCGGCTTTGGTCGTGGTTGATCCCGGCCAGAGCGTCCGTCGCGTACTTGGCCAGATCACGGGCGGTTCCGAACAGTCCCGCATGACCGGCAACTCCACCAAGTTTGTACGCGCGAGGATCATGGACCTCGCCCTGCATCCAGCGGCCTTCCCGCTGTTCGGTGGGGGCGGCTCGCACACGAAGCGGCTCGGTGGGGAGGTACATCGTTTCGCCCATGCCTACCGGAGTGAAGATCTCGCGGTGTGCGAACTCATTCAGCGGCCGGCCCGACACGCGCGATACGACTTCACCGAGCACCATGAAGTTCACGTCCGAGTACATGAACTTCGAGCCAACCGGCGCGGACAGCTTCAGCGCGAACAGGCGCTCCTTTGCTTTGAGCGGTCCATCGGCGTAGTCAGCGATTGCGTTGTCGGGGATGAGGCCGCTGCGATGGACGAGAAGGTCGCGAATCGTGATCACTTCCTTCCCTGTGACGCCGAACTCGGAAATGTGTTTTGAGGCCGGATCATCCAGCGACAGCTTTCCCTGTTCGACGAACTTCATGATCGACGTTGCCGTGGCGAGCGGCTTCGTCAGCGAGGCCAGATCGAAGACGGTGTCATCCGTCATCGGTTCGCGTTCCGGTTCGAGTCGTTTGTCCCCGAAAGCCTTCAGCCACGCGATCCCCTCGGGACGCCCGATCAGAACCACGCAACCCGGCAACTTCTTCTCGGAGATCGCCGCCGCGACGAGACCATCAATCTCCGCCAGCCTCTCGGCGTTGAGTCCAACCTGAGCCGGAGTGACCTGCGGCAGGTCGGCGGCATCGATCCGCGATCCGATCAAACACATCGAGGCGAACAACACGAGCCAAAGCCAGCGAATCATTCGATCATCTCCCAAGAGAGCCAGCAAAAGACGACCACAGATTTCACAGATGACACAGATAAGAAATGCGGTTTTGTCTTTATCCGTGTCATCTGTGAAATCTGTGTCATCCGTGGTTCTTCTGCTTTCTTTTGTCTCTGAACTGCGGAGTCAGCCAGTGCAATGGTCATTTCGCCTCCATCTGCCTGATCCATTCAGTCAGCATTTCGACGGCCGGTTGGTCGATGCGGGAGGTGGCCAACTGGGGCATCTGGCCCCGGCCGCGCAGGGCGACTCGGTGCAGAAGCACGCTCCGTTCGGGATGGCCGGGGGCGATGAGGCGGGCGTCGGGAAGACCGAACTTGTCGTGGATCGGGACTTCGTCGAACAGCTTCATCTGGTCGCGGGCGGTCACGGCTTCGAGCTGCATCTGCGCGTTGCCTCCCCCCGCATCGACATGGCAGATCGAGCAGTTGCTGTGCAGGTAGGCCCGTGCGCGGGCTTCGAGTTTTTCACTCGCGTCGTAGGGATTGGCGAGGCGTTCGTACTTGTCGGGTGAGTTGATTTTTTCGAGCAGTCCGACACGCTTCAGCACCTCAAGCTGATTCTCGACGTGGCCGCCGTAGTCGTGATTCTTGTTCATTTGCGGGGTGCTCAGCCCGAGGACGAAGCCGACCGCGCGGCTGTGACAGACCATGCATTCCGTGCGGCTCGGGTAATGCCACGACTGCGCGCGCGAACCGTCCGCCGTCTTGATCGTGAACTCGCGGTCCACTCCCTCCTTGGCGACCAGCGTGGCGTCGGTCTGGTCATCGTTCCACTGGTACGAGTAGCCGATCCATTCGTTCTGCTGCTTGGTCAGGAAACGAGTCTCAATCCACCGCTGCGACTTCGGATCGCCTTCGGTCAGTTCGAGGGCGAATGATTTGACAAGGACCGTCTCGTCGGGGAAGCCCCAGGCGCGGGTGGGTTTGAATTCGATCTTCGGGTCATCGCCGGGGATCGCGAAGTATCGCACCTTGTGAGTGCCGTCGGACCAGAGCGGCGCGTTGACCGAGTACGGAACCAGAGCGGGCTGAACCACGTGACCCTTCACCGACTGGAACAGTCCGCTCTCGCTGAGCTTCTTCGGGAAGTTCGGAGTGGGTGCGTCGGGCGGTGCGGGGATGAGCGTGAAGAAGCCCCCCTCATCCTTTCCCGCGTGATCGCAGATCAGGAGTTCGCCCTGCGAATCGGTGCCGAAGCCTGTGATGTGAACCGGCGTGTCGGTCAGCTCCTGATGCCAGACAACCTTTTGCCCGTCGTGCCTCGCTCCCCAGATCTTGCCCGTCGAGTGATCGCCGTAGATGTAGCAGCCTCTCAGTTCGGGACGCTGCTTTCCGTAGTAGACGATGCCGCCGGTGAGCGACCGCGATTCGGAGTGATGATGTTCGAGCGCCGGCTTCACATGCGGAGTCGGACCCAACTCGCGCGTCAGGTAGAACGGATGGCCCCCTTCGTAGACGCTCCAGCCGTAGTTGTCTCCCTTGCGCACGAAGTAGACCTGCTCCCACAGATCCTGTCCGTTGTTGCCGACCCAGATGTGACCGGTCTCGCGATCCGTGGTCATGCGCCACGGGTTTCGCAAACCGTAGGCCCACGTTTCGGGGACGACGTTGGGCTGACCGACGAAGGGATTGTCCTGCGGCACCGAGTACAGCCGGCCCTCGTCCGGATGATCGACGTCGATGCGCAAAACCTTCGCGGTCAGCTTCGACAAGTCCTGACCGCGGACGTTGGTGTCGCTGTCTGATGTGCCGTCGCCCGACGTGACGTACAGCATGCCGTCCAACCCGAACGTGATCGCCGCGCCGTTGTGGCCGTCGGAGAGCCACTCGATGATCGTGGTCTCACTCTTCGGATCGAACTCATACGGCGGACGCGGATTCATTTTGAAACGGGAGATTCCCGCATACTTCGGACCCTTCGGTTTGTCGTCCGCTTTCTTGGAATCGGGTTTCGATTCCGGCTTGGGCTCGGTCTTCTCGACTTCCGGCTTCGCGCGGCTGTGACCGACATAGACGAAGCCGTTCTCGGCGAACTTTGGATGGAAGACGATGTCGTAGGCGATGCGGCTGTCGGCGAGGAGCAGGTCTTCCGTTTCGCTGACGTCCGGCGAATCGACGAACCGACGGATCGAAGTCATCGAGTACGGCTTGTCTTGGGTGATGGTCCACATCCGATCACTGCCGGGCTGATGCACGATGGCGACGGGAAACGTGAGCTTGAGTTTCGGGTAGCGTTTCTCCGTCCGATACGGCAGCGGCGGCTCGGGCGATCCCACCACGCGCGACGTCGTCAGTCGAGGCAGCGGCCCGTTGGGTAAACCTCCGGCTTGCCCGTCCTTTTTTTCTCCCGGCCCCACAAACTTCAAATCCGCATAGTCCTCATAAAAATGGTAGTTCGGAGTCGCATTCGTCCTCATCGGAGCCATCGTCGACAGTTCCGGTTTCATGTCCCGCGTGTAGTCGTACCGGCAGAGGGCAAACTTCCAGGTGGCGTTCAGCGCGGGCCGCCCGCCGGTGCGCTGGAAGTCGGTCCACGGCAGACGGCCTTCCACCGTCCAGCCCGTGTCTCGGTCATCGCGCTTGTCGAGCGTCCCGTTCCGAACGACCTTGGCCTCGAAGTGAAAATCGCCGTCGCGCACCGCCTTCTCAAAATCGTCGATGCCTCGTTTGGGGAGGAACATGTCCATCGTTGTTCCGGCCGCGTTGACCTGAAACTCGTAGTAACTCGGCTTGTCGACGGCCGGTTTGAAGAAGAGCTCAAACACGTCGTTGTGCCATGTTTTCCCATCGTGTTCGGTGATGTCGGCGAACAGATCGTGATCTTCCAGTTCGGCGAGAAAATAGAGGTACTCGCGGTCCCACAGCAGCCGGGCCTTCGTCGTTGTCTTGGCCGGTCGCTCCTTGTCCTTCAGCCACGGCAGCGTGAACTTGTCGATCAGTTGAGCCGCCTTCCACACCTCATCGTCCGCCAGCCCGTCGATCTTCGGAGGCGTCTCGGTGGAACGACACTCGTAGAAGGGCGCGGGCTTCGTCACCACATCGCCTTGGGCAAGACATGGAATGACGACGACGAGACAGAGGACGACCGATGCGGACAGTGATGAGATCAGACGAATCAGGCGCATGGCTTCGATCCAAAAAGTGAGATTCCGTGCCAGTGGTCAAGCAACTTCCCATTGCGGGGGTAAATCGAGGCGGTCTTCGGCCACAACCAAAGAGTAAGACCCGAAACCACAGATCGCACAGATTTCACAGAGGACACAGATATGACAAAGGCCAAGAACACTCCCCCCCTCCTTCTTCATCCGTGTCATCTGTGAAATCCGCGAAATCTGTGGTTTGTCTTTTGCCTCTTCGGCGGGTGTCATCGTCTGGCTCTGAAATTCAGAGGACTCCGTATTTCTCGAAGGCATCGACGGCCTTCATGCCGGCTCGGATCGAGTCGCGGACGACGTTTTCGGCGTGGACCTTGTCCCAGGCGCGGTGGATCGCGTCCGCTTCGGCCTCGCGCGGGACCACGACGACGCCGTCTTCGTCCGCGAAAACCAGGCAGCCCGGTGCGAAGGTGACGCCGTCGATCTCCACCGGAACATCCGCATCGACGACGCGCTGTCGGTTCAGGCTGTCATAGACACACGTCGAACGGGCATACACCGGAAAACTCATCGCCCGGATCTTGGCCACATCGCGGATGGCTCCATCGACGACGGCTCCCACACAGCCGCGATTCTTCGCCGCCGTCGTGAGCAGCTCACCCCAGATGCCGGACCTCATCGAGCCGCCCGCCGCCGCGATCAGCACGTCATCGGGCTGGCAGGCATCGACGGCCTTCAGTTCCAGCTCGTAAGGCTTGGGATCGATGTGCGCCATGTCGACCCAAAGTGTCGTCTTGCAGCGACCCACCAACAGGCTGTTGCCAGTGTACGGCTGGAACTGCAATCGAGGCGACTGGCGTTTGAAGCCGAGTCCGTCGAGGGCATCGCTGACGACGGCACTGTAAAGATGCTCGCGCATCATGGGGAGCGTGATGTGGGCGGGAGTCGCGGACATGAAAACGGCCTTCCAGCGGTGATGACGGTGATGGTGCGTTCGGGTCATTCGGCGGACGCAGGTCGAACGGATGGAACACAGCTACCACACCGTCCGTCGCAGAGTCCACTCTTGGGAGGGAGATTATTTCGCGCCGTTGCGAATGGTGACGAAAGCCGTCCACCGGCCGATGGTCTCAATCAGGTCGTTGCCACGCGCCAGAATTGTGATCGTGTGCGAGCCATCTGCGAGGCGAGTCGTGTCGAGAGTGAACTCACTTCCCGGCTTGATCGTCCCGACGCGCAGCCCGTCGATGTAGAGCGAGAACTCGTGGGCGCGGAGGCCGTCCGGTGAGTCGGCCTTCGGTGACAGAGCGATCTTCCCGTGAAATGGCTTGTCGGCGGCGAGGCCGTCCACCGTGACGGTCAGTTGCTTTCGCCACGGTGCGCACAGCGGATCGCCGACGATCAGCAACTGGTAGGGGCCGGTCACCGACTGATAAAACGCTTCGGCCAGCGAGCAGCCGTCGGCGTAGTGGACGTGCAGGAAGGCGTTCGGAAACTTCGCCTGAATGGCATACGGTTCGGTGACGGTCCCCGACGATCCGGCCGCCCCGTGTCGCAGGAATTCGGTCAGCGGCGTTTGCCCCGCCCCCTTCGTCATCACTCCACCGAAGCTGGTCAGGTGCTCGACGATGGCTCCCGGCAGCATCGAGCTGCCACTCTTCGGCCAGTCGAAATCGGCGATGCCGATCACGGCTCCCGCGACGTCGGTCTTCTGTTGCGGCAACACACCGTCTTCGATGACGGCGTTGACTCCGAGTGCCTTCAACCGCTTCGCGGCGGCCTCGAACGCCCACTCGCGCGTCGTCGAACGAATGTCGCCGTTGCGCAGGAAGTAGACGGTGCCGGTCGGCTTCGTGCCGTCGGCCGCTGCGCTGCGGCGTAGAGAAGCCAGCGCGTCCTCGACCGAGTTGCCTCGCCCCGCCGTCACGGCGAGCACTGTCGAGAGCAGATATCTCGCCCCGCGCTGCGGTTCGTTTGATTCGCCGTTTGGCAACCAGCCGGCCTCCGCGCGAAAGCCGCGTGCGGGCTGCATCTCGAACGTCACCGCTTTCATGTCGTCGAGAAGCGACTTGAATTCGGGGAGGTCTCGCAAACTCCGCAGGTCCGCATCGCGAGCCGCATGCCGGTGATCCCACCATCCCGCTCGCACCGCCTCCTTCAACGTCGCGACTGCCTCCGTCGGCCGGTCGATCGACGCGAGGGCACATGCGAGGTTGTACAACAGGTCCGACGATTGCGGATGCGCCCGCTTCAACTCGATCAGCGCATCGACCGCGGCGAACAACGCCTTGTCGTTCGCCGGCCACAGCGCATCGACGGGCTGGTCTTCCTTTCGAGGTCTCCGTCGCGCCGACTCCTCGTCCAGCCGCCGCATCGCCTCGGCATAGATCTGCAACTCGTCGGGCTTCCACGGGGAGTCAGTGGAGCTGGCAACGACGCGCCGCGCGTAAAGGTTGGCGTTCAGGTCGAGATACCGAAGGTCTTTGGCCATCGTCAGGCGATGCAGGAACGTCAGTCCATTGATCGAGGCGACCGGTGTCAGGGTTCGAGGCAACTTCTGCTGACCGATGTCACTCTCGACGTGAATGGCCGTCGGCAGATCGGCCGAATAGGCGATGCAGTCGATCTGCGGCGAAAGGCCCCGCCCTTCGATCGTCTTCAGGACCGGACCGAGAATTTCCTCGCGGAACTTGTCGACCGGCATCTGCTCGATGTGCGAGAGTTTCGACAGCGCGATGACGTTTGCTGCGGGGATGCCTCGCAGTTTCACGTACTCGTCCGCCACGGCAACCGATGCCGGGCTGTCGGCATTCACAACCACCGCGACGTTTTCCGGAGCCAACCCGGCCAATGACGCAGAACCAAACCACAACTGGATGAGGACCGCGAAGGCCAAGCACCGGCAGCCGTTTGGGAATGGCACGCTTCAACTCCGTGGATGTCGCTCAAAGGGGGGAAGACAAGCTTGGATTGCGGCAGGCGGCAAGGCGTTGCTTGGACCGCTCGACTTAGGATCGGCGCATCAATCACTGTCGGGATCGATCTTGTTGCTGCTAGCCAGCAGCGACAGCCGCACAAGGATTGGCAGAACAATGGGGGCAGAATGATAAGGAAAGAGAATTCGTTTTTCTCTTCATCATTCTGCCTCCATTGTTCTGCTCGTCCGTTTCGTTTTCAGAAAGTTGTTGAAGCGCCGATCCTTAAGGCACCGCCATCACCGCGTCCAGGAATTCATCAGCTTGTACAAGCAGACTGCGGCAACCGCTCCTGCAATGGGGCCGAAGACGGGGATTGCGGCGTAGCCCCAGTCAGAGTCTCGCTTGTCACGAATGGGGAGGAGCGCATGGGCCAGTCGCGGGCCGAGGTCTCGCACGGGATTGATCGCGTAGCCCGTCGTCCCTCCGAGTGAGAGGCCGATCGAAAACACAATCAACGCGACTCGGATGGCCCCCACCGAACCGAGCCCCACCTTCACGGGCAGGTCGGCTGTTCCCTCGCGCGGGATCGGAAACGAGGGCGACGCGAACGACAGCACGGCCAGGACCAGCACCAGAGTCCCCAGTGCTTCGCAGAAGAAATTGAGCGGCAGGTTGCGCACGGCGGGACCGGTGCAGAACGTCGCCAGTTTGAGATCGCGGTCGGCGGTGGCTTCGTAGTGGTCGAAATAGAAAGCGTAGACGAGGAGCGCCCCGACAAACGCTCCCAACAGTTGAGCCGCGAGGTATCCCGGCACAAGACTCCATGCAAACTGATCGGGATCGTTCAGAGCCATCGCAACCGTGACCGCCGGATTGAGGTGTGCACCGCTCAACTCGGCCGTGCAAACGACCCCCGAGAAGACGGCAAACGCCCAGCCCGCCGTGATGACGATCCAGCCGCCGCCGTGGCCCTTGGTCTTGTCCAACACCACGTTGGCGACGACTCCGTTTCCCAGCAGAACAAGAATCGCGGTCCCGAAAAACTCCGCCACGCAGGCTTTCATGAGCAGCGTTCCCTTCAGAAGTAGTTGGTTCACAAGACGGTCTGTGACTCAGGACATTCGATCACCGCAAACAAAAAAACTCACGCCAGGACTTCGTTGACGACACGGCCATGCACATCGGTCAGGCGGAAGTCGCGGCCTTGATAGCGGTACGTCAGCTTCAGGTGATCGATGCCGAGTTGATGCAGGATCGTCGCCTGCAGATCGTGGACGTGGATCGGATCGCGGGTGATGTTGTACGAGTAATCGTCGGTCTCACCGAGCACCATCCCCGGCTTGATCCCGCCCCCTGCCATCCAGAGCGAGAAGCAGCGCGGGTGATGATCGCGACCGTAGCTGGTGTCGGTGATCGCCCCCTGGCAGTAGACCGTGCGACCGAACTCGCCGCCCCAGACGACGAGTGTGTCGTCGAGCAACCCGCGCTGCTTGAGGTCCATCACAAGGGCCGCGGAACCCTGATCGGTCTCCCGGCACTGCGCCACCATTCGGTTCGGCAGATCGCCGTGATGGTCCCAATCGCGGTGATAGAGCTGGATGAACTTCACGCCTCGTTCGACGAGCCGCCTCGCCAACAAACAGTTCGCCGCGAACGTGCCGGGCTTCTTCGAGTCCTCGCCATACATCTCGAACGTGTGCGCCGACTCGCCCGACAGGTCCATCAGTTCGGGGACCGAGGTCTGCATCCGAAACGCCAGCTCGTACTGAGCGATTCGTGCGGTGATCTCGGGATCGCCGACCTCGGCGAGTTGCAGTTCGTTCAGTTGAGCGAGACCGTCCAGCATCTCGCGCCGTCCCGCGCGGTCGATCCCCGCCGGATCGGTCAGGTAGAGCACGGGGTCTCCGACGCCACGCAGCTTCACCCCCTGATGCTGCGACGGCAGGAAGCCGCTCCCCCACAGACGAGCGAGTAATCCCTGCCCCTTCACCGCTCCCTTCGAGATCATCACGACGAACGCCGGCAGGTTCTCGTTCATCGTCCCGAGACCGTAATCGACCCACGAACCAAAACTCGGCCGCCCCGGCTGCTGGCTGCCAGTCTGAATGAACGTGATGGCCGGATCGTGATTGATCGCCTCGGTATGCATCGACCGGATGAGACACATCTCGTCAGCAATCTTCGCGGTGTGAGGCAACATCTCACTCAGCCACATCCCGCACTCGCCGTGCTGGGCAAACTTGTACTTCGACGCCACGACGGGAAAGTTCTTCTGCCCCGACGTCATCCCCGTCAGCCGCTGCCCCATCCGAATCGAGTCGGGCAACTCCTGCTTGTGGAACTCGGTCAGCCGCGGCTTGTAGTCGAACAGGTCCATTTGCGACGGAGCCCCCGACTGAAACAGCCAGATCACCCGCTTGGCCTTCGCCACGGCATGAGACAGTGCCGACACCGAACCCGCCCTCGCCTCGCGCCCCAACAACGAAGCCAACGCCGCCGCACCGAGTCCCGTTGCAGAACGGCCAAGAAAATGACGGCGGGTGAGATGGAGAGCCGATTCAGCGGTGGGTGGCATTGCTGATTCCTCGCGATGAGTGGTGACCGGGGTCATCCGTCTGCTTTGGGTCGTGATCACCGAATCACAACTGTACTTCGACGGTCAGTTCAGTGAACCGACTCAGTGTCTGATCGTGCGTCAAGAAGAGATCGCATCCCACTTCCAGAGCCGCCGCCAAATGCAGTGCATCGGGCGTCTTGAACCCGTACCGGGCGCGAACTTCGGCAGCGCGATCACAAACGGCTGACGTGAGTGAACCGATCTGGAGTGTGGGGTCGCCGAAGTAGTTGAGGTAGGCCGCCATCAACAGTGCGTCGCCCGATCTGAGAGGGCCGACGCGGCATTCCATCCGGGTCAGATCGCTGACGGCAAACAGACACCCCGTTTGTTCGAGTTCACTCGTCCGGGATGCGACCAACGGTCCCCAAACGGCCCGTTTCTCAACCAGCGAAATGACGATGCCCGAATCGAGATAGGCGATCACGGTTTCTGCTCCGGTCGCGTTGGCTCACTCGGCTCCAAAGGATCGCCGCGACGAATCCGTTCGAGGAACGCGTCGCGTTCGTCCCATTCGTCGCGCAGCTCACGCAACTGGGTGTCCATGTCCTCGCCACTGCGCGGCACGTATCCACGGGCATCCTGATCGGCCCAGATTCGTTTCAATGTCTCCATCATCGAACTGGGTTGCTTTGACCTGGCTTCGGATTGAACAGTCACCTGCACTCGACCCGGCGGCAACGGAAGCCGCTCGTCGAGGACGAGTGAACCGTCGCCGTTCAGCGTGCCGGACACAGTGGCGGAAGTCTCGGACAACATGGGCTTGCTCCTCCAAGATATTGGAATCGAGTCGCTCGCGATGGTGGTGATTCTATCCTCACCGAGTTGGATCGAACCAGTTGGATTCTCGCCCGCCGGTCATCCCTTCGTGATGGCCTCGTCGAGGTTCAGGATCAGGCTCATCACGGCGGCCCAGGCGGCGAGGTCGGGTTCGTTGAGGGACTCGTTGCGGGGGGAGTCGCCGTGCGAGAGGAGGGCCTTCGCGGCGGCGGGATCTTGTTGATACTTGGTCAATCGTTGTTGGAGGGTCTTCAGCAGGACGGCAATTTCGGCGGGAGTCGGCGCGCGAGAAACAGCGAGGCGGAAGGCGAAGGTGAGGCGTGCGGCGGGCGACTCGCCGCCCTCGGTCATCGCGCGTTCGGCCAGCTTGCGGGCGGCTTCGAGGTACGTGGGGTCGTTCATCAGGACGAGAGCTTGCAGCGGCGTGTTGGTTCTCGATCGGCGAGACGTGCAGACTTCGCGTTCGGGAGCGTCGAATGTGTTCAAGCCCGGCGGCGGGCACGTCCGTTTCCAGAACGTGTACATGCTGCGGCGATAGAGGCCCTCACCCTTGTCCTGCTTGTAGACGGTTCCCTCGTAGTCGGCTCCCACGGCGACATCGTCCCACAAGTTGGCGGGTTGATACGGCGAGACGCTCGGCCCGCCGAAGTGATCGCTCAGTAAACCGGCCACGGCCAGCGCATTGTCTCGAATCGTCTCCGCCTGCATCCGGAACCGCGGCCCGCGCGCGAGCAGCTTGTTCGCCGGATCGCGCTCCTGCAGCTCCTTCGTCACGCGAGACGACTGCCGATACGTGGCCGAGGTGACGATCAGGCGGTGGAGGTGTTTGGTGTCCCAGGGGAGTCGAGAGTTGAGTGACGAGAGTCGAGAGCTAGAAGCAGCCGTCGGACTCTCACCTTCTGTTCTGGCTCTTGTCTCTCGACTCTCGTCTCTCGACTGTTTCCCAAACTCCACCGCCAGCCAGTCGATCAGCTCCAAATGACTCGGCCACTGCCCCTGCGAGCCGAAGTCTTCGACGGTCTCGACCAGGCCTGTGCCGAAGAACGTGGTCCACGCCCGATTCACGGCGACGCGGCTCGTCAGCGGATGCTCGGGTGCGAGCAGCCACTGCGCGAGGCCGAGGCGGTTGCGCGGGGCGTCCTTCGGGAACGGCGGCAGACTGGCGGGGACATCGGGCTGGACTTCGTCGGCCGGTGCGTCGTACTGGCCTCGCTTGAGGACAAATGTCTTGCGAGGCGAGGGCATTTCGAGCATGACCATTGCCGAGGGGAACGCCTTCTCCAAATCGGAACGCAGCTTGTCGGTGTCGGCCCGCTCCTTCACCAGACGCTGATAGTCGGCGTCGGATCGGGTGAGATGGGCCTTCACGATGATCAGCGTTTGCTCGGGCGTGCGTTTGTCCGGCGCGATGGCCAGCAGGTCGCGCAGGCTGTCGGATTCGGAGACGGCACTCACTTCTTCGGCCGTCAGTTCGCGGTCGTAGAGGCGGACCTCGTCGATCAACCCGCGAAACGGTGCGCCGTTGGTGCGGCGTCCGATGCGCAGCGGTTTCGTCGTCTTGGGCGATGCGGTGAGCAGGTTGTTCGTGATCTCAACGTCCACTCGTTTGCCGTCGATGTAGAGTTTGAAGCCCTCGGCCTTCGAGGAGCCGTCGTAGGTTGCGAAGACGTGCGTCCACTTGCCGACCGGCACCTCGACCTTCGACACGACGTGCAATGCTTCGTCCGGCCAGCGGTAAACGAGATGAGCCGTCAGCTTGCCGCTGACGAGTAGCAGGTCGTAGCCGCGAAACGCCGTCGCGTCATCCATGCGTGAGAGGACGGTCGCCGCCTCCTTGTCCGCCACGTTGACCCATGCTCCATACGAGAACTTGTCGGTCCGATCGAAGTTCGCGAGATCGCCCGCTTCGACGTGCGTGCTCCCGTCGAACTTGAGTGCTCCGTCCAGCTTGCCCGTCGTCCACTCGGCCTTCCCCACGACCTGGCCTTTCCGCGTCGGATCGCGCTGCTCAGTGAGTTCGCTCCCCGTCGTCTCGTTCAGTGTCCAGTGGAGGAATGGAGCCGGAGCGGCTCCATTCGACGAGGCGGCTGCGCGCAGCTTCGGCTCCCACTCGGACATCGTCTCCGTCGCGCGAGTGATTCGTTGTTTGAGCGTGTCGTCGAGTGACGCGAGTTGTTGCGAGAGAGCCGCGCGCCGAACAATCTGCTCGGGCGTGGGAGCCTTGATCGTCGGTTCGGCGTTGCCGACGCGGCCCGCCTCCCCCTGTTCGTTGAGTTGGTTGAAGAAGGCGAAGAACTGGTAGTACTCGCGCTGTGTGAGCGGGTCGAACTTGTGATCGTGACAGCGGGCGCAACCCATCGACAGGCCGAGCAGGATCGTCGCCGTCGTGTGAACACGGTCGGCGACGTATTCGACGCGGTACTCCTCGGGGATGATGCCTCCCTCGGAATTGATGACGTGATTGCGGTTGAAGCCGGTCGCGAGCCGCTGGTCGAGCGTCGGGTTCGGCAGCAGGTCGCCAGCAAGCTGCTCGGTGACAAACTGATCGAACGGCATCCCGCTGTTGAAGGCGTTGATCGTCCAGTCTCGCCAGCGCCACATGTAGCGCGTCGTGTCGTTGTTGAAGCCGTGTGTGTCGGCGTAGCGGGCCGCATCGAGCCAGTCGAGCGTCATCCGCTCGCCATAGCGCGGCGAAGCGAACAGCCGATCAACAAGCCGGTCGTAAGCATCGGCCGACGCATCGGCGAGGAACTCATCCACTTCACCCAACGTCGGTGGAACGCCCGTCAGGTCGAGGGTGACTCGGCGGATGAGCCGTTCCTTCTCGGCAGGCGGCGACGGCGCGAGGCCCTCGCGTTCGAGTCGATCGAGGACGAAGTTGTCGATCGGGTTGAGCGGCCAATGTAGCCGTCTCTCTCCGAGAGACGTGCCCGGCTCCGCACTCGGAGAGTGCGGGCTACTGTGCGGAATCACCGGCCGCTTCGGCGTGACGAACGACCAGTGCGGCTGGTACTCGGCCCCCTGTTCGATCCAGCGTTGGAGCAACTCGATCTGTCGAGCGGTCAGCCGCTTGCCGCTCTCGACGGGAGGCATCTGCTGATTCGGATCAACGGCCACGATGCGCCGAGCCAACTCACTCTCGCCAATCTTTCCCGGCACGAGCGCCGTCACCCCCGATGCGAGCTTCGTCTTGGCGTGCTCGGCGATGTCAAACCGCAACCCCGCCTGCCGCGTCTTCTCATCCGGACCATGACAGGCAAAGCAGTTGTCCGACAAAATCGGACGGATGTCGCGGTTGAACTCGACCCGTACATCGTCGGCGGCCGAAGAGCCGGTGCCGGACGTTACGAACAGCAAGACGCCAGACAAGGCAACGAGAAGGCGATTCATCGTGGAAAGTGTCCGCAGGCGGGAGAAGCAACCGGAAGGTCGAACCAGTCAGCGAACAAGCTAACTGCGACAGCCGCCTCTCGCCAGCAGTGGCGAACCAGCCGGGTTGTTTCTGGTTCCCAAGCTCCGGTAGGTTGATCAGGGGTCAGGCACTTCGGAATTTCAGAATTGGCCGGATGGTTGAAGTCACTGTCAACAACCCTCAACCCGGCCAATTCCGAAATTCCGAAGTGCCTGACCCCGGCTTTGTCGTGCATGCCGGTGGAGGGTTGCGGACTCCGCAGGAATATGTGGAAGTGATTGTCGAGCAGCGCATGCGCACACACGCGCCAGCCGCATTGGGTCTGTCCAGCCATGTTTGACAAAAGCAGTGCCCCACAAAGTGGGGCACGCTCCCGGCCAAGACCGTCACTTCATCTGATGATGGTCGCCTCAAACAGTCCCGAAGGCAGGTTGATAGATGCACCGGTTCCATTAATCGCCCGGAAGGAAACCGTATTGGCGGCGCTGACATGAGCTTCAAATGTCAAACCGAGCGCATCCCCGGCAAATCGAACACTGACAGTATCCGTTGTCAAAGCACCGGTAACAGTGATTGTGAGCGGGGAGATTATCGCGACATTGGCGTTAACCGCGCCAATGGGAATCGTCCTGGTTCCCTTGAGGACTACCGCCACGCGATTTCCATCGAGCAACAGCGACTTGGGATTAATCGGATCACGGGCAAGGGTAAAATAGGATGCTCCTGAGCTGCCATCGCCCCATTCCAGTTGCCCGTCGTTATAGATCCTAAATCGAGAAATGGCCTCGCCACGGACAGTGAAGTACGCCACCCTGTAGATTCCGGACGCCTTACCTTCAAACAGTCCCTGAGAAGTTGACAAATTATCCACACGGGCTTTCTGCAGCCAGTTCCCGGTGAACTGGTCAGCCGCAGGCGTGATTGCATTCCTGGCAATGAGATAAACATCACCGGAGCTTCCCACACTGGATCCCACGAGTGGCGTCTCGCTGCCCAGATGAGTTCGAATGAGCGTCGTGCGAGATGTCGCACCGGTCATCTCAATATCGGCTCCGAACGTGCCCGGATCGACTCGTTGGACGATCACACCGGTGACTGTCGACGTCGCCTGGATGGCAGTTCCACCGGAAGACGAAGCCAAATTGAATGTGGTTCCCGATACGTTGATCACAATGTACGGTACAGAACTCGTAAAGCCACCGGGAGGATTGACAAGGAAGACCGCATTCCCGTTCGCAAACAACACAGCCGAGCCCGCCGTAAAGACTGCGCTAGTGGCAGTAGCATTCACCGTCTGTGCAACCACGGCCCTTCGCTCCAACAACACACCGGTTGTCGTGGTGCTGGCAGACAGGGCAGCCCCCCCCGCGGAAGCGGAAAGTGTGAACGTAAGCGGCGCGGAGACGTTCGTGACGAAATAAGGCACACCCGCCGAAAAGCCGCCGGGGATGCTTCCTGAATTTGACATCAACACAACCGCACCATTCACAAAGCCCGCGGACCCTGCGGGCAATGTAAAGACTGTGGAGCCTGAAGTTGTCTGCGCCACCTGCGTGGGACGTGGATTATTCTCAAAACTGCAGGTGCTAAAGCATGTGGTGACGCAACTGTCCAACTTGACTCCGGTCCCTGTCGTTCCATTTCCATTGCTTTCAACATCACACTGAATCAGTTCCAGTCCGCCGGTTCCGAAGACGGTGAGTCCCGTTTCCGTATTGAAATTGCTATTGCAATTCAACAGTGTATTCACATTTGTATAAGCCAGACCTGCATTGCCAGACTGGCCGAAGTTGGGAGATGCTATTCTCATTCCAATTCGGTTTGGATTGTTGAGTGTGCCACAGGTGATCGAACGCAATATGTTACGGTAGGAACTAAACGTTGGCTTTCCCAGAAGGCTAAATCCAATCCCCTTGTCTGTCGTGCCAGACGTGAAATTGACGATCTCAAGGTCTACAAATTCGGACTCCCAGGCGCCATTGATCACAATTCCGTTTGTGTCCGGCTGGCTATTGGCTCCATTGAGAGTGAAGCCACTGATCGCAATGTTTGTCACCGCACCGCTGGTAAGCCGTGTTGCAATGGCATCTCCCGTTGCATTCGTGCCCGTGAAATTCACAATTGTGATTCCCACTCCCTTTCCTCTGAGGAATTGATTTGGTTGCATGATCCATGGCTTGTTTGGCGCATCTGGAGTAAAAGTTCCTTCACCGAGATTGACACTGTTTCCGGCGGACAGTGCGTCCGCAACCAGAGTCCAGGCACCTGCGCCAGCGCTAATGTTCACAACGAGTCCTGCCATAATATTGTCCTTATTCAAAATGGAGTGCCGAGAAAACTACACCGGTGCGATAATACGCGGCTCCAAGTGTCCAGTCAAAATGACTTGAGTTGCGGGATTGTGGTTTTACGTACGTCGGAATAGCGGAAATGACTTGACGACAACCATGAAAACAAGGTGTCTTTATACGTTCGTTTTCTGATATCGGTGGCCCTTGAACCGGGACGTATCTCCCGTGCTTTCTCTGGGCACCGAAGTTGCCGTTTGATTTCGGCTGGGTTGCCGCAGCAAGAGTGGCTTCGCGGTGCGTCGGGATTCAGTTCTGAATTGTGTTTCCGTGACTTCGCCCAACGTGGCCCCAGCCACGGCCATCCGATGCGAACAGGAAATCGATTTTCCCGGATCCATCGATCCGCAGCGTCATGTTTCTGTGCAAGGGATCGGCTGCCGGACGGGCATCAGCCAAACAGTTCCTTCACCGGTTGGCCGCCGTCGACGATCTTGAGCGGGCGGCCTTCGGGGGTGACGAGTTCTTTGCTCGCGTCGATGTTCAGGGCGCGGCACATCGTTTGGAAGAAGTCTTCGACGCTGAGGGCGCGATCGACGATTTCTTGACCGTTGTCGCTGGTCTTGCCGACGACGGTTCCTCCCTGGATGCCGCCTCCCGCGAGCAGGATGCTGAAGTTGCGGGCCCAGTGATCGCGGCCGGGGTTGTTGCCGCGCGAGTTGATCTTCGGCGTGCGGCCGAACTCGCCCAGACAGACGACGAGCGTTTTTTGAAGCAGCCCTCGCTGTTTGAGGTCGGCGAGGAGTTGTGACAGGCCCCGATCGACCTCGGCGGCGGTGGGCTTCATGCGGGAGTACAGATCCTGGTGCATGTCCCAGCCGGCGCGGGCGACTTCGACAAACGGAACGCCCGATTCAACGAGGCGTCGGGCGACGAGCAGACCCTGCCCGAACTTGCTGCCGCCGTAGGCCGACTTGCTCGCGTCGGATTCGTCGTCGAGCTGGAAGGCTTTGAGTCGCGGTGAGTTCACCAGTTTGTTGGCCCGCTCGTAGAGGGTCTCGCGCTCCTGCACGAGCTTGTCGGCTCCGGCCTTCGCGAAGTCGGCGTTCTGCTCGGCGAGGAGGGCCAGCCGTTGATTCAGCCGCGGATCGGCGACCGGTTTGGTGACGTTGTCGGGAAGCTCGCCCGGTTTGGTGATGTCGAACGGCGCACGGGTGCCACTGGCGAGGGGCTTCGCTCGCCAGTGGTTTTTAGGAGATCGCACCTGTCAAGTCGTGTGTTGCCACTGGCGGCCCAAAGCCGCCGCCAGTGGCACCAGATCGGTGACTCGTCCATTCAACGATTTTCTACAGTGCCACCCGGCCGAGAGGGGTGCAGCCTATTGTTTCCAATTCATTTAGAGCAAAGCTCCGCCCAGCACATCCAGCACTTTCTCGATGGGCACGACCAGCAGCAGCAGCGGCAGGCCCGGCAGAGCCGTGACGACGGCGAGTTGCAGAACGACTCGTTGGTTGAACGGAACAACTCGCATCGCGCGGATGAACTCAAAACTGCCGCCCAAATCCGCCAGCGATTGAATGTCGGCGCTGCCCAGCAGCGGCTCCCCTTCGGGCGGTGGGCCGTCGATCCACTTTTCGTGGAAGGTTCGGTTGTAGCGCACGACCAGCAGACTGTACGAATGCAGCCACTCGCGTCGCGTTCGCGCCAGAATCGGGACGAACATCAGCAGGGGAGCGAGGATCACCGTCTGAGTGGCGATCAACTGAATTACTAGCGGCATTTTGAATGTTTCAATCGCGGCACCGTGGAACACGATGCGGAATGCGGCGTCGGCACTCAGCACGGCGCTAAAAGCAAATGCGAACACGCCCAACGACATGTGGGCGATGCCAAGAAATCCGAGACCACCGGCCTGGTCCGCATGCGTCGCGACCAACTTCAGGTTCAGCCGCGAAACGGTGAAGAGAAACTGGAACCAGATCAACAGCCGCCACAGCCAGCGGAAAAACAAAAATTGCAACAACGGCACTGCGGCGACGTGATACCACAACCCCGCGAACGACAGCCGTCGGTCCGCCTCGCCGCCCATGAACGTGGAATTCCACGTTCCCGTCGCGCCGCCGATGTTCTCAACGGTGAGTGTCCACGCTCCGATCAGGGCCAGGCCCAGCATGAAGACTTCCGCCCATAGCGATTCGCGGCGCTTGGCCACGCGAGCGATCGCTTGATCGAAGGCCGGATAATCTTCCGCGCGGACGAAGCCGGCTTGCACGAATTGCATTCCCGCCGCAGTCAGTTTCGGCCCGACGATGACTTCCGCCACGATCAGCAGCGGCACCCCAATGAAAAACCGCGCGTAGGCTGCGAAGTCCAGCAGAAAGGATTCTTCCGGCGTCGCCCCCACCGCTCGCCCTTCCAACAGGCACAGGATCAACAGCGGAATCCAGGTCAGCGCGAGAAACCCGATGATTCGCCGCCGGACCGACGGATCATCCCCGCGCACCAGCCCGATTCGCTGCATCAGGCGATACGACGGCCCGCCCCGTTCAAAATACAGCTCGCGTTCGTTGTTCAGCGTCGGATTCATGATGTCGTTTTCGAGGAGCGTGCGTGGTTTCGCTGAACGCAACGCCACAAGTCACGATTAATGCCGGCAGCCACTCACTGGTCTCTCCACCAGCGGACGCCCCATCAAAACTCGTGGTTGTACTTCTGAGTGAGCTTGCGGCGGATTTCCACCATACCGTCCTCGATCTGTTTCGATTCGCTGAACTTCACCGACGAAGCAGCCTCGTTCTCTTCCGCCGAAATCGCCGCGGAATTGCCGCCTGGGACACGGCGATAAACCTCGCCATACGATCCCACGCCGGAGAAAAATGTGTTCGACTGCGTCTGCGCCTGGCGGGTTCCTTTGCGGATTTTGCTCATCCGTTCCGTCTGGCCCTGATAACGCAGCGAACTGCTCACACGGCCGCCAAAAACTTGCAGATCCTGGTCCACATTCTTGAGGGGCAGTTCATCGATCGAACGGGCGGCCCTTTCAAACCACAACGCGTGGTTGTCGCGGGTCTTTTTCACCGTGGCCCGCAATTCGTCCATTTCATGCTTGATGGAATGGAGGTACTTCTGCGACGCGGCAATCGTGGCAGCAGGCTGAGACTCCCCGGCATCGGCACCGCCGGCGCTCACGTTGGGCGGATGCACGACGCTGATCAACCGTTTAAGTCCCGTCGCCGTGATTTCGCCGTCAAACACCAGGGCATAGTCTTCGGCATGCGCCTTCCATGCGGTGGAGTCTTCCAGACTGGCTCCCCAAAGGTTGAGGACTGCCTGGACGAGCGGCAACGCGACCGATTGGAGCGGCGCGGCGGATTGGCCGAACTCGATGCGGCATTGCGCGACACGACTCGTACCGAGATGAACGCGGCAGACCACTCCTTGGACCGAGGCCAGCACATTCGTGGCTTTCTCCAGGACATCTCCCTTGAGAGGACTGCCAGGCAGCTCTTCCAAGACGCTCTTGGCCGCCGATGACGTCACGACATCGGACAGGTCGAGCGCTACCACGATCGGATACTGCTCAGAGACACTTTCCACCGCATTCGTCAAAAACACGGACACTTGCGAGGACTTCGCCGCGCCGGACCGCGCCCAGCGCAAACCGGCCTGGCGCCCCCCCGGCTGAACCATCAGCCATTTCTGAGGTCCGGCTTCAACAACATAGCGCCCGCCGGCCACGGCCAGCCCGCGATGCTCGCCGACTTTCTCGACCGAGCCGCCGGCCAGGGCCGCGACGGTATCCAGGTCCGTTCCCGGTTTCAGTTCCATGAAGCAGTGCTGCCGGACGGGGTCGAGCGATGCATTGAGTTCGAGTTGAGTGCCGATCGTGACGCGACTCACCGACGGGGGCAGGAACACTTCCTGCGCAATGAACGATTCCGCAGCCTTCTTCGCCCACTGATTCTCTTTCGCAATGGGTGAGCGATAGGCTGCGGCGACATCGATCGCGAGCACGGCATTGGAGTCCTTGTCGAGCCAGCGAACAGCCTCCTGAGAAAACGCCGTCGCCGCGAACAGGTGTGCGATCATTCCGACACCGAGCGCCAGCCTGGAGGGCCTCCACGAACTGCCGAGTGTCCACATCGTGAAAATCCTGAGAGAGAGGCGACTGGCTTTCATGGTTCTGTCCCTTCGGTGGTTGATGGATCTGCGACAACACGTCCTGTCCGCACGGCGTCGACGAGAGCCGCGTGGTCGCGTTCGGTTTGGTCGCCATAGGCTTCGGCGAACTCGGAGAGCGCGGTCGCGAATGCGTCTGACTTTCCAATGTAACCGGCAATCCTGGCAATGTCTCCGCTGCGAGTATGCGCGCGAGCCAGCAGCACTCCGCAGACCCAGCCCCAGAACTCGAACGGTTCGCCGGTGAGGAACTCAATCGGCATGGACGCCTTGAGGTTCTTCATCTGCCGCACGAAGTAGTGCCGACCGTCGATGGTCGTGTATCCCAGCATCGGATCGCCCAGCGATTGCAGAGCCCGCTGCGCAGCGACGACTCGGCGGCCTTCATGGTTGGTTCGGAACACCACCGGCGGCAAGTACGGCGCGTGAGCTGGTGCGACCGTCTCTTTGATTTGCAGAAACAGCGGATCGTCATCGCCATTGCCGAACAGCAGCACGAGATACACTCGCGTCCCGACGCTGCCGACGCCAACCACGCGGTGACACACATCCGCGACCGAATAGCGACGCAACATGAACCGGCACTCCTGTGAGAGCGACTCGGCGTACTCGACCAGCGACGCGATCACCTTCTGCCGCGTGGCCTCGTCGAGACTCGTCAGGATCGGCGGGTCTTCGACGAATCGCCAACCGCCGTCCGCCTGCCGCCGTGCGACCTTCGCCAACAACGCGTCATTGTCCGCCCGCTGAGCTTTCGCCAGCACCTTCTTGACGACCGCTCGGAATTTGTTGCCGATCTGAATCCCCACCGCCTTGAGCGCCGCTTCGTGCCGTTCCAACTCGGCGTAAGCAAATAGCGACCAACTGTCCAAGACTCCGAGTTTCATCAGCCGCTGAGCGTTCAGCGAATACCCTCCGACGCACCGCATCACGGCCGAATGCCGTTCCTCGGCATCGAGTCCGTTCTCGCGACCCACCACATTCACGCTGGCGACCAGCCGCTTCAAATCCCACTCCCACGGCCCGACGGTGGCTTCGTCGAAGTCGTTGATGTCGATCACGACATCGCGCTGCGGAGTGCCGTAAAACCCGAAGTTGTTGACGTGCGCGTCGCCGTTGAGCATCACCTGCGGCCCGCTGATCGGCGTGCGAGCCAAGTCTCCCGCCATGACCGCGCACGCTCCCCGCAGGAACGCAAACGGCGACTCCGCCATGCGTCCCATGCGCAGCGGGATCAAACTTTCCTCGCGCCCGGCATTGCTCGCCAGCACCGTCGCCACCGGGTTCGTCCGATCCGCCGGCGGCGTCCATGCGGCATGCGACTCGCGCGGCGTCCTGACTCGCAGAGCCTTGCCCTGCTCGAACCGAGTCTGCCACGAATCCAACGGTCGCACCGGATCATACGGAGTCGTCGTCTGCCAGAACTCGCGCAGACCTTCCATCGGATGAGGCGCTACGGTTGTCTCTGGTGATTGTTGCGTGAGTTCGGTCGCAACCGTTGACGCTGTGAATGATTGCTTGGCCATGACGATTCCTGACGTGCGATGGAACGTGGCCGACGCTGCCAGCATCGGCCTGATTTGTGGTGGGCGAGTAACGACGAACGCTGGTGGCGTCCTCCCGGCTGTCAGCATGTAACCGCAATCAACCACCATTTGCTACCGCGCTTGATTCGGTGAGGCTTGCCAGCAGCGACTCGGCGTCCACGAGGTCCGGCGTCGTGAAGCCTTCGGTGTACGCGCTGGGTGGCCCGGACGCGGCTTTGAGCGTCCGGGTCGCAGAGCGACAAGAGGTACAAGATCGGATGTTCGCTGGCTGCCTCTTGTGACTTCGTCACCCAGACGTCCAAAGCAACGTCTGGGCCACCCTGCGAGGGCGAACCGTGACGACGCCCTCGCTTACGTTTCGAGTTAGTGTGTGGTCGTGAATAATCCGGGTTAGAGAGGGTCGAGGCAAAAGACGTGGTAATGCCACGCGGGCAGGTCCAAATACAAGCCCCGCGCGAGCAAGTCTGTTCCGTTCCGATCATAGTCAGCATTGCGCATTTGGTCCTTCAGCCGCCACGTTCCCTGTCTCAGTTCGTCATGCGGCAAGCGGACGTAGCACTGGCTTTGGTTCGGTGAGTCATTGACGGCGACGAGCAGGCGTTGGCCGTCGGTTCCCTGCCACTCGCAGGCGATGAAGTTGTCGCAGGATCCGTTGCCGTCCCAGGCCGGAGCGCATTCGAGTTGTCGCCACGTTCCCTGGCGAACGGCGTCGTGACGCAGGACGGCCAGCAATCGCTCGTAGAACTGTTTCAAGTTCTCGTCCACGGCCTCGGCCGGGGCGCGGACGAGATGCGGCGAGATTCGTTTCTGGCGGCCTTCAAACTGGCCCTGATGGAAGAAGCGCAGGCCGGGCGACAGGAACGTGACGACTGCGGCGGCTTCATGAACGTCCCGCGAAAACGTCGCCGCCGCGCGCGGCTCGTCGTGGTTCTCCAAGAAGCGAGCCAGCTTGTCCTGGTAATCGAGACCGGCCCGGAAGTGCTCACGCACGGGGCGGGCGTGATGCTCACGCAGCCGGTCGTACAGCCGCTTGTCGTAGCAGTAGTCGAAGCCCTGATGCTGCAACTCCCATTCGCGATCCCAATAGACCTCGGCCATGAACTGAAAGTGCGGATGTTTCCGCCGCACGGACTCGGTCGCCTTCGGCCAGAAGAGTTCCGCCCCGATGCCCCACGTGCGCTCGAACACCTCGGGCAGGACGAGCATCGCCATGTCGCAGCGGACGCCGTCGCATTGCCCGGCGATGCGCGTCAGCTCGCCGATCATCGCTTGCTGCAATTCCGGGTTGCCGTAGTTGAGCTGCAACGTGTCAGGCCAGCCTTCGAAGTACGGGTCGCGACCGTAGGCGAGCAGCAGCGGCCCATTCTTCGTTTGCACTCGGCAGTAGTTCCGAGGTGAACGGGCCAAATCAACCTCGGTGCCGGCGATGAAGTAGTCGGGATGCTGTTCGACCCACGGATGATCGGGAGCCATGTGATTCGGGACGAAGTCCAGCATCAGCTTCAGCCCGCGCTGCTGCAGCCGTTTACGCAGTCGGTCCAGCGCCGCATCGCCGCCCAGATCGGCGTGTCCCGTGTAGCTCTGGATCGCAAACCCGGAGCCGCCGATGTCGTCGTCCTTGAGGTCGGGCAGCGTTTCCGCGAACTCGCACCGCCATTCGGGACTCGCTCGCGAGATGGCCTGCGCCGCAGGACCGGTCTGCCAGACGCTCAGCAACCAAATCCAGTCGAAGCCTTGTCGCGCGAACTGATCGAGATCGGTGTCCGGGATGTCGTCCAACGTCGCGCGACGGCCGAGTGTGTGAGACAACTCCGTCAGCCAGACACGCGTGTTGATCTGATACAGAGACGGGTAGCGTGGTGATTTCATGATCGTCTCGTGGTGGACGCTGCCAGCGTCCGCGACTTACGGACGGGATCGCGACTTACGGACGGGATGAGGTGGCGACATTGGCACAAGATGACGCCGACACAGTGCCGACGCTGGCAGCGTCGCCCACGGCAGTGTCGACCTGCTTCTGAAAATACGCCTTCTTGCCCCCTGCGAGCGCTTCCTCCGCGTTGACGGTCGCGAACAGGTGCATGGCGCGGGCGATGACGCCGGTCCAGCCGGTTTGATGGCTGGCTCCCAAACCCGCTCCGTTGTCGCCGTGAAAGTACTCGAAGAATTGCAGGCAGTCGCGCCAGTGTGGGTCAGACTGGAACTTCTCGCTTCCCCCGAAGACGGCGCGGCGGCCCTGGTCGTCGCGGACGAAGATGTGCGACAGTCGGCGCGAGAGTTCTTCGGCGACTTGATACAGCGTCATGAGGTGGCCGCTGCCGGTGGGGCATTCGACTTGGAAGTCATCGCCGTAGTAGCTGTAGTACTGCAACAACGCGCGAATGATGAGGGCGTTGACCGGCATCCAGATCGGACCTCGCCAATTCGAGTTGCCGCCAAACATGCCGCTGTCCGATTCGGCCGGCAGGTAGGAGACGCGGTATTCCTGACTTCCGACGTGGAAGACGTACGGATGCTCGGCGTGGTAGCGCGAGAGGGCGCGCAGGCCGTAGGGACTGAGGAACTCGTTCTCGTCGAGCATTTTCGCCAGCACGCGGCGAAGCGTGGTTTCATCGAGGATGGCAGCGAGCCGGCGACCGGCATGACCCGGCTTCCGTGGGTTGTGGATAAAGGCACACAGTTCCGGACGAGCGTCGAGGAAATCCCGAAATCGTTCTCCGAGTTCCGGGTACTTCTTGAGGAGATCTCCCTCAAAGGTCGTGGCGGCACAGAGCGGCAGCAGGCCGACCATCGAGCGGACCTTCAAACGTTGAGCCTGGCCGTCGGGTAACCGGAGCACGTCGTAGAAGAAGCCGTCTTCTTCATCCCACATCCCCGTGTCCTCGCCGGCATGGATCATCGCCGAGGCAATCCACAGAAAGTGCTGGCAAAACTTGAGGGCCATGTCCTCGTAGCCGGGGTCTTCCATCGCCAACTCGCCCGCGATCTCGACCATGTTCTGACAGTAGATCGCCATCCAGGCGGTGCCGTCGGCCTGTTCCAGGTAGCCGCCGGTGGGAAGTGGCGCGCTGCGGTCGAACACACCGATATTGTCCAAGCCGAGGAAGCCCCCCTCGAACACGTTCTTGCCCGAGCGATCCTTGCGGTTGACCCACCAGGTGAAGTTCAACAACAACTTCTGGAAGCAGCGTTGCAGCCAGGCCGTGTCACCTTTGCCAGTGCGGGCTTTTTCCAGGTTGTAAGTGAAGATCGTGGCCCAGGCATGGACCGGCGGATTCACGTCGCCGAAGTTCCATTCGTAGGCGGGAATCTGCCCGTTGGGGTGCATGTACGGATCGCGGAGCATCAGATCGAGTTGCTGTTTGCCGAAGTCTGGATCGACCATCGTCAGGGCGATCACGTGGAAGGCCAAGTCCCAGGCGGCGTACCACGGGTATTCCCATTTGTCGGGCATCGAGATCACATCGGCGTTGTACATGTGATGCCAGCCGTCGTTACGCGGAGCGGCTCGCCGGTTCGCCTTGTACGGATCGGACCCGCGCTCTTGCAGCCATTTGTTGAGATCATAGAAGTAGAACTGCTTCGACCACATCATCCCGGCCAGCGCCTGACGCAGGACTCGACCTTCATCCTCGCTGAGCGACTTCGGCGTCAGTGCCGCATAGAACTCGTCCGCTTCGCGCCGCCGCGACTTCATGACATCGTCGAATGCTTTGCCGAACGGCCCGCCACCGTGGCGGACGCTGCCAGCGTCCGCGTTGCCCTTCCCGACGCTGGCAGCGTCGGCCACGAGCGCTCCGCTCGGCGTGACATCACTGAGCCGCAGTCGCAGCGTCTGTGATTTGCCCGCTTTGACCGTGATGACGTATTGCGCGGCGACCTTCGTGCCGGTCTGCCGGGGATTCACGGCGTCCGCCTGGCCATGCACGACGCAGTTGTTGATCCCGTCTTTGACAAACGGCGTCGCGTTGGGAACGCCAAACAGCCGCTCGGTGTTCGTGTCATTCTCCGTGAACAGCAACTTGGGCGACCCGTCGCAGTAAAAGAACCGCTGACCAAGCTTCGGATCGCTCGCCGCGACCACGGCCAGCGCGTCCGTCTGCGCCGCGGATTCCAGCGACGGCTTCTCGGCGTCTCCGCCCCACGACCAGGTGTTGCGGAACCACAGAGTCGGCAACACGTGCAGCGTCGCCGCCTCCGGCCCGCGATTGGCGACCGTGATCTCGATGAGCATGTCTTCCGGCGTGGCCTTGGCATACTCGACGAAGACATCGAAGTAGCGATCGTCGTTGAACACTCCCGTGTCGAGCAGTTCGTACTCGAGGTCGCTCTTTCCGCGTTGCCGGTTTGTCGCCACGAGATTGTCGTAGGGGTACGCCGCCTGCGGGTACTTGTAGAGATACTTCATGTACGAGTGCGTCGGCGTGCTATCGAGGTAGAAGTAATACTCCTTCACGTCCTCGCCGTGATTGCCCTCGCCGTTGGTCAGCCCGAACAGCCGCTCCTTGATGATCGGGTCATTGCCGTTCCACAGCGCCAGCGCGAAACAGAGCCGCTGCTTGTGATCGCAGATTCCCGCCAGACCATCCTCACCCCAGTGATACGCTCGCGACCGAGCCTGATCGTGGCTGAAGTAATCCCACGCATTGCCACCTTCGCTGTAGTCCTCTCGCACGGTGCCCCACTGCCGCTCGGACAGATACGGCCCCCAATTTTTCCACGGCGTCTTCTTCTCGCGAGACTCCTGCAAGCGTCGGGTTTCAGCGTTCATGGTGCGAGCTTTTCGATCGAGGTGATTGGGATGAGATGCGGCAAAATTGAATCAGAGGCACCGCCGAACTTCTATACGGTCGTCGGAA
>JBBPIS010000095.1:0-30812 GCA_038040225.1 Planctomycetota bacterium
CGGGTGCCACTGGCGAGGGGCTTCGCTCGCCAGTGTTCTTTGAAGACACTGGCGGCTCAAAGCAACCGCCAGTGGCACCCGCACGGACTCAGAACTTGCCAGACGAACGAGTGGATTGCGAGCCATTTTTGCAGCCGATTTTTTGCGCGTGGCTCGGTTGGAATGATCGCGGGAGAAGGACCCTGGCGCGTGAGTCCATTGGAATGCTCGCGTGGGCGTCACCTTGGCGCGTGAGTGCGCTGGACGGCTTGCGTGGGCAAGGATTCCGGCGCGTGAGTCGTCTGGAACGCTCCCGTTTGGAGGACTTTGGCGCGGAAATCCTCTTCCCGGCTCCCGTTTAGAGGATTTTGTTGAAAAAGTCGGACGGACTGGCTAGAACGAGAACAACTTACGTCAAACGGCCCGTTCGCGGCTGTTTCGCCCGGTCGGGGCGGTTTTCGGTTCTCTTCCTCACTTCTTGAATCCAGCAGAAAATGTCGCGAAGGATTTTCCGATCCGGCGACAATCTACTCTCGAACGCTCGGACAACCATTTCGAGAAGGCTGGCATGGGGGACGAGGCGCGAGTTTGCCGTGAACAAGTCTGGCGTGCCGCTGTGCTCGCCGGGGATGAGGCGGCTTGGCGCGCCTGGTACGACGAGGCGTATGAGCCGCTCCGCGCGTTTGTCCTCTGGCGGCTGGCGGGTCAGCCGGCGGGAGTCGATGAAGTGGTGCAGGAGACGTGGCTGATCGCCGTGCGGCGGATGAGGGACTTCGATCCTCGACAAGGTTCGTTTCTCGACTGGCTGCGCGGCATTGCGGGAAACCTGGTCCGGAATCACACGCGCCAACGGCACACGGCGCGAGCGGCTCTCGAAACGGTGGCGGCTCGCACGTCGATGGCCACGGAGACGGGACCGAATCTGGAAACGGCCGAACGGTCGGCGCGAGTGGTCGCGGCGCTGCTGGCCCTGCCCGAACATGATGCCGCCGACGATGGCGATACCGAGGGGGCGGCGGAGTTCGGAGCCGGCTCCCGTGCCGAGGGCAAGCGGCAGGCCGCCGAGTAGTGCGGCGCGAGTTGTCATCGTGATTGGCCGGAACCGCAGCAGGCAGGTTTCGAAGATCGCTTCTTCGGGGGACTTGCCGTGGCGGCGTTCGGACTCAGGCACAAATGGAATCATCCGGCCATGACCGGTTCCAATGGTCGGGCACGATGCAGGATCAGCCATTCGGCGTTTTCGTCGAGGGCTTCTTTGCCGAGGGACTGCAACAGCTCTCGCACCTCGGTCATCGTCTGCGAATACGCGGCGGGGTCGGCTTCTTGAGCACGAAGTTGAACCAGCAGAACATCCAGCCGGATTTCGGCGGAGCGGAACAACGTCGCCATCGTGCTGTATTGGTAGGCCAGTTCCGACAGGAGATTCTTCTCGCCCCACGCCACCGACATCGCACCGCTCAGCAGGCACCAGCCACCAAACACGATCGCCAGATTGGACGCATCGGGCAGGAACGAAACCCACTCCAACAAAGCCGAGACGGTCAGCACCCCCGCCGACATCGTGGCGGACGGGAGCAGGTAAGCAGAAAAATTGTTCAGCATCTCGCGAGATTTTTGGCCGCTCGTCACCGCCCGTGAGGTGTGCGCATCGGTCGTCGGAACATAGCGTTGCAGCAAGTCGTCCATGAATTTCCAGACAGCATCTTTCCTCGACTTCAGCCAGCTTGTCTGCCTGGTTTGCTTGTCCGCGTGCTGCGGACCGTCGTGATGTCCAGGCCGTGAATGTTGCGACGTCCACCACGCCAGGACAACGGTTGTGACCAACGCCAAGGCGAATGGCAGCCAGTGAGTCTTCTCCACGGAAGACACGAGCGAAAGCGGAAGCTTGCAGAGCACGAGCACCAAAAACGTCCACAGTCCGGTCATCGCCAATGTCCAACCGAGCTTGTGCCAGAAGTGCAACTCGTGGTGCCGCATGTGGGCTCTGTCTCGGAAAAATTTGGATTGATGAGCCACCCATGACTCATGCACAGATTCGATGACAGCGGTTTGCGTCGCCGGCAACAGTGCATCAAACCGTAATCGCCAACGTTCGTAGGGGAAGGAAGACCAGCGGATGGCTCCCCGGATCCAATCCAACTCGCTGCGCTGGCGCTGCATGTAGTTGGCGGAAACCGATTCTCCCAATCCCGCCAGGTTCCAATAGAACTGCACGCGCAGTCCTTCGGCCAGCGACCGGCAGTCATGATCGTGTTCGTCATCGAGTCGGCACTTGTGCCACCAAAACAACAGCAATGCGCATCCGGCCAGACAGAGCGAAAGAATGCCGAGGATCGGTTGAATCCAATACTGGCAACCGAGGGTTGGTTTTTCTTCCGTCGTACTCCCCTGCTGCTCGTGTTCGCGAGGAGTTTCCGCCACGGGTTTCACGGCCTCCGTTGTGGCTGGGGTGCTCGCATCGACCGCAGCGTCAGCCTCATCAGCGTTCTCGCGATGAGTGCGGCCGGGCTCCGCATCCGTCCGAACGGCAATCGGGTGCGCAGTTGTCTGGCGGGTGGTTGGCGAATCATCGTGGTCGTGTTGAGGATGCCAGTGCGCGAACAGGTGCAGCGTGGCGGCGGCCAACAGCGTCAGGCGAAACAACCAGGTCAGTGTCCGGAGGCTGGTCTTATGAAAATGAGTCGTGTCGTCGGCGGCGCTGCGTCTCAGACCGGCGACGCGACGCAGCCCGTCGTGGAAATCGCGGGATTGTTCTTTCAAAGTGCAGGTCAGCGAATCAGACTTTTTGCCGGTGATCAACCGTGTCAGTCGGGCATTGAGTTCCTTGTCCACCTCCTGCTCGTCCGAGACGGTCGTCCGGTTGAAGTCGTCGAGGTTGGTGGCAATGCGACAGAACAGCGTCAGGGAGTTTTCCTGCCATCCCAAGTGATCGTCCGTCACCTGTTCCTCAGGAGTTTTTGGAGCCGGTGCCGTCGAGTGGGGATGCAAGAACCGGATCGGTGCCACGGGAGAAGCCGTCTCCCGGGGTGGGGAGGTGTTCTTGAGCCGCCGGGTTGTGAGATGCACCAGCGGACCACCATGGGGCAGCCCGACCGCGTTTGTGGTGGGGAGGAGATGCGGCGTCAAACAGCTTCGCCGCGTCTCGACGATCGCGGCGGTTCCCGTGTCGGTCTGGTGGTCGTGATCCTGATCCCAGATGGCGATCAACAAGTGCGAGTACGCCGCGATGTACTCGCCCGCGGCGCGGTATCGGTCGTGACGAGCCGCGTGATCGCTCGCATCGCGATCCTGCAGGAACTGGTCGTGCTGCTTCTTCGCGAGTTCTCCCGGTTCGGCAACGAGCTTTTGATCCTTGTCGAGACACACCGGGAACGTCTGCGATTCTCCACCGATGGCAGCCACCAGATCGGCATACTGCTGCTGGCGTTGCTTGTTCGCGTCACTTTCGGGATCGACGGTTCCGTCGTCGGCCTTCCACACGAACGTGGACGCGGCGGGGTAGAGGTCGTGCGGAAACGAGAGAGGTGCCTGGACGGAAAACCCCAACTGTTTGAACTCCGGCTTCAGCGCCACGCGCGCGACGAGCGAATCGGCTCCGGGAGCCAGTGATGACAAGACAACCACGGGCGTGTGGGGCAACCCGCACCACGACTGCAAGGCCGCCGTGTAAGTCTTTTGAGCGTCTGCGTTGCCCGGAGCCAGCGCCTGGACCAATTCCTCCAACCGCTGGACGCGAGTGGTTGCCTGCGGTGTCGATTTCAAAAACCGAAACAACAACTCGACTCGTTTCTCCAGCGTCGATTCCTGGTCCTGGTCCAAGTCCATGTGACCGGTGACGCCAATCAAGTACGCGGGATGGTAGGCCGTGTTCATGGTGAGTCGTTTCCAAGTCTCTCGTCGTTCGTGGGAAAGGGACGTTGGCGAACCGAGGAATGAGGTAGAAGCGCAGAGAGCGTGGAGGCCGCAGAGGAAGTTACCACAAAACCTCCTGTCATCTCTCCGCGCTCTCTGCGTTTCGACTCGTCGTCTCGATTGTTGTTCACGTCAGGATGACAGAGTCAGAACCTTCGGCGACCTTGAGTTCAAGGCCAGAATGGGGCCACCGAAGACTCTGCAGCCGTGTGAGAATGTGGTCCGGAGCCGCGCAGGTGCATGGAGTCCTCGGAACGGACCAGAATCGGTGTCCATTTCGCGTTCCCGACTGGGGCGGCAGTGTCAGAGTCTTCGATGGCCCTGAGTGCGCGATGAAACGGGGCCATCGAAAACTCTGACCCGCCACCCGTCCGTGTACGCAGTGAGACAAACGATCTCGTCTTCACATGCAACGTGATCCGCGACACGCGCAAGAAGGGTGAGCGGAAGCGGACCGTGGGCGTGCTGATCGAGGAGCAGGCGGGAGCGGTCGTACTCGACAACAATTCCGTCGAGGCCGACACCAAAGTGGACGACCGTCGGAAGGCAAAACAGTGCCCAGAAAGACAGCAGGAATCAACGTCTTACAGAGGTCGAGAACCCCGCAACAACTTCGCTTCGACATTCGTCAGGGCCTCTCGAAATGCCGCGCCAGCGGGTTCGCCGAATTGCAGAGGAGTACGGCGAAGTGAATCTCGGACGGCGCTTTCACTGAGATCGCCGAGCAATTCCACAAGCTCGCGGTGCGCCAGTTTCAGCGACTCATGAGCCAACCAACGCGACTCATGAACCAACAAAATCGTGGCCTGCCGAGCCCAATTGCCATGTCAGCCACGCTGCCGAATCTGTTCGATCGACACGTTGAACTCGACGAATACCGCTTGTATCAGGTTGTCAAATCGTTGGGGGTCTGACCTCAAAGCGTCACCTGAATCAAACCCACATTGATTGATCGGAGTCCACAATGATTGGTGATTGCTCAATCACTGTCTCAACAGTTCATTCGCACCCAAACGTTCTTAGCCTTCAAATGATCGCTTGCTGAGGGGAAAGGAGATCATTCCTTCGCCGCTGCAGGTTAGGTCATCCGTTCCGGTATAGGGATTGCCAGAGTGGTCACGGCTGGGAGCACGCATCAAGTGCACTGACAAACAGACGCGCTTGCAGTTTGTTCAAAATAGGACATCGTTTTGCATTGAGGAGGGAAGTCATGTTGAGTCGAACAGTTCGTTGGAATTCCATTTTGGCTTTGGTCGCGGCGATGGTCGCAGTCACTGCGGCTAATGGGCAAGAAGAGCGCCGAGTCCAGAAAGAGACGGAGGCGCAGCCGGCAAGCCAAGCTTACCGAGCCAAGTCGGTACTCGGATCCAAGGTGAGCATCGAGGGCAATGTGGCGGTGGGCACAGTAGACGACATTGTCTTCGCCGACGATGGCTACCTCGAATATCTGATCGTCCTCAATGACAACAAGTTGGTGACTGTGCCTTGGGAAGCGGCGAAATTCAACTTTGAAAAGCGAACGGCCGTTGTCAACATCGCGCCGGAACGGTTCAAAGTTATTCCGACCTACACCGTCGATCAGTACCCCGTTTTCTCGACACCCAGGTATCGAGTCGAAACCTACAAGTATTACGGCCTGACACCGGCCCAAGAGCGCCGGGCGATTCGACGTGCAGTTGTTGTCCCATAAACGGCGTTGTCGCAATCGCGCGCTCGATTGAATTGGCAAGGTCGATTGCACAATGAAGGAACCCGGCCGCAAGGCCGGTTTTTTTTGAGGCTGGATCGCCCACGCTGCGACGACAAGGACAACTCCAGGATGTGCGTGAGTGTAACTCGTGGGCAAGACCACTGTGGTTTTCTCGCGACACCGCCTGACTCGACGATCGAACCTCTGGCACCGGAGTTGCCACGCCAGAGCTACGGGATGAGTTGTTAAACACTTTGATGAGTAAAACCAGGAGACTTCAAGATGCGTCTTTTACTGCTGACCGTCGTTTGGTTGGGAGTGCAGGCAGCGAGTGGTATGCGGAGTGTTGAGGTTCACGCGCAGGGCGAATTACCCGACCCGCCGAAGCCTGCTGTTGGCGAATTGCCCGACCCACCAAAGCCTGCTATTGGGGAATTGCCTGAGCCACCAAAACCAGCCGTCCGCAAATTGCCCGACCCACCGAACCCCACGGTCATTGAAAGACCGGCGGTTCGAGATCAACCGCACGCTGTGTTGATCGAAGAGCTTCCTTCAGATGTTCTGCCACCGCCGACTCTAACCTCCGGTTTTGGCATTCCCGAGGGATTAAAGACCGCACCCGAGATTCTTTTGCCATCTCTTGGATATGGACCAGCGCACTGTTTCCCGTTGACGCCGACGACTTGTTTTGATGTGGGCTACAAATGCTACACTTATGGGCTTTACCAGGATGCGTTGGCCTTTGCGAACCACGGCTTGCAGCAATGCAACCATGCTCGCATTTACCTTTTGAAGGCGATGTGTGAAATGCATCTTGGTCGGTGTGATGACGCCCGTGTCACCCTTGTCAAATATCGCCATGCATCGCTTCGTCCTCAAGAGTCCGTGGGGCTCGCAGTCGCACGAGAAAAACTCAATGATCCGATGCGAGCCCGCCTAAAAATCTTGTTGGCGGCTTGGAATGAGGTTTATTGAGCGGCTCCTCCGCGGGAGATGGATCCATCATCCATCAATGTAACTGTAAGCACGCGAGTGGTTCTTTGTGGCAGTGATCGATCACATGCCACACCGTTGTCTAACCGCTCAGTCCGCGCCGACTAGGGCGCGAGTCTGGCGAGACACGCGCCACTAATCGGCACGATGGCAGCAGCATAACAACAGCATATATCATGGCTATCCCACGGTATGTCACTTGCGGGACAACGCACAGGAAAGTCTTCCATGTCGGCCCAAGCGCAAAGGAATGACGATTTAGCACCCATGTGGGCGTAGAACGCCCTCCCCTGTCGAAGGAGAACGAACAATGAAGAAGATGTTTCGATTCGTCACGTTCAGTCTGTTGGTTGGAGCGGCCGCGTTTTCGGCCGTTGGCCAAGACCAATTGCCTAAGAAGGATGTGCCCAAATCGCCTGGAGTTGGTGCACCTAATGCAACTCCGCCAAGATCACCCGCAGCCGGTTCTCCAAACGTGAACCCGCCTAGGTCACCCGCAGCCGGTTCCCCCAATGTGAACCCGCCCAGGTCACCCGCGGCCGGTTCCCCCAATGTGAACCCACCCAGGTCACCCGCAGCCGGTTCCCCCAATGTGAACCCGCCCAAGTCACCCGCAGCCGGTTCCCCCAATGTGAACCCGCCGAAATCACCACGAGCCGGTTCTCCCGACGTGACGCCACCGAAGTCACCGCGAGCCGGTTCCACCGACGGTGCGAACCCACCGAAATCACCACGAGCCGGTTCTCCTGACGTGACGCCATCGACGCCACCGAAGTCACCGCGGGCCGGTTCCACCGACGGTGCGAACCCACCGAAATCACCACGAGCCGATTCTCCCGACCTTACTCCCCCGAAGTCGCCGCGAGTTGGCACGCCTCCAGGGCAGCGACCTACGGAGACTCCGGGTAAGTCACTCGAAACTCGAAAGCCGACACTACCTAGCGACGACAAAACCCCAGGCAAGTCAAATGTCGAACCTGCACCGCGACCGGACCGGGCACAAGTTCGTACCCCTCGCCCCAATGATGGAACGGCAAAGCCACGTGACAATTCGGGCGAGAAAGCCGACACGCCCCGTAACCGCGATCAGAATGCTGTGAACCCCACAGACAAACCCGGCCGTTCCAATGCTGATCGGACTCGGGACGCTGATCGCAATGATATTCCTTCAGGATTTACCAAGGCCGCTGATCGAAATGCGACAGACAATCGGGACCGTCCGGTGAAACAACTCCGGGTCGATCCGAAAACACTTAGAAACGATCCGACCGTCAGCGCGGCGATCACGAGCCTCCAGAATGTTCGATCGAACGAACAGCTTGAGCAAGCCTTCTCCCAACTTGGCGACGGCCGCAGGGATGGTCAGCTGGCCGCGTTGGACTTCAACCGCGTTTCAGGGCGATTCCAGACACGATTGGGAAGCAATGACTTCGGTCCTCTAATCAGTTCCCGCATGGGTCAGCGATACGACTTGGATCGCCAATTCAGTTTGTTCGCCCAGGGGGATGTCGCACGACAACTCAGTTTCAACACCACGCTCGTCAGCAATGGTGGATGGCAGGCCCGGCACACAGGCCCGGTTTACTCTGGCTACTCACGGAATGCCTTTAGTTCGTGGTATCCGGGACCACAGTGGTATCCCGCCTATACGTGGATGCCGCAGTGGAGTCCTTGGGTCCAGTGGTCGTTTTGGAACAATGTGCTGCCGATCTACGATCCGCGACCGTTTGCGGTCCGCCCATACTACTACGAGACGTCACCCATGATCACGACGTACGAGTACCCGGTCTGGCAGGAGCTTCCCGTGGTCGCTTCGGGCACATGGGTGGATGTACCGCCGGTCAGTGTGTCGTCCGGACAAGATCTACAGCTCTTGGCTGTCCGATTTGTTGATCCCGGACACGTGGAAGAAGACCTGGGTCCGCGTTACCGCGTCTGGTTGAGAAACAATTCTCCGGAGACCCTGAATCGAAAATTCGATGTGACGGTCTTCGCTTCCATAGCCCCGGAATTGTCCGACCAGATCGTCCAGGCCGGCGTGACGATTCCAGAGATCGCAGGAGACGACACGATGGCGGTCGATATTCGACTGCCCGCAACTGCGAATCACTTGGCCGTCGATGAGAATCAGGATCGTGTTCCATTCAAGTTCCTGCATGTCGTGGTCGATAGTCGGAACTCCACCAAGGAAAGTGATGAAGAAAACAATGGGGCAATCGTGAAGCGAGGCGACGTCTTTCCGGTGGACCCAGCCGCTTTCTCGACAGACGTAACCGCAGCGGCTCCGGGATCAACGATCTCCATCGCAGGCGAAGGGCTTGGCCCCGAACCGGGCGAGGTCATCGTTACCATTGGTGAGGACCAGTACTCCGCAACGGTTCGCGGCTGGTACGATCTGGGAGTTCAAATCATCGTCCCGGATTTGGAACTCAGACAGCTCGCGGAAGCTCAAGTCTTGGTGATCCGAGGCGATGGGGCCGCTAGCAACCCTGTAGCCCTAGACATCGCACCGGAAGATTCGATCGCCGTCCTGTCAGCGGCACCGCGTCCCGGAAAGTAAGCGACTGGAGACTGGATCGCATTGATCGGCAGGCCGAATACCGATTGGTATCCGGCCTGTTCTGTTTTCCAGCCGAACTCGCTGCCGTGCGCAGTCAATCGCGTCGCGTGCCAATTGCCACCGTCAGGGACCAAACAGCCACAGTCTAATTGATAGTGTACTTCGTCACCGTCAGTGAAACGGTCGATGACTTGTTTCGTCCCCACCAGAGGCTGAAGCGGTCGAGGTAGAGGTAGACGACCGGGGTGGTGTAGAGCGTCAGCATCTGGCTGAAGATCAGGCCGCCGACGATGGCGATGCCGAGCGGGCGGCGGAGTTCGGAGCCGGCTCCCGTGCCGAGGGCGAGCGGCAGGCCGCCCAGCAGTGCGGCGAGGGTGGTCATCGTGATTGGTCGGAAGCGCAGGAGGCAGGCTTCGAAGATCGCCTCCTCCGGGGACTTGCCGTGGCGGCGTTCGGCCTCCAGGGCGAAGTCGATCATCATGATCGCGTTTTTCTTGACGATGCCGATCAACAGCAGGATGCCGATCGTCGCCATCACGTTCAGTTCGGTGCGGCAGACGATCAGCGCCAACAGCGCGCCGACTCCCGCCGACGGAATCGTGGAGAGAATCGTGAGCGGGTGGATGTAGCTCTCGTACAGCATCCCGAGCACGATGTAGACCGTGACGATGGCCGCGAGAATCAACAGCAGTTGGTTGCGGCGCGAGTCCTCGAAGGCCTGGGCCGTTCCCTGGAACTTGCCCTGGATGCTCTCGGGCATTCCCAGTTCTCTCGCGGCCTGTTCGACCCTGGGAACGACGTCGCCGAGCGAGGTGTCCGGCCCGAGATTGAAGGAGACCGTCACGGACGGAAACTGCCCGGAATGGTTGGCCGTGAGCGCGGTGTTGCTCGATGTCTGCCGATACAGCGTCGAGAGCGGAATCTGCTCGTTGGCCCGGCCACGGACGAAGATGTGTTTGATCGAGTCGGGATTCTGCGAGAACTCGGGCTCGACCTGCATCACGACGCGGTACTGGTTCAGCGACTTGTACATCGTCGAAACCGGTCGCTGGCCGAAGGCGTCGTAGAGCGTGTTGTCGATCGTCGCCACGCTGACCCCCAGCCGCGAGGCGGTGTCGCGGTCGATGTTCAACCGCGTCTGCAGGCCGCGCGTCTGCTGGTCGGAATTGAGATCGACGAGGCCGGGGATCTTGCGCATGGCGGCCAGCAGCCTGGTGCTCCATTGGGTCAACTCGGCCAGGCTGTCGCCTCGCAGCGTGTACTGGTATTGGGCGCTGCTGCCTCGCCCGCCGATCCGCAAATCCTGAAACGACTGGAGCACGAGAGTGGCTCCGGACATCTTGGATGTTTGGTTGCGGATGCGCGCGATGACCTGGTCGGCGCGCAGTTTTCTCTCCTTCAGCGGCTTGAGCGAAATGAACATCCGCGCGGAGTTCGAGGCGCCGCCGCCACCGCGTCCGCCACCTCCGATGAACGAGATCATGCCCGCGACCGCCGGGTCTTCGCCCACGACCGCCGAGAACTGCTCAAGCAACCGCGACATCGACTGAAACGACGTGTCCTGATCGGCCTGCAGATTGCCGCCGATGCGGCCGGTGTCCTGCTGCGGGAAGAAGCCCTTCGGCACGATCACGTACAGATAGGCCGTGAAGCCGATCGTCGAGAGCGTGACCAGCATCGTGATCCGCTGGTGTCGCAGGACGTACTGCAGCGTCAACTCGTACAGACCGAGAATCCGCTCGAAGACCCATTCGCTGGCCCGAAAGAAGCGGCCGCGCGTCTGCGTGCCATGCGATTTCAACAGTGTCGCGCACATCATCGGCGTCGCCGTCAGTGAGACCACCAGCGAGATGCCGATGGCGACCGACAGCGTCACGGCGAACTCGCGAAACAGCCGGCCGACGATGCCGCCCATGAGCAGGATCGGGATGAAGACCGCGACGAGCGAGATGCTGATCGAGAGCACCGTGAACCCGATTTCTCTCGCCCCTTGCAGCGAAGCCTGCAGCGGCGACATTCCCGCTTCGAGGTGCCGGGCGATGTTTTCGATCACGACAATCGCGTCATCGACGACGAATCCGGTGGCGATGGTCAGCGCCATCAGCGAGAGATTGTCGAGGCTGTAGCCGGCGAGATACATCACGCCAAACGTCCCGATCAGTGACACCGGTACCGCGACGCTCGGGATGAACGTCGTTCGCAGGTCTCTCAGAAAGAGAAACACGACGAGAATCACCAGGCCGATGGAGATCAGGAGCGTGAACTGGATCTCGTGCAGCGACGCGCGAATCGTCCCGGTGCGATCCATCACCACGGACAAATCCATGCCGGCGGGGATCTGGGCTTCGAGTTGGGGCAGCATCTCGCGGATGCGATCGACGGTGGCGATGATGTTCTCGCCCGGTTGTCGGGAGACAATGACCGTGATCGCCGGCTTGCCGTCGGAGAGGCCGAACGCGCGGAGATCCTCGACCGAATCGGTGACGGTCGCGACATCACCCAGGCGGATCGGTGCTCCATTGCGATAGGCGACGATGAGTGGTTCGTACTCGCTCGCCGTCAGCAATTGGTCGGTGGCGGTGATCGACCAGGTGCGGGTCTCATCGTCGATCTGGCCCTTCGGGCGGTTGGCATTCGCCGCGCCGAGCGATGCGCGGATGTCCTCCAGTCCGATCCCGAAGTGGTTGAGCACGGTCGGATTCAGATCGACTCGCACGGCGGGGGGAGAGCCGCCACCGACGTTGACCTGTCCCACCCCCTGCACCTGCGCCAAACGTTGCTGCAGGATCGTCGCGGCTGCGTCGTACATCTGGGTCTTGGTGTAGGTCTCCGATGTCAGCGCGAGAATGATGATCGGCGAATCGGCCGGATTCTCCTTGCGATAGGACGGGTTGTTCGGCAGGTTGGCGGGAAGCTGTCCTCGCGCCGCGTTGATCGCTGCCTGCACGTCGCGCGCGGCGGCGTTGATGTCGCGGTCGAGGTCGAACTGCATCGTGATCGACGTCGAACCGAGCGAACTGGCGGAGGTCATCTCGGCGATTCCGGCGATGCGTCCGAACTGTCGCTCCAGCGGAGTCGCCACGGCGGAGGCCATCGTTTCGGGACTGGCTCCCGGCAGTGAGGCACTCACCTGAATGGTCGGAAAATCGACCTGCGGCAGCGGCGAGACGGGAAGCAATCCGTAACCGAGGGCTCCCGCCAGCGTGATCGCCACGATGAACAGCGTCGTCCCGACAGGCCGATGAATGAAGGGCGTGGAGAGGTTCATGTGAGATCCCCGTCCACGGATCGGCCGGTCCGCGCATTTGCGCCCGTTGGCAGGTAGGCAGTTTGCTTGCGGTGAGAGAGCCCGCAGCGGGAGTCAAGAGATTGAAAAGTGAGAAGTGAGAAGTGAGAAGTGCAAAGTGGTAGAAGGCCAAGACGCGGGGACACTGGCCCCGTTGACGCCGCAGCTCTTGCACTTTGCACTTTGTACTTCTCACTTCTCACTTTGCACTTCTCCACGCGGGATTTCATGAGCCTCCCCCTCCGGTGGTCCCGACGAAACCGGGATGCCGATCCGTGTGCCGAGCCAGTCGAACCAGAGGTAGATCACCGGCGTCGTGTAGAGCGTGAGGAGTTGGCTGAAGATCAGTCCGCCGATGATCGTGATGCCGAGCGGACGGCGCAGCTCCGAGCCGACGCCCTGCCCCATCGCCAGCGGGACGGCACCCAGCAGCGCCGCCATCGTCGTCATCATGATCGGTCGGAATCGCAGCAGGCACGCCTGAAAAATCGCCTCGCGCGGAGAGAGGCCCTGATGGCGCTGCGCATCCAGCGCGAAGTCGATCATCATGATCGCGTTCTTCTTGACGATGCCGATCAGCAGGATGATGCCGATCAGGGCGATGACGCTCAGGTCAGTTTTGCAGAGCAGCATGGCGACGAGTGCGCCGACGCCGGCCGAGGGGAGCGTCGAGAGGATCGTGATCGGATGAATGTAGCTCTCGTACAACACACCCAGCACGATGTAGACCGTGACGAGGGCGGCGAGAATCAGGAGCGGCGTGTTTTTCAGAGAGGCCTGAAACGCCTCGGCCGTTCCCTGGAAGCCGCCGATGATGCTGGGCGGCATGTCCAGTTCGACGTTGGCGGCGGAGATCGCTTCGACCGCCTCACCGAGCGACACGCCGGGAGCCAGATTGAACGAGACCGTGACCACCGGGAACTGCCCCTGATGGTTGATCGTCAGCGGTGCCGTCGTCTCTTCGATCCGGGTGAAGCTGCTGAGCGGGACCACGCCGCCGCCGGGCGGTCGGATGTAAACCTCCTTGAGATCCCGCGTTTCGTTTTTGAAGTCCGGTTTGACCTCGAGCACCAGCCGGTACTGGTTCAACTGCGTGAACATGATCGAGATCTGCCGCTGACCGAAGGCGTCGTACAGCGCATCGTCGACCATCTGTGGGGTGACACCGAGCCGCGACGCCGTGTCACGATCGATGACGACGCGGGCCTGCAAGCCGTCGCTCTGTTGATCGCTGGCCACATCGCGCAGTTGCGGCAACGTCTGCAGCTTGCTCACGAATTTTGGAGACCACTCGCCCAGTTCCTTCGGGTTGGGATCTTCGAGGCTGTACTGGTACTGCGTGCGACTGACGCGCGTTTCGACCGTCAGATCCTGGACCGGCTGCATAAAGAGTGTGATTCCGGTCACATCGGCCACGCGCGACTGCAAGCGGCGAATGATCTCGATCACATCCGCGTGGTTTCGTTCTTCGAGCGGTTTCAGGTTGATCAGGATCCGTCCGCTGTTCATCGTCGTGTTCGTGCCGTCGACACCGATGAAGCTCGACAGGCTGGCCACGGCCGGATCGGTCAGGATGGCTCGGTTCAGGTGGAGCTGTCGCTCGGCCATCGCCTCGAACGAGATGCTCTGTGGGGCTTCGGAGATGCCCAGAATCACGCCCGTGTCCTGCACCGGGAAGAAGCCCTTGGGGACGACGAAGTAGAGTTGCACCGTCGCGGCCAAAGTCACCACCGAGACCAGCATCGTCAGCGTCTGGTGCCTCAACACCACCGTGAGCGTGCTGCCGTAGAACCGGATCACCCCGTTGAAGGCCGACTCCGAAACGCGGAACATCCAACCGTGCTGCGACGGTGGCGTGTGCTTGAGCAGCTTCGCGCACATCATCGGCGTCAGCGTCAGTGAGACGATGGCCGAGACGAGAATGGTCACGCTCAACGTGACCGCGAACTCGCGGAACAGGCGTCCGACGATGTCGCCCATGAACAGCAGGGGGATGAGCACGGCAATCAACGAGACACTCAGCGAGATGATCGTGAAGCCGATCTGCGCCGAACCCTTCAGGGCGGCGGCCAGCGGGGCCTCACCCTCTTCGATGTAGCGCATGATGTTCTCGATCATTACGATCGCGTCATCGACGACGAAGCCGGTCGAAATCGTCAGGGCCATCAGTGTCAGGTTGTTCAGGCTGTAGCCGAGCAGGTACATCACCGCAAACGTGCCGACCAGCGACAGGGGAACCGCGACGCTGGGAATGATGGTCGCCGAGACGTTTCGGAGAAAGAGAAAGATCACCAGCACGACGAGTCCGACGGTCATCAGCAACTCGCGCTGCACGTCTTCGACAGACGCGCGGATGGTGACGGTGCGGTCGGTGAGGATGGTGATCGAGATCGACGCCGGCAGCGACTCCCTCAACTGCGGCAGCAACGCTTTCACGCGGTCGACGACCTCGATGATGTTGGCTCCCGGTTGTCGCTGGATGTTGAGAATCACGGCGGGCGTCTCGTTCATCCACGCGGCCTGTCGCACGTTCTCGGCCCCGTCGACGACATCCGCCACGTCGGAAAGCTGGATCGGCGCACCGTTCCGATAGGCGACAATCAAACGCCGATACTGCTCGCTCGTCAGAACCTGATCGTTGGCACCGATGGTGTAGGCCTGACGGATGCCGTCGAAGCTCCCCTTCGCCTGATTGACGTTGGCCTGAACCAGCGCCGTTCGCAGATCCTCCAGGTTGAGTCCGAGCGCCGAGAGCGCGGTCGGATTGGCCTGAATGCGAATCGCCGGCTTCTGGCCGCCGCTGATGCTGACCATGCCGACGCCTGACAACTGCGAGATCTTTTGTGCCAACCTCGTGTCGGCCAGATCTTCGACCTTCGACAGGGGCAGCGTTTCCGAGAAGAGGGCCAGTGCCAGAATGGGGGCATCGGCGGGATTCGTCTTGGTGTAGATCGGCGGGTTCGGCAGATCTCGCGGCAGGAAACTCGAACCGACATTGATCGCGGCCTGAACCTGTTGCGCGGCCACGTCGATATCCAACTCCAGCGCGAACCGCAGCGTGATGACCGAACAGCCTTCCGAGCTGGTCGAGGTCATCTGAGTCAGGCCCGGCACCTGGCCGAACTGTCGCTCCAGCGGCGCGGTGACCGACGAGGCCATCACGTCGGGGCCGGCCCCCGGATAGAACGTCACGACTTGAATGGTCGGGTAATCGACCTGCGGCAGCGCCGAGACGGGCAACTGCCGGAAGGCGACGATTCCCGCGAGCAGGATCGCCACCATGAAGAGCACCGTCGCGACCGGCCGCAGCACGAAGGGCCGAGACAGATTCATCGCGTGCCCTTCTCTGCGGCGTCGCGCGGCGAACCGGATCCGCCGGACTTCTTCTCTTTCCCGTTCTCCTTCTCGCGCATCGAGACCTTCGTCCCCGGTTGCAGCTTGTCGATCCCGTCCGTGACGACGAGTTCGCCCGCGGTCAGCCCCGACTCAATCGACGTCTCGTTTCCCTCTGCGGGGCCGATGACGACGGTCCGCAACTCGACCGTTTCGTCGGCTTGAACCACGTACACGAAGGTCGAGGTGGGGCCGCGCTGCACGGCGGCCGACGGGACTACGATGGCCTCACGCTTGGTGTCGACCAGCAGCCGCGCGTTGACGAACTGGTTGGGAAACAACAGTTGGTCCTCATTCTCGAAGACCGCTTTGAGCCGCAGCGTGCCGGTCGTCGGATCGACCTGATTGTCGATGGCCGCCAGCTTGCCACTCGCAAGTTTCGTCCGGAAGTCGCGGTCGTAGGCATCGACCGTGAGGATCTGGTCGTCTCGCGTCTGCTTCAGCACACGGGCGATGTCGTCCTGCGGAATCGTGAACACGACCGCGATCGGCTGGAGCTGCGTGATGACGGCCAGTCCGCCGACATCGTTGGCACGTACGTAATTCCCCTGATCGACCAGTCGCAGACCGATGCGTCCGCCGATCGGAGCGGCGATCTGGCAATAGCTCAGTTGCAAGCGGGCATTGGCCAGCATCGCCTTGTTGGCCAGGATGGCTCCTTCCGTCTGCTGGACCAGCGCGGCCTGATCATCCAGTTGCTGCTGAACGACCACATTCGACTTGAACAAGTCCTGATAGCGATCCAGCGTGAGCTTCGCCACTTTCAGCGTCGCCTCGTCGCGGGCGAGTTGTCCTTCGGCCTGATCCCGCTGCACTTCAAACGCCCGCGAATCGATCTCCCCCAGCACGTCCCCCTCGCGGACCATCTGCCCCTCGGTGAAGTGGACCTTGAGCAACTCTCCCTCGACGCGACTGCGCACGGTCACGGTCTTGAAGGCGGTCGCCGTGCCGAGTCCATTCAGATAGAGAGCCATATCCTGCTGTCTCACGGCGGCCGTCGCCACGGGAATGACACGCGCGGCGGGCTTGGAGGGCGCGGTGTTACCGACGGGCAACAGCGGCGCGATCCACGGCAGCCACGTCAGTCGGTACATCCACGCCGCCGTTGCCAGCGCGATCAGAATCAGCCACCCCACCCAGCTCCACGATGTTCGTCTCGGTGCGGGAACCAATTCCTGCGGAGACAACTCGGGAGACGGCGGCGCGTTCGCACCGGGCACCGTGGCTCGCGGCGGATTGCGTTCCTGAAGAGCGTCGGGGGCATGGCCCGTTCCCAAGGCGGCGGGTTTTGAAATCATCAAGGGTGGGTCTCAAAGCGGTCGTGTCGGCGGGCTCACCTGGCGACCGGCGGTCCACGAGTGAGCCGGCGGATCGCGATCTTCAAATCGGACGCCGCATAGGATGAACGGTTGCCCCACCCCAAGGGAAGCGCAACGCTTCCCGTCTGTCTGGGAAGTTGGTTTTTCGAGGGTCCGCAAGCGTGAGAATTCCACCCGTCGGCCTGACCTTGTCGCTGAGTTCGCAAGAACTCAGTTCCTCATCGTGAGTTGGGCTGAGTTCTTGCGAACTCAGCTACGTGCAGTCTGCGACTGTTCTACCAGGAGCCATGAATAATCAGGGCTAACCATCTTCCAATCGCCGAGCCCTGAGTCTGGACCTCTCCGGACGCCCCTTCAGAAACAGTTTGGCGAACACGCTCGACGGCCAACTTTCCGTCGGCACCGCCACCCCGCTGCGCGTCCACGACAAACTCTACGAAAAGCCCTCGCATGGGAGTCCACCAACGCCGGTGTAACCGCGCCGGCCAGAAGCAGCACGCGGGATAATTCAAACTCGTTCCGTCCGAGCGGTGGTTCAATGGGACTGTCAAAACTCCGAAGGAGGCAAAGAAACGGCTCCTAACACATTTTTCGAGCTCTTTGTTTGACAATACGTTTCGTCTTTGCCAAAAGTAGCAAAATCGTGGATGGAGTAAGATCCGATTTTGTTGCCGTCGCACAATTCGGCCTCGCAAAGTTGCGAATGAAAACAACAAACGCAACGACTCGATCCATTGCATTGTCCGTGACACTTTCCGAGACTGATACTGCTGGACGAATGTCAACTTCTGCGTATTTCAACGGACTACTTCGAGCGCTTTCGAAATCGATTCTGATGCAGCGAGGAAGGTGGTGTAGAAACGAAGGTCTCTTCATGTTTCCAACCGCGATTGCATTGAGTCGCAGGGTGCAGCGCCGCTAACGGCGAGTTTCTTGCCAATTGCCAGAACACGTCTCAACAGGAAGATCAGCCATGGCCGTAACATTCGAGAACGTTAAGGCGATCCTTTCGGACATTGCCAGTCGAGGCAGCGTTCCGCTGTCGAGTTCGCCGCACGGCGAATTTTGGAGCAACTACGACGACTTTGTGGACGATCCGACGTTTTTCGACAAACAGGATCCGCTGCAGTCGCCGTTCTACGTTCGTCTGACAACTCAAAGCATGCCGTTCAACGGACCGTATATCACCGATCCCGGTTATGCACTCGGTCAGAAATACCAGGACGACCTGAAGGAATGGCTGACCAACGGATTCCCCAACGATGGCGGAGGAACGCCGGCAGATAAACAGTTCGTCGCGACCTGGGACGGCGAATCCGGCAAGGACAACGGCGTGAAAAATCTGTTTACCGCCACCGACATCAGCCACATGAAGGCCCAGTCGGGCAGAGTCGGAAGGAATATTTATCTCGACGACTACGACAACGTCAAACTGAACGCAATCATGATTTTTGGCATGGTCAAGGTCAAAAGAATGCCTCCCGGCAATCCTTGGTCGCCTCATTATTTGGAAACGTTTCAAAAGTGGATGGACGCCAATTATCCCCGGACCTGAGACGCGCGACCGACAACTCGTGAAGAAAGGTAGAGAAATGATTCGCTATGCACTGTTGGCATCGTGCGCCGCTGTGGGCTTGTCGTCGTTGGGATCGTCCCGGTGTTCCGCCGTCGACTTGACCCCCGTCATTCCCACGGAGGTCTCTCCGAGAGCTCAGATCGAATTCGATGCGTTCGGCTGGAAAGAGTTCGTGGCCTTGAATTGGCCCGCGAACGCCGATGGAACGCCGAATACCACCATTACGATCGGCCAGAGCGACGACGTCGCACGGGTTTGGCAATTCTGGATGGGACCGAGCGCCGTCTTCAAGTCGGACGGCTCGAAGCCGACCTGGACTCCGGGTGCCGGTCTGACGTCGTACCAGTTGACGAAGGCGCCGGACGACATCGCAACGCCGTTCGTCGACGCGCTGCATTTTCCGATCGTCGACCAGGATCGGAACTTCGCGGTTCTCGGACTGGGAATGAACAAAGTGATGTTCGACTACATCGTCGAAAACAACCTCTACAACAAAGAAGGGCAACGAACCGGCGCGGATGGAAACCGATTGCCGATCGGCAAGGAGAAATTTGTGTCGTTTCCCCGCGGGTCGATGGAAATCAAGACGGCGTGGCGAATGTTCCCCGAGCATCCGTCGCCCGCGGATCTCGAACTGATGAAGCGGTATTACATCACCAAATCCACTGTGCGAATCGCCGCAAGGAACAGCAGGGACAGTAAAGACAGAGAGATCGTTGCGAACCTGGGATTGGTGGCGATGCACATCGTCCAGAAAACGCCTCAGGATCCTCAATGGGTTTGGAGCACGTTCGAGCAAATCGACAATCTGATTCCTGCGCCGAATCAAACGAAAGCGACGTTTCGAAATCCCACCGAACCGGATCAGAATCCGATCCTGACTCCGGTTCCGCCTGGTGTAATCCCAAACATCGCCGATCCGACCAAACCGTACGCGCAACCGTATCTTTGGGATCTGGCGGCACCGTTCGCGACGCCGAATCAGCGAATTCCAACGCAGGTGAACCGGGTCACGCCGATCATGATGACTGCCCAGGACAATAACATCATCTGGCAAAGGTCGCTGAAGGAGGTGAGTGCTGATTCGAAGTGGCAATACTATCAAACGATCGGCACGCAGTGGCCGACGAAGCCCTATGCCCGGAAGCCCGGCGAGACTCCAATGCTTGAGAGATTCATAGAGCCGCCCGGAAGCAATCCGACCATCGCAACCTACGAAGGAGCGCCGGAACCGGCGAAACTGGCCAACATTCCGATGGAAGTTTACAACCAGAAAACGTCGTCGTGCATCGTCTGCCACAGCAAGGCATTCACGACAAACGGCGACTACAGCGACTTCAGCTACCTCTTGCAGTTGGCAAAACCGAAGCAGCAGTGAATCTTTCGGTACTGCATGAATCCTGTGGCGGTTGCTACTGGGCCTTCTAGCAAACGAACACGCTCCGGTTTGTCGTCGAGGCGGTTCTGTTGGAAGGCCAGCCTGCGGCTTGGTAGAACGATGGGGGCCGAATGAGGGGAGTCAATGGAATGAGTCTTGGCGTTTGCCCCTCTCGTTCTACCCGGATCGTCCTGTCCCCATTGTTCCGCCACTTCCCCGCAGAGTCGTGAACTCGATGTCGTGGTGATTCAGGTTGATCCACTGGAGGCAGGCCAGTCGTGTGTGGCCGAGGAATCGCTGCAAGTGGTCTCGCATCCGCTGTTGGCCATCGGTCAGGGCCGTGAAGGCCAACGCGGTGTCATCGCCGAGCAGGCAGACTTCGTCGAATCCGAGCGATTGGTCGCCATCCCAGATGGGAATCTTGCGCAGGGCGACTTCGGGACCGCCCAGAAAGTGAATGATCGCCTCGCGATACAGGGCCACTTGCAGGAACGCGCCCCAGTCAGCGAGCAGCCTCGCGACCGTCTCTCGGAGCCATCGGCTCGGCTCGTTGATCGGTCTCCAGTCCGCCTCATGGATCGTGAACCGTCGGCGTTCCGCGAGGTCCAAGGTCGTGGACACAAACTGATGCTCGACTCGCTCCGGTCGCAGATTCACCAGCAGGCCGTGTGACATTCCGGTCAACATCAAGTAGTGGAGCGTCTGTGCCAAATGGGCCTTTGTCAGCGACTCGACCGTCTTGGCTTCGACCAGTAGGCCAGATGCGAAGAGCAAGTCCATGAAGTACTTTTTCTCGAAACCCTCGAAGCGAACCGTGATTTGCACCTCTTGCCGCGCCGGCAAAACACCCGCCGCCGCGCACCGACGCGCGATCGCCCGCTTGTAGAGGACTCATCCAGCAACCGTCCGAACTCGTTGTGAACGTCGAACGCGATCCCCAAAACGCGATGGGCCAGCGAGTGAAATTCATCGCGATCGAAGATACGGATTTCAGAGTCCACTTCGATGGGCATGATGCAGTCAATCAGGCAAGAAGAGTTGGCAGAACGATGGGGGCAGGACGATGGGAAGACAAATCAAAACAAAAGTCTTCATCATTCTGCCCCCATTGTTCTGCCAGTTTCTGACCTCGAGTTTGGCGATACAGTCACTTTTTCAGAGCTTCGCCGACGAACTCGAACAATGCCTTCGTGGACGGATCGTCGGGCAGGCCAAGCTCCGCGTTGATCCGCGTGTGGTTGGTCTCTTTGGCACCGAAGACCGTGACGGGAAGGCCCGCGTCCTTCAGTACGGTGCCGAGACGCTGCGCCTGCGCCGCGTTGTCAGGATGATCGGCGACATGCAGGATCAGGAATGGAGGGATGCCCTTGTTCTGGGCCACATGCGTGACGGCGGAGAAGTCGATGTGCTTCTTTGGATCGTTGCCGAACTTTTCGCGATGACCGAACTTCGCCTGCGGCTGACCATGCACCCGACGACGCGTTTCGGCCGTCTCAATGATGGCTGGCACGTCGTAGGTGTCGCCATCGACGGGGACGCAGCCCTTGATGATGGCCAGCGACAGACCCTCCGCCTTGAGGTAGCGCTCATCGGTGCAGATCAACGCGGCGAGTTGCGCGCCGGCGGAATGGCCCATGACAAGGATTCGCTTCGGGTCGCCCCCGTGCTCGGCGATGTGGTCATGCACCCAGCGGATCGACTTGGCGATGTCGCGCACGATGGTCGCCATGTCGACGTTCGGCAGGAGTCGGTAGTTGGTGGAGACAAACACGAAGCCCTTGTCCACGAAGACCTGCGGCTTGAGTTGGACGCCGGTCTTGTCGCCGGTTTGCCAGCCGCCGCCGTGAATCCAGAAGACCACGGGCAGGTTCTTCGCATCCTTCGGAGCATAAACATCGAGCACCTGCCGCTCGTGCGCCGGATCTGCGTAGGGGATGTCGCGTTTGACGTCCTGAGCCTGCGCCTCGGACAGGAGCGAAAAGGCCATCAGCAGACAGGAAAGATGCTTCATGGGATGCCTTATGACTTGCGGAACTGCACTTCAATAGACATCGCGCTCAACATTGAGCGCGAGGTGGATGTCGAGGCGGCGGTGCGACGTCAGGGCCATCGCCTCTTTGAATCTGCGAAAACGGCGATGGCCTTGGACAAGACGTTGGTCGACAACACCAATCGTTCCAGCCCGCAGGTGAACTGCGGGCTGATCGCGAACAGCAATTGACATCAAAGCGGCGCGGATCCGGGGCGGTTACTTGACCCGGACCAGCTTCATGATGCGGCCCGAGACGTTCCAATCCTGCACGTACAGGTTGCCGTCCTTGTCCCAGTAGGAGCCGTGGGTGCCGTTGAAGATCCCCTCGATCCATTTGTCTTGCGGGACACCGTGGTTCACCCGCGTCGCCGGGTCAGCATTGTGGCCGAGCACGGCCATGATCGTGTTGCTCTTGTCGAGGATGACCACTCGTCCGTGCAAATCGGGCACGGAGACATAATCGCCTTGAACGGCGACCGAGGTGGGCATTCCCAAGCCGGTGACAACCTCTTGGATGAAATTGCCGTCGAGATCGTAGTGGAGCAACCGCCCCCTCGGCACACCCTTGTCGTCGATGCGTGCTGTGTCTAGGTGATTGCGGTCGCAGATCAGCAGACGCGGCGGATCATAGCGTGTGTCCAACGTCATGCCATGCGCGGTGTGGAATTCCTTGAGGCCGTCTCCCGGGGCGCCGAAGTGCATCAGGTACTTGCCCGTCTTGTCGAACTTGAAGATGTGATTGCTCGCGTAACCGTCCGCCAGAATGATGTCCCCATTCGGAGCGACCGTGATCGCCGTCGGGGCCCACTTGGTCAGCTTCAATCCGGATTCCGCTTCCGTGGGAATGCCCAGCTTCAACACGATGTCCCCGGTCTCGGCGTGGAACTTGATCCCTTCGCCAGCCGCGTTGCGCGCTCCGTAGATGAACTCGACATCGCCTTCCGCGCGGATCTCCAGGTCATGGATGTTCGAGTACTTGTCGCCGAGAAAACGGCGAATCACTTTGCCCTCGGGCGAGAAGACGAAGACCCCCAGACTCGAACTGGTGTAGACGCTGCCAGCCTTGTCGACGACGACGCCGCCGTGAGTCGAACCCAGGACCGATCTCCCGTCTTCCCCGAGTCCCCAACCGGGGACCGTGTCAAACGTCATGATCCCGCAACCCATCCGCACTGGCGCGACCTTGTCCGCTGCGAACACCGGAAAGACGAGGCCGAACACGACCGCGATCGAAAGCCAACAGCTCTTCATAATCTGGATTCCTGGTTGTTTCCCGGCCGTCCTCGAAGTGTCGGATTTGTTCTGAAATCCGCAGAACGAATGCACGCCGGAAAGTGACATGGTGAGAGGCATCATGGAACGGCGGGAGTATCCGGTTCCCACATCCGCATTTCAACCGGCGACACGGTCACCTCTTCCGCTCGTACTGAAAGTCCAACGTCCCTTCGGCGAGCGTGATGTCTTTGATGGCTGCGAGCAGGTTGGCTCGGGTGGCCTTGTCGGGGGTGAGTTTCAGTTCGGCCGACAGGGCGTAGACGGTGATGTGGTACTGCTTCACGCCGGGGCCTTTGGATTTCATCGGGTCGTACTCGCGGCGGTTCTTGTCGTTGAGGCCGACAGTGCCAGTCGATTTGTCGTTCTTGGCGAGCTTCGTGACGTTGGCCGGAATGTTGTAGACGACCCAGTACGACTTGATGTCACCGGGACCGGGGACGTGCCAGACGTTGATCGCAAAGGACTTCGTTCCCTGGGGAGCGTCCTTCCATTCAATCGGCGGAGAGGCACTCGCTCCGTCGCCGGTGAACTCGACTGGAATGCTGCCGCCCGGTTCAAACGCGGGGCTGGTGACGACCAACTGCGGCAGGTTGCTGCGCGGTTTGGCGGAGTCCTCGCGCTGCGTGTTGTTGGAGGTTCCCTCATTGCCGCGTGGCGGAGGCCGCTGGCCGTCACGGGGCGGTGGGTTCTCGCCCCGGCGCGGTGGCGGAGGGGGAGGCCGGCGGTCGTTGCCGCCGGTGCCGCGTCGCTGGGGTGAGTACGTTTCGCTGGTCGTGCTGCCGTTGGTATCGACGAACACAAACTTCGTCGAGCCATCATCGGCGAGGACGTAGCTCACCGAGCCTTTCCTACCGCGCACGTCATAGGTCAGGACATAGCTACCCGGCTTCGTCTCTTGAAAGTCGGTGATCTTCGCGTCGCGCAGCGGCCGGAGATCGGGGCGGATCGGTTCGGCGCGCGGCTGCGGATCGACCTGTCCGCCGCGCTCGGTCACTTCGCCATAGAAGCCGCCGTTGAGGTACGGGTACGTCTTCGTCGCGTGATAGTGATAGTTTCCGAGTTTGTCCTTGTGCCCGTTGAGGGCGTCGAGTCCCTTGACCGGCGAGCCGTCCGGTTCCTCGTAGCCGTAGATCGGATAGCCATCCAGGGCATACGCGATCGGCAGCCCTTTGCCGATGGTCTTCTCCAAATGGACGGGAGCGAGGTGATAGTGATAGTCGTCCGCCCGACCGCAGTGCCCACCGAACTCATCGAGTTCCCCCACGAGATAGGCGTCGTCGCCGCGATTGTTGAGCGGATTGAAGATCGGAACCCCGTTCGCCGCGACCGCGATGGCTCCGCGCAGAAAGTTCCCCTTCGCCGACTGCGGCTTCTTCGCCGGGACCGGGTGCAAGGGGATCTGCCAGGCGTTGTCGCCGAAGTACGACTGCGAAATCGGCACCTGCTGCTGCCACGCGGTGATGCCGACCATCATGCGATGATCGGGAATGCCCTTCGATTCGACGTAGAAGAATCGCTCGTCCCAGCGGGTTTTGATCGCCTTGAGTTTGACGAACGCCTCAAACGCCTTCGCCATGTCGGGAGCTTTGTCACCGTCGCGACGAGCCTTCACGTCATCGAGCTGAGCCAACAAGAACGGCAATACATGGGCGGCGGGCAGCTCCATGACCGGTTGATCCCCGGCGTCGTGGTTGAGTGGGAGCAGAACGGGCCTGAAGACCCGTCCTGCGGCTTCGGTTCGAGTTGGCTCGTTGCTGGCCGGCGCGGCCGACTGCTTCCGAGGCGAGTGACCGGGATGGGCGAGTGCCGATGAACTCACCCCAAGCGAAACCAGCAGCGTGGCGACTAACATCCTTGTTTGGAACATTGCAGATTGACCTTGTTCGAGTCCTTGGTGTGGTACGAAAACAAATCCACGAAACACTCGCCGTCCTGATAGAACCCCGTCTGGTTCTATGCGATTCCAATTGTCCACGCTACAAACGGCCGCTCGATGTTCCTTCCACGGGCGCGGCTGATCAACGCACGAAGGGAGTTGCACGCGCTTGGAGCACCGGATTCCCTTCCGAGCCGTCTCGCTCACACGTCAGTTGGTCGGATGGCGATCCGTGCCGACCAGAATCGGCGCTGGTGATGGTCAATTCGTCTATCCAGAGAATTGCGCACCTGCGATACCGTATGATCGAAGCGAGTGACGCGGGGCGTGGAACAAATCGCTTCGCGTCGAAGAGTGCCTGGTTTCACAATGGCTGCCTGGTTTCACAATGGCCTCGTGAACCGCAGGAGTGAGCGTGACATGCAACCGATCGAAGTCTTTCCGTTGTCCGGTTGCCGCGAGCCGTTGAGTTCGTTCAGCCATCTCGCGGGCGCAGTTGTGTTTTCGGTCCTGGCCTTCGCACTGGTCCGTCGCGGGCGAGGCGACTGGGGCCGAACGATCAGCCTGGTGGTCATGGCCTTATCGACGGTGCAGTTGTTGATCCTGAGCGGCCTCTACCACATGTTTTCTCCCGGACCGATGCGGGAGTTGCTGGTCCGGGCCGATGTCTCCGGTGTCTTTCTGCTGATCGCCGGCAGCCTGACGCCGGTCCATGTGATTCTCTTCCGAGGACTGGCGCGTTCGGGGCCACTGGTGCTGGCCTGGACCGTGGCGATCATCGGGATCATCCTGCGAATGGTCTTTTTTGACAGCGTGTCCGGCGGAGCAGGCATTGGGATCTTCCTGCTGTTTGGTTGGGGGGCCGCCGTCACGGCGGCGGTCATCTATCAGCGACACGGCTGGCACTTCGTGCGGCCCGGAGTCTTGGCCGGTCTCGCGTACACAGCCGGTGCCATCGTCCTGGCTCTTCACCGCCCGATTCTCATCCCGGGATTCGTCGGCCCTCACGAGTTATGGCACGCGGCCGTGCTACTCGGACTCGGCCTGCATTGGCGATTCGTCTATCGATTCGCCTCGGGATGCGTGCCGGAAGAGATTCCGTACAGGACGCGGGAAAGTTCGCTGTCGTGTGTCCCTGTTCCGTCATCGACCTGATGCCGCTCGTTCGCGTTCTTGCGTTCAATCTTCGAGTTGCTTTTGGCTGGTGTCTGGCGCCAGGAAGATGGCCAGCATGCCGAGGGCGAAGAACAGGCTCGTGATGCGGCCGATGCGGGCGTAGTCTCCGGCGAAGTACTCCGACAGCATGCCCGTGGCGAAGACGGTGAACGCCGTGGCGATGCGACCGAAGTTGAAGCTGACCCCCGCGCCGGTCGAGCGGACTCGCGTCGGAAACAACTCCGGCAGGAAGAGCGGTAACCAACCAAAGTAAATCCCGCTGAAGAATCCCAACGCCGCGACCCAGTACAAGAACGATCGGTCGGTCGGAATCACGTACCAGAACGTGAACTGGGCTATGAACAGGCACGCCAGGCTGACGAGAAAGTACGTGCGCCGTCGTCCCACGTAGCTCGCGATCCAACCGCCGATCAGACTTCCCACGATCCCCGTCACCGCGCGCGCCTGATTGACCTGCGCCTTCAGATACGGGTTGGGTGGAATGGCCGCCTGTCCCGCTTCGTCAGCCCACGGAATCATGAAGTTCGCGGTCCCCCAACCACCGATGATCGGAATCGTGGCGAGCAGGATTCCCACGAGCGTGATCTTCAGGAGCGGAGGCCGAAAAATCTCCCAGTTCGTGCCGCCGGTTGTTCGTCGCGCGGCGTCTTCCCGCCGAGTCGCCAGCCAGCGCGGGGATTCGGGAACCGCGATCAACGAGAACAATCCGAGGACCAATGGGCACGCCCCCACCAGCATCACCCAGCGCCACTCCCCGGGTGTGATCTTCACGTAGGTGGCGAGCGTCGAGAACAGAAAGATGCCGATGTTGGCCGATGTGCCGATCACCCCCGCGACCATCGGGCGGGACATCCTCGACCAGGCCTCCGAGACCAGTGCCACTCCGTTCGGCCACATCCCTCCCACGCCGGTGCAGGCCAGATACCACAGCACCAGCAGTTGCTCGGGCGACTGCGCCGCATAGGCCGCTGCCGCCATGACCGAATAGGTCAGGATGCTCAACGACATCGCCTTCGCCCGCCCGATCCAATCGCCCAGCCGCCCGAACAGCAAACCACCGGTCGCGGCTCCAAACAGGAAGGCACACTGGTACCACGCAAACCAGCGGGCGATCAGTGACTTCCACTGTTTCCACTGCGCGAGGTCGCCGGCCGAGAGTTCCGACGTCGTCACTTTCTCCGAACCCTTCTTGGGAGCAAGCTTGCCCAGAGCCTGATACTTCGCCACATCCAGTTGTCCCGTTCGAGCCAGTAGGTCCATCGCGGCCGGATTTCCCACCAACTGCGTGATCGACATGTGCATCCCGGCGCACAGCCAACCGAGAAACGCGCAGACTAGAATCAGTGACCGGCCTGTGGTTGAAAGCGGTGTCGCGGTGGCTGGTGTCAGAGGCGAAGTGCTCATGCTGGTCCTCGATGCGCATCGGCGCGTGTCTCAATGAACAGCTCGTTGAAGAACTCGTGCCACGGCTCTGTGAGCCGTGAGAGCGGTCAACAGCCTCACGAAATCCGCACGGCTGACACAGCCGTGGCACACGATCAATCCTTGTTCAGCAGACTGTTAATCGATGTCAAGAAGCTACGATTCGAGTGCCTTGCGCAGCGAGTCGATGTCGCTCTTCAAGGTCCGGCTGAACGTGGCCACGTCGGACGCATGCATCACGAGATTGCCTCCCGCTTTCGACCACGCGACCTCCTGCTCCAGACCGAGCCAGAAATGGATGCCGGCTCCCACGCCGTGCTCGCGCGCGATGCGAAAAATCGTCCGCGTCGCTTCATCGAAGCGCGGATGGTCGTACTGCTCGGGAATGCCCAGGCTGCACGACAGGTCGTGCGGACCGATGAGGACCGCGTCGAGTCCCGGCACCGCACAGATCTCGTGCAAATTCTCGATGGCCGGCACGCTCTCGATGTTGACGATCAGAATCTTGTCGCCGTTCCGCTTGTCGAGATAATCGCGCAGCTCCGGTTCGAGCGTGTTCCGGTCGAGCAATGCCTCCTGCAGGCGTCGTCCCTTGAGTGGCCTCAGCTTCACCGCGCCGACCAATCCCCGCACCTGATCGGCCGTTTCGAGATACGGCCCGATCACCCCCCCTGCCCCGCCGTCGAGGGCCTTGCACGCCTCAAATGGATCGTTGCTGGGAATGCGCACCACCGGCGGCAGGCCCATCGCCTGATACGTCTGACAGATCCACGACAAGGTCTGTCGATCGATCGGCGTGTGCTCCGTATCGACAAACACAAAATCGACCCCCGCCTGTTTGACCAGATTCGGCCACAGCGGCGACGTGGAAACCATCGCCGAAGAAAAGACCCGCCGCCCCTCATGCAGAGCCTGAATGATGTCGCGACCGTTCATCGGTGGTTCCTCTGGTAAAGTGGTTCAAGTTTCAGTCGGTTGGATTAATCATCATCGCAGGTCAGTGCGACCGGGCAGCAGCATCTTGTCGGAACTCATGCATCTTGGAGGATCACTTTGGCGGACATTGGTGAAGAGAAAGACCGACTACAGATTTCACGGATATCACGGATAAGGAACTGGAAAACAAGAGGCGTTCCTAGCCCTCGTCTTATCTGTGTCATCTGTGAAATCTGTGGTTCCTCTCTTTTCTTTTGTTTGCGGCTCTCCATTACCGGACCTCCACCGGTTGCCCCGTCCGACACGACTCGAGAGCCGCCTCAAACGTGGCGAAGATCTCGCGGCTGGCGTGAGCGTCCAGGATCGTCTCGCCGTCGCGATCGATCGCCTGCGCAAAGTTCTCGGCGAGCGAAAAATCGTTGTCATTGGCGACTCGCCGCTCGCGGGCCTCTTTCGCTGGTTGGCCTCGATAGTAGATGCCGACCTCGGGCCGAGCTTCATTGACGACCAGCGCGCCCTTGCTCCCCAGCACATGTAGTTTCATTTCGCCTCCGCTCGGATGACTCGCCAATCCGATGCGACCGATGGCCATCGTGCCGATCACTCCTCCTTCCATCTCCAGCGTGACGCTCGCCAAATCTTCGACGCCGTTGTCGGCATGAACCTGATGGAAGTGAGCGGTCGATCGCGCGAAGACTCGTTGCACGCGGGCTCCAGTCAGCAGGCGGATGTAGCCGAGCGGATAGATCCCCTCGATCGCCAGCTCACCCATCGGTTCGTGGCCGAGTCCGCCGTCGGAGCCATCGACGTGCGAGGCGATCTGGTGGGAGTACCAGTCGATCGGCGGATAGCCGGGCGGCCTCGACCCCTTCGGTGGACCGGCGTCCTTGGCGAAGTAGAAGTCGGCGTGAATGGCCTGCGGCTGGCCGATCACTCCTGCGGCGATCTGACGCCGTGCGTGTTGTACCGCGGGGATGAAGTTGCGGTTCCACATCAAGAACTTCACGCCGCTCTGTTCGATCACGGCGATCAACCGATCGGCCTCGCTGCGGCTCGTGGAGATTGGCTTGTCCTGAATGACGTGCTTGCCGGCCAGGGCCGCTCGAATGCTCAAGTCGCAATGCCGCTCCGCCTCCGGGCTGACGATGACCACATCGACGGCGAACTCGCGCAGCGCCCGTTCCACGTCGCGCACGTAGGGGATGTGTTGTGCATCGGCAAACTGCTGATTGCGCTCATGTCCCCAATCTGGTATCTGTGGATCGTCGGCCACGACGACCAGTTCGAATCGAGGATGAGTGGCCACGCCGCGCGCGACATAGTCGTGCTTGAGAACGCTCAACACGGCACAGCGAAATGGTTTTGAGGAGTCCGACATCTCAGTGATCCTCCCGGTGAATGGCCAGTCGCGATTCGAGCGATTGCTGTACGGCATCAGCCACATCCCATGCGCAAGTCCACGCCAACAGGCTGGCCGACAGATCGCGCTGCTCGCGCACGGCGTCCACGAACTCCTGCATCACAAGGGCGAGCGTCATTCCTTCACCGCCGCGCACAGCTTGCGGAGGACCACCTGCGAAGACGAGCTGCCGATCCTGATGGTCATCAACATACGCGGCACCGGTCGAGCCGATCACCGACAGCGACTGATAGCCATCCCCCGGCGGCAGGCAATTGGAATACGTGATCAATGCCATGCCGCCTCCCGAAAAACCGAGATGAACCTGCACGAGGCCCCCGGATTCGGCGGCCTGCTCGTTCGCCGTCGCATAGGCCACATTGGGAGACTTGTCGAACAACCACAGCGCCAGTTCGAGATCCCTGACCAACGGCCCCGGCAGGCTCTTTCGATGGAGAACACCTTCCGTCACGGTCGGTTCCCAGCGGTGGATTCGCACCAGCCCGACCTCACCCAGTTTCCCGCTGGCAATCTGCTGCCGGACGAGTTGTCGTGACGGAAGAGCATGGTCTGGGTTCACGATGGACAACTGCGCTCCGGTTCGTCGCGC
>JBBPIS010000096.1:0-30637 GCA_038040225.1 Planctomycetota bacterium
ACGTCGGTGCTATACAAGAAGCGGCCGAACAGGCTGAGAGAATGGCGAAAGCCTAGTGGATAGCGGATGGTGCGTCGTGGGTAGCCAGAACAGCTCCCACCCGCCATCAGTTGGTCCACGGCTGTCTGGCTACCCACTACTTACTATCCACCACCCACTAGCTTTCCACCATGCCCGATGCCCTGCGACTTGTGATCGTGACGCCCGAGCGAACGCTGCTCGATGAGCCGGTCTCCGCGCTGCGCTTTCCACTGTATGACGGCGACATCGGCATTCTGCCCGGTCGCCTGCCGTTGATCGGACGGCTCGGGACGGGTGAACTCAAGCTGACGTCGGCCTCGGGTGAGCGGAGCTACTTCATCGACGGTGGCTTTGCACAGGTGGAGGGTTCGGTTGTCTCGATCCTCACCCAGCGGGCGATTCCGGTTGAGGAACTGACGACGGCCGAAGCCGAGAAGCAACTGGCTGCGGCGCTGGCCAAACCCGCCAAGGGTGAGGCCGAAGTGACGGCAAAGCTCGCCGATCAGCAGCGTGCTCGCCGCATGCTGGCCCTCGCCCAGCGAGGTCGTTGAGTTCACCGGGCCTCTCGGCGGCGCTGCTCTTCTCAGAGGCCCTCACGACCGGCAAGGTCTTCGCCGGTTTCTCAGCCTGATGCTGGTTTGGTCACTTTGTGCCCGCAGTCTTTCACCGTGCGGCATGATCGTCACGACGCGCGTGCCTTTCGCGGCTTCTGTCCTTCGTCGAGCCTGCCGCCTCGGCTCGTTTGATTCACGACGGCAGATTCGGCCGGACGAAACTACTGGCACGCCCTCACCTGTGCTCGTCACCTCGCGAGCTTTCCTCCGCCCGACAAGATGTTGGAACGAGACCTCATGCTGACTCTGCCCTCTGCTTCTGTGTGGCCCGCGACGACCAGCGCGATTGCTTCGTCGAACCCGGTGCTGGTCCTCGATGGCCCTGCGGAATCGTTCGCCGTTGACCGCGACGGACTGCGCATCGGATCCAGCCCCGTCTGCGATCTGTTGCTGCCCGACGGTCCCGCGTTGCACAGCGTGGTCCACCAACAGGCGGGCGTCACGTGGATTGAGACGCACGACGATGCCAGCCTGATCGTCAACGGACGCGCTCGACGCCGGATGGCACTGCGCGACGGGGACGTGCTGGACCTGAACGGCCACGAACTGACCGTCAACTTCCGCGCGGTTCTGGAAGCGGAGGAGATGCCGGTCGGCCTTGGTGAGGACTTGTCACTGCTGTCGGCCGAAGAACTGTGCGACCGAATCCTGTCCGAGCAGACGATGGTCGATGAGTTCGAGGAGAGCCAGTGCACCGGCTGGAATGGTTTGATGGCGGCCATCACAGCGGCGCACGAGGCGGATCAATCGCCGGTCGCCCTGCCTCTCGAAGTCGAACAGGCGGTCGAGACTGTGGCCACGCCGGACGACTGCGAACGACTGCTCGTTCAGATTCGCGAGTTGTCCGAGATGGTGAACGGCCGCTCGCAGGAACTCGACGACTGCGAGAGCGAGCTCGTCGCCGCGACCGCATTGTTGGAGGAGGCTCAGGAGCGGGTCTCGCAGCAGATCGAAGGATTGCTCGAACAATTGCAAACGCCAGCCGCAGAGCCCGAACTGCGTGCGAGTGCGTGAGCGATTCGTAGGATGGACGCCTCGGACAGAGCGTCAAATCGAAGCCTGAAGCGCGAGCGAAGGAACGAGTGACGATTGCCTTCGCTCGCGCTTCAGGCTTCTATGCAAACGCGAATAATTCCCGACCAGCGAACGGGAAATCACGTTTCTCGAAACAGCAGCGGCATCAGCTCGCAGCCGCGATCGAGGCGGAGCGGGGACGCGGCCGCAGAGATCTCGTCGTAGGTCGCCGCTCCGTCAGCGGTGACTCCACTGCCGCACATCGCGAACGGAACGTAGCCGTGACTGTGCGTTTTCGTGCGCAGGAACGTCGGATGGTCCGGGCAGACCAGCAGCCGGTAGTCTCCCTGGCTCTTCAAGTACGCGTGCAACGGCCCGACGATGTGTTGGTCGATCTGTTCGAGAGCCTTCACCTTCTCATCAGCCCGTCCCTCGTGAGACGCCTCGTCGGTCGCTTCGACGTGGACGACGATGAAGTCGGTCGCGTCATCCTTCAGCGCCTGGATGGCCGCTCGTCCCTTGGCCGCGTAGTCGGTGTCGAGGTATCCGGTCGCACCGGCCACTTCGATCACGTTCCAGCCGATTAATCGACCCAGCCCGCGCAGCAAATCGACGGCGGTGATGACGGCTCCGCGTTTTCCAAACCGTTCGAGAAACGACTTGAACGCCGGACGCCGCCCCTGACCCCACAACCAGATTTGCGTCGCGGTGTGGCTGCCTGTCGCTGCGCGCACCTGATTCTCGGGACAGGCGGCGAAGAGGGGTTTGCTCCGCTCCATCAACTCGCGCAGCACGTCGCTGCCGGGACCGTGCGGCAAGTAAGGCTCGACGAGTTGATCGGTGATGTCGTGTGGTGGCGTGGTCCTGGTTGCCGGTCCAAACGGAGCCGCCACGCCGCGTGCTCGATAGACGAGCAGGTTGCGGTAGCTGACCCCCGCGTAGAACTTCCAGTGTTCGCTGCCACACTGGTCGCGCTGCAAGACTTCGATCAGCGTCCGGGCCAGCGCGTTCGGAACCTGCTCGGAAGTGAAGCTCGTCATGCGACCGTCGGTCACGGTGACGAGGTTGCAGCGGATGCACCAGTCGAGTTCGCCGAGTTCGATCTCCTGCGCAGCGGCCTCAATCGGCGCGCGACCGGTGTGGTATTCGAGCGGGTCGTAACCGAAGAGGCTCATCGTTCCGACATCGCTCCCCGACGGCATCGACGCGGGGACGTGATCGGCTTGCCCGACGAGCCCGAGCCGCGCGACTTCGTCCATGTTCGGAATGCGGGCGGCCTGAAGCGGCGTCCTGTCCCCCAGCGAGCCTTGCGGTTCGTCGGCAACTCCATCGGGAATGACGAGGGCAAATTTCATGGGCGTGGCGTTTGACAATGAGCGGTCTGCGGTCAGCGACGAGCCGGGTGATGTCGCCGGGATCATTGCCTTGTAGCGAAGGCCGCCGTTTCTGTCGACTCCGTGAAAAACAGCACTTCAGTTCAATCTGATCACTGGCAGTCATTTGACTCGGCATGGCTGGAGCCTTCGGGTATTCTCCCCCTTGGGATGGTGTTGCATGGTCGCATTTTTGCGGACATTGGAATGACCGTCCTTTCGCCGCCGAACCGCCGACGTTTTTTTCCGCAGGACAGGTCATCATGTCGACCGATCTTTCACTCGAACTCCGAGAGTTCCATTCATTCGTTCAAGAGAAGCTCGGTTCCGACGAAGCTCGCGAACTTTCACCGGAGGATGTACTCGCCGAATGGAGGGGACTGCATCCCACATCCGGGGAACTGACCGACAGCGTTACGGCCGTCCGTCGCGCTCTCGCTGACATGCAAGCCGGGGATCACGGGCGACCCGCCGAAGACGTTGTCGCCGAGATACGACGGCGGCTGTCATCCGGGGCGGCAACGTGAGCCATCGGGTGGTTGTCCTGCGCCGCGCCGAGGAAGAGTTGACCGCGATCGCGCTCTGGTTGGCGGATCGCTCGCGGGATGGTGCCGTGCGATGGCTCGATGCCTTCGAGAGAGCCAGGGATTCGCTGGCAGTGAACCCGTATTGTGGTGAGACAGCCCCGGAGAGCGAGTTTGTCGAAGTGGAGATTCGCCAGATCCTGTTCAAGACTCGAAGCGAAAACCGCTATCGGGCGCTGTACACCATTGATGGAAATGACGTTCGCGTGCTGCACATTCGCGGACCGGGGCAGCCGATTGTCCCGCCCGATGAGTTTTGAAGTGTTTCATTCCTCCTTCGACCGAATGCGGACTGTTCCGTAGTTTCCGTCGCTCGTTCGATGTTCAACTCCAAGTTTCACCATGAGCCACTCCTGGATTGCCGACCGGATGCACCAGATTGATGCGTCCGGCATCCGCAAGGTTTTTGACCTTGCCTCCAAAATGAAGAACCCGATCAACCTGGGGATCGGGCAACCGCACTTCGACACGCCCGAGCCGGTCAAGCGGGCGCTGTGCGAGGCGGTGATGAGCGGCAAGAACGTGTACAGCGCGACGCAGGGGATCGCGCCGCTGTGCGAGGCCCTTCAGCGTCGGGTCGCCTCCGAATTCGGGCACGCCGACCGGCAGACGTTCGTCACCAGCGGAACGAGCGGCGGGTTGATGCTGGCTCTGTCGGCGCTGGTCAATCCGGGTGACGAGGTCATCGCGTTCGACCCGTGGTTCGTGATGTACAAGCATCTGGTGACGCTCGCGGGCGGGACGTGCGTGCAGATCGACACGTACCCCGATTTCGGCATCGACCTGAACAGGGTTCGCGACGCCATCACGCCGAAGACGAAAGCGATCCTCTGCAACAGCCCATGCAATCCAACCGGATACATCGCGACCGAAGCGGAATTGAAGGGCCTCGCCGAACTGGCGAAAGAGAAAGACATCTGCCTTATCAGTGACGAGATCTACCGCGCCTTCTGTTATGACCGGCCGTTCATCAGCCCGGCCAAGTGGAATGACCGGACGCTGGTGATCGACGGCTTCAGCAAGTCACATTCGATGACCGGCCTGCGACTGGGCTTCGCGCACGGACCGGCCGACGTGATTCAGCAGATGATCAAGCTGCAGCAGTTCACGTTCGTGTGTGCTCCGCAACCGGTGCAGTGGGCGGGTTTGGCGGCTCTCGAATGTGATGTCTCCGACCGCGTGGCAGCCTACGGGAAGAATCACCGATACCTGGTGAACGAACTGAGCAACTCGTACGACATTCGCGGCAGCGGCGGCGCGTTTTACCTCTTCATCAAGGCACCGCACGGAACGGGGAGCGAGTTCGTGGCGAAGGCGATTGAGAACGAACTGCTGATCATCCCCGGCAATGTCTTCAGCCAGCATGACACTCACTTCCGCCTGAGTTTTGCGGCCGAACAACAGACGCTGGAACGGGGCGTTGAGGTGTTGAAGAAGCTCGCGCGACTCTAAGCCCCACACCCGATGTTCGACAGACTGGGAAGCCTGACCAAAGGAAGAAGTCTCATGAAGATCGCGCAGATCGAAACGATTCCCGTTCGCATTCCGCTGAAGCCCGAGCGGCGGATGATCTCCGCGTTGGGGCGGCATGACGTGTCGGATTTTTTGCTGGTGCGAGTCCTCACTGACGATGGTCTCGAAGGCTGGGGCGAGGCGACTGTGACTCCGCGCTGGAGTGGTGAGACGTGTCGCGGCGCGAAGGCGCTCGTCGACGACGTGCTCTCACCGGCGGTGATCGGTTGCAGCGTCAGCGACATCGTCGAACTGGATCGGCGGATGGATGCCGCGGCGTTCGGGAACTGGTTCGCCAAGTCGGCGATTGAGATGGCGTGCTGGGACATTCAGGGCAAAGCGGCTGGGAAGCCCGTGTACGAACTGCTCGGCGGTGCGTGTCGGCCACTCACGATTCGGAGCCGCTTTTCGCTGGGAGCCTACGAACCGGAGCGGGCTCGGCGGCGCGCGGCCGAGTTGATTGCCGCCGGCTTCACCACGATCAAGGTCAAAGTCGGAGTCGATCCGGCGCGCGATGTCGAGCGAGTGCGCATCGTCCGCGAAGTGATCGGCCCCAACATCGCGCTGACCATCGACGCGAACGGCGGCTGGGACGTGGAGACCTCGATCCGCTGCATCCGCGAGCTGCGCGACTGCAATCTGACGCTGGTCGAACAGCCGATTCCACCGGGCGACTACACGGGGCTGGCGCGCGTGCGCGCCGAGACCGGCGCGAAGATTCTCGCCGACGAAAGCTGCTTCGATCTGATCCACGCGCAGGAGTTGATTCGTCACGACTGCTGCGACGCGATCAGCCTCTATCCGGGGAAGAACGGCGGAATTCGGAAGGCCCGCGAAATCGCAGACCTCGCCGCACAGCACGGCATCGCGTGCTCGATCGGCTCCAATCTGGAGTGGGATGTCGGCACGGCGGCGATGTTGCACTTCATCGTCTCGACACCAAACATGCAGGTCGAACTCTATCCGGGCGATGTGCTTGGACCCGACTATCACGAGGTCTCAATCGCGCGGAACCCGCTGCGCATCGCCGGGCCATTGACGACGCTGCACGACGGGCCGGGCTTGGGGATCGAGGTGGATCGCGAGGTTGTTGACCGGCATCGGTTGGACCGGTAATGGCGGGAGCGCACAAGCTGGCAGCATGTGCTACGTGTTGCCGGGCAGTTGGTTGGGGTAGCCATAAAGATCGAACGAAGGCTTCCACGCTTCGTAGACGCGGCGCATCAGTGCCTCGTCCATCTCGTACTTGTTCTTTTTGTATCGAGTCAGTTCGGGAACCTGCTGCTGAATCTGAGGCTCGACAAGCGGCCAACTGGTCAGGCCGAGCTTCTCGTAAACCCGCTTCATCTGTCCGAGCGGATCGGCCTCCAAGTCCTCGAACCGAACCTCGTGCAGGCGGCCGGGCGGAATCAGGTGTTTGGTCTGCTCATACGTTTCAAAACACTGTGAGTAGACACGAAGCACGTCCTCCTCGAGCGAGTCGTAGTACGGCTCCCCGAGCCCATTCTCGAAGAACAGCGTGCGTCGCAGATGGACTCCAGAATTGAAGACGGCGTACGGATCGCGATAGATATAGACGAACTTCGCGTCGGGAAACATTTGGAGCAGAATCGGAATCCGAAACGTGTGCGTGGGTGACTTCAGGACGATCGGCTTGTTCTTCCGAATCGTCAGTTTTTTCAGGAAGCGGAGAAAAGCGTCCTGCCACGTCTGGAGTTCGCGCGGCGTCAGTTCGGTCAAATCGAAGGACCGGCTGTACTGCGACGGATCCTTCTGATGAGCCAGCATCAGATACGGCGACATCAGCGTCATCAGCAGCAGCGCCATCTCGTCCTCTTGCGGCAGTTCCCAGTCGGTGGCCATGTTATCCATCGGTCGGGTTTTGGGGAGCGTCCACCGCGTCAGCTTCGTGACCCATGATTCCGTCAGCAGAAAATTGTTCGGTGCCATCACCTGAAAGAGGTTGGGAAAAGTCAGCTCGGGATCGAGCGTCATCAGGTTGTGCAGCAGCGTCGTGCCACTGCGCCAATGACCCAGGATGAAGATCGGCGGATGCTCGATCTTCTGTCGGGCGATTCGTCCGCCGAATACGACGGACTCCAGCAGATTGCTCAGCGAGTTGAGGGGAGCGAGCGCCGTGACCGTGGCAATCCGCAACCAATGCGACCAATTCATCGGTGGGCGAGTGGCCAGCAGACGCAGCCAGAGGCCGAAACTTGCTCCGTGCCAGATGCAGAGCAAACTGTGCGCATTGGGCTTCGTGGGGACGGCCTTGGCGAGCGGCACAGGTTTGGGATCGGCGGGAGAACTGGGCAACGCGGCAGGTGCAGGATTGGGGGGTGTGGCCACTCGACGCAATTCCTCGCAACAGACAGAGTTGAAAGCGCGGCGTAAAGTAGCATGATCGTCGGGACCGTGCGAGTCTCGTTGGAGTGTCATTAGTCCTTCGTCACTAGTCATTAGTGAAGAGTCGGATGTTTGCCATTTCCTAATGACCAAGGACTAATGACTAATGACCATCCCACTCACCGCCGCAGTCCTGACGTCCGTTGGGCGCGGAGCGGTGGCGACGATTCGCGTGGTGGGGGATCTGTCGCGGCTCGATGACGTGGCCGTGCCGTTGTTTCACGCGGCGAATGGCCGATCGCTGTCCCAACAAGAACTGCGTCGCATCGCGTTCGGGCGTTGGGGTCGTGAGGACGCTGAGGAGATCGTCGTCGGTCGCCAGTCGGACGAGACTCTGGAGCTGCACTGCCACGGCGGCGACGCAGCAGTCCGGCGGATCCTGAACGATCTGCAACGAGCGGGCTGCGCAGTGATGAGCTGGCAGTCGCAAAGCGCCGCGAAGGGAGAGTCGTTCGACGCCGAATGCCTCGACGCGCTGAGCCGCGCTACCACCTGGCGCACCGCCGAGATTCTGCTCGAACAATCGAACGGCCTGTTGCGCGAGGCGTTTCGGCGTCTGGCACTGCCGGTCTCCCCGTCCCTCTGTCTCTCCGTCTCTCCTTCTTCTCAGGTCGGTGATTTTATCGTCGAGACGTTCTCCAGACTGAACGCACTCCTCGCGTGGTCCCACTTCGGGCTGCATCTCACTCGGCCGTGGAGCGTCGTCTTGACCGGACGGCCGAACGTCGGAAAGTCGAGTCTCATCAATCGGCTGCTCGGGTACGAACGGGCCATCGTGTTTGATCAGCCGGGGACGACGCGCGACGTCGTGACGGGGGAGACCGCGTTTGACGGGTGGCCGGTGTTGCTGGCCGACACCGCCGGGCTGCGCGATTCCGCGGAGGAACTCGAAGCGGCCGGCATCGCTCTCTCTCGCGCGCGGCTGGCCACCTCGGATGTGAAGATCGTGCTGATCGACCTCGGCGAACCACCATCTACAGACGATGAGCGGCTCCTCGCCGAATGGCCCGACGCGATGGTGGTCGCTCACAAGTGCGATCGGCTGGATCGCTGGTTGCGTCATCGACCCGCCGGGGCACTGCGCGTGTCATCCCGTACCGGTGAGGGCGTCGATGAGTTGCAGCGGCAGCTTGTCGAGCGACTCGTCCCGCACGTCCCTCCCCCGGGGAGCGCGATCCCGATCAGTGCGCGACAGGTCGAGTTGCTGCGCGCGGCGCGTGCGTCGCTGTTGGCGGGAGACGAGGCGGCATTCCGTGCGAGTGTTGATGCGCTGCTCAACTTCACGGAGGCTGGTTTGTCAGAGCCGTCGCCCTATTGAATCGAGGGAGACACAAAGGGAAACAGGCGATGGCTCTGCCGACGTCGTGTCAAACGTAGACGTGTTGCAGGACGTAACCTATCATCGCCGACCGTCTCACATCCTCCCTCGGTCCTCGCCATCTCATGAGTCTGCCCGTCGAAGCCGCTGTTGTTTCTGAGTCGACCGGCGCGGACCGGCCGTTCGTGATCGATGCTGCCAGGCCGGCCCGGTGGTTCGATTGGCGCGAGGTCTGGCGATACCGGGAGTTGATCTGGACGCTTGCGGCACGCGACATCAAGGTTCGCTATCGCCAGGCGCTGGTCGGCATGGCGTGGATCATCCTGCAGCCGCTGATTCAGGTCGCCATCTTCAGCAGTCTGTTCGGCCGGTTGATTGAGGGTGACAAAGTCGCCGCAGCGGGCGGCGTCCCGTATGAAGTCTCCACGTTCTGTGGGCTGCTGTTCTGGACGCTGTTTGCGACGATCGTTTCGTCGGCCACGAATTGCCTCGTCGATTACCGGCATCTGCTGACCAAGGTCTACTTCCCGCGGATCGTGCTGCCGTTGGCGGCCTGTCTGCGTCCGCTGGTCGACTTCAGCATTGGCAGCGTCGTGTTGATCGCCGTGATGGCGTGGTATCGCGTCGTGCCGACGGTCGCGCTGCTGGCGCTGCCGGGCGTGGTGTTGCTGACGGTGTTGGCGGCGCTGTCGCTGGGCCTGTGGCTGTCGGCGCTGAACGCTCATTACCGGGACTTCGGCATCGTCGTGCCGTTCGCGTTGCAGATGGGCTTTTTCATCAGCCCCGTGGTCTACGAAACGTCCCGCCTGATCTCGACCGAATGGCGCTGGCTGTACGGTCTGAATCCGATGGCTTCGCTGCTGGAGGCCGCCCGCTGGAGTTTGCTCGGCACGCACGGACCGGGAGCGATCGAGGTGCTGATGTCCGTGCTGGCCACGCTGGTGGTGTTGCTGACCGGTGAGTGGTACTTCCGTCGAGTCGAACGCTTTCTGGCAGATCGGATTTGACGATGAGCGATCTCGCGCTGCGAGTGGACGGACTGGCGAAGTCGTTCCGACTCGGGCATCAACTCGAATATCACCGCATGACTGAGTTCATCGAGAACGTGGCGCGGAACATCGCGCGGCTGCCGGCTCGCTTGATGAAGGGGAACTCGGCCGGCGGTTCTTCCGGTGACAACACATTCTGGGCGCTCGACGACGTCTCGTTCGCGGTCCCGCGCGGTGAGGTACTCGGGGTCATCGGTCGCAACGGGGCGGGGAAGAGCACGCTGCTGAAGCTCCTCTCGCGGATCACGGCTCCCACGCGCGGGCGGATCGAGTTGTGGGGCCGCGTCGGCAGTCTGCTCGAAGTCGGGACCGGCTTTCACCCCGAGCTGACCGGTCGTGAGAACATCTTTCTCAACGGCGCGATCCTCGGCATGACGCGGCGCGAGATCCTGCGCCGGTTCGATGAGATCGTCGCGTTCGCCGAGATCGAACGGTTCCTCGACACGGCCGTGAAGCACTATTCGAGCGGCATGTACGTGCGACTGGGCTTCTCGGTGGCGGCCCATCTCGAGCCAGACGTGTTGATCGTCGATGAAGTCCTCGCCGTCGGTGACCTCGCGTTCCAGAAGAAGTGCTTCGGCAAGATGCAGGACGTGACCCGGCAGGGTCGCACGATCCTGCTTGTCTCGCACAACCTCAGTGCGGTGTCGAGCATCTGTCGGCGGGCGATCCTGCTGGAGAAGGGCCGACTGGTTCAGGACGGTCCCGCCCCCGACGTCATCGAGACGTACTTGCGATCGACCGGCGTTGCCGCCGGTGAGGTGAAGTGGGTGGATGCGGCGGTCGCTCCGCAGACCGCGGCCCTGCGTCTGCGCGGCGTGACCGTCCGACAGGCCGACTCAAACGGCCCGACGGCGGCCGTCAACCTCGAACTGCCGATCGAGATCGAGATCGAGTACGAGTCCCTTCGTCCCACAGCCCGCGCGTGGGCGGGGCTGTTTCTCCGCGACCGGCTCGGCAACCTGGCGTTCGCTTCGGAGACAAACAACTCGACCGACACCGACGCCTTATCGCAGCATCGGCACGAGTACGCGGCCGGCCGCTATCGCTCGACGTGTGAGATCCCCGCGAACCTCCTCAACCAGGGCGACTACAACGTCTGCGTCCTGCTCGGTCGAGACGGCCCCGTGGCCGAACTGCTCACCGAGGACGCCGTCTCGTTCTCGACACTCGATCCCCACCTGATCGAGAAGGGCTACCACACCAACTGGCCCGGCCTCCTCCGCCCCCGACTGGCCTGGCGGACAGAAAAGGCGTGAGCGATGGCTGAGTAGTGGGTCAGTTTGACGAAAACAGACTTTCTGGTAGCGGCAAGCAGCCTTGCTTGTGGCTCGACGGCAAGCAAGGCTGCTTGCCGCTACGCAAACTGACCCACTACCCCCTCGCTTGACCGTGTTGGGAGTGCATCTCAAGATACCGTCCCCTTGGTTTCGGTCCCGCTGCACTTCTCAGGATGCTCGCGATGAAGACTTCGTTCCGACAGAGGCTGGTGGCGGCGATGCTGCTCGGTGGCGGTGTGGCCTTCGTGGGCTGTGAGGGGAAGGTGACAAAGCCGAATCCGAAAGCCGGCGGTTCCCTGACTCAGGCCACGAGCCCCAACACCTCCACCGACACGAACACTTCGGAAGAACCCATGCTCACCGTGCAAAGCGAACCGTTTGGTCAGACCGAGGCCGGCGATCAAGTCACCCAGTTCAGCCTGCGCAACCGGGCCGGGATGAAAGTCGGACTCATCAACTTCGGAGCCATCATCACCTCGGTCGAGGTTCCCGACCGCGCGGGGAAGCTGGCCAACGTGACATTGAATTTCCCCGACGTGGCCGGTTATCAGGAAAATGCCCCGTACTTCGGCGGGGCCTGCGGCCGCTATGCCAACCGGATTGCCCAGGCGAAGTTCTCACTCGACGGCACCGAGTACGAACTGTTTCCGAACAACCCACCGAACAGCTTGCATGGCGGCAAAGAGGGCTTCATGAAGAAGCTCTGGAAGGCCGCGCCGTTTCAGAACGACAAGGCCGCCGGCGTGAAGCTGACTTATGTCAGTGCGGATGGCGAAGAGGGTTATCCCGGCGAACTGAAGACCGTCATCACCTACTCGCTGACCGACGACAACGAACTGAAGATCGACTACGAAGCGACGACCGACAAGCCGACCGTCCTGAACCTGACGAACCATGCCTACTGGAACCTGGCCGGAGCGGGGAGCGGCTTGATCGTCGATCACGAATTGACGCTGGCCTGCACCAAGTATCTGCCTGTCGACGAGACGGGCATTCCGACCGGCGAGGTCGCCTCCGTCGAGGGAACCCCGATGGACTTCCTCAAGGCCGAGAAGATCGGGACGCGCATCGAGCAGCCGGTCAACGGGTCCGGCGGCTACGATCACTGTTACGTGGTGGACGGCCCCGCGGGTGTGTTGCGTCCGGCGGCGAAAATCGTCGAGCCGACCTCGGGCCGCGTGCTGGAAATCCTCACGACCGAGCCGGCCATTCAGTTCTATACCGGCAACTTCCTCGAAGGGAATTCCAAGACGGGGGGCGCTCCCAAGCACGGTGCGTTCTGTCTCGAAGCCCAGCACTACCCGGACTCACCCAACCGTCCCGAGTTCCCCACGACGAAACTCAGCCCCGGCGAGACCTATAAGCAGACGACCGTCCAAAAGTTCTCGGTGACCAAGTAGCGGCCAGCGCGTCGTCGAAGATGCGTTAGGCTGCAGAGGAGGCGCTGATGTCGAGCTGGGAATACAAGACGCTTCGGTACACCGGAGAGAGCTATGGTTTCTTCCCTGCTCGATCAGCCCCAAAACCGAGATGTTATTGGGCCGATCGAGCGGGGAAGCAATATGGATCTCGAGAGGCGGGAAAAAGTGACATTGTGCTCCAACTTGAGGACGCTCTCATGGAGTTGAACGGGGAGGGTTGGGAGCTTGTGTCGGTCAATTTGAGTCCGCGTTCGTTTTTTTTTGTTGCGATAATGCGGAGGCCATCGGTCTCGGCCGAACCCCGCGGTGCATGAGATCGCGGCGACCGTTAACATTTTCCCGGTTCAACGTCTCGCCGACCGCTCCGGCCGATGAGCTTGGTCGTTCGGGGTCAGGAACTTCGGAATTCGGAATTGGCCGATTACGGTCATCGCTATGTTCGAAACGTTGCTCGGCCAATTCCGAATTCCGAAGTGCCTGACCCCTGATGTGTGAAAGCTCGAACCAGACTGAGTGTCCTTCATGCCCGGTGCCGAGCAGTATTTGAAGCCTTCCGTGATCCGCAACGTCGCGCGGCTCGACCTGCGGGCGCGGTTCATCGTCGAGGGCTTCCTGACCGGTCTGCACGCCAGCCCCTTTCAGGGATTCAGCGTCGAGTTCAGCGAGCATCGTCGCTATCAACAGGGAGACGATCCGAAGGACATCGACTGGCTGGTCTTCGCCAAAACGGACCGCCTGTACGTGAAGAAGTATCAGGCCGAGACCAACATCTCGGGCTACATCCTGATGGACCTGTCCGAGAGCATGGGTTACACGTATCGGCAGGAGCTGACGAAGTTCGACTACTGCACCTGCCTCGCCGCTGCCCTGGCGTACCTGATGATTCACCAGCAGGATCCGGTCGGGCTGATGACGTTCGACAGGCAACTGCGCACGTGTCTGCCCGCGCGCAGCAAGCGCAGCCAGCTCGGCAACATGCTGGCGCTGTTGTCGAAGGCGCGGCCGGCCGGTGAGACCGACGTGGCGGGCAACCTGCGCCGCATCGCGTCGATGATCCGACATCGCGGGCTGATGATGCTCATGTCCGATCTGCTCTGCGATCCGCAGCCGGTGCTCGACAGCCTGCACATGCTGCGACATGCCGGTCACGACGTGATCATCTTCCACGTGTTGGATGAGGCCGAGGTCAATTTCCCGTTCGATGGCCTCTCCGATTTTGAAGACCCCGAGACGGGCGAGCGGCTCGTGGTCGATGCCGCCGGGATTCGAGGCGACTATCTCGGCGCGGTCGAGGAATTGCGGCAGACCTACAAAACCGAATGTCTGCGGATGGGAGCCGACTACGTGCCGCTCGACACCAGCCTGCCGTTCGACCGCGCACTGGTCGAGTATCTGTCACAGCGGAAGGCGCGGTTCTAAAGGTTGATGGTCGAGGGTTGATGGTTGAAGGGCAGACGAAGACCAGCGTCCAACCATGTCCCTCTTCCTCTGACCATCAACCATCAACCCTCGACCATCAACTCTCCTCTGGACCGGTTTTCGGCTTGCGTGTCTAATCCCGCCCCGATTGAGTCCCGTCTCTCAGGATGGAATCTGTGGGCAGTTTGGCGCGTTTGTTTCCGTTCGTCTGGCCCCAGCGGCATCGGCTGGTGGTGTCGGCCGTGTTGGCGGCGATTGCGGCGGTGCTGTCGGTCGTCGCGCTGATGCTCGTCTTTCCCGTCGTCAAGTTGCTGCTCGAAGGGCAGGGGCTGCACGAGTACATCGCGGCCGAGCAAAAGGGGGCCGGTTGGTCCATCGCGACGCAAACGATTCGCTTGCAGTCGCTCGATGTGGAACTGGACCACCTGCGCCTTGACGATCCCGAATCGAAGTTGAAGCTGTTCGAGACCAACCGGGCGCGATGCGTTTCCGCACTGAAGGAGGCGGCGCGGCGGGAGTGGCAGAACAATTGGATCGCCTCGACGCTGCTGCCGTGGGTGCCGAGGGATCGTTTTTCGTTGCTGGTTGCGGTCATGGCGGCGTTGCTCGCGGTCACGGCCCTCAAGTGCTGGGCCTCGTACCTGGTGGATGTGTTGGTGGGCTCGGTTGTCGAGCGGACGATGCAGTCGTTGCGCGAACGGCTGCTGCGCCGCACTCTGCAACTCGACCAGCAGACGGTGGCTCTCGAAACGACGCCGCAACTGATGTCGCGGTTCACGTTCGAGCTGCAGCAAGTCTCCTATGGGCTGGTCCTCTTCGGCAGCCTGATTGTGCTCGAACCGTTGAAGGCTCTGTTTTGCATCGGCTGCGCGTTGGGGGTGAACTGGCGGCTGACGGCACTCTCGTTTGTCTGTGTCCCGGTCGGATTGGTGCTCTTCAAGAAATTCGGCCGCGGCTTGAAACGGGCCAGCGGTCGTCAGATGGAGAGCATGTCGCGCGTGTATCGCGTGCTGGATGAGACGCTCAAGTCGTTCCGTTCCGTGCTGGCCTTTCGCAACGAGCGGCTGCATCGGCGACGGTTGTCGCGCGAGCATCGCGATTACTTTGACAAGGCCATGCAGATCGTCCGCATCGACGCGCTGACCAATCCGTCGATCGAGTTTCTCGCGACGGTGGCGGTCTGCGCGGCGTCGCTGCCCGGTGCCTACCTGGTCCTCCACCATCAGACGTCGATCGCCGGTGTGCGACTGGCGGCGAATCAGATTGAGGCGGCCGAACTGGCTCTGTTGTACTCGCTGCTGGCGGGGATTCTCGATCCCGCCCGCAAGCTGGCCGGGGTCTTTTCGCTGGTCAAGAAATCGGCCGCCGCCTGCGATCGCGTCTTCGGCTGGATGGATCGTCCGTCGCTGATTGCCTCCCCTGCCGACCCCGCGCCGCTGCCACGGCACAGCCAGTCGATCGAGTTCGACCGCGTGACATTCCGCTACGCATCGCTCGATGAGAACGGGACGCGACCACCGGCGCTCGACGACGTGTCAATCTGCATTCCATTCGGGGCGGTGGTCGCCGTGGTGGGAGGCAACGGCTCGGGCAAGTCGACGCTGGTGAACCTGCTGCCTCGCTTTTGTGACGCGCAGTCGGGAACCGTGCGCATCGATGGCGTCGATCTGCGCGAGGCCGATCTGCGCGAGTTGCGTGCGCAGATTGGAGTCGTCACGCAGGAGACGCTGCTGTTCGACCGGACGATTGCCGACAACATCGCCTACGGCCGCGCCGGGGCCTCGCGCGGCGAGATTGAAGAGGCCGCGCGGCGGGCGCGCGTGACCGACTTCGCGCGGCAGATGCCCGATGGTTTGGAAACGGGAGTGGGTGATCGCGGCCAGCGCCTGTCGGGTGGACAGCGGCAGCGAGTCGCTCTGGCGCGGGCCATGTTGCGCGAGCCGACGATTCTGATCCTCGACGAAGCCACGTCGGCGGTCGATGTACACAGCGAGCAGCTCATTCACGAAACGTTGAGAGAATTCGCGAATGGCCGCACGACGCTGATCGTGACGCACGCCATGACGACGACGCTCGTCGAGCTGGTGTCACACGTGCTGGTGATGGAGCAGGGACGGGCCATCGCGTTCGGCCGGCATGCCGATGTGCTGGCGACCTGCCCCGCCTACCAGCGCCTGTTCGGCGCGCAGTCTCATCGCCGCGCCGCGTGAGGTATAACTCTCGCCTGCTGACAGAGCCGGTGTCGCCCCACTACAATCACGCCGCGACACCTGGCCGCCGTCGAGAAAAGAATCCGCGACATGACGCACGAAACCGTTGGCCGACCGATGGAGATTCTGCTGGTCGAAGACAGCCTGACGTTTGCCCGGCTGGCCATCGGGGCGCTCAAGAATGGTCAGGTGCCGCATCGGCTGACGTGGCTGACCGACGGAGCGGATGCCTGGGAGTTTCTGAAGCGACGCGGACCCTACGCCAACGCGCCGCGACCCGATCTGCTGCTGCTCGACCTGAAGTTGCCGGGCCTCGACGGAACCGAGTTGCTCGCGCGATTGCGAGCCGACGGCGACCTCAAGACTCTGCCGGTGATCGTGATGACGGGCGAGGGCGATTCCTTCTCCGCGAGCGGACTGCCCGTCGAAGCGTTCCTGACCAAGCCGCTGGCGTTCGACAAGTTCATTGAAATCGTGCGGAAACTCTCCGCGTTCTGGCAGGCCGACATGCTCACTCCCGTGCATGCGACGGAACCTCCGGTGGTTGAGGACGACGAACTGATGACGTAGTCGGCCGTGGCACATGCCGCCAGGTTGTGCGTCTTTCTCCGAACGACCCGCACGGGGAAGAGCTACACGCTGACAGCGTGTGCTACGGGCGTGTGCTTTCGTATCATCTGCACGCTCGTTGTCCGAAAGACTTCTCTGCGTGAGTCACCACCCTCTTCGAGAGCCACCGCCATGCCTGCCGACTCGACTCCGTTGCCCGAGGATGCCGCGCGTTCGCCCGAGTCGCCTGAGCCTGAGCCGACGTATCGTCTCTCCGCGCCGAATCCGATGTTGGACGACGCCGTTCCGACGCCGGCCGTTTCGCCGGCGAGGACGTTCGTGAAGAAGCCGTCGGCCAAATCGAAGCGGGCCGATTATTGGGCGCTGTGGGGTTACAACGCCCTCGTGTTCGTGACCAGTGTCTGTGTGATGACGCTCGAACTGACCGCCTCGCGGCTGATCAGCAAGACGGTCGGCTCGTCGCTCTACACGTGGACCTCGGTGATTGGAGTCGTGCTGGCGGGGATCACGCTCGGCAACTGGCTGGGCGGGTGGCTGGCGGACCGCTACGACCGCAGCCGCTCGCTGGCGTGGATGTATCTGCTGGGGAGCGTGTCCTGCGCGAGCGTGCTGTGGCTCGATCAGATCATCGCACCAATGAATCGTCCGTCGATGTTCAGTTGGCCTGCGTGGATTCTGACGGTGGTGGCCTCCATCTTCCTGCTGCCGTCACTGGCGCTGGGAACGATCTCGCCGCTGGTCGCCAGCATGGCGCTGTCGCGCAGCACGAAGACCGGCTCGACGGTCGGCAACGTCTATGCGTGGGGTGCGTTCGGCTCGATCGTCGGCACGTTCCTGACCGGCTTCTATCTGATCGACGTCTGGGGGACGAGAACCATCATCGGGCTGACGGCCTCCACGTTGGGATTGCTCGCCGTAATCATGGCTGGATCGGGAAAGATCTTTCGAGCGTCGGTCGTCTGCGGCTGGATGCAGTTGCTCGGTTGGACGGTCCTCGCCGCGACGTGTACTCAGCCGATGATGGCCGCCGTGGGGAAGACGGTTGGCTCGACGCTGTCGGTGGCTCAATCGAAGTCGAAAGCCACGACGACCTGCGAGCGCTGGTCGTACTTTGGCGGTTCGGTCGGACTGAAGCTGCACGAACTCGGGCTGTTGCTCAAGCTGCGCGACGATCGTGTGGGCACCTACTATGACGAGAGCAACTACTCGACGATCATCGTCGGCGAGGACGAGGCCGAGGACGGCACGCCGATCAAATACCTGCGGCTCGACAAACTGATTCACAGCTACTACGACCCGCTCGATCCGACGGCGTTGCATTACGAGTACGAACAAGTCTACGCCGCCGTGACGAAGGCGACGGCCAAGTCGCTCGTTCAGCCCGTCACGATCTCCATCAACAGCCTCCCCAAGGACAAATTCGACGCCAGCAAGCTGCCGGGCGGAGTGACCTTCGACGAGAAGATGTCTCTGTTGCGGATCGACCAGCCGTCGCAGGCGGTCTTCGACGCGCTGCTCGATTTGTCACCCGACGCTCCGTTTTGGAGGGCCATCACCGAACTGCACAAGGAGACGAACGCGCCGCTGTGGGGCGGGTTTTCTTCCGTGGCACTCGAGCAGATGCCTGACGGAGTCACGATTCCGGAAAGCCTGAGCCCGACCCTGCGGCACGACCTGACGCTTGGCGTCGTGACGGCCTATCAGGCGCTGACGAATGAGACGCGCGAGCAACTCATTGCCAACACACCGACCGCCACGTGGCATCGTGAGATCGAGCAGGCTCGTGGCATGTCGCGGCGCGCGACGGGGTTGTTCGTCGGCGGTGGTGGTTACATCTTTCCAAGATGGTTTCTAAAGGAGTTCCCCGGCAGTCCGAACATCGAGGTGGCGGAACTCGATCCCGCCGTCTATCGCGCCGTCGTGAAGGAACTCGGGCTGACGGAGGCCGAGCAGGAACGAATTGTCACCACGCTGGGTGATGCGCGGAACTTCGTCGATGACCGGCTGCGTGAAAACCAGAAGCTCGCCGCAGCGGGAAAGCCTCCGGTGCGCTACGACTTCATCTACGGCGACGCCTTCAACGACTTCAGCATTCCCGCGCATCTGACCACGCGCGAGTTCTTGCAGGACACGCACGACCTGCTCGCCGACGAGGGCGTCTATCAGGCGAACATCATCGACATCTATCCCCGCACCGAGTTCCCCGGCGAAACAGTCGGCGAGAGCGAAGTCGATTACAAGGGCGAGCTGCCGAAGGGACTGGCCGGCACGACATGGACGCATGGCCGGTTTGAATCGGCGGGCCGGGGCTTCGCGCCGCTCGAAGTGAAGTGGCTCAAGAACGACGACTATCGCATCCGCTGCACGCGCGCGATCACGTCGGCGGAGGCGACCCAACTGAAGAGCGTCCGCTTCAAGGAACCTCCCGCGGCGAAGAAGCCGGCCGGAAACGACGGCCCGTTCAAGAGCGACGCAGGCATCGACAACGGCGAGCAGTCTTGGAACAACGCCATCACGGAGCTGGCTCGTCTGTCGCGCCGACGGAAGCCGTTTGAAGGAACAATCCCGTCGAAGCTGAACGCGGCGGGAAGCACGCTGGAAGCTTGGATCCCCGGCGACGCACCGTTTGAGTTCGTCGAGGTCATGCGACTCGACGGAGATCGGCACGTGCTCGGATTCCGAGGCATCGTGTCGGACGAACTCAAGCAGAAGCTGATTGACCTCGAACCTCAAAACGCCGCGTGGACAAAGGCCGTTGCGGCTGCGGCGAAGAAGTCGCGCGAACCCGGTGCCGGGCGATTCCTCGGTCGCTATGTCGCCACGGCCGCCAGGGTCTTTCCGAACATCTACGTCTTCAGCACGTCGAGCAGTCAGCCGGACAACGAACGCGACACGTTCGTGATGGTCTGCTCGCGCAAGCCGCTCGACTTGTCGCACCTTGCCGACACGGGCGACTGGGAGGGTGGGCCGTTCGCCGCGATGGAGACCAAGCCGGGCCAGTCCGAACCGACGCTGAGCGGCCAGATGAGTGCGGTGCTCGCGCTGTCCGAGGGACATCTGCTCACGGACGACTTCGCACCGGTCGACAATCTGCTGCGCCCGGTCTTCGCGGATCAGGAGTGAGGCGCACGGTAGCCCGGATGAGTCACGCTTGCATCGAAGCCTGATTGCAGCGATCCCGTCGCTCGCGCGTCAGGCTTTGATGGTGCATCTTGTCGCGGAGCGATGATGGCTACTTTGGCAGCGACTCGTGAATGCCGGACAGGCAGTAGACGGCGGCGGCGACGGTGCTCAGCGCGGCGGCCCACGCGGCGGTGGTCAGCCACGGAGCCGTATCGGGCGGGACCGTGTTGTCGGGCAGGATTTCTTCGACCTGTTTGAGACCCAGGAAGACACCCTCGTCGCACGGCTTCTGGTACGTGACACGGACGATGTAATCGAGGCCTCGCGTCTTGAGATGCACCGGGTCGTTGTCGCTGACTCGAACGGCCTGACGAGTGACCACGCCGAATCCGCCGATCGACATCTCGACCAGCTTGCAGGTGATCGACCGTCCCTTGACGACCAGTGCGGTCGACGACTGGTCGTTGGAGAGCGGGCAACGCGAGAACTGACGTTGATTCTCGGACATGACACCGCACCACTTCGATTCGAGGAAGCCACAAATGCTGGAACCAAACACGACCGGCTCGTGCGACACACGATGCCGTCTAAGGGTTCCTAGCCCACGGTCGACCGTCGTGCGCGAGGAATCCGTGCTGCGAACAGATTTGGAGTCGGTCGCCGTCCGTTTGTATCAGCGACTCACCGATTGAGGGGCCAGGCTTCGCCGTGGCTGACTGTTGTCGCGGCCCGTTCGGTCTTGGAGGCCGCAGGGTCACGATGGCTTGACTGCCAGCCGGTCGTTTGCCACGGCTGCATCCAATAGTTGATCACGTCTCGCGGCCGAACTCGGTGTGCGCCCTTCGAACTACCCCCCGGATTGGCCACGAAACAGTAGGTCATCGCGGCAATCAGCCCGATGGTACAGCAACGCGATGTGTGAATAATCCATCGCTGTGGTAAACCGAGGTGGTCGATGTTGTGCTCGTCCTGTCTAATCCTCTGCAGCGTAAAGCGATAAGAGGTGCGATGCGGCTCCTGTTTGAGGATCCGCACCGGGTAGGCGGTATCATGGGTGAGCAGCTTGGCGTTTTGGTCGCCCATCCAGGCGGTTGATCGCGGGACCAAGACGCCGAAGTCACCGAGGGAGACCTCGACCAGGCGGCACTCCAACCGCTCGCCTCCGAGAATCAACGTGACGGCCGACTGATCGTCCGGTGACGGATCAAAGATGGAACTGCCCGTGGGGGTTGTCATCAGGGCCATGATGGGCTCAATCGGTTCGAGTGCTGAGAAGCCGGCAGGAAGAAATGCACTCGTATCTCACAGGGAAATAAACGCGGTCCTGCACGGCGAGTCTACTTGCGATTTGAAGTTTGCTCGAATTGGCCCTGACCGCCGCTAACGATGCGTCGCGCAACGAGTCTTTCAAAATGTAGCTCATGAACGACGTCAGGCGCGTTTTTTTCAAATTTCCGGAATTTCGGCGAGCCCGTCGGTGAGCGGGCTGCGTCAGGTTGTGACGCTGGAAACCGGTGACAACGATTGACCGTTGCAAGCCGCCGGCAATTACAGAAGTGCTGTGTGTCACTCGGGGATGAGGAAGTCGAGGTACAGTTCGGTGTTGCAATCAATGTCCGAGGAAGATGGCAGGCCGCTGAAGAAAAGTTGCGGCAGCCCTGTGAGGCCGCTAGAGTTCGACAAAAGATTGCCGCAGTCATGCGGCATCATCATCTGTTCGACGGCGAGAATAATGTCTCATGGATATTCTGGATCGCCTGTTGGGACACGACGCTTGGACCACCCGACAGTTAGTGAGCCGTTGCCACGAACTGACAGATGAGCAGTTGGATCGCGAGTTCGATATCGGGCATCGCTCGTTACGCCGCACACTGCTGCACATGATCCGGAATATGGAGATCTGGACGGACTTGATGGCCGGTCAACCCATCCGCTCCGACCAAGGGTCCGATCCGGTGGGCCGCTCCGTGGACGGTCTGCTCAAGCGTCTGGAGGCTGTCGCGGTAGAGTTGGCGACAATGGCTACTCGTATCGCGCGCGAGGGTCGCCTCGACGAGCTGTGGGTGGATTACCTGGACAAGCCCCCAACGCGGAAATCCTACGGTGGTGCGATCGCGCATGTGATTACTCACAGCATGCATCACCGAGCGCAAGTGTTGTACCTGCTGCGCCTCCTCGGCGTGCAAGACTTGATCGAAGGAGATGTGCTCAGTTGGGAGGCCCAACTGGGGAAGTAGCGACGCCGAATCTGACGCAGGTGACGGTCGCCGAAGCGGCAACCGAGGCCACCCAGCGGGATCACCTTGAAAGAATCCCCCGCCACACACGCTTCACCTTCCCCGCAATCCGCGCCAGCCACCCCCGAGGCGCCGAGCGAAAGATTGCGAGCTTCTTCACGTAGCCATGCACCGTCCAGTAGGTCGTCAAGCCTTGCGGAAAGAATGCGACGTCGCCGGGGCGCAGGTGCAGCTCCGTGTCGGCGGCGCGTATGGTGACTTCGCCTTCCAGAATATGCACGAACTCATCGCAACGGTGGATGAACTTGAACTGGCCCGCCGTGCAGTCCCACAGGGCGAACAAGAAATTGCCGTCCGCGGCTTCGCCCAACGTCAGCGCCCGGGCGCTCGGGTTGTCGGCCAGGATCCAGGTGGGCTTCAGCGGGGCTGGCTGCAAATCGGTCCGCGCAATCGTACCCGTCTGCATGGCCAGTTCCGCGCCCTCGTGCGGCGCGCCGCCACGGGAAGCGTCCGCGAGCAACGGTGTCGTTTGACGGGTGAATAACAGCATGTCGCGCCTTTTTCGGTTCAAGGGATTTTTCATCTCTCCATGATCACTATAGTTCAAGAATCCCCCGCCAGCCGAAATCGGTTTTTTTGTGTGCGCCAAGCCTTGGGGATGGAACAATGCAACCACGGTGAGCCCACGACTCTAGGTTTCGCGGATGTGCTGAGCGCGTTCGGTGACTCAGTGGTTGGTTGGGATCCGCAGCCGTCGAGTTTCTCTCGAAACATTTCCGTGATCCGAAAGTGAAGTCGTTCGGTTACGGCGGCAGACTTTCACCAGCCAAATGGCAGGCCACTCCGAATTCCATCCGGCGAACTCCACCAGAAAGCTCGACATGTCTGATTCTTCCCGACTGCATGGGCTGGATGCCGTGAGGGCCCTGGCACTACTGGGAGGAATCGTGCTGCATGCCTGCATGTCGTTCCTGCCGGGTTTCCGGGAGGTCGGGTGGCCGATCTCCGATCGTTCGTCAAGTGTCACGCTGGGTGTGCTGTTCTTTGTCATTCACACGTTTCGCATGACGACCTTCTTCCTGATTGCCGGCTTCTTCGGGCGCATGATGTTTCACCGGAAGGGAGCCCGCGCGTTCGTGGGGAATCGCCTGCTGCGCATCGCCGTGCCGCTCGTCTTCGGCTGGCCGCTGCTGTTTCCACCGATTGTCGTGGCGTTTATTTGGGGATCGAGCAAGCTGAGCGGCGGCACACCCCCACCGCCGCCTCCGTCTGGTGGCAGCTTGAGTTTCCCGCTGACTCACCTGTGGTTTCTGTACGTGTTGCTGTGGCTGTACACGGTGGTTCTCGTGGCGCGCGCTGTCTTCGTCCGGATCATCGATCGCAGCGGGGGGCTTCGCCAAAAGTTGGATCGTTGCGTTCAAGCTCTGTTACGGAGCGGCCTGGCTTCCCTCGTTCTGGCAGCGCCCCTGTGTGCGAGTCTGTATTTCCACGAGGGCTGGGTGATGTGGTTCGGCATTCCGACTCCCGATCAGTCACTCATCCCCAACGTCCCGGCGTTCGTCGGATTTGCGACCGCGTTCAGCTTGGGGTGGCTCGTGCAGCGTCAGCCCGACTTGCTGCAAGCCTGGGAGCGGCAGTGGCTCATTCATCTGGCGATGGCCGTCGTGCTGACCGTGGCCGCGCTGGCTTTGGCGGGAGTCGTGCCGACGTATACTCCCACCGAACCCGGCACGACAAAACTGACCTATGCGGTCTGCTACACCATCGCCGTTTGGAGTTGGACGTTTGCGGTCATTGGCATGGGGTTGCGGTTCTGTTCGGAGCCCAATCCGTCGCTGCGTTACCTCGCCGATTCGTCGTACTGGCTGTATCTCATCCATCTGCCAATCATCTTCCTCGCGCAGGTTCTCGTGATGGAGTGGGAGTTGCATTGGAGCGTCAAGTTCGTCCTGATCCTCGGCACCACGCTTCCGCTGATGCTGCTGAGTTACCACTACCTCGTCCGGTCAACCTTCATCGGCGGCGTGCTCAATGGTCGCCGGTATGCGCGAGTACCGCAGACTGTGCCGAGGGCGGAACCGACCGGGTAACTCACCCCAGACGACAACCCGGTGACAGGTTGGTGGCTGTTCCGCCTCAGGCATTCTCAATGCTGTTGCCGCGCGGCGAGGATCGCCTGAACCAGGCTTTCGGGAGTACGGCCTGCCACGCTTTGGCTTCATTTGGAAACGCACAAGCTGGCAGCATGTGCTACGGCGTTTCAATAGCGGTCAATGGGCCTCGGCCTGGGCCAGTCGGCGTTCGAGTGCCGGTCCGACAACTCGTTCGCCGCTCTCCCGATACAGCCTCGCCAGTTCGACGAGGATTTCCGGTGTCACCAACTCCACGGCCTCAAGTTTCCGGAGGACTCGGCGAGCCTCATTGGCTCGCTCGACCAGTTTGGTCAGACGCTGCACCTCGGCGATGTTCTGCCGACGACGCTCGACGACAGCCAGCCGATTCATGGTGTTCCAATCAACGGCATGCCGTTCGAGAGCCCGGCGATACGCGGTGTTGGCCTCTTCGAGTTCGTTGTTCGATTCGTGGAGCCAGCCCTGGATGCGCCAGAACCGGTTGTCCTGCGTGGCGGCGTCCGGAGCCTGCGACAACAGTGCGGCCGCGCCGTCGATGTCGCCGGTGGTAATGCAGTCGTCGGCCTTGTACGCGAGCAACTCCATGTTGTGCGGAAAGCGGTTCAGCAGTTCATCGACCAACTCCAGTTTGGAGCGGCCCGTCATTGTTTTCGGATGCTCCCCCGCCGGGGAAGGGTTTGGAGTGTCGGGTGACTCGGTCTCCAAGTCTGGCAATTGCAGCACTCGCGCGACGAGAAACAGCTCCGCGTCCGGAGCCGCCTCCAGCCAGCGCTCGTTGAGTTCGACGGCACTCCCCGACCGCAGGGTGTCCGCCAGAAAGAAGTAGACATAGGCTTCGCGCGGCTCGCGCTGCACATCGATGGCCGCGTGGATCTGTCGCAACAGTTTCTCACGTTGCAGCGTCATCGCATGGAACCAGATCAGTTGCTGATGCGCCCCGGCGGCGCGCGGGTCGATTCGCAGGATTCGTTCGCAGGCGGCCACTCCCCTAAGCGGATCGTTGAGGTGGGTGAAGGCGAGCTTCGACAGTTCGATCAGGGCCGGGATCGCGCGGGCGTCAGTGTCGGGGACGCGCCAAAAATAATTCGCGGCCTCCAACCACTCGTGCCGACCGCTGGCAGCCTGCGCGCGGTACATCCACGCCTCACCGTTCTGCGAATCCCATTTCGACCAGCGATCGGCGAGAACCTGCAAATCGTCCCAGCGCTGACGACTTCGCGCGGCGCGGCATTGCTCCGCCAGATCGTTCCGCCGGTAACTGCACCACTCGCGGTAGGCATACGGTGAAATGGCGGCGGTCGCGAGGACGACGATCGCGACGGAGATGACGACGATGCGCCGGTTGGAAGACATTCAGATCCAGCAACCAATGGAGAGAGCGGAATGATCAGGGCTGTTCTTCAACCACTTGCACTATCCGGTCGACCGTGAGGTTGTGCAACGTCTGTTTGGAACCCGAGGGCCAACGAATCGTGAGCGTTTCGAGCGTGGTGACGTCACCCAGCCCCCAATGAATGCGTGGATCGCTCGACGAAAGATAGCTGGAGGCTGGCGACACATCGGCCAGCCAGACTCGGTTGCCAGATTTTCCGACGGCGTGCGCGCCGTAGGCAAACATGTTGGGGGCTTTGCCTCGCAGATCGAGCTTCAGCCAATGCTGATTTGCTTCGGTCCTGTTTTCGAGCAGCATTACCGGCCCCTCGAAGTCGACCGCCAGCAGATCGACTCGCCCATCGTTGTCGAAATCGGCCGTCGCCGAACCGCGGCCGACCATTGACCGCTGAATGTCGGTCCCGAGTCGGGGAACAATGTCGATGAACTTCCGGCCGCGATCATTCCAGTACAGAGACATCGGCTGCCGGAACGGAACACCCGAACCGTGGATTTCGGCCGAGTTGTCGTAGACGTGTCCGTTGACGAAGAACAGGTCCGGCCAGCCATCGTTCTCAAAATCAATCCACTTGGCACCGAAGCCCATGCGGTTCTTCGTGCTGCGGGCCAGATCGGTCCGCTTGGCGCAATCCATGAACAACTTGTTGCCGAGACCCTGAAAGAGCACGAACGAGTCGCCGTGCCAATTGGTGACGGCGAGGTCCAGTCGTCCGTCGCGATCGAAGTCGGCCCAGTCCGCTCCCATGGCAGAGACGGCACCCCCGTTGTCGGACGTGGCAACACCCGCCACCGACGCGATGTTCTCGAATCTCAGATGGCCCTGATTGTGAAGCAGGTCGGCTGCGACGCCGTCGTTTCCAATGTAGAAGTCCATGCGGCCGTCGTCGTCCAAGTCGGTGAACGCCAACACCAATCCGACACCGTGAGTCTGCTGCATTCCCCGCTCCGGCGGGACAAGCTCAAACGCCCCGGCACCGGTGTTCCTCCAGATCTGGCCGCGTTCGGGAAGATACGTCTTGGGGCCGCAGCCCGATCGCACTCCCGGAGTGTATTCACAGTACTTCTGTGTCTCGGGGCCATAGATGACGTAATTCAGAATCACCAGATCGAGCCACGAGTCGCCGTCGAGATCCATGAAGCCGGCGCTGGCCCCCCAGTATCCCTGGTTCGATGGATCGAGGACCGCCGTCGTTGTGACCTCTCGAAATCGCCGCCCATCGAGATTCTTGAAGAGCGCAAGCTGGTGATAGCCGGTGAGCAATACGTCGAGTAGTCCGTCGCCGTCGTAGTCGCCGATGGCACAACCGGTCCAATGCCCGGTGACCGCCTTGAGTCCGCTTTCGTCTGTGACCTCTTGGAACCGAGCGCCTCCCACATTGTGAAACAGGGCTGGAGACGGACTTCCCACCAGCAACACATCCTGCCAGCCATCGTTGTCCGCATCGAATGCGGCGCAGCCGGCACCGAACGCATCCAAGGCTGTCATGGGTCGCGGCTGCTCGGGCCAGAGATAACGCAGTCCGCGATCGTGAGCGACATCGACGAACGACAGGTTTCGAGGCACGGCCACTTCAACGGCTTCGGCGGCGCGCTCGGCCTTCACCGACGGGAACGCCAGTGGAGTTGATTGCGGTTCTTGCTTCGGTGTCTCGCGCTTGATCTCGGGTGTGGCCGTCTCATGACATCCGCCGCCCGTCACCACCAAGCCTCCCCACATGACGAACAGCACGACGCTCGCAGGAGGGAGGATTTTCGACATTGAACTTCCGGCCATGGCGGCGGCTCGTCTCATGAATGAACTCGTCAGGGATCGTGTTCGCGAGCCTGGTTCCGTCGGCGGCACCTGTTGACATGATGTGTTACGATTTGGCCCTGTGGAGATGGGCTTCGCGGCAGTGTAGCGTCTCCCTCTGAAGGTGTCAGTTCGCTCTCGGACCACGATTTCGTGGTTGTCAAAGGACACGAAACAACGCGCGTTCCTGTCGAGGCACTCGCTTCAGGCGGTCATCGATTCCGGATGTTTCGGACCCGCAACGAACGAGTCGGGTCACGGTTTGGAAGAGGCTCGTCGCAACGTCTTGCTGTGAAATGTGGGGATTGGACTCGTGACCGCTCGACGATTGCAGGCCGTCTGTTTGGCAACGACCCTGATTGCGGGAGCCGCCTCCGTGGCGCTCTGGCAGTTCAATCGGCGGGATGATGCGCCTCGCGCTGGCCAACCACCAAAGGGCGTCTCGGCTGAGAATCGTTTGATCGAAGAGCCGTCCCCGTCTCCTCGCCCCGTCACGCCCGTGGATCCTTCCATTGCCGACTACGTCGGAAGTGCCGCCTGCCGAGACTGCCATCCCGAGATCTGGGAGAAATACCAAGCGCATCCGATGGCTCACTCGTTTGCCAAAGTGACGGCCGCAACACCCATTGAGGATTACGCCAAACAAACAGAGTTCGCTCCACCGGGAAACCGCAGGTATCGAGTGGAACGAACAGCCGAGGGGGTTCGACATCACGAAGTCATGGTCGATCGGCTCGGTGAGGTGATCTACGACCAGTCGGTTCACGTGGATTACGCGCTCGGTTCCGGAAAGCGCGGGCGGGGGTATGTGATCGATCGCGATGGCCTGATGTTCAAGTCCAGCATCTCGTGGCATTCCGAGGAAAGAGAGTGGACGCTGTCGCCGGACTACCAGCCGGACTATCACAAGCGATTTGAGAGACGCGTGACGGGCGGCTGTCTGGCGTGTCATGCCGGATTGCCAAATATCGTGCACGGTGAGCCTGACCGATTTGGGCAGCCACCGTTTCTCGAAGATTCCATTGGATGCGAACGATGTCACGGTCCCGGCCGAAAGCATGTCGCGGCGCGGGAGTCGGGAGACATCGCCAACGACCCGATTGTGAACCCCGCTCATCTCGAAGTTGATCGTCGCGAGGCGGTGTGCGCTCAGTGTCATCTGCACGGCGAAAGCCGGGTTCTCAGAACAGGTCGGACAGCGCATGACTTTCGACCCGGCGAACGACTCGAAGACAACTGGCTTGTCTTCGTCAAATCACACGGAGCGGGCGTGACACGTTCGGGGCGCGCGGCAAGTCAGGTCGAGCACATGGCCAGCAGCGTTTGTTTCGAGCGGAGTGCGGGACGGATGGGCTGCATTTCGTGCCACGATCCGCATTCAATTCCGGCCGAGTCCGACAAGTCGGAGTTTTTTCGCCAGCGCTGCCTGAAGTGCCACGCCGACCACGGCTGCTCGCTGCCTCCGTCCGAACGCGAGGCCGCGCCGCACTTCGACAATTGCACGAAATGCCACATGCCGTCCGTCCCCTCGACGAACGTCCTGCACCGGTCGATCGCGGATCACCGCATCCTGCGCCGCCCATCAAACGACGAGGAGGATCAGAGTGGCGGAGAATCCAGGGTGTTTCAGTTCGTCGAGCGATCGATTCCAGAATCAGAATTGGACCGGGCCCGGGCATTCCAATTGATCAGCGATGCCCTGGGGCCACCCGTTCGTCCAGAACTGGTGCGAGAAGCGAATCGTCTGCTCATGCCGCTGATTGTGGCGTCTCCCGACGATCCGGAGCTCTTCGTCGCGCTGGGCAATGGTTGTCAAATTCAGAACCAACCGAAAGAGGCCGAGCGGTGGTGGCTTCAGGCGTTGCAGTTGAATCCTCGACACGAATCGACCCTCCAAAACCTGGCGACGATGTACCACGACCAATTTCAACTTGTTCCGGCCGAACGCTACTTGAAGCGATTTATGGACCTGAACCCGTGGCACGGTTCGTACCACGGTCGATTGGCGGGGACGCTGATGTATCGCGGCGACAAGGCCGGCGCGATTGCGTCTGCGGAACGAGCCTTGGAGCTCAACCCGACGCTGCGGGATCTGCATGATTTTCTCTCGAAGGCCTACACCGAAGTGGGTGATCGCGAGTCGGCGGCCAAACACCGCAAGCTGCTCTTTCGGAAGCAAGCCCCGGATGGCCAATCAGAGCGTGATCGCTAACGTTCCGGCTGAAATGGATCGAGAAGCGAACGGACTCCGTGGCTCGTTCGTTGTCCCGTCCCGTCCAAGGAGCCCAGGCGACGACAAACGGTCAGTCACCGGTGAATCATTTTTGCGGGACAGTGAGCTTCGGTTGGGGGAGTGGCTTGAAGGAATCGACCCCTTCCGTGATTTCGATGGCCTGATCGGCGTCGATGTCACGAAACGTCTGCGTCGTCTGGCTGGTCGGCCAGGTGACGTGGAGCTCCGCGACGCTCGTTGCTTCGAGCAGTCCAATTGACTCGACGAGGCTGTTGCCGCCGAAGCTGCCGTTGTTGCCGACCGTCCTGTGAATCGATCGACTTGTCCCATCGGCTCCTTGAACGACGGCTTTGATCTGCGCTCCCAGCGCCGCTCGGTTGGTCTTGGTACCGACGAGTTTGACCTTCAGCCAGTGATGGCCGTGGCCGGGGTTTTGGAACAGAACGTTGTACGCCTTGTCGCCAGGAACACCTCCGCCCGCCTCCACAAACAAATCCAAGTCCCCGTCACAGTCGTAGTCGGCGAACGAGATGCCGTGTCCCTTCTGGAGATGTCCGGTGCCCGAAGACATTGTCACATCCTCGAACCGCCGCCCCGCTTCGTTCTTGAACATCAGGTTGGGAACGAGAACCTCCAAGGCCATGCGGCCCGTCCCGAGATAGACGTCGAGAAAGCCGTCGTTGTCGATGTCGGCGAAGTTGCAGCCCATCGGCATCATCACCCGGTCCAGCCCGACCTCACGGGTGACCTCGCGAAAGCCCCCGGCACCGACGTTGCGATAGAGCCGAGGACGACTCGATCGCTTGAGCGGTGCTTTCAGGGAGACGGCGACGAACTCCGCGAGCGAACTCGTGTAGTCGTTCACGTACAAATCGAGTTGGCCATCGTTGTCATAGTCCCAGAACCAACACGCAAATCCATGTTCGGGTCCGGTGAC
>JBBPIS010000097.1:0-30596 GCA_038040225.1 Planctomycetota bacterium
GGAGTGAAGACGAAGTCGGATCGAGAGGGGTTGGTTCTGGTTTGTCATGGCTTTCACTCCGCACTCCGCACTCCGCACTCCGCACTTCCGGAATGCTCGGCCGCTTCACCGGCTGGAACGCCCAATGGTTCTTTGCGGACGAGCCGTCTGCCGCGCCAGCCGCCTCGTCGGGCCACGGGGATCCGAGTTCCAGCCACTTCTTGAAGACGGCGATCTTTTCGTCGGACAGCTTCCCCTTGGGAGGCATCTGCGTATCGCCCTCGCGATAACTCAGCACCTTCATCAACCGCGAAGCGTCCACGTTTCCGGCGACCACGATCGGCCCGGTGTCCGACCCTTTGGCGAAGCCTCGTTTCGTGTCGAGTCTCAGTCCCGCTTCCGACTTCTTGGCACCGTGGCATTCCGAACAGTGTTCGACCAGCAACGGACGAACCTGCTTCTCGAAGAACTCAAGCTGCTCGGGCGACGGTGCGTCGGCAGCCAGCAACGGCGAGCCGATTCCCCAAGCGAGGCAGCAAACGGCGGCGAATCGAACTGCAGAAAGCATCCGGCGAGATTCCTCATTCTGGGCGAGCCGGTTTGGGTGGGAGACTCTGGCGAGTCTTATCGGCAGGCGGGCTGGCTGAGATTGTGACGGATGAGCCTCGACGTCGCAATCGGGATCACCGTGTCCAGGCGAGCCATCGCTCGAACAGCGACTTCACGAACGGAGTCAGCCGGGTCCGATTGTAGGCGTCGCCGCACTTGCGGATCGCCTCGGCAACGGTTGGATACGGGTGGATTGTCGCGGCGAGACGCCTCAGGCCGATGCGGTTGGTCATGGCGAGCACGATCTCGCCGATCATCTCGCCCGCATGTTCGGCGACGATGGTCGCGCCGACGATCCGGTCCGAACCGGCCTTGACCAGAATCTTCACGAAGCCGTCGGTCGAGCCTTCGAGAATTGCGCGGTCAACGTGATGGAAGTCCTGCATGAACGCCCGGACCTCGATGCCGCGCTCCTTCGCCTCCCGCTCGGTCAGGCCGACGTGAGCGACTTCGGGGGATGTGTACGTACACCACGGGATCGTGAGCGAACTCGCTCTGGCTCGACCGAAGAAGAGGGCGTTCTGAATGACGATCCGCGCCATGAAGTCGGCCGCGTGAGTGAACTTGTAGGATGAGCAGACATCGCCCGCCGCGAAGATCCGCGGGTTGGTTGTGCGCAGCCGGTCATCGACGACGACTCCCTTCGCGCGGTCATACTGTACGCCGACCACTTCCAGGTTCAGGCCGTCGACATTCGGAGTCCGTCCCGCCCCGACGAGGATCTCATCGGCGCGCACTTCGATCACCTCATCCCGATGTGCGACGTGAATCAGCTTGTCGTGGCCGTCGCGCGTGACGCACGTGATCTGCGCGTTGGTCACAATGCGAACGCCGTCTTGTTCCAGAGCTGCCGCCACGAGCCGCGCGGCATCGGGATCCTCGCGTTCCAGCACCTGACTCGGTCGTTGGATGAGCGTGACGTCCGAGCCGAGCCGAGCAAATGCCTGAGCCAACTCGCACCCGATCGGCCCGCCACCGATGACCGCCAGGCGTCGCGGAAGTTCCGTCAGGGAGAACACGGTTTCGTTCGTGAGAAGCTCCACTCCGACCAAGGCGGGCGTGTCCGGTCGAGCAGCCCGCGCACCGGTCGCGATGACCGCCTTCTTGAACCGCAGCGTCTGTCCCGCAACTTCAATCGTGTCCGGCCCGGTGAAGCGTCCCTCGCCGAGAAAGACGTCCACGCCGAGGCTCTGAAAGCGCGAGGCCGAATCGCCGGGAGCGATGTCCGCCCGCAAACGGCGGAGGCGTTCCATCACGCGCGGGAAGTCGAGCGCGGAACTCGGAGCGCGGAGTGCGGAGCTTGAAGCGTCGTCGTCACTGCCCGATCGCTCCGCGCTCCGCGCTCCGAGTTCCGCGCTCACTCCAAACTCACCCGCCCGCCTCACATTTGCCGCCGCACGCGCTGCCGCGATGAGGGCCTTCGACGGCACACAGCCGACGTTCAGGCAGTCGCCGCCCATCAGATCGCGTTCGATCAGCGCGACCTTCGCACCGAGTCCCGCCGCTCCCGCCGCTGTCACCAGTCCGGCGGTCCCCGCGCCGATCACGACCAAGTTGTAGCGCGGGGCGGGTGTCGGATTCACCCACGTCGGCGGATGAACGAGATTGATCAGGCGGGCGTTGTGTTCGTCGTGCGGCAGCATCAGACTTCAAGCTCCTCGAAGTTGCGGTCATCAATCTTGAGAAGAGCCAAGGCGATCACAGATTTCACGGATGACACAGATAAAATGGGAAGAGATCACGGTCAAGTTTGAGCAGTCATTACCTCTCGGGACTCTGGTTTTATCTGTGATATCTGTGAAATCCGTGGTTCAACAGCTTTCTCTGGCTTCATCGGCTGTGGTAGTAGAGGGACTTGTCCAAGACGACATCGCCCGCTTCACGATCAGCGGGAACAGGCCGAGCAGCGTGAAGGCCAACAGCAACTGCCACGTCACCAATCCCGAGATTCCCTGGTCGCGAAGCGTCTCCAGACTGCTGACCGAGGAGCCGGCGTAGACGTACACGCACGTTCCGGGCAGCATTCCGAGTTGGCTCACCCACCAGAACGTCGCCGCGCGGATCGGCGTCAAACCCATGAGCAGGTTGACGACGAAGAACGGAACCTGAGGGATCAGCCGCAGCGTGAACAGGTAGAAGGCTCCTTCTCGGGCGAGGGCTTCGTTGAACGCATGCAGTCGGTCGCCGAAGCGGGTTTGGATTGCGTCGCGGAACAGAAAGCGAGACATCAGAAATGCGACGGCGGCTCCGGCCGTCGAGGCGAAGCTGACGAGAATTAGTCCGCGCCAGAACCCGAACAGCCAGCCATACGCCAGCGACAGCGCGGCCGCTCCCGGCAGCGACAACCCCGTCACGATGACGTACAGCACGAAGGCCGATCCGAGGACGAGAGCCGGCTGCTCGACGACCGCCCGCTGCAGGGCGGCCTGCCGCGCGATGAGCGAGTCGAACGAGAGGGCCTCGCGATAACGAACGAACACCGCAATGAGACTCACCACGACGACGAGCAGCGCGACGCGAATTAGCCAACTTGAACGTGTGGCACGCTCTGACGCTTTGGGAAGGGCGTGGTCCTTTGGTTCCACGCCCTTCGAGGACTCAGGGCGTGCCACACTGTCGTTCATCATTTGGCCTGTACCTTTTGAGTCGCCTTCTTGGTGTTTGGCCCGCCCGTTCCGGGGCCGATTGGCCACGTTGGACTTTCAGATTTCACCTCGGCATGAATCTTCCGCAGCTTCATCGACAGATCGGCCAGCTTGGCGGGTTCGTTCGCGCTGAGATCGGTCTTCTCGGAGAGGTCGCTGCGCAGGTTGTAGAGTTCAAACTTCGAGAGATCGGCGTTGGCGAGGAGCTTCCAGTCACCGTCTCGCATCGCGATGCGGTTGTCGCCGCCAATGGCTCGGTCGTACTGCCAATAGAGCGGCTTCGAGCGAGCGACCGGCTTGCCGTCGAGGAGCGGCAGCAGGCTTGCGCCGTCGAGCGCCCGATCCGTGGGAGGCTTTGCGCCGGCGATCGCGCAGAGCGTGGGGAGCAGATCGTAACTGGCGACCGGTTCACCGACCGTCTGGCCCACTTTCGCATGGCCCGGCCAGCGCAGGACGCCCGGCACCCGGATGCCCCCTTCGTACATGTGCAGCTTCATTCCTCGCAGCGGTCCCGGCACGCCGTAGCTGCGCGTCCCCGTCGGATATCGCTTGAGCGTCTCCGGTCCGTTGTCGCTGCTGAAGAAAACGAACGTGCTATCGCGCAGGCCGTCGTTGTCGAGCCGAGTCATCAGCCGACCGACCTCGTGATCGAGTTGCGTGACGTTGCCGAAGTAGTCGGCCTGCTCGGGCGTCTCGGCGACCGACTTGTACTGATCGGCAAAGGAACTCGCCGTCGCAATCGGCTCGTGCGGCGAGTGGAGCCAGACCATGAGCAGGAACGGTTTTGTTGAGTCGCGCCGTTTGAGCCAACTCAGCGCCTCATCGACGATGATCTGGCTGGAGTAGCCTTCGAGCGGTCCCACCGGCTGACCGTTGCGGACAAAATTGACCGGGTTCTTGTGACTCGGCCCGGCATTGTTCTGCGTCGAGAACCAGTGATCGAAGCCGTGGTCACTCGGCTGCGGCTGCTCGGATGAGTTGAAGTGTCCATTGCAGTGCCACTTGCCGACGTGGCAGGTCTGATAGCCAGCATCCTTCAGCAGTCTCGCAACCGTGACCTCCTTCTGCATCAGATGCATCGGGCTCTGCGCGGGAATCCAGTCGTAGATCCCCATCCGGTTGGGAATGCGTCCGGTGAGGAGGCCGCTGCGCGAGGGAGAGCAGACCGGCGCGGCGGCGTAACAGTCCGTCAACCGCAACCCCTCACCCGCCAGCTTGTCGAGGTGCGGCGTCTTGATGTGAGGATGTCCGAAACAGCCGATGTCTCCGTAACCGAGGTCATCGCACAGCACGATGACGAAGTTCGTGCGTGGCGACTCGGCGGCGAGGGCTGCGTCACACGCGAGCAGCGAGAGAGTGAGGATCGTCAGCAGTCGATAGGCGAGGTGGCTCATGAGCGGCATTCCTGTGGACCTGAACGAACTCCAACAATGCGGCGGGCAGTATGCCGCTGGTCTCGCAGAGTGACAATCGGAGGAGCCGAGTTGGTTGTTCCGAGGACTTCCGCGAAATAGACTCGATCCCACAACTTTCCCCTCTCCGTTTCAGGAATCACATCATGCTGAGTCGTCGAGTTTGGATCGTGTCCACGTTGGGGCTGGCCTGCGGGCTGATGCCGCTGTTCGCGCAAATCGTCTCGCAAACTGTTTCTGCGGCTGATGAGCCGGGTTATCGCTCGCTGTTCAACGAGAAAGACCTGACCGGTTGGGAGGGAGACACGACGCTGTGGAAGGTCGAGGACAAGGCGATTGTCGGGGACTCGCCCGGGATCAAGCACAACCAGTTCCTCTGCACGAAGGAGGAGTTCGGCGACTTCGAATTGAAGCTGGAGTTTCGCGTGAAGGACGGCGCGGGGAACACCGGCGTGCAGTTCCGGACGAAAAAGCTGCCGAACACCACGGAAGTTTCGGGCTATCAGGCGGACCTCGGCGAGAACTACTGGGGCTGCCTGTATGACGAGTCGCGCCGCAACAAGGTGCTCGTGCAGGCGTCGCCCGAGTTGGCGAAGGTCATCAAGAAGGCCGACTGGAACGAGTACACGATCCGCGCCGAGGGAGACCACATCACGCTGAAGATCAACGGTGTCACGACGGTCGACTACAAGGAGCCGGACGCCGACATCGCACGTTCGGGCATCGTGGCCCTCCAAGTCCACAGCGGCGGCCCGATGCGAGTCGACTTCCGCAACATCCGCCTCAAGGCACTCGGCAAGTAGCGCACGAACTTCCCCCAACTCGGAGAACAGTCCCATGACGAACGAAGAGATTCTGCAAAAGGTGGCGAGCGGCGAGATCACTCCCGACGAGGCGGCCAAGCTCATCAAGACGTCGGCCCCGCCGCGCGGCACGCTGTACTGCAAGGTCAGCGAAAAGGGAGGCATGAGCGTCTACGGTCTGCAACGGATGCCCGTGACGCTGTACGTCGAACAGTGGGAACGACTGCTCGCGTTCAGCGACGACATCAAGTCGTTCCTGGCCGAGAATGCCGGCAAGCTGAAACGCAAAGACGACGCGGCCGACAAAAGTTGAGCCGTTCAGGAACGGCGGGATGAGCTTCATGCGGAATGGAGTTCGTCCCGCAGTCCCGCACTGGAAACAAAGATCCTGCCTGTCTGAATCACGTCACCGTGTCCCGCCGAAACCCGCTCAATTTCGGAAGTCATCCACATGGCCATCGCAGATGGTTCACCTCGGAGTCTCCGCTCGTCTGCTGCGGAAGGGCCCAGCATTTACAAGTGCGATCAACTGCGGCAAATGCTCGAAGCGGCCTTGCAGAACCGGTCGAAGTTTCGGCCGGGGATGGACGTGGTGAAGTTTCTCGAACAGTACCTCCCGGTTCGGCAAGAGACGACGGGCAGGGTGAAGGCGGGTAGCTATGCCGTCGGCACCCGTCTGCACGCGTTCTGCCGGCAATTGTCCGAGGCTTTGGGCTTGAACAGGGATTTCGTGCAGGAGCGAATCATTCACGGCTTCTTGAACGACGAATCGCAACTGAAGGAACTGTGCGATCAACTGGCCGTCGTGCGCGAACACTATGAAATGGCGTTGTCGCTGCTGAAGGATGAGCCGTCGCATCGTCCCGTGACGATTCGCATTGGCACAACGAACCTGATCAACATGCGGGTTCTGCCGACGGTTCTCGATGCCGCGCGGCACAAGTTTCAAGCCGAGTTCCCCGACGTGCGGCTCCGGTTCGTGCAAACGATCATGGACTCGGAAGACCTGTTGTTCGGCTCGCAACCGTCCGCCGGATTGGACGCGATCGTCGCCTGCTGTCTCGACGGGCGTGTGGGCAAGATCGCGGCTGAGGAACTCGTGGCCCGCCTGCCCTTGCGGTGCTGCCTGTTGCGGCAGCGGGACATCACCGCGGGTGAGTCCTCGGTCAACCCGAGCCTGCCGGACTGGGAGGCGATTCGCGACACACCGATGGTGGCGCTCACGAGTCGGCGCAAGCACTTCGATGTTCCCTGGTCCCAGATCGAGAGATTGGTCGAGTCCTACGACGAAGTGCCAACGCTGTTGGAGGCCCACGCACGCGTGGCCGCCAGCGACGGTTGGACTCTGTCGTACCGGGAGTTGTTGGATGACGCGGACGAGCGAAATCTGGAGGCTCTCGATCTGCCGGTGGAACCGTCGCGCAATGCCACTCTGATCGTGGCCGTGCTGCCGCGCACCTCGCCACAAAAGCGGACGCAGGCCGCTTCCCGCAAGCCGGATGTTTCTTCCGCCGCGAAGCCGGTGATCGCGTTGTCCGGTGACTCGAAGGAGAAACAGGCGGCCCTCGCGATTCTGAAGACCTGCCTGCGCGAGGCGTTTGAAGAGCGCGAGGCCCTGCGGCTGGAGGCCGTGGAGCTGACGCGGTGTCTCTCACGATTCACGCACACGTATCACGTCAGCGAGTTCGCTCCGACGAAGGACGGTCCGCTCGAACGATTGTGGTTCAGCGGCCGGTTGCAGCTCGAATGCACCGCCAACGGCAACTTGAGCGGATCGGTGACCATCGGAAATCCCGCTGGCGAACCGATGCGGATCCGTGTGTTCGGGCGGCCGCTGAAGTTCCACGAGGGAAAGGTCTGGAACTTGAATTGGCGCAGCAGCGACCCGCGCGAGGAGAGTGGCACCACGAACCTGTTCGTCTCCAGGGCCGACATGGAAAGTGGTGAGGCCCTGGTGGGCCACTGGGTCGGCCGCAGCTCGTGGACGGAGGGAGACGTGCGTCCCACCGGCGGGCCCGTCATTCTGCATTCGCGTCCCGGCCTGACAGCGCGCGAGTTGCGGTCGCTGGTGACGAAGCACAAGGATTCGGCGATCCCGAACCTGCAACTCGTGGCCGATCGAGTGGTCCCGTACTCGAAAGAGAATGTCGCGGCACAGCCGGATCCCGGACTGCCGCCAAAGACGCGCGCCGTGGTGTCACCTGCACCGAAGTCTCCGCGTCGGAGATGACTTGCTTCTGCGCTCCAAACAAGTTTGTTTGGCCGGCCGACAATCTCACCAAACGAGAGCGAACCCGAGCTCTCGCTATTTGTCGGGTGCTGCTGCTACGTTAGCGCTCGTCACTCATCTGCAGCGAGTGACATCGAGAGTTGCCGCGACACCTTCCTGAGGCACCTCTCGGTCGCACGCCGCGAATTGGAAACGAAGCCGACATGAAGTCGGCCCGCGTCCGTTCGCAGTGGTTTGCGAAGGACGACATCCCACGCACCGACGATTCCAATCACACGACGGACCGGACGGACATCCGTCCGGCCCTGTCGGGTGCAACCGAATCGTCACTCAACGGGCCACGCCGCAACAAGGCGCTCCCTTGCCGGCCCGTTGACCGCCTGCGATGTCGAGAGAGACGGCGATGGCCTCATTCATTTCTGTTCGTCTCGTTCCTGCATCTCACTTTCCTGCGTCTCACTTTCTCCGGCCGCCCGCTCAGATTTTGAGTGGGCGGCAATCTCGAAAAGGATTGCGCTCATGGTTTCACGCTCACCCAAAAAACAGCCAATTGCGTCAAACGACGATCTGCTGCTCGGCTTCGAGCACAACGCGCCGCGACGCACAATTGGTTTTCATCATCAGCCCGCCGCTCAGCCCGGCGTGCGACGGCCGATCATGTACGACGGTCCGCATCTGCTGACCTGTGCCCCCACGGGCGAGGGCAAGGGGCGCTGCTGTGCCATGCCCGCCTTGCTCGAATACCCCGGCCAGGTCGTCACCATCGACGTCAAGGGGGAGCTTTACAACTGCACGCATCGGCGACGGCGCGAGATGGGGCAACAGGTCATCAAGCTCGACCCGTTTCACGTGGTCGATGGTCACACGGACGGCCTGAATCCGCTCGACATGTTCAAACTGAAGTCGGCGGACCCGGACACGGATTCTCAAATGCTGGCGTCGATGCTGGCCGAGGGAAACAAATTCGGTCGCGACCCGTTCTGGGACAACACCGCCGGCGGCCTCAACAGCGGCGTCATCAACTATCTGGTGACGCTGCAACCGCCCGAGAAGCAGAACCTGAACGAGATGCGGCGACTGCTGAACAAGGACGACGTCGTCTACAACCTCGCGGTCCTGTTGGACACGGTTGGCAAGAGCATGCGCGAGCTGGCCTATCAGGAGTTCACCTCGTTCCTGCAGTTGTCGGAGCGGGACACCCGCCCCGGCGTTCTGGCGACGGCGCAGGCGTACACCAAGACGTTCAACAGCGAACGAGTCTCAAGCATGCTGGAGAAATCCAGCTTCTCGTTGCAGGAATTCGCCGACGGCAAGCCGATGACAATCTACATCATCGTCCCGCCCGAGCGACTGGAGAGTCACAAGGCCCTGCTGCGGATCTCGCTCGCCGCGCTGTTCGGTGCGGTCTTCTCGCGCCGCCAGATGCCCGATCCGCGATCGCTGTTCCTGATCGATGAGGCGGGCAACCTCGGTGCATTCCCGATGATGAAGGCGGCGATGACCCTCTGCCGCGGCTTCGGCGTCCGCTGCTGGACCTTCTGGCAGGACATGCAGCAACTGACCGACTGCTACCCCACCTGCTGGAAGACGATCATCAACAACGCGGGAGCGCTTCAGTTGTTCGGCCTGAACACGCAGCTCATGGCGCGCGAGTGGGCCGAAGTTTTGGGGTGCTCGACCGACACGCTGCTCAACCTCAAGCCGCACGAACAAATGCTGCAACTGCGGGGTCGAGGCGAACTCCGCTGCGAGCGGCTCGATTATTTGACCGACCCCCGCTACGAAGGCCACTTCGACCACAATCGGTTCTATTCGAGGTGAGGCACCACGGACGATTGTCGGCCGCTGTGCGGTGGCGAATGCTGCTGCACAGCGGTCCGTTCGCGGCGCGAGGCGAATTAACGCTCCGCCAACTTCTCGCGCAGTTCCGTCAGTTCCCGGCTTTGTTCGGCCAGACGGCGCTCCAGTTCGCAGACCCGCTCGCCCACCCGTAGCCTTACCCGCAGTTCGTCGCGGTCGAACGGCTTGGTCACGAAGTCGTCGGCCCCGGCCTCCATTCCCTCGACAACGTCCTCCTTTTGCGAACGGCCCGTCAGCAGGATGACATAGACGTGACCGGATCGCTCTGTCGCGCGAATGCGTCGAATCAGATCCACGCCATCCAACTCGGGCATCATCCAGTCGCTGATGACGAGTCGGAATTCATCCTGCTCGAACAACCGCCACGCTTCGCCTCCGTCGTTCGCCAGGACAACTTCGTGCCCCCACTTTTGCAGGTAACTCTGCAACAGGCGGCGCGAGACGGGTTCGTCCTCGGCAATCAGAATCTTCATGATCGGCCTCGCTCGTGACTCAGAGCCAACCCTTCTTCCAGCCAAACAGCAGGACGCCGCCAATCAACCCGGCCGTGCCGATCGTCACCCCCAAAAAACCCCACGGATGGCCATGCCACGGAATGTACTCGAAATTCATCCCCCACGCGCCGAACGTCAAGCCAGCAATCCCCACCACCATGGTGATGATGGCCAGAGTTTTCATGGTCAAATTGAGGCGGTTCGACAACACCATCTGATAGGCATCGAGCGCGCCGGACACCATTTCGCGTTCGATGTCCAGGATGTCCAGACACCTCAGCACATGATCGTGAACGTCCTGAAAGTAGACCAGCGTGTTCGGGGAAAACATCGGGTGGTCGCGTCGCAGAAAGACGTGAAACATCTCGCGCAGCGGATAGATCACCCGCCGCAGCGTCACCAGGGTCCGCTTCAGGCGGAGCAGGCTCTGCACGGCCCGGGGATTCAACTGCGTGAACATTTCGATTTCGATCTCGTCGAGCTCGTCCTCAATCCGGTCGATGACCGGGAAGTAGCCGTCGATGATGGCGTCCATCACGGCATAGGCGAGAAACCCGGCCCCTTCCCGCAGCATCGTCCCGCCGCGCGTCCAGCGAACATAGGCGTCCTCCAGCGCGGGCACCCGGCCGCGATGCAGCGTGACGATGTAGTTCCGGCCGATGAACAAATCGACTTCCACGGTCCGCGCCTCGTGCTCGACTGCCTCGGACAACACGGCATACATCACGACAAACAGGTGCCCCTTGTACTCATCGACCTTGGGGCGCTGTTCCCCCTTGGCCACGTCTTCGAGCGCCAGCGGATGGAAGCCGAATTGCTCCAGCAGCATCGACAACTCGTCCGGCCCCGGATCCTGCACGTCGATCCAGACGACGTTGTCGGCGTCGCGGATGTAGCCGCCGATGTCTTCGATCGGCACGCCTCGTTCCAGACAAACGCCGCCCAGACAGGCGATCGTTTTCACGATGGCAGCGGGGGCGGGAACCCGCGGTGGAGCCACGTCTTCGTGATCGCGCAGCGGCGTTGTCGGGTCAGTCATCGTGATTCCACTCGTACCGTCTGCCCTGGCGTCGCACCATAGTCACTCGCCTTCGCACCACTTCCCGGTACGAACAGCGCCGGACGAGGCTTGCCGGTCAGGCGTTCGTAGGTCTCCCAAACCTGATCGGTCCAACTTGGCTGCGGTCGCAGATGTTTCACACCCGAACCCGCCTTGACCATCGACGTCAGAAAGCCAACCGTCAACTTCCGAATCTCTGTCCCGGCTCGGAACAGGTCGGCGTATTCGGCCCGATTGAGATACGTCCGGTCATAGGCGACGCACAGATGCGACTGAGTTTCGTTGAGGCTCCCAATCGAGTAGCCCAGGAACTGCACGAACTCACCCTGCGTTCCCCGCCCAAACCCCTCGGCGATGTTCGCCATGACCGACGAGGAGGAATCGTTGATCTGTACCACCAAGCGATGATCGGCCTTGAACGGTTCGCGCTGAGTGTTCTGGTAAATCCGCTTCGACCAATCCCGAGCCTTCTGCCAGAACAGCAACTCGGTGAAGAGGTGAGCAGCGGCCATGAGGAGGTTCCTGAAGAGGGTGAACCCGAATGGAAATGTTCGTGGTGAATGTGCCGTGAAGCCAAACTCACGGCAACTCACAACAGAGTACTCAGTACTCAGTACTCAGTACTCAGTACTCGAATCAAGTCCAACTCCATTCCCTTGCGTTACCCTCGCTCACGCTCTTGATCCGCCTTGCCGTCCGCGACAACCCATCAACCCCACGCCTGTGACCAGACCGAGCGGTCCCGCATCCAGCACCACGACTAAGGCGGCTACCATGTCACGCCCTTCAACTCGGGCGGATACAGCCGACGATTCGACGGGCGATCCGCGTCGAGTTGTTGCAGCACGTCTTCGTCCGGCTGTTCTGACGCACCGGCCTCGATCCACGCTTGCAACTCGGCGGCCAACTCCTCGCGTCGAACGGCTGCCGGGCGACTCAGTTCCAGGACGCTCAGCGCATACTTCTCGATCGGCATTCCCTGCACAGCGGCTTCCTGTGCAAGCCGAATCTCCAGATCGGGCGAGAGTTCCAGCGTCAGTGTCATGTTGCCTTCCCATCCTCCTGTCTTGTGATCATCCGCCATTCGGCGAGCACGGCTTCGCAAATCATTAATCCATGCCACACTACCCATTGCTTCGCTCTGTCCAATGCCACCGGTCGAATCTCAATCGATATGGTCGCCATATTCAAGCTCATCGAAATCCTCTTGGCCGGGAAATGGAAACACCACGGTCTTCTTGTCGAACTGGACTCGCAGCTTCTGATAAAACATTGGGTGGATTGCACAAGTATCGTCCGGAGTAATATCTATCTTGCCGCGAGCAGAATACTCAAAGTCGGCCGCGAGATACTTCCCATTAGCAGCACTCTTACGAACGACTCCAACGATTCCTAGTTCCGAAACAAATCGTCGAAACGAATTGAGGGAGTAATGAGTCGTCCATTCGGAACTCGTGATCTTTCCACGTCTATCAAGTTCGCTTCCTTGAAAGACCGACGAGATACCAGCTAATGCTCCCCCAATTCCAGCCGCATTCTGATAAACGCATTCGTAGGAATTGAACACCTCTTCTGCAAGCCGCTCCTCTGCCGCTTTGATTCCGCCAACAACGCCCGGACGAGAAAAGATTGAACCACTCCACTCTGATGCGACGCCGTCTTGAGAACAACGCGCGATGCTGTTACACAAGACGATTAGCTGTCGAGGTCGCAGTTGTGTATGACGCAAGACATACGGAAATGTGCTTTCCACAACTCCACTACCATTCACAATCGTCTTTCCGAAAAACGGAATCCAACCGTTTTCGAGGACAGAACGGTAGTCGTTCCAATCAATGGCAGATGTCGGCCTCTTGAGATGCTTCCACATTCGCCACGTCATGAGCCGAAGCAGTTCTTTCGGGCGCCAGTGCAAATAAACCTCATCCCTGACAGACTTCAAAGGATTCAGGATCACACTGTCGCGGAGCTGAGCAAATATTTCTGCCGCAACGCAGACCTTGATATGTATGTCGTGCTGGCGAAAACGCTGAGAAAAGTCTGCTGCGCACTGAACTAGAGCCGCTAACACTTTCATGGTGCCAGAATCTCTCAAAGTGTACGTTTCGAGAGTGTCAACAAAAATGATTAGCGGATTGTTCTTTGCAAACTTTATGGCGGCTTGCTTCGCCGCGTTGATTTGAGCATCCGCCAGAAACCGTTCGGCGTGTCTGGTAATTTGGTTATCACTGCCAAGCAGTAGAGTGGCCAAATCGAGCAGGATGGCACGGAGAAAGTTCCCGGCGTGTGATTCGATGTCACCACTTGGAGTCACGTCAGCGAAGATTTTGTTTCGGTCGCGAAGCCTGTAAAATATCACTTTCCAAAGTAAACATTCCCAAGCACGTGCGAGCTCTGGGATTGCCAATTCACGCGGCTGATTCTGTGAAGCCGCCAACTTCGACATGACTTGCTGGTAGAGTTCAGCCTCGTTACCGCGAGAATCACTCATACCGATGGCGATTGCATTTGGAATTTCGTCTTGAAATGAAAAAAACTGGGTCAATGCGGTTTTGCCCGAGCCACGTCGGCCCACAATCAAATATGTCCGTGGGTCAATCGCGGCGTGGTTGTATTTGATGTTTCGAAAGAAATAGTCGCGATAAGTGTCCCCGAGAAACGCAACCTCGGATTCGCAGTCGGGTAATCCAAAGGGGTCAAAACGGTCAATCATAATTGCTTACTCCTCATCTAAGGCTTCCGAAGAAAACTACGGTAAGAAACCAAATCACTTGTCATGTGAAAGTTAGTTTACATCCTTTGTGCGTTCTCGTGCGGCAAATAAGAGACCAAAACTCAATCCTGAAGCCGAAGGTGGGTGATTACGATTTCACGAGATCCCTCAGCACTTTGTGCAGGATGCCGCCGTGGCGGTAGTACTCGACTTCGACGGGGGTATCGATGCGGCAGGTGGCGACGAAGTGGATCGCGGTGCCGTCGGGTTTAGTGGCCATGACCTCGACGGCCTGGAGTGGCTTCAGGTTGTCGTTGAGTTGGATGTCGAAGGTCTCGGTGCCATCGAGGCCCAGGAAGTCGCGGTTCTCTCCCGCGCGGAACTGGAGCGGCAGGACGCCCATGCCGACGAGGTTCGAGCGGTGGATCCGCTCGAACGACACGGCGATGACCGCTCGGATGCCGAGCAGATACGTTCCTTTCGCGGCCCAGTCTCGGGAGGAGCCTGTTCCGTATTCGGAACCGGCGAGAACGACCAGCGCCGTGCCATCGGCCTTGTACTTCATCGCGGCATCGTAGACCGACATCTGTTCGCCGTCCGCCGCAGGTGGTTGATGCGCGTCGGACGATGGGTTAGACGTCGCAGAGCTGTTCGCGCGTTGAACGGGCGGGAAGTACTTGGAGACTCCACCCTCAGTGCCGGGGCAAAGCAAATTACGGAGGCGGATGTTGGCGAAGGTGCCGCGTGTCATGACTCGGTCGTTGCCGCGACGTGCTCCATAGCTGTTGAAGTCGATTGGCTTGACGCCGTTGGCTTGCAGGAAGACTCCGGCGGGGGAACTGGCCTTGATCGAACCGGCCGGGCTGATGTGGTCGGTCGTGACCGAATCGCCCACCGATAGCAGGCACTTCGCGTCGCTGATCCCCTGAATCGGCTTGGGCTGCGTCGGCATGTCGATGAAGAACGGAGGCTCCTGCACGTAGGTGCTCTTCTCGTCCCACTTGTAGAGCGGTCCGGTGGCTCCGGTGATCTTCTGCCATTCGACGGGACCGAGCGCCGCGTGACCGTACTCGGTGGTGAACATCTCGGGGGTGATCGACTTGGCGATCGTCTCTTCGATCTCTTTCGAGGAGGGCCAGATGTCCTTCAAGTAAACATCCTGGCCGTCCTTCCCCTTGCCGAGCGGTTCGTGAGTCAGGTCGATGTCGGTCGTCCCGGCGAGTGCATAGGCCACGACGAGCGGCGGGCTGGCGAGGTAGTTGGCCTTCACCTGCGGATTGATCCGGCCCTCGAAATTGCGATTGCCCGAGAGGACCGCCGACACGACGAGGTCTCCCTCGGTGACCGCGTGCGAAACCGAGTCGGGCAGCGGACCGCTGTTGCCGATGCAGGTCGTGCAGCCGTAGCCGACGGTGTTGAAACCGAGCTGGTCCAGCGACCGATCGAGCCCCGACTTGGCGAGGTATTCGGTGACGACGCGGCTGCCGGGTGCGAGGCTGGTCTTGACCCACGGCTTGGCGGTGAGTCCCTTCGCCACGGCATTGCGTGCCAGCAGGCCGGCCCCCAGCATCACCGACGGATTGCTGGTGTTGGTGCAGCTCGTGATGGCGGCGATCACGACGGCACCGTGTTTCAGTTTGTACGGCTGTTTCCCACCGGTGACTTCGATGCCGTCCAGTTCCGCATCACTGGCTTCCCGCTCGCCGTTGGCCGGCGCTGGCGGGCCTCCCTCGTCTGTCATGAGCGCCTTGCGCGAACTGGCTGTCGAAGGGACCTTGTCGAATGTCGTGGCGAGATCGTGCTGCCACTGCGATTTCATATTCTTGAGCAGCACCCGGTCTTGCGGACGTTTGGGGCCGGCGAGCGACGGCTCGACCGTCGAGAGATCCAGTTCCAGTCGGCTGCTGAAGCGCGGCTCGGGGGAACTCGCCGTGCGGAACATCCCCTGGGCTTTGTAGTACAACTCGACCAGTTCGACCTCTTGCTTGGTCCGTCCGGTGCGAGTCATGAAGCGGAGCGTCTCCTCATCGACGGGGAAGAAGCCCATCGTCGCTCCGTACTCTGGCGCCATGTTGGCCAGCGTTGCGCGATCGGGCAGCGTCATCGAATCGAGGCCCGGGCCGAAGTACTCGACGAACTTGCTCACCACGCCGTGCTTGCGCAGCATCTGCGTCACGGTCAGCACGAGGTCCGTCGCGGTGGCTCCTTCGGGCAGCTTGCCGCTCAGTTTGAAACCGACCACCTCGGGCATGAGCATGTAGATCGGCTGGCCGAGCATGACGGCCTCGGCCTCGATCCCGCCGACTCCCCAACCCACTACGCCCAAGCCGTTGATCATCGTCGTGTGGCTGTCGGTGCCGACGAGACTGTCCGGGTACGCGACGCCGTTCTTCGTCAGGACGACCTTCGCGAGATATTCCAGATTCACCTGATGCACGATCCCGGTCGCGGGGGGCACGACGCGGAAGTTGCTCAGGCCCTGCTGTGCCCAGCGGAGCAACTGGTAGCGTTCGAGGTTCCGCTCGAATTCCATGTCGACGTTCTGCTGCAACGCCTCGCCCGTCCCGAAGTAATCGACCTGCACCGAGTGATCGATGACCAGATCGCACTGCACGAGCGGATTGATCTTCTTGGGATCGCCGCCCATGCGGATCATCGCATCACGCAGGGCGGCCATGTCGACGACAGCCGGAACGCCGGTGAAGTCCTGCAACACGACGCGGCCGACCATGAACGGCACCTCGACCTGTTGCGGTTTGGCGGCGTCCCAGTTCGCGACCTGCGCGACATGTTCCTCGGTGACGAGAAACCCATCGACGTTGCGGAGGCACGCTTCGAGCAGGACTCGCATCGAGAAGGGGAGGGTGTCGATCTGGCCGAATCCCTTGGCCGCCAGCTTCGGCAGCGAGAAGTATTTCAACTCGCCGCCGCTGGTCTTGAGAACCGATTCCGTACCAAAGGGATTTGTTGCCGCCATGTCGCTGCTGCTCCGCTGAAAATGCCACCCAGATGTCAAAACTCGATCGATCGTGAGGCGGATCGTACCAGTCGCGCCGGGGAGATTGAAGCGAGGCTCTCGCAGCGTGTTTGGCGGTCAGAGGTGTGGAGAACACGGGAGCGGGGTACTTTGTCCGTCCGAAGTTTGGCGCGGTGCGGGCTGGCGAAAACCGCGTCATCGACCGGCCGTTCCGATGCAATACAGATGCGAGTCCGTCCGGTAGATCAATTCATCGCCGGAGATCGCCGGTGACGCCGTGATCCGTTCGCCGAGATCGTTCGTGGCGAGCAACTCAAACTTGGTTCCGGCTTTGACCACGAAGGTTTGACCGTCGTTGTTGCTGAGATAGATGCGGCCGTCGCTCGCCACGGGAGACGAATTGCAATCGCCGCCGAGCCGTTCGCGGTAATGCTCCTTGCCGGTCTGGCCGTCCAAGCAAACCAGCACACCGTTGTCCATCAGCACGTAGAGCAGCCCTCGGTAATACAACAGCGAGGGCTCGACGCCGCCGGGCTTGTCGCTGACCCAAACCGGTTCGGGAGGTTTTCCCTCGGGACTCAAGCGAATGGCGTGAATGCGACTTTGCCTCCACAGTTGCAGGAACACCAAGCCATCGCCGAAGACCGGACTGACGATGATCTCGCCGTTGAACGGTCCTTCCCCTTCGCCGTACCTCCACAACTCGGCGTGAGTCTTCGCATTGAAGGCCGTCAGCCGATGCTTGCCCGGAACGAGGATGTCTTTCTGCCCGTGATGCTCCACCAACAGCGGCGTCGCATGCGCAGTTCCAATCGGCCGCTCGTTCTTCCAGGCGATCTCACCGGTTTGCAAATTCAGTCCAATCAGAAAACACGGCCCGGTGTGATGATCCCACGGAAACAGGATCGAATCCTCCAACACGAGCGGGCTGAGGGCATATCCCCACGACATCTTCGGATCGCCAAACCGGGGAATGTAGCGATTGACCCACAGCAGCTTCCCCTCGTGCGAGTACCGGGCGATGTCCGCATTCCCAAACGCCACATACACCCCCTCCGCCGTGACGGCCGGAGTGTTGACGGCCAGGTTCGATTTCTCATGAACGCGCTGGTTCACCCCCAACCCAAAATCATCCCGCCAAAGCTCACGCCCCTCCGCCCGATCAAAGCCCAGAGTGAGCAGCGACTTCTTGCCCTCCTGGTTGAGTTCTGAAGTGACGAACACTCGGCTGCCATAAGCGACCGGCGAACTCGTCCCCCATCCCGGCAACGTCACCGACCAGCGAACGTTCTCGGACGGACTCCACCGAGTCGGCAACTTCCTGTTGTCCGCCACGCCATCCGCATTCGGCCCCCGCCACCGAGGCCAGTCCCGGCTCGGCTCGTTGGCGAACGCGGTCGAGATCAGGCAAGCCATCCCCACCGCAGTCAGGACGATTCGTGTCATGAGGACTCCAAATGAATCAACGGGGAAAGGTCACACTTCTTCGGAAACACCCCGTGAGGCGTTCCGAGCAATTCGAGTTAGCCTCTGGTCGTTCCTTTTCGTTCCCGCAGCGATAATCGAATCGCTCCGACGTTTGCATTGAGTGCGGCTAACTAGGCGACCCTTTCCATTCCACAGTGAGCTCGTTCCGGTGGGCACCTCGGAGACCTTGGAAGGCGCTTCCTGCGACGAGCACCTGAACATGTTCGTAGCCCTTGTTCTGGCAGAGCTTGACGAAAGGCTCGATAACAAAATTCTCATGGTCAGCAACAGTATCTGCCTCAATGATTTCCGCTGGGAAGTCCAGCATCAAGAAGCCAGGGATTCGGCCCTTCTCGGATGCAGAGAGCTTGAGCAACGAATAATGGTACGCGAGGAGGAAATAGATCGTCATGGTTCCACCGAGTTGCGCCTCCCATTTCTCACGTCCAACGCGCACGCGAAAGCTGTCTTTCTTCAGAAAGAACCGGATAGGGTCTTGATTCCAAATTCGTGATGCACCGTGAACGAGCTGAGCGAGGTATTCATTCATTCCGTCGGCAAGTGCGTCACCGGCCGTCTCGAAATCGAGACCCGCGGTTTGCAACTCCACCTGTCGCGATAGATCGTCCACCTGCGTTTGTATAGCGGTGATTTTCGCGGCGATTGTTTCGCGAAGGGCTAAGCTCTCACGAATTCTTCGGAGTTGATCGACGCGCTCAACACACCTACCGATTTTTATTTCTATCTCCGTTACCTGTGGTGGCAGCACCGCTGCTGTTGCCATCCTGGCAGGTGAGAGAAGTTGCTTCAACTGCGATCCACGAATGCGAAGTTCGTTTACGCTGTTGCTATGAGATAGTCTTGCGAGCCTCAAAGACCCCGTAATCTCAGCGATTTCAGTCCTTTCACCGCGAAGCTGTTCAACCTCGAATACAAGTCGTTGTGCCGACCCAGCAGTAGCGGCTCCGTTTATCGGCATCGTTTGGCCGCAAAGATAACAGTTTGAGTGTTGCTCACTTGCCTTCTTCACAGCTTGATCGCAGACAGGACAGTGAGTGACTTTCAAATCCGCGAGAAGATCTCCAGCTTTCTGTGCCCGTTCGAGCCTGCCAATCTCAGTCACGACCCGTTGAAGGTAGGTCTCCAGTTCGCTCAGTCGGGCGTCGATTCGCTGAAGCTCCTCGACATGCCTTTGCTCATCCTCTTTTATCTTCCCGAACTCCTTGCTCCATCGGCTCACGGTATCGGGACTATCGCCGGGTGGTACGGGAGCCCCAACTATGAGCTCTTGGACGAGCTGCTCGCGACTTTTGTTAAGCTTTGCCATTTCAGCGTTCAGCCTCGCGATCGCGCTAGCGATGGAATCAGGCGTTATGGCAACCCCTAGTTCCTCGCCGGTTAGAAGCTCGCGTGAGATCTCATGAAGCGTCCTGAGGAAATTGTCTTTCTGCGACTGAAGATCACGGATTGATTTCTCTTTCTGTACCATCTCGCCGTACTCTGGCGAGAAAAGAACCTCCGCAATTCCGACAAACTGGAGGAGGCAGGCATGCTGTTCACTGGGGAACTGACCGTCAGCGAAGTCGGCCCAACGTCGCTGTCGGCGGTACATGTGCCGGAATAAACTTCTCCAGCCAAGCTCCGGCCACTTCCTCGGGCCATATGGGTCACCTTGTGGAAAATGGAGCGATGGAATGCCCAAGTGGTCCAAGAGAAACTGACGAAACTCTTGGATCGAGTATGTTGTTTCGCTTATGAAGATCTTGGTCTTTGCTCCCGCTTCCTGCCACCGTCGTTCGACTGTGTACTCTTCATCACCGATTTCGATGACCACATTGGCCCCGGAGTATTTGGTAGCAATTACGTCCGTTAGCTTGTCTTCTGCCGTTCCGTCGTCGCCAAGCACAAAGTCGAGGGTTTCTAGCCATCGCGTCTTACCGGTGTTTGGCTTACCGACGATGACATTCACGCCACGCACGAAGCGGATACTTTCAGGCACGCCGTCCTTGCCATAGCGAGTTGCGGAGAGAATACGAAAACTATTGGTGGTCACGAAATTGATTCTCCAAGCTTGCGATCGACCACTTCCTCGCCGAAAACCTCGTAAATCAGATCCTTGAGCTTGGTACCACCCATCTTGCCTACCAGATCCCTCACTCGCTGCATGTGATCCTTCAGCTCGGCGAACTCCTTCGAATCTGCGAAGTTGTTGGCGATGTCTGCTCCAAGCGGGGTAAGGGCAAAACTAAACATTGAGCTATCCTTGCGTACCTCCAACAACCCGCGAGACTCCAAGTAAGCAAGAATGTGGTAGTATCGATCGTCCCATGGGCCATAGTGGAATCGCACCATGCTCGACTCGATCGCCTTAAGCGGGGTGGACGTGTCTTGCTTCAAGTGGTCTGCGAGCTTCTTGAAAAAGTCTGGGTAACGGACCAAGAAGTCGAGCTTCGCCAATTTCGTCAGTCCGTCTAGTCGTAGAAGCCCTGTACTCCTTGTCTTCGTTCCGCAGATGGACACCAAAAGAAGCAACCTGGCTGCGTGAAGCTCTAATACGTCATCGGCAAGAAGTGGTTGCCCCGCTGGCTGGGTCAGCAGATTCACAAAAGACTTCATGTGCTTGCCCTCACAAAACGATGAGTGCAACGATCTGCCAGGTTGTACATGTAACCCAAGACATTCTGGAGTGGAGGGCGATCCTTCACCGGCAGTGAGTCGTAAAACGCCTTCACCTCAGCCAAGCATCGATTGTGGAAGTCAGATCCCTCGTCGGAAATCTCAAGCGAGTCAAGCTGGGCCTTGAGCAAGATGAGGCGAGCCTCTATCTCACCCTCGATCCGTTGACGTGCTCCTGGATCAGAGTACCTCGGAGTAAGCAGCGATGAGCGATACCGTTGGCGCATCGAGATTGCAGACTCGATGACATCCGGCGCTAATGATGCCGCGACGAGCTTGGCCTCCAACGCCTTGCTCGTGCCATGTCTGGCAGGGTGAGCTGCGTCAATAACAGCGTTTGCGAACCAAGCCATGATGTCGTTTCGCACGAATTTCTTCTTGTGCGGTTCGCGATCCCACTTGGCCAGCCCGCCATCGAATACTCTAGTCAGGAGATTTGAGTACAGCTCTTCAAATTGGTCGTGCATCAGGAGCTCGCCATGAGCTTGCACGAGTTTGGACACTTTGATGATGTTTGCGTCATGGATGGCCTTCAAAGCATGCACGATCATCCAATAAGTCCGCTCCAACCAGAATTCGCAGCCATTTCCCTTTGGCGACGTCACGTGGGGAAGCCTCGCGACAATCTCCATGCGAAGTTTGACAAAACTCGCCGTCGTCGGAGCTCGATGTTGCGAGTCAAGACAGTAAGTGAGAACACTGAGTTCACCCATGACCGACCGAGAAGTGACGATTCGAAACCTCACATTTTCGGCACAACGATCATACTGAAGGGACTTTTCGAGAATGCCCTTCGCTTTCACGTCGCCATCGCCGCACAGCATAGAAATCGACCATAGTTGGTCCATTTCATTGCTCTTTACCTGGACGAACTCCACCTCCGTTGCCGTTACCCCCTCCCAGATCAGCGTGACATCGTCTTGGTTCTCGCTCCACACCTGTGCAAGGCTCGGGTCGCTGATCATGTCGAGGCAAAAGCCAGCCGCGACATGGTCCTGCACTGCGAAGCCATGTCGCGCGAAGGTGCCGCCCGTCTCAAGTGGTGGAAGGTCTTGAATCGACAGTAGCGCGGCACCACTCACGGACATCAATCTCCAAGGGGAACTAAAGGTTGCGAGTAAAGCTACACGCCGAAAGTAAGCGAATCAATTAGGCACCGTATTGTTGCGAGGAATTCTCGTTCGAGAGGAACAAAGGAAACAGATCCAATTCCGACGAAGCACTCTGCGAGCTGTTGCGGGCAATTGGACCTGTCCGCGATCTGTGACCTTTCGGGCCGGTTGTGCGGCAAGTGTCATTTCGGATGGTTCGGCAGATTTGCCCAGCGGATTCGCCGGCTCGAACACTCTCACGTTGGATGCGCCCGCCATCTCGAACAGATCGGGGAGATCGTCGTGTTGCAGGGGACCGTGGAAGATATTGACGGCTTGGTCGCGGCTCTCGGGGGCGCCGGCAAGTTCTTCCCGAGTGCGGAGTGAGCTTGGCCGCTCTTTCCGGCCGCCCAGCGACAGTGTTACATTGGTCACGTCACTCTGCCAAACCAACATTCCGAGGCACTGCTCATGAAAAAAAAGCACGACTTCCAAATCATCATCGAACAAGACGAGGCGGGTTACTTCGTGGCCGAATGCCCGGCACTCAAGGCGTGCTACGCCCAGGGCGAGACTTATGAGGAAGTCATGAAAAACATCAAGGATGTCATCGCGCTGTGCCTGGAGGATTTCAAAGCCAGCGGCAAGCCCGTCCCGCGACAAGCTGAAATCATTGGCGTGCGTCATGTCGAGGTGACGGTGTGAGCCACGCCGACCTGCCGCACATCAAGCCACGCGAACTCATCCGCGGCTTGGAAAAGATGGGCTTCCAGCTTCTGCGGAAGTCCAAGGGAAGTCATTGGCAGTTCGAACTCCGGACGGCCGCCGCACGACAGTTCCGGTCCACAAGGGAAGAGACATCGGTCCTGGTCTGATGCGGAAAATTCTACGCGACATCGAAGTCGATGCCGAAGAGCTCCGAAAATGGTTGTGACATCGCAGACCCGACCCCTGAGCGATCTGCGGTACTTCGTTCATCCGAACTGTTACCGAAGAGAAGCGGCATCGTTCACTTCGGCTCGATTCGGATCAGGCGGGCCGTTGGCTTGAGCCACAAGCGGCCCTTGGTCGCCCGCAGTTCGGCGACGAGTTCCACGTCTCGCATTTCGTCCGTGACTTCGAAGTCGTGGGAGACGGTTTGCCAGTCGGTGTCGCCGACAACCTTGTTGTCTCGCTTGCCGCCCGAGATGCGGACGCCGGCGCCCGTTCCCTGTTCGTCGGTGCGCGGTTCGACTCCCTCCGTCTTGAGACGGACTTCGATGCGGTAGCGGCCTCGCGCGAGGAGGACTCGGCGGCGCCACGAGGCGACGCAATCGCCGGACTCGCCGACCTGGATTGAGTACCGCCGGTCGGTCTCGGGATCGACTTCGTCGAGCAGTGTGTCGCCGGTCTCCTGCGCGCCGTACCAGTCGGCGATCTCGACCTGGTTGTGTGCATCGAACTCGATCGGCGTGGGGTCGCCGTGTTCGAGTTGCTCGCGCAGGGCGGGTTCTCGCGCGGCGATCCGCTCCTTGAGCTCGCGCACGCGGTCGGCGTGATTCTTCGCGAAGTCATCGCCCAGCGCGTTGACGACCGATTTCAGCCGAGCCATGGCCACGTCGAGCTTGTCATGCAGACGCTTCGCTTCAAACAGCGGCAGGAGTTCGGAGATGCGCTCCCGGTAACGCTTGCGCCATTCGGGGTTGTGCATCACCGCGCTGGAGACGATCGTCGGCGGGAACTCCAGAATCGGAAAGCCGGGGTCTTGGAATATCTGGTCCATGCCGTGCGGCAGAAACCGGGCGCGGCCGTCTTTCGGATCGAAGTAGATGCGGTAATTGTTCTTGTTCGGCGTGTAGCCGTCCCAGTGGCAGGTCATCCGCTCGAAGGCCATGAAGGTGAGGAAGGCGTCCACGTCGAGTTGACGCTCGATCGCGGGCCAGCGGAGGGCCGCATCGGGTTCCTCGCACGCGGCCTTCAGAGCGTGGAGGTCGCCGTGATCGTCGGGGCCCCTGCCCGAGTCCTTCTCCAGATCGACATCGACATCCTGCAGAAAACCGCCGTCGTAGAGGTTGCCGGTCGCGTCGCCGAAGTGTCGTTTGAGGAACGGCTCGTCGAATCCTTCCTTCAGCACATACAATCCGAGATCGCGTCCGTTCAGCCAGACGCGGGCCTGAGTGACGCGCGTGGCGGGGACTTTCGCGGCGCGGCAGATGTCCGCACAAATCCACTCGGACAGGTAAGACTCGTCCTGCACCGAATTGTTCAGATGGAACTTGTCGAGTCCGTGAAAGGTCTGCTCTTTGACGTGCTTGTGCATGTTGAGCGTGAACGCTGGTTTGCCGTCCAGCTCCTGAAAGCTGCCGGCTGCCCCTTTTAACTTGATGGCGACCTCCGTGTACGTGGTCTCGCTGGATGTGCTCGGAGCGTCCGGATTCGGCAGCGTTTCGACGACGGTGCATTTGACGTAGCGCCGCAGGTCTTCTCGCAGCGTCTTCTCCTGCGGCTCTTTCAACTCGATCCTGATCTGCGGGATGCGGCCTTCGTCGAAGAAGGCGTCGCTGGGATCGATCGGCTTCGCGTCGGGAGGTTCCGTTGATCGAGCGTCGAGCTCGATTTCGGCCTGCATGCCCTTCCGAGCGGACTGCCCTGTCGCGGGATCGTTCACCGAGGCTCGGCACGACGCGAGGCCGATCAGCAGCACGGCCGCGAGGAATCGCCAATTTGATCGCGGGGAGAAGAGCCTCGTCATGGAACAGTCTCCGACATCGCATCCGTTCGAGTGATCAAGTGAGACGATATAAGACGCCGCTTTGCAGTCTGTTGAAAAAGGTTTGATCGTGTGCCACGGCTGTACCAGCCGTGCGGTTTTGCGAGCCTTTCGACCGTTCTCACGGCTCACAGAGCCGTGGCACGACTTTCTCAACGGGCGGCTACGCCTCACGGACCTCGACGGTTTGAACTCCCTCCACCTGTTGCAGCAGCGTGACCAACGCCAGCGGGTCGGCGGGCTTTTTCAAGCGGACGTTGTAGCGCAGGTCGAGCGACAATCCCTGCCGGGCCGTCACAATTTGAATGAGCCGATAACTGGCGAGTTCTCGCTCAAACAACTCTGTCAGCAGCGCGACGGGATCGTGGCCCGAAGACATGCGGATTTCCAGGCGGTGCTCACTCGCCTCGGTCACCGGCTTGGAGCCATTCGTGGCCAGGGCGAGTGCGACCAGCGAGACAATCGGGATGCCGATCAGGCAGACGCCGAACTGTCCCGACCCGATCCCCATGCCGACGACGACGGCGTAGATCACGAAGGCCGTGTCGCGCGTGTCATCGACCACTGTGCGAAAGCGGACGATCGACAGGGCTCCGACCAGAGTGAAGGCTTTCGCCACGCTGACGCCGATCACCAGCGCGGTCATCGCGACCAGAATCGTCAGCAGGACCAGGGTCGTTGCGAGCGGCACGACACTCACGGGCGCACGCCGCCGCGACGCATAGCACGTTCCCGCGACAGCCAGTCCTCCCACGACAGAGATCAGCAGTCGCAGCGCGACTACGTTCCACGCGACATCGGCCGGTTTGGTCAGATCGTTGAGCAGCCAGTCTGGCATGAGGAGTCTCAGGGGGAGGAGGAGGAATCCAGAAGTCAGAATTCAGTAGTCAGAAGGGGATGCGAGAAGGCGGAAGGCAAACACAGAAGTTGGAACATTGCCAGCTCAAGATTGTTGATCTCATTTAACTTCTGAATTCTGGCTTCTGAATTCTGACTTCTTCTACTCACTTCATCTCATCGCGCAACGGCTTGCTGCTTTGGTACAGCTTGAGGTGTTCGGCAAAGTCTTCGTTTTGGGGATCGAGTTCCAGCGTCTTGGTCGCCCACTTGACGGCGGCTTTGAAGTCGCCCGTCTCGGCGTGAGCGGCGGCCAGAGTATCGAGGAACTCCTCGTGCTTGTAGCCAGTCTGTTCACAAGCCAGTGTTGCCAGCGTGACCGCTTGCTTGCCGTCGCGGTATTTGGCGTTCGGACACGTCGCTCGAAACCAGGCCAGATTGTTGGCGGCCAGTGCATCCTGGGGGGCAATCTTCGTTGCAGCCGTGAAATCGGTGAGGGCCTTGTCGAGATCACCCTTCTCGACATGCAGCCAGCCTCGATTGGTGTAGGCCATCGCAAATTGAGGGTCCAGCTTGATCGCGGAATTCAGGTCGGCGAGAGCCTTGTCTGCTGCTTCATTCTGATTGAACAGGGCTGATCGCACGAACAGGCCATAAGCATCCGGCTTCTCGCGTTCGATGAGAGTCTGGCAGTACTTGATCGCTTCGAGTGACGTGAGCATCTGACTGCGATCCACCCAGCCTCGCCCCTTGGTGGTGTGAACCTGGATCTTGGTTCCTTCGATCTCTCGAGCGAAGCACGGCGCGAGAATCTCCAGCGCGGTGGCAGTCGTCTTGGCGTCGATGCGAACGACGGCTTCCTTCTTGGGGAACAGGATCTGGTCGGTCAGGTCTTCGCCGGATGAGACGGCCGAGAAAACGAGAACCAACGCACCGCACAACGTGGCGGGCGAAGACCGGGAGGCAGGCCCAGGACGACTCATGGTGGATTCCTTTCCGAGATGGGATGACAGACGGGTGGCGGGCAATTTGTCCTGAAAACGGCTCGTCGCGTCAACGGCCCGCTGGTCGAAGCATCGGGCAGGGCTGATGACGCTCGCGGTGAGTGTCTTTCGTTTTCATCGGTCCCTCCTACAATGGGCCGCTCGCGTCAGAGGCAGGAGTCGGGGATCAGGAGTTGGGGGTCAGAAAGACGGGCTGCAAGCTGCGTTTCCTGATTCCTGTCCCCTGCCTCCTGATCCCTGCCTCCTGACCCCTTCCATCTGCCTTGCCAGGAGTCATCCGCGTCCATGGGCGAACAATACATTTTCACGATTGAGGACCTGCACAAGGCTCACGAGAAGAAAGAGGTTCTGAAGGGGATCTGGTTGTCGTTTTATCCCGGAGCCAAGATCGGCGTGCTGGGACCGAACGGCGCGGGGAAGTCGACGCTGCTCAGGATCATGGCCGGTCAGGACAAGGAGTTCATGGGGACCGCCAAGCTGTCCCCGGGCTACGACTGCTACTTCGTTCCTCAGGAGCCGGTTCTCAACCCCGAACACACGGTGATGGATGAACTCAACGAGTCTGTCTCCGCCAAGCGGGCGATCCTCGCGCGCTACGACGAAATCAATGAGAAGTTTGCCGATCCAGACGCGGACATGGACAAGCTGATCGAGGAACAGGGGAAGATCCAGGAGCAGATCGAACATCTGAACCTGTGGGATCTGGATCGCGAGTTGGAGATCGCGGCCGATGCGATGCGACTTCCGCCGTTGGAGGCCAAGATCGGGCCGTTGTCGGGTGGCGAGAAACGTCGCATCGCGCTGTGCAAGGCCCTGATGCAACAGCCCGATCTTCTTCTGCTCGATGAGCCGACGAACCATCTCGACGCGGAATCGGTCGCGTGGCTCGAACGGCATCTGCACGACTACAAGGGGACGGTCGTGGCCGTCACGCACGACCGGTACTTCCTCGACAAGAGTTGCCAGTGGATTCTGGAACTCGATCAGGGACGCGGCATCCCGTGGCAGGGGAACTATTCGTCGTGGCTCGAACAGAAACAGGAGCGGCTCCGCAAGGAAGAGAAGACCGCATCGGCCCGACAGAAGACGTTGCAGAGCGAATTGGAATGGGTCCGCAGTTCTCCGAAGGCTCGCCAGGCGAAGAGCAAAGCGCGGCTGGCGGCCTACGAACAGCTCGTGGCCGAGGAACAGGAATCTCGCGACGAAGTGCTCGAACTGCAAATCCCACCCGGCCCGCGTCTGGGTGAGAACGTGGTGATCTTCGATGGCGTGAGCAAGGGCTTCGGAGACAGGCTGCTCATCGACAACCTGTCGTTCCGTCTGCCGCCGGCGGGGATCGTCGGGATCATCGGGCCCAACGGCGCGGGCAAGACGACGCTCTTCAAGATGATCATGGGGCTGGAGCAGCCCGACAAGGGGACGGTGACCGTCGGCGACACCGTGAAGATCGCGTTCGTCGAGCAGAATCGTGCAACGCTCGACGGGGAGAAGTCGGTCTACGACAACATCTCGAACGGAGCCGACTTCCTGACGTACGGCAAAGTACGGATCAACACGCGCGCCTACTGTGGCAAGTTCAATTTCAAGGGCTCCGACCAGCAGAAGCCGGTCAAGTTTCTTTCGGGCGGTGAACGGAATCGGCTGCTGCTCGCGCAGACGCTCACGGTGGGAGGCAACCTGCTGCTGCTGGACGAACCGACCAACGATCTCGACATCGACACCCTGCGATCGCTGGAGGAGGGCCTGCTCAACTTCAGCGGCTGCGCCGTGGTCATCAGCCACGATCGCTGGTTCCTCGATCGCGTGGCGACTCACATTCTGGCGTTTGAAGGGGACAGCGAAGTCTACTGGCACGAGGGGAACTTCGAGAGCTACGAGATCATCCGCCATCAACGCCTCGGCGCCGACGCCGACCAGCCGCACCGGATCAAGTACAAGAAGCTGGCGAAGTAACATTCTGCCCGACAAGACAACCCAAGGAACGCGCCGATGTCCCTCTTGAGCAGACGGTTCTTCGTTGGCCTGATGTTGTTTGGCGCGGGGTTTGTCTTGGCTTCGTCAGTTCGCGCCGAAGACGCTCCCGTGCGAGTCGTCGTGTGGGACGAGCAGCAGCCGGCGCAGAAGCAGGCTTACGAGAACTTTCTGGGGAACGCGATTGTCGACTATTTGAAGTCGCGTCCGGGACTGAGCGTGAAGTCGGTCAAGTTGGACGATCCCGAGCAGGGTCTGTCGGACGAGACGCTTCAGAACTGCGACGTCCTCATTTGGTGGGGGCATGTGCGGCACCGCGAGATCAAACCGGAGACGGCGCAGAAACTGATCGAACGGATCAAGCAGGGTCGCCTGTCGTTGATCGCGCTCCATTCGGCGCACTGGTCCACGCCGTTCATCGAAGCGATGAATGAACGCTCCGTTGATGATGCCCTCGCCAACCTGACACCCGAACAGCGGAAGGTTACGAAGGTCGAGCGCCTTCGCCCCGACAAGTTCGCCGTCCCGAAACGCGATGCTCCGCTGACGCCCTCCGTGGAGCACATCGCTCAACCGGACGGTTCGTTCGTGCTGAAGGTCACGCTGCCGATTTGCGTCTTCCCCGCCTACCGCGCCGACGGCAAGCCGAGTCACGTGAAGACGCGGCTGCCTGCGCATCCGATCGCGCGCGGTGTGCCGGCCGCGTTCGACATCCCTCACACCGAGATGTACGACGAACCGTTTCACGTCCCCGCGCCCGACGAAGTCATCTTTGAGGAACGCTGGGATGCGGGCGAACGCTTCCGCAGCGGAGCGGTCTGGCGTCTCGGTCACGGTCGCGTCTTCTACTTCCGTCCCGGTCACGAGACCTTCGACGTTTTCAAGCAACCCGAACCGTTGCTGATCCTGGAGAACGCGGCTCGCTGGTTGGCCAGTGAGCAAGCCAAAGCCGCTCGCGCTGCGGCCAAGTTGTCCGCGAACTGACTTCATGGTGGTGCGGGTTCGACCGGTTGTGCGGGAGATCGGTCGAGCGGTAGTACAAGCATCTGAACATCTTGCACATCGAAGTTAACGAAGTTCGCGAGAATGGCAGCGTTGCCAACCTTGTCATGGTTTGGCACAGTGACTGCGAAGAAGGTCGTCGCGGTACAGAGTTCGACCGCATGGTCTCAGCCAACTCAGTTTGATCAGTGTCAGCACGAAAATGTCGGTTCAGTTTGTTTGTTGGTTTGTCGCGCAGAAGAGTCAGTCCACGATGCAGGCGGTTTCATGGGGAAGCCGCGAGGTTCTGTCTCTGTTCAGGAGATGCGTGATGACGAAGAAGAAGTGGTGTTGGAGTTTGGTTTGTGTGGTGGGAGCGGTGGTGTGGGGAGCGTGCGGTTCGGCCGCGATTGCTCAGGACGCGGCGGCTCCGGATTTGGAGCGGGCAGCGGCGGCCGAGGTTCGCCGGCGCGAAGCCGCTGTCGGAGTCGAACGAGGTGGCCTGGATGCCACGGTCGAAGTTCGGCCTCGGGCAGCGGTCGTCTATGGCGAGCGAGGCCGTGGTCTCGACGCGACTGCTCGCGCGGTGAATGGCGAGTTGACCGATGTGGCTCGTGCGTTGCGGCGGCTCGATCAGAGTTACGCCGTGCGTGGTTTCCAGGGCTGCGGAGCCTGCACCGCCGGGTCGGTCTTCGTGGACTGGCGGGCCAAGGGAGTGAAGCCGCAAGACCGCGTGGCTGTCTTGCCACCCGATCCGATTGTCTTGGGACGGCCCAAGGCGGCGGTCTGTTCCCATCCCTGTTCGAGTTGCGGGCGAACGTATTTCGGTGCAGGAGGCTGCTCGTGCGGAACGACGATCCTCTACGTGCTGCCTGCTCAAACCGAGCGGCCTTGTTGTGATGGCCCGTCGTTGCCAACGCCGACTCTGCAACCGACGCCCGTGCCGCTGGAAGGGACTCTGCCAGCGCCGGCTCGATAGAGACGAGCATTGGTCGTGGCAAGGTTGAAGTCCTTATTGAAGGAGGTGCCGCGTACTGG
>JBBPIS010000098.1:0-30536 GCA_038040225.1 Planctomycetota bacterium
AGCGTCGCCCACGACAGTTATTGCCGCGCCGGACCCGAGGCTTGACCCACTCCACAAAAAGAAGCCGCATGAGCCAGACTGATGTCGCCGCCGTGGATGCCGCTCAGGCCGACATCGGTCTGGTCTGCGCGCTGCCTCTGGAACTGGCCGCGTTTCTGGGTCGGTGCCAGCGCGTGAAGAAGTACTCGGGCGGCAGCTTCACGTTCTGCGGCGGCCTGTACGACGACATCCGCATCGCCGTGGTTGAGTCCGGCACGGGCCAGTCGCGTGCCACGCGCGCGACACAGGCGTTGCTCGACGCTCACAAACCGAAATGGGTCATCTCCACAGGCTTCGCCGGTTCGCTGAAGGCCGAGATCAAGATCGGTCACATCTTCGTCGCCGACCGTGTCATGGGGGCGAATGGTGAGGAACTGTCGATCGATGTGGGGATGCCTGCCGATGCCGCGCGGGGTTTGCACGTCGGACGACTGCTGACCGCCGATCACATGGTCCGCACGATCGCCGAGAAGCAGTCGCTCGCCGAGAAGACCGAATCGCTCGCCGTCGACATGGAAAGCTTTGCTGTGGCAGCAGTGTGCCGGCAGACCAAGACCCGCTTCATGGCGGTCCGCGCGATCAGCGATGATTTGTCGGCCGATCTTCCGCCCGAGGTGCTCAGTCTGGTGGGTGAAACCGGCGCGGTCCGTTTCGGCGCGGTGATCGGATCGCTCTTCAAACGGCCGTCGAGCATCAAGGACATGTGGCGGCTGCGCGAGCAAGCCTCCGTGGCGGCAGACCGACTGGCCGATTTTCTTGACGGAATCGTCGTGCAACTGCATCGCGCAAAAACGTAGGATGGACGCCTCGTCCGTCCGGCGGAGTTCGGACGGACGAGGCGTCCATCCTACAAATCTAAACGTGCCGCAACCCGGAGACCGTCGATGTCGCTGTGTCCACAGTGGTCCGCCACTCCCGTTCCCGTGATCGGCATGTTGCATCTCCCGCCGCTGCCCGGTTCGTCGAGCTGGGCCGGTGATCTCGAAGCCGTTCGCAATTTCGTCCTGCACGACGCCGAGTCGCTCTGCGCGGGCGGTGTCGATGGCCTGATGATCGAGAACTTTGGCGACACGCCCTTCTATCCGGATCGTGTTCCCGCCATCACCGTCGCCGCGATGACGGCGCTCGCGTGTGAATTGCGACGGCGGTTTGACGTGCCGTTCGGGATCAACGTCCTCCGCAACGATGGCCGCAGCGCGCTGGCGGTCGCCGTCGCGAGTGGTGCTTCGTTCATCCGGGTCAACGTGCTGTGTGGTGCCCGCGTCACGGATCAGGGGCTGCTGCAGGGAATCGCACACGACCTGCTGCGCGAAAGAGCCTTCTTGAAATCCGCCGAGACCATTCGCATTCTGGCCGATGTCGACGTGAAGCACTCGGCCCCGTTGGCCGTGCGGCCGTTGGAGGTCGAAGTGTCCGACGTGATCCACCGCGGCCACGCCGACGCGATCATCGTCTCGGGCGCGGCGACCGGCAGCGCGACGGAGACTCAAACTCTCTGCGCTGCGAAGAGGGCATCCGGAGCGACGCCCGTGCTGATTGGCAGCGGTGTCTCGGCGGAAACCGCTCCGGAACTGATCGCCCGCGGAGTTGGCGGACTGATCGTGGGAACGTCTCTCAAGTTCGATGGCGGGATCGCCAACCCGGTCGATCCGGCGCGAGTCCGTTCGCTCATGGAAGCCGTGCGAGGCGCGATGACCGCCACGTGATGCGGGTTAGTGTGCAGCGGGAGCTGCCCTCAACTCCAGTCGCAGATTGGACAGCTCGCAGTCGTCGTAGTCCGAGCCATTCTCGGTCAGCGGACGTTGCCGCAGTCGAACGGAGTTGGCCCCCGCGTGAAGCGAGTCGGGCGGGAGAGGAACCCGCAGGCGTTCGGGCTGATCGGACGAGGCTCGGAACCGCAGGCGGCAGTTCAAATCGCCAGCGGGTTGGTCGTTGACGATCACTTCGGTGAGCAGTCGCCCCGCGCGGAGTTCCTGGAGGTACGGGCTGCCCGGTGGCGTTTCCAAGCCACTCGGTTCGAGATCGGCGACGTTCAACGAAAGCCAGACGTCGCCGTGAGGCTTGGCGGCCAGTACGAACTCGCTGCGCCATTCGGTGCCGTCGGGGAGCGGTCGTCGAAAGTCGGCTCGGATTGAGTCGCCCAGGTGAACTCGACGAGCATCGAGCACCAGGTCTTGTCCGACGAACAGCGGTTCGATTCGACGGACTTCTCGCCACAAGAGAGGGAACTGACCAAGCCACGGATGTGACACGACCAGACCGTCGCGGTCGGTCGCGATGATCGTGGCCGTCATGCGGTCGTCGACGAGTTGGGGTCGATCAACAAACGGTTGCCAGTCGATGCGCGCGACGAGTCCTTCGAGCGGCGCTGCCGGCCCACTCAAGGGGCGAGCGGCAGCACGGAAGCCCACCGCAGCCACACGAGACCACGGCACCGTCGCCTCGCCGGCGATCCCGTCCAGCGCGATTCCCTGCGGTGCAACCCGCATCACGCGGCCGAAGAACTCTTCGCCCGAGTGCGTGGACACGGCGTCGTCAGTTTGAGGAAGCCGCAACGCCAGCGAAGGCGCATTCTCGTTCAAGCGGCTGATCGACAGATCGTCGATCCACACACCGCCACGCGAAGCAAAGTGGATCGAGCGGAGTGGGGCATCGGTTCCGGAACCCGCTGCCAGCAGGCTCTCGTCCACGAGCCACAGGACGCGCTGCGGTGTGAGAATGGCCGTCAAACAGTGCCAGCCGGTGCGCAACTCAACCGCTTGCGTGGTCCATTGCGCCGCCAGGCCCTGCCGACCGACAACGGCGAGCCGTGAGCCGTCGAGTTCCCAGACGAGCGCGTTCGCATCGGAGGACTCACCGAACGCGAATGCGATCCGTCCACCGGTCATCGCCGAAGAAGGTCGCTCCGCACGGAACCAGAACTGCACGCGGGCTGCCTCCAACCCTGCGGGGCATGTCACGGTGAGCGGTCGCGATGCGGGCGACAGTTTCCACGAGCAGTCTCCGCTGGCAGCGTACACGCGATCCAAGGTCACGTTGGACCGTGCGGCCTCGTCGATGAAACCGTCCAGTGAATCTTCGTTCTCAAATCGTTCTGACAGCAACTCGTCTTCGCCCGGCGGGACGAGCAGCGTCTCGATCGCGGCCGTCGGAACGGTGACGGCCTGTCCACTCGAAAGCCGAAGCTCGACGGAGTCGTCTCCCCAGCGAAGCACCTCCGCCGAAAAGCGGTCTCCCCCTGCGAGATCGAACTGCCGCAACGGCCCGAATGTTCGCGAGACTCGCGGGCGACGCGGCAGATCCACAGACCGACCGACGACAAGCTGCTCGGCACGCAAGCAGACAGGAGCCAGAACGCGGTCGAAAAGAAACTTTCCCGGTGAGACGAATTCACGGGTCTGGGGAGCACTCATCGAAGCCGAGCCAAATTCCTCGGATCGCACCGGCACCGGAAACAGCCACGGACAGGCGAGGACCACACCCAGCAGGCTCAGCCACCGCACATCGAATTGCCTCACAACTTGCCGCACGCGTACGCTTCCCGAAAGGATGAAGGATGAAGGAGGAGGGAACAAGGATCAGGAACCACACCCGCAACAATCGGCAATACCGCACCAGTTCGCAAGCTTCATCCTTCCTCTCTCATCCTTCATCTGGCCACGGTCAGTGTCTACAATCTGCACGGCTCGGACATCCTGATTCTTCCGCGAGACCTCTTATGACTCGAATCGTTGCGGCACTTGGCTCCTCGCTGCTGTTGATTTTCGCAGTGGCGATGCCCTTGCGGGGCGAGGCTCTTCCGGAGACCAAGGCCCGGCTGCTGGATGACGTGAAGTATCTGGCGTCCGATGAACTCGAAGGGCGCGGGCCGGGAACGAACGGCATCAATCTGGCCGCCAAGTTCATCAAGGAGCAGTTTGCGAAGGCCGGTTTGTCGGTCGATCGCGTCGCGGGAGATGCCCTCCAGAAATTTGAGTTGACCCTGGGTGCGAAGCTCACCGAGCCGAACTCCATTCAATTCCTCGGACCGAACGAGGAGACGATCGACTTGAAGCTCGGTGAGGACTGCGAAGCCTGTTCGTTCTCGGGGACGGGACCGTTCGAGGGCGAGGTCGTCTTCTGCGGTTACGGCATCGAGTCGAAGGGCGAGTCCTACGACGACTTCGAGGGAATCGATGTGGCGGGCAAAGTGATAGTCGTCCTGCGCCGGGCTCCCCGACAGGCCGATGTCAAAGCGGCTCACTCGTTTGCCAGCCAGATGGACCTGCGTTCGAAGATGAATCAGGCGCAGGCTCACAAGGCGGCGGCGGTGCTGTTCGTCAACGACACCTACACCGGCCGCAAGGCGGTCGAGAAGCGCCGCGACGATCTGGCGAAGGCCAACGAAAAGGTCGCCGCCGCCGCCGACAATTTCGTCGGTACCAATGCGGTCAGTACCGAGGAGACTCGCAACGCGCTGACGGCGGCGGTCAACCAGTTGCGGTCGATCAAGGCGGCGAGTGCCTCGCCCAACGATGACGCGCTGATGAAGTTCGGCTACGCGGGACACGGCGAGAACAAGCCGCTGCCGCCCGCGTTTCACATCACGCAGAAGCTGGCGGACAAGTTGCTCGCGACGGCCAATTTGAAGTTGGAGACGGTCGAAGCGGCCATCGATTCGGACCTGAAGCCCCGATCGGCCGCAATCCCCGAGTGGAAGGTGCGTGGGGCGCTGTCGATGGAGAAAGTGAAGACCGAGGTGTTCAACGTCATCGGCGTCATCGACGGCGAAGGGCCGCTCGCCGAGGAGACCGTTGTCATCGGAGCCCACTACGACCACGTGGGTCGAGGCGGCCAGAATTCGCTCGCCCCCGGTTCGAGCGACATTCACAACGGGGCCGACGACAACGCTTCCGGCACGGTGTCGCTCCTCGAACTGGCCCGCCGCTATGGTGAGGCCGCCAAAACCAGGAAGCCCGCGCGGCGGATGGTCTTCATAGCGTTCACGGGTGAGGAACTCGGGTTGCTCGGTTCCGCCCGTTACTGCAAGGAGCCGGTCTTTCCGCTCGACAAGACGGTGGCCATGTTCAACATGGACATGGTCGGCCGGCTGAAGGTGGACAACAAGCTGATCGTCTACGGCACCGGCACAAGTCCCCGGTGGGCACCGCAACTGAAGGAGTTCAACGGCGAAGACAACTTCCATTTGATCTTCAAGCCCGAGGGCTTCGGACCGAGCGATCATTCGTCGTTCTACGCCAAGAAGATCCCGGTGCTGCACTTCTTCACCGGCGAGCACCCCGACTACCATCGACCGACCGACGACTGGGACAAGCTGAACATCGACGGCGTGGCACGCGTGACCGATCTGATCGAGAAGCTGGTGACGTCGACAGTCGCCACTGCCGAGCGACCGCCGTACGTGGAAGTCAAAGGGGCCGCCACGATGAATCGCGGCGGGAGCCGTCCGTACTTTGGTTCGATCCCTGAATTCGGCAACGAAGAGCCGGGCTACTCGATCAGCGGCGCGGCCTCGGGCAGTCCGGCCGACAAGGGCGGATTGAAAGGGGGCGACCGCATCGTGAAGTTTGGAGGCAATCCGGTGACGAACCTCGACGATTTCGATGCCGCTCTCCGAAAATTCAAGGCGGGTGACGAAGTCGACGTGGTCGTGGTGCGGGACAAGAAGGAAGTGGCCTTGAAAGTGACACTTGATCCGCCAAAGTGAAATCTCAAACCTCAAATCCAAAACCCCAAACGAATCTCAAATCCCAATGTCCGAAATCCAAAACAATCCGATGGTTGATCGGAGCGCCGGACGTGAGTCCCCCAGTTTCAGGTCGTCTCCGCAAGCTCGTTTGAAACATTCAGCACTTCCAAGTTCGCGTCATCGTGGCCGACGCTGCCAGCGTCGGTGTGACTCATTGCAGGAGTTTGTTGACGGACGCTGGCAACGTCCGCCACGAATTTGGAAGTACTGACATTGGAATTTCTGTCATTGGGGTTTGTTTCGGATTTCGGATTTGAGATTTGGAGTTTCCGACATGATCACGTTGACGACGGCGACTCGATGTGTGGTGCTGTTGGCTCTGCCCGCGATGCTGTCGGGTTGCGGAGGGGCGAAACCCCAATCCTCGAAGCCGATCGTCGTTCCCGCGCCGGTGGCGAACAACGCAGGGGCACAGCCCGCCGGTGCGGCAGCCAAACGGAACGAGTTGGCGAACAAAGCCGCTCGCAACGACGCCAACGCGGGCAAGACAAAGTCGCTGCCTCCCGGAACGGATCCGCGGAGTGTGTTCAATGTGAGCGAAGTTTCCATGGATGTCGCCGCGCCGCGCCGGTTTCAACCCGAGGATCAGTTCACGGTGGTGAGCGGCACTCGCGGCATCGATTCGACTCAGATGGTCGTCGTCCGCGGGGCGACTCCCGCCAAGACGGGCATCGCTCGACGAGATTTCTCGCTGCCGAAGGGATTCGTCACCGTGAAGGGCTCGGAATACTCGGAGGATGGCCTGCCACTCCGGATTCAGTGCGAGAAGTCCGGCACGACGATGGCCCTCGTTCCCGCAGGCGTCTTCAAAATGGGAACCAACGAGGGGCCCTCCGACTGTCAGCCCGAGTTCTCGTTGCATCTCGACGCCTTCTACATGGATGTCTTCGAGGTCACGGTCGGCGACTTCGAGAAGTACCGTCAGGACCAGAAGGAGAAAAAGAAGCCGATGCCACCCACGACGAATCCGACGTCCTCCCCCGCCACGCCGGTGCTTGGAGTTCCCTGGGGAATGGCTCAGAATTACGCACGCTGGCTGAGCCTGGAACTGCCGACGGAGGCCGAGTTCGAGAAGGCGGCGCGCGGCCCCAACAGCCTGCGAACGCCCTGGGGCGACGGCCGCGCCGTGTGGCCGGTCCCCCGAACTCCGGAGACCCTGACCGTGACGGGTGCCTTCGCCAACGATTGCAGTGCCTACGGCATTCATGATCTGGCGGGCAACGCGCGGGAATGGTGCTCCGACATGTATTCGGATCACGCCCACCGCGATGCCGTGGCCTCCAGCAATCAAACGCCGCACAACTGGGCCGGGCCGAAGAAAGTTTCAAACAGCAATCTACGAGTCGTGAAAGGGAATGCTCCCGACTGGTCGGCCTGGGCGCGGCAGGGCCGGGACATCGGCAAGACCCTGCCCGATGTGGGATTTCGTTGCGTCTTGAGGATCACCGTTCCGGAAACCAAATCCTGAGCGGGCAGAATTCCTCGTTCCCAAACTCCCGCTTGCGGACGCACTCCAGCCAAGCTCCCGCCCGGCGTCCAGCGCGCGCGTGGGACATTTCCCCTTCCGCGAAGCGGAGCTTCAAAGACGAGCGTTCCCAAGCCGGAGCTTGGGAACGAGAAAACCATCCTCATCACCGGCATCGCCATCGCTGGAGTTCGCGCGGTCCTTTGGCTATCGTTCTGCCGTTCGAGACCGGTCCCTTTTTGTGAAACGGATTTGAATTTTCCACCATGCTGACGAAGAAGCAACAAGCGATCTCGGGCGTCAGTCCCGGCTATGAGTCCGTGGTCGAGGAGCTGTATCCGTCGATCGCCGCCACTGGGATTGGCCAGGCACTCAATGGCCTGTACGAGTGCATCCCGATCCGCGTTGGGGGAATCAAACTCTCCCACGTGTTCGCGCTGATCACGGCTCCGCTCGGGATGCTGATCTACCTGCTGATGAAGGTGGGCGGCTCGCGCTACGTCGTGACGAACCGTTCGGTCAAACGAGTCGCTTCGCTCGGTTTCAAGCTGCACGAATCGGTGCCGATGTCGCAGATCGCCCAAGTGACGATTGACCCCGATTCGCGTCAGACGTTTTACAAGACGGGCGACGTCCGCCTGTCGAACTCGGCCGGCGACACGCTGCTGCTACTGCGAGGTGTCCCGTACCCCGAACGGTTTCAGCAGGTAATCAACGAGACGCGCGATGCCAAGAGTCAAACGGCCGCCGCGCTGGCTACAATCAATGCCCGCCACTAAATCTTCTTCCTCCCCTCGCCCCTTTGGGGAGAGGGGTCGGGGGTGAGGGGCAATCCCAGCAGGCGCCCCAACCAGCAGTCATCCCGACCACAGCCAATCTTCAGGCCCGGCCGTTCGCAACCGCCGGGTCTTTCGTTTGAGAGAGCCACCGCGATGCCGACCACCATTACCGGCCTGACCGTTCGCGACATTCGGTTCCCGACATCGCAGACGCTCGACGGGTCGGACGCAATGAATCCCGATCCCGATTACTCGGCGGCGTATGTCGTGCTCGCGACGGACCGCGCCGACGGACTGGCCGGTCACGGGATGACGTTCACGATCGGTCGCGGCAACGAAGTCTGCTGCCTCGCCATCGAAGCCCTGGCGCCGCTCGTGGTCGGCCGCACGCTGGAGTCGTTCACCGCCGACATGGCCGGCTTTTGGAGACACATCACCGGTGACAGCCAACTGCGGTGGATCGGCCCCGAAAAGGGAGCCATTCATCTCGCGACGGCCGCCGTCGTGAATGCCGTCTGGGATCTGTGGGCCAAGGTTGAAGGAAAGCCGCTGTGGAGACTCGTCGCCGATCTGACGCCCGAGCAGTTCGTGGGCTGCGTCGACTTCCGCTACCTCACCGACGTCATCACTCCGGACGGAGCCGTCGAACTCTTGAAGAGGCTCGCACCGACCAAGGCCGAGCGGATCGCGCTCCTCGAACGAGACGGCTATCCCGCGTACACGACCTCCGCCGGATGGCTCGGCTACGACGACGACAAGTTGCGGAAGCTCTGCCGCGACTGTCTGGCTCAGGGTTGGAACGTCTTCAAGATCAAAGTCGGCCGCGATCTACAGGACGATATCCGACGCTGCCGCATTCTCCGCGAGGAGATCGGCTGGGACCGTCGCCTGATGATGGACGCCAATCAGGTGTGGGACGTGCCGCAGGCCATCGAGTGGATGCGAGCGCTGGGCGAATTCAAACCGTGGTTCATCGAGGAACCAACGTTCCCCGACGATGTGCTCGGTCACGCCGCGATCGCGCGGGCCGTGGCACCGATTCAAGTGGCAACGGGCGAGCACTGCGCGAATCGAATCATGTTCAAACAGTTCCTGCAGGCGAAGGCGATCGGCGTCTGTCAGATCGATAGCTGCCGGATCGGCGGCGTGAACGAAGTCCTGTCTGTGCTGCTGCTCGCCGCCAAGTTCGGCGTGCCGGTTTGCCCGCACGCCGGCGGAGTCGGGCTGTGCGAGTACGTGCAGCATCTCGCAATGATCGACTTCATTTGCGTCAGCGGCTCATTGGAGGATCGGCTGTGCGAGTACGCCGGCCACCTGCACGAACACTTCCTCGATCCGGTGACGATGCGCCACGGACGCTACCTGCCGCCGACGGCCTCCGGCTACAGCATCACGATGAAGCCGGAGTCACTGGCCGAGTACGAGTTCCATTGATCGCAAACGAAGAAACCTCAAGTTCCAAGAACCAAACACCAAACGAATCTCAAATCTCAAAGGAGAAAATCTCAAACGGGTAGGATTCGGCGTTTGAAGTTTTTCTCTTTGAGATTTGAGATTCGTTTGGGCTTTGTTTTTTGAGATTTTGAGTTTTCTCTTTCGACATCAGGTTCCATCATGCGACGAGTCAACACCGGTGGCGGCTGGCCCGCGATGCTCTACACCTGGCGCAAGGCGCGCGAGGTCGGCGGGTTGTGGAAGCTGTGGAAGGCGATGCGGTCCAAGAACGCCTGCAAGACGTGCGCGGTCGGCATGGGCGGGCAACAGGGCGGGATGGTCAACGAGCGGGGTGTGTTTCCCGAGGTCTGCAAGAAGTCGTTGCAAGCAATGGCGGCCGACATGCAGGGGGCGATCAAGCCCGACTTCTTCCAGACATACTCGATCCCCCAGCTTCAGTCGTTCTCGCCGAGGGAACTCGAAACGAGCGGCCGGTTGACGCAGCCGATGCTCCATCGCAAGGGAGACAACTACTACCAACCGATCTCGTGGGATGAGGCGTTTGCCAAGATCATCGGCAAGTTGAAGGGGATCACTCCCGACGAGACCTTTTGGTACTTCAGCGGCCGCAGCTCGAATGAGGCCGGTTTCCTGCTGCAAGTCTTCGCGCGCGTCTTCGGCACGAACAACGTCAACAACTGCAGCTACTATTGTCATCAGGCGAGCGGCGTCGGGCTGAACAGCGTCCTCGGGACGGGAACGGCCACGCTGGTGCTGGAGGATGTCGATCGCGCCGACCTCGTCTTCATCATCGGCGGCAATCCGGCGAGCAACCATCCGCGACTGATGTCCACGCTCAAGCACGTTCGCCGCCAGGGTGGCCACGTCGTCGTCATCAACCCGATCGTTGAAACGGGCCTCGTCAACTTCAGCGTGCCGAGCGATCCGTTTAGCCTGCTGTTCGGGACGAAGATTGCCTCGCTGTATGTGCAGCCTCACATCGGCGGCGACCTCGCACTGCTGACAGGTGTGGCGAAGCGGATCGTGGAGATGAACGCTCACGACGAGGCGTTCCTCACGAAGTACTGCGATCACTGGCCCGAGTTGAAGGCGAATCTGGCGGCTCAGGACTGGCACGACATCTACCGCAAGGCGGGCGTCGGCCCAGAAGCGATCCAAGCCATCGCCACTCGCTACGCCGCGGCCGAGAACGTCGTCTTCACGTGGACGATGGGGATCACTCATCACACGCATGGTGTCGAGAACGTCGAAGCGATCGCCAATCTCGCGCTGCTGCGAGGCATGGTCGGCCGCCCCAACGCGGGGCTGCTGCCGATTCGAGGCCACTCGAACGTGCAGGGGATCGGCTCTGTCGGTGTGACCCCGAAATTGAGGGATGCGATTTTTGAACGGCTTCAAGCGGAGTACGGCTTGCAACTCCCGACGACCGCTGGATTGGACACGATGGCCTGCATCGAGGCCGCCGCACGGAAGGAACTGAAGTTTGGCTTCTGCCTCGGCGGGAACCTGTATGGCTCCAACCCGGACTCCACGTTTGCGAAGCACTCGCTGGAGCAGTTGGAGATGCTCGTGTACCTCAACACGACGCTCAACACCGGTCACGCGCATGGACTGGCCGACGAGACAATCATCCTGCCGGTGCTGGCTCGCGACGAGGAGCCGCAGGCCACGACGCAGGAGTCGATGTTCAACTACATCCGGCTGAGTGACGGCGGCCCGGCGCGACACGCCGGGACGAGGAGTGAGATCGAAGTCATCGCCCGCGTTGCGAGCGGTGTCCTCGGCAACGGAGGTCCCATCGACTGGCAGTCGATGCAGGACACAAACCGCATCCGCGAAGCAATCGCCAAGGTTGTTCCGGGCTTCAAGGAAATCAAGGACATCGGCGAGACGAAGCGGGAATTCCAACTGGCCGGCCGCACGTTTTACACACGGCAGTTCCCGACGAAAACGGGACGTGCCCAATTGCGGACTCACTCGCTCCCCGAGCTGGCTGGCGGACCGAACGAACTGCGGCTGATGACGATTCGCAGCGAGGGCCAGTTCAACACGGTCGTGTACGAGGAGTACGACCTCTATCGCGGCATCGACTCGCGCCACGTGATCCTGCTTCATCCCGAAGACCTGTCGCGGTTCCAACTGCAACCGGGCCAGCCGGTCACGATCCGCAGCACGACCGGCGAGATGCACGGTGTGATCGCGACCTCCTTCGAGAAAATCCGACCGGGCAACGCGGCGATGTACTGTCCCGAATGCAACATTCTCGTGCCGAGATCGTCCGATCCCCGCTCGCGCACGCCCGCGTTCAAGTCGATCCCGATCACCGTGGCGGCCGAACACAAAGCCGCTCTGCCCGTCTTGTCGTCAGGCTGACCGCTGCGAGTCAGACAAACTCGCCAGCGCAGCGACGTCGCGCAGCTTGATCGGGAAGAGCGGCAGGGCGATCTCGGGGTCGAGCAGTTGCGGGTGCCACATCTTTTCCCATTCGAGCGAGTGCCAGCCGGAGTAGCCTTCGTCGAGCAGCAGTCGCATGCAGTCGACGGCCGGGAACTCGCCGCCACCGAACAGGACGTAATCGGCGTGCAGGTGGCCGCTCATTAGCAGGCTCGCGGCGCGGGCTGCCTCGGTTATCTCGGCCGTTTCGTCGCGAGACGGCAGCGCGACGGAGTCCTTCCAGTGCGTGTGCCGCGTCCAGGGACGAAGCCGCTCAAACGTGTCGACCACTCGCTCGCCGTGAAACCGCCACGGATGATGCGTGTCCCACACGAGGCCGACCGACGGATGATCGACTCGACGCATCATGACTTCACACGGCGGCGATGCGGAGAAGTCGCCGTGCGTTTCGAGCAGGATCTGGATGTTGGCCTGCGCGGCGACATCGCCCAGCGCGACGAGGCCGTCGGCGATCTGCTGCATCGTCTGCGATCGAGCCGCTTCGTCCGCTTTGGGCAGGACGTCGCCGAAGACCCGGATGAATTCACCGTCGAGCGCGACGCAGAGGTCAATGTAACGGCGGCCGATGTCGAGTTGCTCCGCTCGCGCGGCGGGGGACTCGTGATCGAAGCGGACCGACGACGCGAGACCCGCCACGCGGAAGCCGGTCTCGCGGAGTTCGCGTTGTCGTGCGGCAAGCTGACTCGGTTGGAGATCGGCGATCTTCAGCAGGTCGGTCTCACGCGAGAGCAAACGAACCTCGACGCCGTCGTACCCGAAGACCGATCCGAACCGCAGCACGTCGTGCCACGACCAATCGGGACAGGCGAGCGTCGAGAAACTGATCTGAAGCGGTGAGTGTGACACGGTTGGTCCACGGGAGGGAAATACTGAGCAGGATGTAGGGTGGGACCAGCGACGCTTCGCCGCGCCGGCCCACCAGCAATTCTCGAAGTTTCATCATGGTGGGCCGGCGCTCGAAGCGAGCTGGTCCCACCCTACATTAAAACGCGATGGCCCTGCTTCACCGGAGCGGTCGGTTGAATCGGCCGGTGGTGGGCGCGACGTTCATGATCTTCATCTGAGTCTTCACGAAGACGAGGTATTTCGGATCTTCATCCTCGAACAACGCTTCGCCTCCCCGGCGGAAGGCTTCCTCGAGCGCATCGGCCGCGTCGTCGAGTTGCCCGGTCTCCAGCAGACACTGCCCGAGGCGAAGGTACAGGTAGGGATTGGCCTCACCATCGGGATAGTCGAGCGCGTCGAGCAGAACTTGGGCTGCGTTGCGGTATTCCTTCAGGCCCAGGTATGCGTCGCCAACCGACACCAAAATCCAGGTTGCTGCGGGCCACTGGTTCTGCGGCGCGGGAAGGAGATCCCATGCGGCTTGGTACTTCTCGATCGCATCGGCAAACTGGTCGATTCCCGCGAACCGATCTCCCTCACGGCAGAGATTGTCCACGAGCAGGGCGACGTCTTTCGGCAACTTGTCCATGCGAGTCTCGGGCGATGAGGCAACGGAGTGCCGAACTAAGAATCTGATCCGCGAGCGAAGATAGCCTTCGAGGTTGCCGCTCACAAGACGCAGGTTGCGATCAGTCGGGACCATCGCCTTTTTCAAAGTCGGGTGTCGTCGAGTCTTCGAGTCGCACCAAAACACAGCCAGAACGGTGCGTCCCGAAGTGACGCAGGACGAGGCCAACCGTGTCCGCGCCGAACTCGGGATGCAGCGGTGTCCCTGAGTCGAACGCATTGTTGTCGATCATTCACTTGAATTGTTTGCAGCCAATTTGTAGAGTTTCGTCACACACACGCATCTGGTGCTCTTAGCTCTCCTCTTCTGGATGCCGTCGATGTTCGATAATCTCTTCAACTGCGCAAGTTCCAAGCTTTTCCCTGCACCGATCGCGTTAAAGTGCCGCCGCTGCCAGAACGTGGCCAGACCACCCGTTCCGTCTGGCGCGATCTCATCCGCTTTGCGTGGCCACCACTTGCGGATGTGCAACGCACGGAGAACGACAGCAAGCGTGGTTGTGGTCTCAGAGAACTCGACGACGCCATCGGTAGTCAGAGATCAGAGACCACGCCCTTCGAGGACTCTGGGCGTGCCACACAGAAACTGGTCATCGTCTGCGGTGTCTTCATCCACTGGGTGCCACACACCGAGGGCTCAAGGCATGCGACACAGCCCGCCTTCCACATCGGATGGACGGGACTGCGCCTACGGCCTGCTTTACAGTTACGAAACGCGAGGTTGCCGTTCTGCGATCATCGCTCGGTAGCGATCTGCCATGTGCTGCATCATCGTCATTTTTCATATTCCAATGTAGGAATATCTTTGGTGTAGCAGATGTCTTTAGGAGGTGCGATTTATGTCTCGATTGTCCTTGGAATTGTTGTTGCGATTCGTGGCGGTTGGAGGGGTGATGATGGCGCTGACTGCCGCACCGGCTCCTGGCCAGTTCTCGGCCGGTAGTACCGGTGGTTGCACCCTCAAGAATGAAACTGACTATTACAAGTGCAATGGGGTTAATGGTAACATTTGTACCCATGGTGTGGACAGATGCACAATGGGTACGACACTTTCCACATGCACGGAAGGCAACAACGGTCTCAACAATTGCGGTTCCTATTCTAATTGCGATTCCTCCAGCACGCTTAAGTTTGCAACGACCAATGCCACCGGGTGCAACCCCCCCTGACACTTCTCGGATCTGAACGCAGCTCAAGAAGGTACTGAGCGTGAGTTCGGTGCCTTCTTGGGTTGTTTATATGAGGAATCGCCCAATGCACGGTTTCAAATACGGTCGTCCGGCGATGCTAGTCGCCCTGTTGTGGAGCGCATTCTTCGTCCTCCCACTTCATTCGGCGGAGGAAGCGCCGCATGTTCCATTAAAGTCGCCGTTTTCCACGCCGGTGGATATGAAGACAACAGCCCACTTCCACTCTAAATACTCCGATGGCAAAATCTGGGATCAGGAGATCAAGACACGATATCAATGGGACGGGGTGACGGCTTACGCCACAGAGTTGGTTAAGAATCCAAAAACCCCTAATAGCGAACGGACTTCGCGATCAGACTGTCTATATCGCCCAGGCGAACTCGTGAGGATTCACACAATTCTTAGCGGAACAACAATTGAGCAAACTGGTGCCGTATTCGTGACTTCAAAAAACAGTGCGACCCAACGTCTAATTACGCCTGGCGAGATCTTTGAAGCATACTCTGATGGCTTCGGTGTCGCTGGATACTTCGATGGCTATTTCTATGATGACTACTTCTCCCGAGGCGCAGAAGTCCGTTCGGAACAACTCGGGGACGTGATTCACGTCTCTGGCCAGTCCAAGTACGGTAAGGCCGAAGCTTGGCTGGATTCGGCGAATGGACACCTCCCACAACGGGTTCTCATCAACAAAGCGCCCGAACACTACACAACTTCCGGGCGAATCATCCGTGGCGTGCGATTTGACCAGAACGATCCTCGTAGTGATCTTGTTTCGTCAACACTCGAAATCAAAGACGTAAAGTTCAACAAGGATAAACAGGGTCAACCGTATATCCAAGAATGCACTCAACTCCTCACGAAGACGAGCCAACGCGGGATCGAGTCGGAAGCGAGTGTGCGGTGGACGGTCGATGAGATCGAATTCAATCCAGCCTTCGATTCCGGAAGCATTTACCCTCACGATGCGATCAAGGATCGACAAGATGTGACGGCAGAAGGGGCATCCCAGCTTCCCTTCAGATGGTCTCAGAAAGCTCGGTGGGTGGTTCCGGCAGCGAATGATTTGGCCGCTAGCGGCGCAGGGGGGGCTAGAACTTTCCGGTTCCAGTGGCTCCTCTTAGTCAACTTTGGAATGCTGGCGAGTCTTTTGGCGTGGTGGATCTATCAACGAGGTCGGATTCGTCATGGTGCGTAGTCTTGGAATGGTGTGTTGGGGGCTGATCGCTCTGATCGCCGAGACTCATCTAACAACCGCAGTGGCGGCAGAAGCCAGTCTGCGCGATGAATTGCCTAAAAATTGGTCGTGGTCGTTGGAGACCCAGGGGCCGATGTGCGGTGTTTATGCCGTTTGTCGGGCGTTGACAATGCTCGGAACAACGGTCGAGCCAAGCGAGCTGTGGAAGGCGGAATTTGTTGGCAGTTCAAAAGGGAGCACTCCAGACGAACTCATTGCTGCCGTCCGTGCGCATGGGGGTGAGGCTTCACTTCGATCGGGACTGACCTTCCCCGAGATCTGTTCATTGGGAATTCCCGTGATCGCGAATGTGCGACATTTACCCGAGGACAAGGAGTTTAATCATTGGGTTTGTGTACAGGCTTCTCAACAGGGCTTGTTGGTCTACGATGGACCGAACTCGGGCAAGTTCATGAATCCTTCCGAGTTTTTGGCGTTATGGAGTGGAATCGGAATCATCGTCTCCAAGGGAAAGCTGGCCGTCCTGCAACTATATCTGGTCCGACTTTCTGGGATGGGAAGCCTAATGATCCTTACCTACCTCCTCTTGCGATGGGGAAGAAGGACCGACGAGCTAAAGCAAAGTTCGATCTTCGCCCTCCAACGTCTTGGGCTGGCGACTCTGGCTTCGTTCGTCCTGGGCAGTCTGATATATGGCATTGGTTCTGGGCATTTTTACGCCGTCGCTCTTGCAGCGGCCCCCTATCGTCTCCCTAATATCAAATCAGGTTCTCTCAATGATGTGTTGGAAGCGTTGCAAAGGCCTGCTTCTCTTGTCATTGATGCGAGGATGGAACGGGACTATGCTCGCGGCACGATCGGTAATGCCGTGAACATTCCCGTGCATGCCAGCTTCCAGGAAATCAAAACGTTTTTGAAAGACATCCCCAAGTCGGTTCGGATAGTCGTCTTTTGCCAAAGCAAGACGTGCGAATACGACGAGGCGGTCGCCAAAATGCTCGCGCAAGCTGGATTCTCCGATGTAACGGTCTCCGATCTCGGGTACGCGGAGTACCGACAAAGTTTGAATGCACGACACGAATCTCCCATTCCGGGAGGCTAACAGCATGAAATTCCTGCAACGAAGTTCCGAGATCATCGTCGCCAGTCTGCTTCTCTACAGCGGCCTGATGCACGCGTCGAATCCGTATTTATTCGCCAACGTCATCGCCGCATACAACTTGCTACCCATGGCGCTGCTTTCGCTCATTCCGTTCGTCTTGCCACATGTGATGATCGTGTTCGGGGTGTGCTTGATCTGGCAACAGTTTGAAACGATGGCAAGATTCGCTTCTGCGGTATTGTTTATTGTCTTTGCTGCGGCGCAGATTTGGGCTTGGACGTCTGGAGGCAACATTGGCTGCGGTTGTTTCGGGTATTCCAACGAGCCGATCTCCCCAAAATCGATTGCCGTACCGGCCATCTGCGCGGCGGTTTGCGTAGGCCTTCTCTTGAGCCAGTTTTCGATATCAGAAAGTCGTCAGGGTGTCAGTCAGAACGTATCCTAGAGCCGGGGTATGCTTCTGGTTGATACTCTGGTCAACTTTGGCGACGTTGTCCATGCTTTGGGAGGCGTCCGAGTCCAGTCCAGGCTATGGTGGTGATGGGCCGTGTCTTCGGCTTGTGGTGGCTCAACGCTAGTCGAATCGCCTATGTCGTTGATGAAGTCGGACCAACGGTCAGATTTGGGTTCGCCTACGGCACCCTGCCCGGTCACGCCGAAAGTGGTGAAGAACGATTTCTGATTGAGTGGGACCGTGCAGATGACTGCGTGTGGTACGACATCCTGGCCTTTTCGCACCCGAATTATTTCGTGACCCGGCGCGGTTATCCGCTCGTGCGCCGCTTGCGGAAACGGTTTGCGAGGGACTCGGCGGCTGCGATGCTCAAAGCGGTTGGTACTGGTGCATCGTCGCAACAGAGGTCTGATTAGCATGGTTGGAGATTGGGGTCGTGGCGTTCAAATTTCAAAATTGGCCGAGCGCGGGATGAGATCACGGTTGATCGAATGGCGGCCAATTGAAATTTGAATGCCCGACCCCAGAGCAAGAGACTCATGCAACGCATACCCCTCCGTTGTCAGTGGCATCGGCTGCTCGTCGGCATCATCCTGTTCGCCCACATGGGGCTGTTGTGGCACACGATCGCGACCTACAGTCCGACGGTGGATGAGGTCTCGCATCTCCCCGCTGGCTTGAGCCACTGGCGTTTTGGACGGTTCGATCTCTACCGTGTCAACCCTCCTCTGGCCCAAGCGGTTGCCGCGATCCCGCTGCTGTTCTGCAAAGTGCAGGAGGACTGGTCCCACTATTCCCAGGCCAAGACCCAGCGGTGCGAGTTCAGCGTTGGGCGGCGCTTCGTCGATCTCAATGGGGAGGATACCGTCCGGCTCTATCGCTACGGTCGCCTCGCCTGCCTTCCGTTCAGCCTCATCGGAGCCATTGTCGCCTATTGCTTTGCTCGCGACTTGTACGGGCGGGCAGGAGGGCTCGTTGCGTTGAGTCTCTGGTGCTTTTCGCCCAACATTCTGGGCAACGCGGCGATCATCACGCCGGACGCTCCCAGCGCGGCGTGCGCGTTGTTGGCGATCTATGCGTTTTGGAAATGGCTGTCAGCGCCGGGGCTGGCCCGTTCCCTGACAGCGGGGCTGACCCTGGGCTTGGCCGAGTTGGCCAAAACGACGTGCCTCATCTTGTACGTCGTGCTGCCGGTGATGTGGCTGATTTGGTACTGGCGCTATCGCACCGGCAGCGTACGGCGTTTGGGGCGCGAATGTTGGCAGATGCTGCTGATCGTGGGCCTAGCTGTATACGTGACGAATCTGGGGTATCTCTTCGACGGTTCGTTTCTGCCTTTGAAGGACTATCAGTTCGTATCGCAAACCCTGGGTGGTCGGACCGCGAGTCACTCTGAGCCGGGCAATCGGTTTCGTGACACGATCCTGGGGACGATCCCCGTGCCGCTCCCGGCGGACTACATTCACGGGATCGATCTGCAGAAGCTCGACTTCGAGGGAAAACGACCGTCCTACGCTGCAGGAGTTCAGAGACTTGGTGGATGGTGGTGGTGGTATCTCTACGCCCTGGCCGTCAAGACGCCTCACGGGACCATGCTGCTGGTTCTGATGGCGGGTCTCGCGTCTTGGGCGGTTCCGTCGAGTGCGCGATCGGCGAATGCGCGCGGGGATTGGCTGGTGCTGGTCCCGGCGTTGTGCATCCTTGTCTTGGTCAGTTCTCAGACCGGCTTCTCACGTTACCTGCGATACCTGTTGCCGGCGTTTCCCTTCGTGTATGTCTGGGCCGGTCGTGTGGCGCAGCCGTGCCTGTTGCGGCGGAAGGCGTGGACCACGTGCGTGGTTGCCGCACTCGCTTGGAATCTCTGGTCGTGTTGCGCAGTGCATCCGCATCATCTGGCGTTCTTCAACGAGTTCTCGGGAGGTTCGCGGAACGGGCACTGGTGCCTGTTGGACGCGAATGTTGACTGGGGACAATGCAGTCTGGAGCTGAAACGGTGGCTGGATGACCGCAGGCGGAGTCAGGGGGAGGGACAGCGCGAGGATGTGTACCTGTCGTGTTTCGCGGATCATTTCTGCATGCGTCCCGAAGACATGGCCATCGAGGCCGAGCCGCTCCCCTTGCGAGTCGACGGGCATTCCGAATTGAGGCGACCGCCTCCGCTCGATGAACTGCCGCCCGGGCTGTACGCCATCAGCGTCAATCACCTGCACGCTTACCGCCACACACCCAATACCGATCCGGACTGTTCCGAGTTCTTGAAACTCCGGCCCATCGCCACAATTGGGTATGCGATTCAGATTTTCCAACTACCCCCGGCAAACCCAGCACCGTGAAAAAGTGACAACCGACGCACCCTTCAATCCGTTGGTGCCGACAACTGGCCAGAGCGCGAGTCGCGACCTGCGGGTTGATTTCGTCCGTGAGGTGGCGTTGCTCATCATTTTCAGCGACCACGTCATCGGGAACCCGGTCCGGGATTTCATGCCCATCAGTCTCGGGTTCTCCGATATGGGGGAGGTGTTCATTTTTCTTTCGGGCTATGAGAACGGCATCCGTCGCCTCCCCGCCGATTTCCCCTGCGGGACGAGACGCCAGCTCGCCCAGACTCTGGCCCGCTGTCTGCGGCTTTACGGTGCGATTTTGCTGATGCAGGCGCTGACGGTCGTCCTGCTGGCGGTCGCTGGCACCTTCGGAATTCGGTAGTAACAAAGGTTCCAGGAACGAATGGCACCGCCGGTTGTGTCGCAGGAGTTTACGGGGGCGGTGCTGTCGAGCCAGGCAAACATCCTTCACAGGTATCGGGTCTCGCCGTGAGTGGATCATGGTGGGACAGGTGGCGTGAGGGCTGTGCGCAGTCCGCCCTCCGCCGGACGATCGGCCTGCCGGCGCGAACGGAGTTCGTCGAGCCGTCGCTTCAACTCGGCTTCCAGTCCCCTCTCGACCGGTTCGTAGTAGCGGGCCTCGACTCCGAGATAGTCCTGCGCGACCCAACCCTCGGGGGCATCGTGCGGGTACTCGTAGCCTTCTCCATGTCCGAGTCGCTTCGCTCCCGCATAGTGCCTGTCGCGCAGGTGAACGGGGACTGGCACGGTTCGTTGATGTTTCACGTCGTCCATTGCGGCGTCGATCGCCTTGTACGCGGCGTTCGACTTCGGCGCGAGGGCCAGGTACGTCACCGCCTGGGCCAGCGGGATGCGGCACTCGGGGAGACCGATGAATTCCGTGGCATCGGCGGCCGCCTGAGCGAGGATCAATCCCTGAGGGTCCGCGTTCCCGATGTCCTCGGCCGCCGAAATGACGATGCGCCGCGCGATGAATCGCGGGTCTTCTCCCGCCGTCAGCATGCGGGCCATCCAGTAGATCGCCGCATCGGGATCACTGCCGCGAATGCTCTTGATGAGGGCACTCGCCGCATCGTAGTGCTCATCACCATCGGCGTCGTAACGGATCGACTTCCTCTGGATCGACTCCTCCGCTGTCGCGAGGTCCAGCGTCTTGTTGTTGTCGGACAGCGACAGCACGCCCACTTCCAAAGCCGACAGCGCCCGCCGGGCGTCTCCGTCGCAGATCGTCGCCAGAAATTGAATCGCCTCCGGTGTGGCCGTGACCGCGTGCTGACCCAGTCCGCGTTCAGTGTCCTTCAATGCGCGATGCAGCAGCGCCACGATGTCATCCATCGACAGCGGCTGAAGCTCGAAGATCTGACTGCGGCTGAGCAGCGCCGAGATGAGTGCGAAGAACGGGTTGGCCGTCGTCGCCGCGACGAGGGCCACGATCCCCTCCTCGACGTCGGGAAGCAGGACGTTTTGCTGCGTCTTGTTGAAGTGATGCAGCTCGTCGATGAACAGCACCGTGCGCTGGCCGCCGGATGCGACGTCGTTTCGCGCCTGATCGAGAACCTCCCGCAACTCCTTCACTCCCGCAGCGGCCGCGTTGAGCGATCGAAAAGTCCGCTGGGTGTGCCTGGCGATCAGCTCGGCCAGTGATGTCTTGCCGGTTCCGGGTGGTCCGTAGAACACGACGGAACTGATGCGGTCGGCTTCGAGCAGTCGTCGCAGCAGCTTGCCGGGGCCGAGGAAGTGTTGCTGGCCGACGAACTCGTCCAGCGTGCGCGGTCTCATGCGCGCGGCCAACGGCCGCACGGCATCGCGATGCTCCTCTTCGAGCCGGTCGAACAGTGCCATGAGAACCGCGGGCCTCGAAAAGAATTTGAGCGGCCATCGTCCATCGCTTTGGCTGCGGAAGGGGTTCGCTGCCGATGGGAGCCGGTCCCGCGATTCAAGTCGCGAAACAGAAAAAAAGAAACCTCCGCCTGTGCCGGTCGAAACCGCTGTACTGAACCCAGAAGTTCAGGGGGAAGCCGCCAATCCGGGTTGCGTCATCCGGAAGCTGCCGAAGCCTCTTCGCGGACAGACACGCGGCCAAATCGAGCCGACTTCCTAAAAACTAATTTGTAGGGTTAACGCACTTGTTTCGTATCGAACACCGCAGAGGTTCCTTGGACTCAATGAATCCGGTTCCGATGCTAGCGTGCGTGATTGGCACATTCAAGACGGCGTCGCACCGACTGCTGTTTCATGCACCGTCGCTCGACCGTGACGGTTCACGCCATTGGGATGAGGGGGAGAGTGCAAAGTGAGAAGTGCAAAGTGCAAAGTGCAAAGTGAGAAGTGAGAAGTGCAAAAATGATTGCGTTCCCGTCCGACGGTCAAAGTGGCGCGGTGACTGTCGGACAGCCGAACATGGCGGCAATTCGCGTTTGAACGAGTCTCTGCCCCGCTTCCACTTTGCACGGGCCATTTCTCACTTCTCACTTAGACTTCCGCCCGGATTCGTCACAGAGAACGAATACCGGCGATAATTGTCGCCCGCTGAAGGATGCCACCACGCGGCACAATCCTTCTTCTCGCGCCAATCGCTGCCGTGGGAATAGTCTTGTTCGTCCGACCGAATGGTTGCGTCGGCGAAACGTCCGCGCGTGACCTATGTTTCCGGATGACAGCGCGGGCCGAGGGTTCGCGCATTCGGAACGGTCGTGCGCACCGGGCGCACCACGGCGGACAGGCATCATGCGAGACAAGTCGCTCGCCAAACTGGCGTTCGCACTGTTTCTGCTGACGACGGCGACGCTCTTTCTGCGTCCGGCCGAGTTGTTCATTTGGCTGGCCGACGCGCCGATTTATGAAGTTCTGATCCTCGGAACGCTCGCGCTGACCTTTCAATCCGTGCTGGGTCACTTTCGCCAGTTCATGCTGGCCCGCCAGCCGATCGCGCTCTGCGTGCTGGGCGTGTTTCTGGCGATCGGCATCTCTCACCTGCAGTACATCTACGTGGGAGGCGTGATCGACTCGGGCACGCTGTTCCTGAAGACACTGATCTACTTCGGCCTGTTGGTGACGGTGGTCAACACGCCCTCCCGGCTCAATGCCTTCCTGCTGACTGTGGCGATCTGCGCCTCCACGATGGTGACACTCTGCGTCCTCGACTTCTACGGCATCTACGACTTCCAGTTCATCGAGCATCTCGACGACCTGCAGGGATTCGACGAGGACGACGAAGAGGTTGCCATTTTTGAGCGCCGCATGCGCGGCACCGGCCTCTTCATGGATCCAAACGACCTGACGGCGGTGATCTGCGCAACGGGCGTCCTCTGCTCGTACTTTCTGACCGATCCCCGCGCGGGTCGGCTGCGCCTGGCCTGGCTGATTCCGATGGTCGTGCTGCTGATCGGGGTGCTGGCCACGGGGTCACGCGGTGGTCTATTGGCGTGTGGATTGGCCGGCATGACGCTGTTGGCCGTGCGCTACGGAGGCAAGGTGGCGATCGTCGCGGCCGTGATGGCGGCGTGTTTGATTCCGTTCGCGGCGGGGCGTCAGGCCGACATCAGCCTGGAAGAGGGCGGAACCGGCCAGGAACGAATCCAGTTGTGGCGCGACGGCCTGCAAGAATTGAAGTCGCCCGCGCTGCTGTTCGGAACCGGACAAGGCTCGTACCCCGACATCGCGGGGCTGGTGGCTCACAATTCGTTCATCCACGCCTATGTCGAGCTGGGTCTGTTCGGCGGCACGATGTTCTTCGGTTGCTTCTTCTTCGCGGGGATGCAGCTCTATCGGATGGGCCGGCTGACCGAACCGGTGCAACATTCCGAACTGGTGCGGCTGCGACCGTTCATGTGTGCCCTGCTTGCGGGATGGGTCACGTCGATCATGTCGCTGTCGCGGTGCTACGTCGTTCCGACCTATTTGATCCTGGGGATCGTCGCGTCCTATTTGAATCTCGTCTGGATTTACACCGAATCGGGCGAACCGCTCGTGATTTGGAATCGGGGGCATGCCGTGCGACTGGGCTTCGCCAGCGCGACGGCCTTCAGCGGACTGTATCTCTTCACCGCCATCATGGCCCGTTAGAGGCGACCGGGAACCATCGCAGCATCGTCACGACAGACCAAACAACCAGCAGACGCTCACACGAACCAAACAGCATGACCGCCACCATGCCCCACATTGTCGCCCAGAAACCGCCGAGCCTGCCGCTCGCGCCGCGGAGGGGACCGCTGCGCCTGGAACTGCTCGGCCCGGCGGCGCGCAGTGCGGCAATGCCACTCTGGCGCGAGGTGGAAGCTTCTTTGTCCAATCGGCGATTGATGTGCTCGTCCGTTTGGACCGACACCTGGCTCAGCCATTACGGGGCGCTGGTACCGCACCGGTTTGCCATCGCGAGGCGGGACGGAAAACCCTGCGGAATGGCGCTGCTCACCAGCGGAGTCGGCCAGCACGCGGGACCGTTTCCGCTGAGAACCTGGCATGTGGGGACGGCCGGCGAACCGGACGCCGATTCGGTCTGTGTCGAATACAACTCGCTGCTGGTCCGCAACGAGGATCGCCTCGACTTCGCCCGGCAACTCGTGGCGTGGATCGATTCCCAATCCGATTGCGATGAAACTCACCTGGATGGTTTCGCGTCCGGCGACATCGCGCCGTTGCTCGCGGACAATCCGAAGGGGCTCGTCACGCGAAGACCCTCCCGCTACTTCGATCTGCGGGCGGCGCGCCAAGCGAACGTCGAACCGATGGTGCTGTTGGGTCGGCGGACGCGCGCCAGCCTGCGCCGATCCATGCGTCAATTGGACCAACCCTCTGGCGAATGGGCCTCGTCCGCTGAGCGGGCTGAGGAAATGCTGCACCAGTTGATCGAGCGTCATCAGGCACGCTGGATCGCTCTCGGTCAGCGGGGTGCCTATGCCAGCCGTCGCTTTCGCGAGTTTCACTTCGATCTCGTTCATCGCCTCGTCCCGATCGGCGCGATGGGGTTGTATCGCGTGACGTCACCCTCCGGTGTTCTCGGGTGTTCGCAGGTCTTCCTCGATGACAACCGGGCCCTGTTGTACCAGAGCGGCTGGTCTCCCCAGTCGGGCGATGTCAGTTCCGGATTGGTCGTCGACTATTTGTGTCTGGCGGAATGTCAGCGTCGCGGTCTCGATCAGTTCGACTTCCTGGCGGGTGACTCCGACTACAAGCGACGCCTGTCGACACACGAGGCCGAACTGGCGTGGACCGTCTGGCGGCGACCTCGACTGAAATTCGCGGTGCTCGACACACTGCGGCAGATCAAACGTGTGTTTTCCCGCGTGGAAGAGTGCCTGAGCGGAACACAGTCACCGGTCGCGTCCGATCCCGCCGCCGATTAATGGAATTGATTGCATCATGGCGACTGCTGAACTGAGAACGACTGCACGCGAGACCGCTTCCACGGCGAAGCGACCGCTGCGCGTCTGTCATGTCAGCCTGACGCTGAAGACGGGGGGGCTCGAACGAATCCTGACCGACATCGCGCGGCATCATGATTCTTCCGAGTGCGTTCCCGAATTCCTCGCCATTCGTGAAGTCGGTCGCTTTGCCGATGAGATTCGTCGCACGGGGTGTCCCGTCCACCTGCTGCAACCGGCGGGGCGGCTTGGACTGGTTCGTCAGATGATGCGACTGTTCCGGACAGGCCACTTCGACGTCGTTCACACGCACAACACCTATCCGCATCTGTACGCGAGCCTCGCCGCGCGGCTGGCCGGTGTGCCGATCGTCGTCAACACGCGCCACGGCCAACGGGCCGGACACGGCTGGAAATCCCGCACGCAGTTCCGTTGGGCGAGTCATCTGGTCGACCGCATCATCGCCGTGTCTGACGACGCCGCGCGACTGTGCGTTAAGGCGGATGGAGTCGCCGTCCGCAAGGTGACCCGCATCTGGAACGGCATCGATCTGAGCGACTTCTCGTTTACGGGTCCGGCCGCCGCACCGATCGCGATCTCCGTCGCACGGCTCTCCGCCGAGAAGGATTTTCCGACGCTGCTGCGAGCCGTCGCGCGGGCCGTTCGCGAAGTGCCCGACCTGCAACTCAAATTGGTTGGCGATGGAGCCGAACGCGCGAAACTCGAAGGTCTGACGCGCGAGTTGGGGATCACGAGCTGTGTCGAATTCCTCGGCGAACGAACCGACGTCCCGAACCTCCTCGCACAGGCCGGCTTCTTCGTCTCATCGTCGCTGACCGAAGGGATCTCGCTGACGCTCCTCGAAGCGATGGCGGTCGGCCTGCCCGTCGTCGCCACCGCCGTCGGAGGCAACTCCGAAATCGTGGCCGAGGGCGTGACCGGGCAGCTCGTCCCCCCGGCCGATCCCGAATTGCTGGCACGAGCCATCGTGACCATGTGCCACAACGAAACCCGCTGGCCCGCCCTCGGCCAAGCCGGCCGAGACCGCGTCTCCGAATACTTTGAAGTCCGCCGCATGGTCTCCGAATACGAACACCTTTACCGAGAACTGCTGTGTGAGAAAGTCATTCGCCCTTAGTGGGTTGGTGACATGTACGACATAGGGGACGAATACGACATATGCACCCCTCTGACCTCTGACTCTCAACCCTCAACCTTAGACCATCAACCACCATGTACGGCCAACTCTACCGACACGTTCTCCTGCCTCTCTTCGATGGCGTCGTCAAGGGGCGTCAGACGATCACGCACTGGCAGCGGGCGGAAAAAACCCAGTGGTGGAGCCGCGCGCAGTTGGAGGAGCTTCAACTGAAGTCGCTGCGCGCGCTGTTGCAGCACGCCGCCGCAACGTGCCCGTACTACGGCGACGACTGGCGCGAACGGGGATTGAGCGCGCAACTCGTGCGTTCGTTGGACGACTTCCGCGCGTGGCCGCTCCTCACGCGAGACACCATCCGGCGTCACCGCGTCAAGATGCGAACGACCAGCCCGGACGTGCGACGCATGACCAAAGCGACCGGCGGATCGAGCGGCGAGCCACTTCAGTTCGATCTCGACAGCGGCAGCAACGACCGCCGTACGGCCATGATGTATCGAGGCTACGGCTGGGCAAATGGTGCTCCGGGAACCAAACAACTCTTCATCTGGGGCACGCCACTGGGCAGCGTTCCCAAGTGGAAGCGGCTCAAGATGGATCTGCACCACGCCTTCGACCGGCATCTCGTGCTGAGTTGCTTCGAGTTCACACCCGACAGGATGCGGAAACACTTTGAACGAATGAATCGCTACCGCGCCGAAGTGATCGTCGCCTACACGAACCCGCTCTACGAGTTCGCCCGCTTCCTGAAGCGCGAGTCGCTCGTTCCGGTCTCGCCGCGTTCGATCATTGTCGGGGCCGAGAAGCTGCATGACTTTCAGCGATCGCTGATCGAGGAAGTCTTCCGCGCACCGGTCTTCGAAACGTACGGCTCGCGCGAGTTCATGCTGATCGGGGCCGAATGCGACAAGCACGCCGGACTGCATCTGAGCCTGGAGAATCTGCTGGTCGAAGTTCTCGAGGAAGACGGTTCACCCACGCCCGCCGGCCAGGAAGGGAACGTCGTCATCACCGACCTGTTCAATTTCGGGATGCCGTTCGTGCGCTATGTCAACGGCGATCGAGCTGTCGCGGGATTCGAGACCTGTTCGTGCGGACGCGGCCTGCCGCTGCTGCGCAAGGTCGTCGGTCGGCAACTCGACACGCTGGAGACTCCCGACGGCCGCAAGATTCCGGGCGAGTTCTTCCCGCACCTGCTCAAGGAATTTCCGGCCATCCGCCGGTTCCAAGTCGTTCAGGAACGAGTCGAACAAATCACCTTGAAGCTGGTCGTCGAGGGGGGTCTCACGCTGGCCGAACGCGAACAACTGCTGAGCGAAGTCCGCCGCTGCACCGGCACGGTGGTCGACATCCAACTGCAACTGGTCGACGACATCCCGCTGACAAAGGCGGGCAAATTGAAAGTGGTTGTGAATGCAGTTTGAGAAGAGGTCATTAGTCATTAGGGACTGACCAATGACTAATGACCAATGACTAATGACCAATGACCAATGACCAACACAATGCCTGAACCTTCCAACAATCGCCTGTCCCCCAACGCGGAGTCGCTGCTGCGCTGGGCGGTGCCGCGCATTGTGCCGATGGACGAGGCGGTACGGCAGCACGTGTCGCAGGCTTATTGGGACTGGCAATCGTTGTTTGATCGCGATCCTCACGCCAGCCCGTTGCAACACGCAGACTACGTGTTGGCGGAGTTGGACGGTGCGCGATCGGCGTCGAAGTTGGAGCCGGTGTTGCTGCGAGCCGGGACGGATAGCGAGTGCGGTGCTCTCGGTATCTTGGTCCCCAAAGACATTCGCTCGGGACAGGTGGGCGGAGTCGGGCCGGGCTGGACACTGCACGGGCTGCGTCTGGCGGGAGGCCGTTTCCTGAGCGAGCACGAATCGTACGAATCGCAGGCGTCGCTGCTCGCCGCGGCGACTCGGCATTGCCAGTCCGCGGGAGCCGACTTCCTGTTGATCGAAGATCTGGACGAATGCTCGCCGCTGTTCGGAGCCGTGAAAAATGAGGCGGCTCACGGATGCAAGCTGTTCGCGTCGCACGAGGTTCAGCCGCGCTGGCGAATCTGGTTTCCCGCGACCGCCGACGAGTATTGGCAGAGTTTCTCCAACCGGTCGCTCAGCAAGTTTCGTCGCAGTTTGAAGAAGTTCGGAAACGTGCGACTCGAACGGATCACGAGCCTCGAACAGCTTCCCGACTTCCTGCGGGCAGCTCACGAGGTCTCGCAGCAGAGTTGGCAGTCGAGGCAGTTCGGTCTGCGGATTCGCAACGACGAGGCCGAACTGCGGCAGATGTCGATCCTCGCCCAACACGGCTTCCTGCGAAGTTATCTGTGGTGGATTGACGGCCGCCCGGCGGCGTTCGCCGTCTGCAACCAGCATCACGGCTGCTTCCGTTACGAAGAGATCGCCTATTGCCGGGAGTTCGCCCAGTTCTCGCCGGGCCGCGTGATGTTGCAGCAGATCGTCGAAGACCTGCTGCGTCACGACCCGCCGCAGACGTTCGACTTTGGTGGAGGCGATGCCGAATACAAACGTCAATTCGCCAATCGGGAAAGCCGCAGCGGCACGGTGTGGCTCGTCCCGCCGACATGGCGCGCCGGGTTGTCGTTGACGTACCTCAAAAGTTGTCGCCGTCTGCGGGCTGCGGCACGAAGCGTTGTGAACACCTGCGGTCTGGCCACGAAGGCCCGACAGTGGATACGCCGTCGCGGAGCGGAGTCGGTGAAGGATGAAGGATGGATTGGTCCATCCCTCATCATCCAGAGGAAAGTACCATGAAAGTTTTGTTTTTTTCGTATGCCTACCCGAACCCGCTTCAACCGGGTCTGGGAACGTTCAATCGGTCGATGATTGCCGGCCTGGTGGGCGATCACGAGGTTCGCGTGGTCTCGCCCGTCCCGTTTCCCGAAGTGTGGCGGGCACGCCTTGGCGGAAAACTGCCGCGGGGTCTGAACGACCCGCAGTTCGTGGCCGTCCCCGGCGTGCAAGTCGATCACCCCACGTTCTATTACCCGCCGAAACTGTTTCGCTCGCAGTACGGACAATGCCTCTGGTGGTCCGTCCAGCGGCGGTTGGATCGTGCGATGCGGGAGTTTCGTCCCGATGTCGTGCTGTCGTACTGGACTCACCCCGATGGTGAGGTCGCCGTGCGAATGGCCCGGCGTCACAACGTTCCGGCCGTGGCCATGGTCGGTGGCAGCGACGTGCTGCTCCTCGCCCGCACCGGTTCACGCCGTCGAGCGATCCTGAATGTGTTGAACCGGGCGGACGCCGTGGTGACTGTGAGCGATCACATCGCCAACACTCTGGTCTCCGATGGCATTGAGCACGACAAGCTGCGCGTGGTGCGGCGAGGCGTCGATCGCACCGTCTTCTCGCCCGGGAATCGAATGATCTCGCGCAGGGGACTCGGTCTGCCCGAAAACCGCACGTTGCTGGTGGCCGTCGGACGGCTCGTTCCAGTGAAGGGCTTCCAGCATTTGATTGAAGCCTGTTCGGTGCTCAAGGCGCGAGGTCGTTCGTTTAGCTGCTGCATTCTGGGCGACGGTCCGTTGAAGGGGGAGTTGCAGGCGCAGATCGATCGACTCGGGTTGCGGGGGACTGTGGAACTCAAGGGGCCTCAATCCCAGCCGGAGCTGGCCGAGTGGTATCGCGCGGCCAACATGACCGTGTTGAGCAGCTTGTCGGAAGGAGTTCCCAACGTCCTGCTGGAGTCGCTGGCATGCGGCACACCGTTCGTGGCGACGTCCGTGGGTGGCGTACCGGAGATCGCCGATCAACGGCACGACCGGTTGGTCCCGGCAGAAGATCCGGTGGCAATGGCGGACGCCATCGACAACCAACTGCACACTCGGCACGAACAACTCCCCGTTCGCAATTTTGAGCCACTGGCACTCCGCGCGGCGGCCCGACGGCTGGGCCAAGTTCTGGAAGAAGCTAGAGCGGAACACGGTGCGATTCAATTACAGGCGCAGTTCGCCGGCGGGGCCGTTTCCCTGGACAAGCCGCTGCCGTCGCTGGGTCGTTCCGCCGAGTTCTGCCTGGATCGACCCGACTTCCCAAAAACCCAATCGACCGACACCACGAAATCCGCGCGCGACGAGGACAGAGAGGATACACACTCCCCTGAAGGCGCCGCATTCGCTCGGCCCGGCAACGGGATGTTCGAGGAAGAAGAACTGAGCCGCACCGGCGAGTACTACGCGATTCCCCCGAAGTGAAGTGAGGTGCAGTTCACCATGAGACTGTTGAGACAGCTGGCGAAGACGATTCTGAC
>JBBPIS010000099.1:0-30321 GCA_038040225.1 Planctomycetota bacterium
CGCCAGCACCACGTCGGCGTGTTCGTTGCGTCCCTCCAGATTCGCGAGTGCCGTCATGCCGTACATGTAGGGCAGGTAGTAATTGATCTCGCTGGGGCCTCCCAACCGTAGCGACTCGCGCGCGTCTTCGACTCCCTGCCGCAACTCCTTGCCGTCACGGCGAACGACGCCGAGTTCCACGTGCGAACTGGCCCGCAGGTACATGGCCCCGTGATCCTTGGGGTTCTGCGCCAACAGTCGAGTCGTCAGTTCGAGGCACTTCGCAAATTCGCCCTCCCGATAGGCCGTTTCCGCCTCGGTCTTCAGCTTGTCAGATTCCGTGGTGGCCTGGGCACCGGCCACACCGGCCGAAAAGAGAATGAGCAGCAGTCCGCAAGCGCAACCGTGCAGTGTCATGGCAGACTCCCGAAACATACGAGGAACTTTCTGTGAAGAGCGTCGTGTCACGCCGCAGATTCAAGCCGGAATCGCCATTCACGTCAACACACGACTTCGCCGAACAGGACGGCGAACCGAGGTGGAGGACTCGCGAATGAAGAATCTGCCGCAGCGGCAAACGTGAGCGATTGCCCACTCGGACGAGGGGGGACGCTCCCGGGCAAGTCACCACTTCGTGATCTGGCCGAGACGTGACAGCGGCTGGTTGTCGGGCCCGACGAGTTTCATCTCTTCGTTCTGATAGCCGCGCTGCTTCACGGCGAAGAGGGTTTCGTTGAGCACGCCGTCGGCTTTCTTGTCGGCTTTGATCCGGTCGTAGACTTCCTGAGGAACCCGCTCGGCCCAGCGGGTCACCTGCTCAAGCTGTTGAGTCTCGCCATTGCGGATGCGGCGCTGGATCGCGTTGCCACTGCCATCGCGTGCTTCAACGATCACGTAAAAACCGGAGACGCGTTTTCCCTCCGCATCCTCGAAGTAGCGATCGATCCCACTCTTTTCGTGTGGTCCGCTGACGATGTGGACTTCGTAGACTTCGTTCAGTTGATTGAGCAGCGATGTCGTCCGCTGGCTCAACTCGGTGAGCGATTTCACGTCGAGTTGCTGCTTCACCACGTCGAGCTCACCCAGCAACCGGTCGACCTCTCGGGGAATCTCCGCATCGCGGGAGACGGCTCGAATCCGATCCGTCATCTCGCGGACAGACTTCTCCAGTTCGGCGGCCCGTTCCTTCGCGTTGTCTTGCAGGCGTCTCGACAGATCGGCGGGCGAGGTCGCCTGCTGAACGGCCTGACGAGACGAACGGGCTGTGCGCGAGAACATTCCCGCCGACGTGTGCAGCATGTACCAGCCGACTCCCGCCAGCGCGAGGACCATCACCAGAGTCATGCTGAGCTGACCGCGTCTCACGTACAGATGAGCCAGGGTCTTGTTGAAGCTGGCAGGCGGTTCGCGATACGTGTAGAGCGTGTCGAAGTACTGGGTGATCGCCGTATCGACCTCGACTTCGGAGACTCGTTCGCCGGTGATGCTCGTCGCCGCCAGCAGCCGTTCGCGCAGCATCTGTTTGGTCTCATCGACGGCGAACTCCTTTTCAACGGTCTCCCGCTGCTTGCGCAGTTCGGTCGCCACGTCCATCACGCGCAGCATCTCGTCCAGCGTGATTTGCGGCGGAGATTTCTGACCGTCAGCCGACATGGTCTGGCCCTTTTGCAGGATCGTCGCGAGGCTCGATGGGATTTGATACGCTCGCCGCCCCAGACGGTAACATCACCACGAACCGGAGTCGATTCCGTTCCGCCCCTCACTACATTCGGGAGCTTCCTCACATGGCCGACACCTCCACCCTCACGAAGACTGCTACGACCGGACCGTCCGTTCCGGCGTTGCCGACCGGAATTCAGAAGTACCTCGACCGGGCCGTCAGTGTGTTGCAGAAGTTTGGCGTGGCACCGACCTCGGGTTCGCAATCGGAACTGACGAAGCTGCTCGACGAGGTGAAGCACGTCGGCGAGGCGAAGGTGCTGGCCATCGCCAAGACGATCCAGCACATGAGCACCTTCAACGCGCTGGTGCGGGACAACGTCGAGAGCATCAACATCGGCAACCGCTACCTCGAGATCACGCAGATGTTCGACAGCGTACGCGACGACTCGAAGATGCTCATCAAGCAGTTGGACGACGGCAAATTCAGTCTGACCGAGAAGGCTCAGAACCTGTGGATGCGGCTGCAGCGGGGCACCCCCAGTGCGCGGTTCGAGAAGATCATGAACCTCTACCAGGACGTGGCGGCCGACACCAAGAACCAGCTCGACCGCGAACAGGCGATCATGGACGGCTACATCGACTTCCGCTTCGCGCTGAAGGAAGCCGAGATCCTGTCGCGCGAACTCGTCGAGACGCACGCCCCCACGCTGGAAGAGGCCAAGTCGACGTTCGCCAAAGCACAGCAAGAGGTCACCGCCGCGGCGAGTGCCGAGCAGGGAACACGTTCCAAACTCGAGCTGACTCGCGACGAGGCACGCCTCGCTTATGAGCGGGAAGACCGCACGTACCAACTCCTCAAGGATGTCGCCGAAAATTTGAGCATCGGCTACGACGTGGGCGAGACGCTGGTCACGAAGCTCAAGCAGACCCACGACGTGAAGGATCAGGTCTACCGCCGCTCGGTCACGTTCTTCACGACGAACGAACACGTCTTCACGATCCTCGGCACCGTCTACACGTCGCAGCAGGGCCTGAACGAAGCGACCCGCTCAACCGAGGCGATGAAGGAGGGGGTCAACAAGGGACTCGAAGACGTCGCGGAACTCGGGCGCGATCTGGAACGCGCGGCCCTCAGGGCGGGATACGGTTCAACGATCAGCCCGCAGTCGGTCGAGAAGCTCGTCACGGCGATCACCGACTACCAAGTTGAAAGCCTCCAAATGATCGCCGACCTGCGCAGGGAGAGCGATCAAAACGCCAGGGAAATCCGCCGCGTGGTCGAAGCGGGCAAGAAGAAGTTCCAGGAAACTCTGGCTCACTTCGGCAGCGACGAAGCGAGCTGAACCAATTCTTCCTCCCCTCGCCTCTCAGGGGAGAGGGGCCGGGGGTGAGGGGCGAGTCAAGGACACGTTCCCGTTTGATTCTCTGCAGCGTCCCACTTCCAACAAACTGTCATCGCCATCCACCCCAACATCTGAACGCGAGGAACAACCATGATTCTCCCGTACAGCACCGACGCCCCGATCTACCACTTTCCTTGGATGACGATCGTCTTGATCGTCGTCAATTGTCTGACGTTTGCCCTTACCGGGATGGGCTACGACAATGACGGATGGTTGCTGCAGTACGGCAACGGCCTCCATCCGCTCGAATGGGTGGCTTACAACTTCCTGCACTTCGGGGTCGGCCACCTCCTCGGCAACATGTTTTTTCTCTGGGCGTTCGGGATCGTCATCGAGGGGAAGCTCGGCTGGTGGAAGTTCCTCGGCGTCTACATGACCATCGGCATCGTGGGCGGCTTCCTGATTCAACTCACGATGCTCGGGTACAAATCCGACTTCGACTTCAGCGATCTTTCCGTAAGCCGGTCGCGCGGATCGCTGTCGTGGTTCGAACCGACTCCCGCCTTCGCCCAGGACGACGACGGAGCGGATGAGCCCGACATGGCTCCCGGGAAGAACAGCGCTCCGGTCGGGAACTTTCCCGTCGGCGAGATGGATCCGGGTGATGACGAACCCATGACGCCCGAAGACATCGCCCAGAAAGCCACAGACGAAGAAATGAGGCGATTGTTTGCCGGGCACTTCAAACCGGGAGCGGGTGGAGCGTCGCTGGTCGTCTTCGCGCTGCTCGGCATCGTGCTGGTCTGGGCTCCGAAGAACGAGATCTCGTGTCTGTGGATCGGCCTCAACGCGGGGACGTTTGAAATGGAGTACGTCTATTTCTGCGGCTTCAAGATCGGGATTGAGATCCTCGGCACGCTGCTGGGCGGACACGGTTACGAAGTCACGTCCGAGGTGGCCCACGCGCTCGGCGCGGTCATGGGATTCGGCGTCGGTGCGGCGTTCGTCAAACTGAACTGGGTCGATTGTGAGAACTGGGACTTGTTCGCCTACGCCCAAAACAAGCACGGCAGCATGGAGCACGTCGGCTCGTGGCAGGACGCGGCGGCGATCGCGATCCGCAACGACAAAAGAGTCCACGTGCCGGTCCGAGATGACGACGACGATGAGCCGCGATTGCGCGCGAACAGAAAGAAGCGGGCGATGCCCAAGCTGCAGGCGCTGAAGTCGCTCGATGACGAGGTCGTCGAAGAGGACGTTCTCGAAGAGGGGATCGAGATTCTGGACGAGCCCGACGCCCCGCCGAAGAAGTCGAAGGCCAGGAAGTCACCAGAGGCCGGAGCGCGAACCGTGCCTCCCTTGCCGCCGATCCCCACAAAGCCCGCCGCGGGAAGAGTGACGTCTCCCAAACCGGCTGCGCCCGTGCCACCGCCAGCTCCCGCACCAGCCGCCGACGTGTCCCCGATCGGTCGCATCCGCAGTGCCCTCAAGGCCGACAAGCTGAGCGACGCGCTGAACGAATTCCGGCGGCAACGCTCGTTCGATCCGGGCTTTCAACTGCCGATGGCCGAACTGCGCGGACTGGCCGACGGCTTCTTCAAACAGCAAAACGTCCGCGACTCAAAGCCGCTCTTCGAAGAGTTCATCGAGCGTTTCCCCGCAGAGGCCGATCGTCAGCGGGTCAAACTGGCTGTGCTCAACGTCAAGTTTTTCAAGAGGCCGACGGCGGCGCTGAAACTCCTCGCGAAGGTGAACCGAAACTCCCTGCCCGACGAATACCAGTCGATTCACAAAGAAGCCGCCCGCCAGGCGCAGCAGATGATCTCGGACGGTATGGTGGACGCGAGTTGAGACGAACCCGCCCCGCCTGACATCCGTGTCTTTCGCACGGCCCACCCAGAGAAAACAAAAACCCGAAGAACCCCTCACCCTAACCCTCTCCCCGCAAGGCCGGGGCGAGGGGACAAAGCGGAAACAGCACCATGCCCGCCGATCCGACCAAGACTCACGTCGAGAAGACGCTCGCACACACGTCGCCGTTTGTCGGCTGCCGCTACGACCCGACCGGCCGCTTCGTGTTTGGCGGGTGCGAGGACAACAAGATCGTGCGGTTCGATGTCGCCTCAGGGGCGAAGGTCGAACTGATTGGGCACGACAGTTGGATTCGAGCCCTCGCATTCAACAAGGCGGGTGACGTGCTGGTATCGGGTGGCTACGACGGTCGCCTCATCTGGTGGTCCGCCACGGCGGACGCACCGGCGGTGATTCGCAAGGTCGATGCGCACGCGGGCTGGATCCGCGCGCTGGCAGTCAGTCCCGATGGCAATCTGCTCGCCTCGTGCAGCGACGACAAGAAGGTCAAGCTGTGGAACCTCGCCGACGGCAGCCTCGTGCGCGAGCTGCCCGTTGGCGGAATGACCGGTCACGAGCGACACGTCTACAACCTCGCGTTCCATCCCGACGGCAAACAGCTCGCCTCGGGAGACCTCACGGCGAAGTTCATTCACTGGGACGTCGACACGGGGAACAAGGTCCGCGAGTTCCCCATCGCCAGCCTCAGCAAGTACGACCCCACGTTCATGGCCGACTACGGCGGACCGTACTCGATGGTGTTCACCCCCGACGGCAAGCGGCTGATCGCGGGAGGCATCACCAACGTCACCAACGCCTTCGCGGGCGTGGGCAATCCGATCGTGGTCGAGATCGACTGGGAAGCGGGCAAGGACGCGATGACGCATCTGACCAAAGCCAACATCCAGAGCAAGACCTTCGGCGTCGCGTGGCATCCCGACGGCTACGTCATCGCCTCGACAGGCGGGCAGGGGGGCGGCCACCTCTACTTCTGGAAGCCCGACCAAAAGGACGAGTTCCACACCTTCAACCTCGGCAACACCACCCGCGACCTGTCCCTTCACCCCGACGGCCTGCACATCGCGACCTGCCACTACGACAAAAACATCCGCATCAGCCTGATGGCACCGAAGCCCGCGTGATGTGAGCTATTCATTTGGGGAGGGACATTCCGCTTGGCTGGAGTTGTGCCGTCGGAATAAACTCGGATGGTGAAATGGTACGATTGGGACCGATCATTCAGACGGGCACGACACGGAGATTCGGACATGGTTCCTTTCTACTCCTTCGGACGACGAGGCTTCTTGCAGGTGGCGGGGGCAGGAGTCTTGGGGACGGCACTGCCGAAGGTGGGACCAGCCGCCGAGGTGTCGCCTCGCGCCAAGTCCGTTGTGATTGTCTGGTGCAGCGGTGGGCCGAGTCAGTTTGAGACGTTTGATCCCAAGCCGCACGCTCCCGCTGAGATTCGGGGCGAGTTCTCGGCGATTGGGACTGCGGTTCCCGGTGTGTTTGTCGGTGAGCATCTGCCGCGACTGGCGCAGACGCTCGACCGGTGGTCGATCGTCCGCACGCTGGCTCACAAGGAATACAACCATCTGCTGGCGACTCACGTCGCGCTGACGGGGCGGCCGACGCCGGTGCCGCGCGGTGGCAGCGACCTTGATCGCGTGCAGTCGCGGAGCGATTTTCCGAACTTCGCCGCCGCGCTGAACTATGTTCGGCCGCGCAAGGATGGCGTGCCGTCGGGTGTGTCGCTGCCGAACTACTTCATCGAAGGGCCGCTCACTTGGCCGGGCCAGTACGCGGGTTTTCTTGGCGTGCGTCATGACCCTTGGCAGATCAATCAAGACCCCAACAGCGACAACTTCAAGGTGGACGAATTGGCGTTGCCCACCGGCGTGTCGAACGAACGTCTCTCGTCGCGGCAGCGGTTGCTGACGGGATTGGGGGCGGATCGAGCGCACGCTCTTGCTGGACGGGCCTCTTCGTTCGGCGAGCAGCAGGAACTGGCGTTCTCGTTGCTGACATCGGCGCGCGTGACGGAGGCGTTCGATGTGAATGCCGAACCGACCGAGGTCCGCGACCGCTACGGGCGGAACAAGTTCGGCCAGTCGCTACTGCTGACGAGGCGACTCGTTGAGGCGGGCGTTCCCATCGTGCAGGCCGCGATGGGGATCGTGCAGACGTGGGACACGCACGTGGACAATTGGGGGAAGCTCAAGAACACACTGTTGCCTCAACTCGATCAGGGGCTGCTCGCGCTGATGGACGATCTGACCGCATCGGGCCGCATTCGCGACACGATGGTCATCGTGATGGGCGAGTTCGGGCGCACGCCGAAAATCTCCACACTGCCCGGTGAGTCGATCCCCGGTCGTGACCACTGGCCCAATGTCTATTCGGCCCTGTTCGCGGGAGCGGGCATTCGCGGCGGGCAGGTCATCGGTGAGTCAGACTCAATCGCGGCCTACCCGCTCTCCCGTTCATGGGATCCCGCCGACGTCTGCACGACGATCTTCGAGGCCCTCGGCGTCCCCGAGCACGCCGAACTCCTCGACCCTCTCGGCCGCCCCAACCGCCTGCTCAACGGCGAAGTGATCGCACCGCTCTACACCGGCGCGGCGACATGATTGACATTCCCTGCGATATGGCGCGTGATGTCGGACAGAGTTCATTTCCGGCTTCCTCTTCATCGGGGACGCGGTTCAAATCCGAGGATAACGGCGTGAGTACAACCAAGTCCCCTCCACAAGTTGCATTGAAGTATGAGGTCGAAGTTTCGGAGCCAGGGCGCGTCGAGCTGCAAGGACCGTTCACTGTCGGCGAACGCCTGACTGTGATCGTGGTGCCCGAGACGGGCGAGGTATTTCACGATTTGATCGACGCTTCGCAGAGCAGTCTCGATTTCTGGAACAATCCGCTGGACGACGAGGATTGGAACGATGCCTCAGCAGGTGATGCCACCAAAACACGACTCACGTGTTGCAACTGAAGGAGACGGAGATGACCACACTGCTTCAAGAGGCGTTTGCCGCCGCCGAAAAACTGCCGCCGGACGAGCAGGATGTACTGGCGTCGCGTCTGCTCGCCGAACTAGCGGACGAAGACAGTTTTGACAAAACCATCGCTCAAACCGCTCACAAGCTGGTTGGCATGGCGAACGCCGCCCTGGCTGAACATCACGCCGGTTTGACTCGTGATTTCGATGAACAGCCATGAATTCAAAGACAACTCGCGAGTTCCGTGACCGGCTGTCTGAACTGCCCGCCCACGTTCAGCGACAGGCCCACGAATCGTATGCGTTGTTTTGCCAAAACCCGGCACACCCCGGACTGCGCTTTCGGCAGGTTCACCCGACCCCGCCAATCTATTCGGCTCGAGTTGGCATCGGCTACCGCGCCGTCGGATCGCTGGAGGGTGACACGGTGGTTTGGTTCTGGATTGGTTCACATGCCGAATACGACCGGCTGCTCCGTTTGTTGTAGTCTCTGGCGGTACTACGCCTTCTCCAACTTCGGCCACACGAAAGGAACCCGATGATGCCACGAGCCTCCTGTTTGGGCTTGGTCCTCGTTCTCACTTCGATTACACACGGGCTGGCCGCCGAACTGCAACTGAATGGCCACACGTTCACACTCCCCGACGGGTTTGAGATCGAGGTGGCGGCGAAGTCGCCTCTGGTCGATCGGCCGATTACGGCGGACTTTGATGAGCTGGGGCGGCTCTACGTCACCGATTCGTCCGGGTCGAATGAGCCGGTTGTGAAGCAGTTGGCGAACCCGACGCATCGCATCGTGCGGCTGGAGGACACCGATGGCGACGGTCGCTTCGACAAGAGCGTCGTCTTCGCTGACAAGATGATGTTTCCCGAGGGGACGCTGTGGCACGACGGATCGCTGTACGTGGCCGCTCCGCCGAGCATCTGGAAGCTGACGGACACCGACGGCAACGGCGTGGCCGATCAGCGCGTCGAGTGGCTCGAGGGGAAGACGCTCACCGGCTGTGCGAACGACCTGCACGGGCCGTATCTCGGGCCGGACGGCTTCATTTACTGGTGCAAGGGAGCGTTCGCCGAGCAGACGTATGAGCAGCCCGGTAAGAAGCCGCTCGTCACGAAGGCGTCTCACATTTTCCGGCGTCGCGCGGATGGAACCGGCCCGATCGAGAACGTGATGACGGGCGGGATGGACAACCCGGTCGATGTCGCCTTCACGCCGGGGGGCGAGCGGATCTTCACGACCACGTTTTTGCAGACGCCCGGCGGTGGATTGCGAGACGGCCTGATCCACGCCGTGTATGGCGGCGTCTACGGCAAAGTCCACAACGTGACCGACTTTCATCCGCGTACTGGCGATCTGCTGCCGCCGCTCGCTCACATGGGAGCCGCCGCGCCGTGCGGCCTGACGCGGTACGAGTCCAATGTCTTCGGCACCAAGTTCCGCGACAACCTCTTCGCGTGCCAGTTCAACATGTACAAGGTGTCGCGTCACGAACTGAAGAACAGTGGCGCGACATTCTCCTCCAAAGACTCAGACTTCGTCGTCTCGAACAACCTCGATTTTCACCCGACCGACGTGCTGGAGGACGCCGACGGTAGCCTCGTCATCTGCGACACGGGAGGCTGGTACAAGCTCTGTTGCCCGACCTCGCAGCTCGACAAGCCGGATGTGCTCGGCGCGGTCTATCGCGTTCGTCGAACGGGAGCTGCCAAAGTCGAAGACCCGCGCGGGTTGAAGCTCGACTGGGCGAAGCTCACGCCGAATGAGTTGGCTCGATTGCTGGACGATCCGCGTCCGGCCGTTCAACGACGAGCGATCCGCGATCTGGCGAAGCATGACGGCGCGAAAGTAGCCGCCGCTCTCAAGCCATTGCTGCGCGCGTTGGAGGCGGGCGGCGAATTGAGCGACGACAAGGCGGTCAATCCGAACGAACCGTTTCATCGACGCAGTGCCTCTGAAACTGCGAGAATGAACGCCGTCTGGACGCTGACCCGCATCGACGCCCCCGAGGCGCGGCAGCTCGTGCGCGGAGCACTCCTCGATTCGCATCATGATGTCCGGCAAGTCGCTCTCCAATCGGTCAGTCTGTGGCGAGACCACGCGGCACTGCCACAGGTGGTCAAGCTGCTCCGAGTCTGCACGATTCAGAACACACGACTCTGTGCCGAAATTCTCGGCCGATTGGGGGACAAGTCGGTCGTGCCTCAATTGCTCGAAGCGGCTCCAGCCAACATCTCGTCGGATCGTTTCCGTGAGCATGCGCTCACGTTCGCCCTCATCGAGATCGCCGATCCGCAGGGGACGGCGGTCGGATTGAAAAGTGACAAGCGACACGAGCGACAGATCGCGATGATCGCCCTCGACCAGATGCCGGGTGGCGGTTTGACCCCGGACCAGGTGGTGCCGCTGTTGACCGAACGGGATCCCGTTTTGCGAGAGACCGCGCTGTGGCTGGTCGCCCGCCACGGCGAATGGGGCGACGCGCTGGCCAATCACCTGCGCGAGGAACTCAAACGTGACCGCCTGCGAGAACACGAACAGCGGGATCTGACACGCCTGCTCGCCCAATTCGCGGGAACGCCGAACGTGCAGCAACTGATGGCGGGTCACGTCAAAGCGGGAGCCGCCTCGGACAGCGAGTCCACAGTGAGGCTGATGGTCCTCCATGCGATGCAGTCTTCCGGGCTGAAGCAGATGCCCGAGTCGTGGCTCGCGTCGCTGACGAACATGCTGGCGGGACAGGACGAGACGCTGAAGCCCAGCGCCGTCGCGGTCGTTCGCGCGCTGCCGCTCCCCAAAACGGGGACCGAGGAACTCGCCAAGGCGCTCCGGTTGGTGGCGCTCCACAACGGGACGTTGCCCGAAGCGAGAATCGAAGCCGTGGCGGCGTTGCCTGCGGGTGCAGGGAACCTCGAACCGGAGTTGTTCTCGTTGCTGATCGGTGGCCTCAGCGAAGAAACGTCCGTCAGCGCGCGGTCGGCGGCGGTGGAAGCGCTCCTCAAAACGAAGCTCACCGTCGAGCAGCAGACGGCGCTGGCCGACGCGATTCCGCGCGTCGGGCCGCTCGAACTGAACCGGCTCCTCGGCGCGTTCGAGACGTCCACGGAGGAGCAGGTCGGGATGAAACTGGTCGCGGGGCTGAAGCAGTCGCCCGTGTTGACCAGCCTGCGCGTGGACTCGGTGACGCTGAGGCTCGCCAAATTCCCGGCGAGCGTCCAACAGCAGGCCGAAGCGATCTACGCGACCATCAACGTGGAAGCGGCCCGGCAGAAGGAACGTCTCGATGAGGTGGTCGGCCTCGTGGGGCAGGGGGACATCCGGCGCGGGCAGCTTGTCTTCGCGAACTCGAAGGCGGCCTGCGTTGCCTGTCACGCGATCGGCTACAAGGGAGGCAACATCGGCCCGGACCTGTCGCGCATCGGCAAGATTCGGACGGAGCGTGACCTGCTCGAATCGCTCCTCTTCCCCAGCGTCAGTTTCGTGAGAAGCTACGAGCCGGTGCTGATCGTCACGCACGCGGGCAAGCAGGTGAGCGGCCTCATCCGCCGGGAGACCCCCGACGAGATCGTCCTCGCCACGGGAGCGAAAGAAGAAGCGCGAGTTCTGCGCGCCGACATCGAGGAGATCCGCCCCGGCACCGTCTCGATCATGCCCGCCGGCCTGGAGACGCAACTCACGCGGGAACAGCTTCTGGATCTGATCGCGTTCCTCAAGTCGAGGCAGTGAGACGGGACACGTCATGAAGAACACTTCCCTCGAAGTCGACGCTTACATCGACGACACCCCGGAGTTCGCGCAACCGATTCTCAAGCGGCTGCGGAGGCTCATTCACAAGGGCTGCCCGCAGATTGTCGAGACGATCAAGTGGGGCGTGCCGAGCTTTGACCATCACGGGATCGTGATCGGGTTCGCGGCGTTCAAACAACACGTTGGATTCGGCTTCTGGAAAGCGAAGCTGCTGAGCGATCCGCACGGGTTGCTCAAGACCGCCCAACAGGCGTCGGTCATGGGTGTGAAGGTCCGTAGCGTGGACGATCTGCCAGACGATGCGATCCTCGTTGAGTACGTGCGCGAAGCGGCGCTGCTCAACGAGCAGGGAGTGAAGCTCCCCAAACCGAAACGAACGGCCGTGAAGCCGCCCACCGTTCCCGAAGACCTGCAGGCGTTACTCAAGAAGAACGCAAAGGCCCGGGCGACGTTCGAGACTCTCAGCCCGAGTTGCCGGTGCGAGTACATCGAATGGATCACGGAGGCCAAACAGCTCTCAACGCGCCAGCGCCGACTGGCCACGACGCTCGAATGGCTCGCCGAGGGAAAGAGCCGGAACAGGAAGTACGAACGGAAGTGAACGGGGTGGGCAACAAAGCGAAGACGCACAAGCTGGCAGCATGTGCTACGGGGTGAGATGAAGGGGAGGACAGCCAACTCGGACTCCAGCAATCAGAGGCCGTCTTGCGTCTTCGTGACCACGAGGCCGCGGTCGTCGAACTCGACCGTGATCGTGTGTCGCGAATGGCCGCCGCGCCACGTCTTCAGCCCCTGATACGACTCGCCGGGCCCGCCGAAGATTTCCTCGACCTGCTTGAGAGTCATTCCGGTTTCGATGCGGTTGTAATTCTGAAGCGTCACAGGGTTGGCACAGCCGCTCAGGGCGAAGGCCAACAGAACCATCGGCAGGAGACGTGTGAAAGACATTGTGAGACCGCGATCGGTGCGAATTTCCAAGCGGAACGGTTGGCTGGCGATTCTACTCCAACTCAGGCCAACTGTTCGATGACTCGCGGAATCAGTTTGGCGAGCTTCTCGCCCCCCTTGGCGGCAGTGGCCAGAATCTTGGGGATTTCCGCCGGCTCCAGATGATCGGGCAGGCAGAGGTCGGTCACGACGGAGAAGCCGAGCACCTGCATGCCGCTGTGGACGGCCACCAGGACTTCAGGAACGGTCGACATGCCTACCACGTCCGCGCCGAGCACCTTGAGCATGCGGTATTCGGCGCGCGTTTCGAGGTTCGGACCGGAAACCGCGACGAAGACTCCCTTGGGAAGGTGAATGCCCAGTTCCAGGGCCGAGGATCGGGCGAGCGCGATGAGACGCTTCGTGTACGGCTCGCACAGATCGGGCCAGCGCGGTCCGAGGGCGTCGTCGTTCACTCCGCGGAGCGGATTGTCGGGAAGCAGGTTGATGTGGTCCTCGATCACCACCACGTCGGCCAGATCGAGTTGAGGATTGATCCCGCCCGCCGCGTTCGTCACGAGCAGCACGTTCGCTCCGAGCGCCTTCATCACGCGAACGGGAAACGTGACCTGTTGCAGCGAGTAGCCTTCGTAGTAATGGAAGCGACCTTCCATTGCGACGATGGGGACTCCGCGCAGCAGGCCGCACACCAGCCGACCGGCATGACCCGGTGCTGTCGAAATGGGGAAATGCGGAATGTCGCCGTAGGGGATTGTGGCCTGCTGTTCAATCTGTTCCGCCAACCCGCCGAGACCGGTGCCGAGAATCATCCCGACCTCCGCCGACCCGGACCACGATCGACGAATGAACTCCACCGCGTCGCGAATTTGTTCGACCAACCCCTGCACGATGCGGCCCCTTTCAGCAACAAACAGAGACAAAAAAACACCGACCGACGGTCCTGTGCGACCGCTGGCCGGTGTCCATTCACTGCCAGAGACATCCCGGCTCGACAACCGCATCCGATCCGATGCGTGCCCGTCCGGTCGAAGGCGCACCGAACAAGTTCGGGCCTCAGTTAGTATTCCTCATCGTCGTCGTCATCATCGTCATCGTCGTCATCATCGTCGTCGTCTTCAAAGTCCTCGTCGTCATCTTCAAAGTCCTCGAATTCATCATCGAGTTCTTCATCGTCGAGGTCGTCGAGTTCTTCGTCCTCGAACTCTTCGTCTTCGTCGTCTTCAAAATCGTCATCGCCCGGAGGCCCATCATCGTCACCAGCCATCTGCGGACCTCCCTTCGGCAACACGGGGAGCCAGGATGGCAATGCGGCTTCTTCTTCGAGCAGGACTTTAGTCATCGTTGCTACCTCACAAAAACTCGGACTCTGGACGGGATGTCAACCATTGGTACCGGCCCGATTAATCCATTCGGCGGCAGGCTCAGCAACATGGAAAATGCGATCTGTCAGTGATTCGCCGCACCGGTGCAGGCCACTCGAATTCGCTGGGGTGCCCGCAAGTGCCGCAACTGGATAGTCGAGACGCAAAAGGTTGTCAAGCGCCTCTGCCCGGCGGAAACAAAAATCCGAGGGGATGATCGGTCGAACGCTTTCGTGACATAGGAGAATCGGCGAAAAGTCGGAGAGAAATCCGCATCAGCGAAACACGAGGCGATACATCCCGCACGGTTTGACTGGTGCGCTCTCCGGGGACGTCCCGCGAATCAATGGAGGTCGCAAGACTTGAGCGGTTCGCGCGTGGATTCAACACTCAACACCACTCGGATGAGTGCGAGTTGGAGTTCGTCGGATTTCCGAAAAATTCTTCTGGATCGAGCGATCATGGCGAATGAGATTTTGGATCGCCAATCTCCATCGGCAGCGTGACAGCACGAGTTTCCCGTCTTGTGTCGAAGGGAACGGTGGCTATGATCCCGCCCGCGCCGCTCGGCCAGTTGCCACCAAACGTCGGCGCAGATTTGCGAACGAGGCCTCACCGTGCCGAAGACTCATGGCATTCAACTCGACGGCAGCCGCTTCTGGGTCACACATCGCCGGAAGACGTACGGTCCCTTCGACTACGAATGGAACTCCGACTTTTGCGGAGTCGTGATGCTCTACGATGGTCAAAAGTTCGGCGAGTATTGCAGCATTGACGAACTCTACGCAGACCTGAAACCTTTCTCGTTGCCCATGACGGTCGTGTCCGTGACCAGCATTGTCATGGGCTGCCTGCTGCACGGAATCTTGAACGGCCTGCGTGAGACCGAGCGATTCGAGTTGCTGGCCCTTCAATTGCGTGAGCATGGATTCAGCCGCTTCGTTCTCGACCGATGAACCAATGCGGCAAATCGCATGAGACGAAACCTCCAATGAGATCGGGAATTGCGTCCCAACAATCGTCAGGTGACTGGGTTTGACAGAATCACCAACCCGACATATACCCCTGCCCGCTTGAAAGTTGGGAACGATCCGGCGAATGCGGCAACACTCTTGTCGAGTCCGCCACTTCTACTACTTGGGGATGACATGTCTACAGCAGTCGCCGCCGCACCAACTGCTCCTGCCGCTGAATCGTCTGTCGACGAAACCTCGATCTACGTCAGCCTGGCCTACCGTCGGCGGGTCATCGTGACCGCCGTATCGCTGATCCTTGGTTTGGTGGTGACACTCTTCTCCGGCCCGTTGGCCGCTTTGCCATTCCGGCTCAATGTCATGTTGGTGACGCTCAGTTGGAGCACACTCACTCTTGGCCTGGCCATTCGATTGTGGGGAACGGCCGCAATCGCCGGCCGCAAGGGAATGAGGGTTGTCTGCGAAGGCCCGTACGCTCTGTGTCGCAATCCACTCTACTGGGGCACGTTTCTGATCGCCGTGTCGATGACACTGTTCCTGCAAAGCGGAGCGTTCGCAGTTTCGTTGATTCCACCCGTGCTGTTGTACCTGTTCTGGGTCGTTCCGGCGGAAGAGCGTTTTCTGAAACACCGGCTGGGCAGCGACTACACGAACTACTGTGAACGCACTCCCCGCTGGTGGCCAAAGTGGAGTGCTGTTTCTCTCGCGCGCACCTCCCCGGCCAGCAGTGTCGGTTGGTATGCCGAGTGTCGTCGCCAGATCATCTGGCTGCTGTTGCCCGCTCTCGCCTATGCGACATGTGTGGTGCGGAATCAGGCGTGGTGGCCACAATTCTTCTTTTTTTCGTAACACCGTGACAATCGAGTGAGCGTGACGCAGGTCGGGTGGCCGCGTTTCTTCGCCTTCGATGATGTGCTACGATCCGCCGCGACGCTTCGGCGCGAGGAGCGATTCGGGAGGCAGTGGCGATCGTGGAAGAGACCAATGTGACGCGGAGCCACGCGCCGCAGGAAGGCGAACAGATCGGAAGCGAGCCGATCAACGAATCTGCCTCAACTCAACCAGCCGATGCGGCGCTGAAGCGCGATCTTCGATTGAGCATCGGCGATGGCACCCTGTACGGCGTGATGGTCGGCAGTGGTGAATCGTATCTCCAGGCCTTCGTCCTTGCCGTCGGTCAGAACGAGGTCTTTGCCGGGCTGGTCGCCACCGTTCCCGTGATGGCTGGCAGCCTGCTGCAACTTGTCTCGCCGCGCGCGGTGCGGTTGCTCGGATCGCACAAACGCTGGGTCGTCACCTGCTCGCTGCTTCAGGCCGCCTGTTTTGTGCCGTTGATTGCAGCGGCCTGTCTGGGCCAGATCTCCGCGTTGTCCGCCCTGGTGATTTCATCCGTCTACTGGGGGGCGAGTCTCGGGACCGGCCCGGCTTGGAATACATGGCAGGGAACAATCATCCCGCGCCCGTTGCGAGCAAAATTTTTCGCAAAGCGTTCACGTCTCTGTCAGGCCACGACGCTGGCGGGCTTCCTCGCGGGAGGCTTTGCACTCGAAGCGGGCAAGACCCACGGCAATCACATCGAGATTTTTGCCGTCTTGTTCGCCGTCTCGTGCGTCTGCCGCATCCTCTCGTCGGCATGCCTGGCCCTTCAAAGCGAACCGTCGCCGATTCCCGACGACATGCGGTTCCTCACGCTGCGTGAGCAGTGGCGCAAGTTTTCGCGAGGCCCCTCGGGACGGCTGCTGTTGTTCGCGGTCGCGATGCAGGTCGGAGTCTACGTCGCCGGACCTTTCTTCGTGCCATACATGCTGAAGGAGTTGGGCTTCGACTACACCGACTACGCGATTCTGATCGGAGTGTCGTTCGTGGCGAAGTTCGTCTGCCTGCCGTGGTGGGGACGACTGGCTCATCGCACTGGAGCACAGCGTCTGCTGTGGATCGGCGCGGTCGGAATCATCCCGCTCGCAGGGGGTTGGGTGGTGAGCAACAACTATTGGTGGCTACTCTCGCTCCAATTGCTGGGTGGTGCGGCCTGGGGAGCCTACGAATTGGCACTCGTGCTCCTCTTCTTCGAGACCATTCCCGAGAACGAACGGACCAGCCTGCTCACGCTCTACAACGTCGCCAATTCGATCGCCCTCGCCGCGGGATCGTTGATCGGAGCCGGGCTGCTCAAGTGGGTTGGCATCAGCGTCGCGGGCTACCTGACTGTCTTCGCGGCTTCGACACTGCTCCGTCTGCTGACGATGTTCCTGCTGCGCCGCATGCCGACGACGACGGTCCTGTCAGCCGCCGTTCCGGTCCGTCCGCTCAGCGTCAGAACATCGGCGGAGTCCCTCGACACCCCGATCCTGCCGGGGCTCCCCGATCAGACAGACCCGTGAATCCATCACGCTAACCCAGCTAATTCATGGTCGCATTGAAGCCTGACGCGCAAGCGAAGGATCGGCTGCTCCATCTCTTCGCTTGCGCGTCAGGCTTCAATGCCGCAATTTGTTATGGAAACTCCCCGAGGCGGTAATCATCCGGGCTGAAGAGAATTGCTGGTGGAATCTGCGGACCAGCAAAAGAAGACTCCCGCAAGAAATGAATTCCTGCGGGAGCTCCATGCGCTAGGGATCGAATGATAACAATGCCGGAAACAACGGGCCCCGAGCTGCGCATGGGACGGATGACGCGATCACTCCCGAGAGCCGGGAAAAAAGTCCTAAACTCCGTGGCCAACAGATGCACACCGCACATCCTCGCGGCAGCCCTGACGGCATCGGCTGATGGGTGGCACACAGCGTGCCACTTTGAGTAAGAATGTGGAACCCATGATTTTTCGGAGAACTTCGTGTATGGAAGATTCGCGACATCACGGCCGCCCGGCAGATTGCTGCATTCGATCCATTTCGCTGCGGCACAGGCGGCTGCCGTCAGTCCGCTGAATCCCCAACCGACTTCGAGGACCATTCGATGACTCTCTCCCCTCGCTTTGAACAGGCGCTGACATACGCCTGCATCGCGCATTCCGATCAGGTTCGGAAGGGAACCGAGACTCCCTACGTCTCTCACCTGTTGGCAGTGGCCGGGCTGGTCCTCGAACACGGCGGGGACGAGGACGAAGCAATCGCCGCGCTGCTGCATGATGCGGTGGAAGATGCCGGCGGCCAGCCTCGGCTCGCCAACCTGCGGCAGCGATTTGGAGACCGCGTCGCCGAGATCGTGCTCGATTGCACCGACACCGACGAGACCCCAAAGCCGCCGTGGCGAGCGCGCAAGGAAGCGTACATCGCTCATCTGGCGAGTGCCTCCGCGTCGGGAAGACTCGTCTCCTGCTGTGACAAGCTGCACAACGCCCGCTGCATCGTGGCCGACCTCCGCACGCAGGGCGATCTCGTCTGGACCAAGTTCACCGGCGGACGCGACGGCACGCTGTGGTACTACACGACCATCCTTGCCGAGTACCAGCGTCTTGGAGTATCTCAGCCCCTCGTCGAGGAACTGGCTCGCACGGTGGAAACGATGAAAATGCTGGCCAACCCATAGCAACTCCCCTCTTCCATCATTCTGCCCCCATCGTTCTGCCAAAGAGATTGGCAGAACGATGGGGGCAGAATGATGAAGACGAAGGCATCATGGAATTGCGCGTCACCGTTCTCAGGATCGAACGCATGCACCGTCTGACCATCACACTCGCTGCGGTTTTGTGCTGCCTGTCGTTGCCTCACTCGCGCGCGGCCGAACCTCCTCAACCAAAACCAAACACCGTCGAAATGGAGTGGCCTCAGTTTCGCGGGCCGCGCGGCGACGGAACGTGGCGAGGCCCGAAGCTGCCCGAGACTTGGCCCGCCTCGGGATTAAAGCAACTCTGGCGACAGCCGATTGGCGGCGGATATGCCGGAGTCAGCGTGGCCGATGGCCGCGTCTTCACGATGGATCGGCAGACCAATCCCGAAGTGGAACGAGTCCTCTGTTTCGACGTCTCGTCTGGCCAGCCGCTCTGGCAGCACACGTATCCCGTGAGCTACGGCAAGCTCGACTATGGCAACGGTCCGCGCGCGGCTCCCACGATTCACGGTGGCCACGTCCATACTGTCGGTGCGTTGGGAGACCTGCGTTGTCTCGATGCGAAGTCGGGCGAGGTGGTCTGGAAGAAAAACTATCTCGAAGACTTCGCGGGCCGACTGCCAACGTGGGGCTTCGCGGGTTCGCCGGTCGTTTACCGTCCGGCAGAGACTCGTAGGATGGACGCCCCGTCCGTCCGAGTCAAAACTCAGCCGGACGGACGGGGCGTCCATCCTACAGATCGTTCGATTCCCCATGACATCCACTGGCTGATCCTGCAACCGGGCGGAGAGAAGAACTCGGGCATCGTGGCCGTCGAGCGACTCACCGGCAAAGAAGTCTGGCGCAGCCTGCCCGATGAAGCGGGCTACTCGACCCCGATCATCGTCCGAGCCCACGACCAGGACGAACTTGTTTGTTGGACTCCCAGCCACATTCGCGGCCTCGAAGCCCGCACCGGCAAACTCCTCTGGTCGTTCCCGTATGAGATCACCTACGGCGTCTCCATCGCCAAGCCGATCGCTCACGACGGGATGATCTTCGTCGCCGGCTACTGGCACGGCTCGAAGGCGATCCGTCTCGGCGACACCCCGACAAATGCCAATCTCGCGTGGGAGGAGAACAAGTTTCTGCGCGGGATCATGTCGCAGCCGCTGTATCGCGACGGCCACGTCTATCTGCTCGACAAGCAATACGGCCTGACGTGCTTCGAGTTGCAGACGGGCAAGAAACTGTGGGACGACGCCAACCAAACCACCCCGCGCGGCCGTAACCCGCAAGCCTCGCTCGTCTGGCTCGGCGACACCGACCGCGCGATCATCCTCAACGAGGAAGGCGAACTGATCCTCACCCGCCTCAACCCCGAGGGCCATCGCGAACAGTCCCGCACCAAAATCATCGGCCCCACCTGGGCACATCCCGCCTTTGCCAACAACAGCGTCTTTGCCCGAAGCGATTCGGAATTGGTGTGCGTTTCTCTCGGTGAGGCCGCAGAGTAGTGTTCAGTCGAGCCATTCAGGCGGCGTGTCGGATGCCACTGGTAAGCGGCATAGCTCGCCAGTGTTCTTCAAATTGCACTGGTAGCTGAAAGCCGCCGCCATAGGTACGCGGCGTCTAGACTACTGACCATTTCACGCCGTGTCGGAGTCACTAGACCCTTCAAAGGCATACCCTTTGAAGACCGCTCGTTTGATGCTTTCACGTGCAACGCTCAATAAATTGGAGATTGCGCAGACCAGAGTAACTGCGCTTAGAAAACCAACCACATGTCTATTCCAATTTGGAAGCGGTGGAAGCCGTATCGTGTTCGCCACAATGTCACCCTCGTACATCTCACCAGCGTGCCATATTTCGCAAAACGCTAACAACATCCAACTTGTGAGTGCCAACCCTAATGTGGACCAACCCCAGGCCCGAAGCCTCTTCGCGACGTACAGTCGTTGTTTGAATCGAGACTTATCTTCAATTGTTCTGGCGCATGTCGCTAGGCGCGCATACTCTTCGACTATTTCATAGTTGGTACGAAGGCAATTTATGCAAACCTCCAGCGAGATTGTCGATGAGATAAAACTCCAGAAACTGAATAGCCTCGCACCCGTAATTCCTACAAGAAACCCCATACAGACAATTGTGGCGCAAGGCAAATAGCTTGTTAGGAGGACCGCAAAGGCATGAAACTCATTCATCCGCTCATCGACCCAGTCATAAAAACTCTGGCGGTAAACAATTGATGGTGGGTGTGCCGCATCGGATGACACGGCATCCCGGGCCTCTTTGTCAGATTTTTGAATGATGTTTGAGTCGGCTTCAACAACCAACCTAACCTGGCCGACGGTGAGGTTCCGTACAGCCTCCTCAATCATCAACTTGAAGTCCTTGAGGAAACCGACTTGAATCCGCTCACTCGCTGGCAAGTCCCCTGAGACCGTCACATCTGCATCAGTGAGGTACTGATGATAGTTGGCCGAGAATTCTCGAATCGCGCCCAGATCCAGGTCACTGGGTCGCCATCGCAAACACGGCTTACCAGCCGCCTTCGCTCGCGCGAACTGCAGACCTTCGAAACCGTGAGGAAGTTCGGACGACGATTCCGATCCGGACTCTCCGAGAATCTGCACGAACACGTGCGCCTGCCGCAAATCATCGTCGAGTGCCTTTAGATAGACTGGCAGATTGCTGCGGTCGTAGTTGGTCTCCGGCAGCACGCGGAAACCTAATTGTGGTTGCCGAAATGCCAATTCCACCGACCGGCGATCCTTCTTTCCGCGCAGATCCTGAGTCGCTTCCGCCAGATAGATTGTTGGGACTGGCGTGATGTCATCATTCCAGATAAGCCGCAGACGATTGAGTATGAGTTCAGTGATCGATGTCATCGGCCTCTGGCGAATATCGGGACAGATGGTGTTTTCAAAAACAATGCTTGGCACGTCGCCATCACCGACGCGGAGAGGCAGGATGCGGTGGGAATGCTTCCCATCCGTGGCTTGGTAATCATGCATCTGCATCGCCCGGATGGCCCTGTGCTCGGCACGTGTCCACGGCTTACCTCCATAGCGTTCGGAGACACAAACAATGACGAGTACGGATCGCTTGCCGTAGATCTCTTGCAAACGAAGATCGGCGTCGTCACCAGCGATGAAGTGTTCGAACCACTCGTCGAAAAAAACGGTCCCATGCCCGAGTCGTTGTTCCATCGCCTCGGCTACAGAACGAACGAGATCACGCTGTTCACCAGCAAATGAGAACGCAACCAGAAATTTGTCGGGAAGTTCACGGTTTGACATCATTTTCGCAGTCGTCACAAATTGAAGATACATCGCGCAGAGGAATATTCTGACAAGATACAGTAATGATCCATGCTTTGAATATCAAAGTGGCGGAGTTGAGCAAGGTAGGACCGGTTCTACCGGCCATTCTCATGATTGCCCGGCTGAAGAAAGGCCGGTAGAACCGGCCCTACAGAATTGACGGGATCGAGAACATGAAACGAACACTGCCAACCAAACCGGCGACTTGGGAAACAGTCCAAGGGATTGCCCGCGCGCTGCCCGGGGCGGTGGAAGGGACGTCGTATGGCACGCCGGCGTTTCATGTCCGCAAGAAGCTGTTCGTCAGGCTCCATCAGAGCGGTGAGTCGATCGTCATCATGATCGACCTGGCCGAGCGAGAAGCGCTGATGACGCTCGATCCGGAGACCTGCTTCATCACGGATCATTATCTCAACTACCCGGCGATGCTCGTGCGGCTCGCGACCGTGCGGCCCAAGGCGCTGCGCGAACTGATCGAAGACTCGTGGCGATCCCGTGCTCCCGCCAACCTCGTGGCGGACTACGACGGCAAGAACTGAGTGGGACGTTTAGCCGCAACGCCAACGGCGTGCGCGCCATCAACGGTTCACCCGCATCCGTTCCCACACCGTTGGCGTTGGGGCTAAACACGGGAACGTCTCACTCGACGTAGTGCCTGGGTTTGACCAAAGTAGCCATCATCGCTCCGCGTGATGAGCCTTATGGAAAAACCTCTCATCGCCGCCTCACGGTCGCCATTTTTACGGAACCTCGTTGACGGCTCGTCTTGAGAACGGCGCTGAGTCTGAATCGAGCGTCAATCGTGTGAGGCTCATCACGCGGAGCGATGATGGCTACTTTGTTGAACCGCAGCGGAAACCCGATTGTTTCGGAATTCCACTGACGATCCCGGCTTTACCGAGCCGACAGACAAGACTAGCCTGATACGTGAGAGTTCTCGCTAACAATCCAGCGAGCGGGCGGCGTCAGCCCCCGAACATTTCGGTCGCACAAGAATCCGGGGGCTGACGCCGCTCGGCTCACCAAGTCAGTTTGATGAGGTTCCTGAATGCTTCCATCACTCGGCCATTCGCATCTCGGTCGCCATGCGTTTGAGAACTTTCACGGGCACAAACGTGAAGGGGTGGCAGTTGTTGGTCGGCGGAGCATGCTCAAGGCGGGGTTGGCTGGGATCGCGGGGCTTTCGCTGCCGGGATTGCTCGCGGCGAAGGAGTCGGCTGGCGGGGCAGGGCGGGCGGTGCCTCGGCAGAAGAGTGTGATCCTGATCTGGATGACGGGCGGCCCCAGCCACATCGACACGTGGGACGTGAAGCCCAACGCGCCGATCGAAGTGCGCGGTCCGTTCGATGTGATTTCGACCGCACTCCCCGGCGTGCAGTTCTGCGAGTACCTGCCGAAACAGGCGGCGATGATGGACCGGATGACCGTCATTCGGTCGGTCGATTGCCGGTTCTCGAACCACGAACCGAACATGGTCATGCAGACGGCGAACCTCGCCGCCGAACCCCGCATCAACCGCGAGGCCGAGAAGTTTCCGGCCCTCGCGTCGATCGTGGCCAAGCAGCGCGCGGGCCAGAGCCGTGAACTGCCGCCGTACGTCGTGCTCAACATGAAGTCGAAATCGCACGTCGCGTGGGGAGGCTATCTCGGACACAGCTACGATCCGTTCCTCGGCAACAACGTGGACAAATTGTTTGAGTTGCCGAGCGGCCTCTCCACCGACCGGCTCGAATCGCGACGGCTGCTCACGACGGATCTCGATCGCCTGCGCCGCGATCTCGATCTGTCGGGGTCGATGGACTCGACCGATCGCTTCACGCGGCAGGCGATCGATCTCGTGACGGGACCGCACGCGCGGCGGGCCTTCGACATTTCGCAGGAGCCCGACTCGGTGAAGGCCCGGTACGGCACTCACGAATGGGCGAAGCAGGCGCTGCTCGCGCGAAGGCTGGTCGAGGCGGGAGTCAGCTTCGTCACGATCGACCTGAGTAACCACAGTGCCTCCGGCACGTGGGACACTCACGGCGACAACATCCCGCCCTATGGTGGCATCTGGAACGGACTGCGACCGCTGCTACCGGTCTTCGATCACCTGATCACGACGCTGGTGAGTGACCTCGGCGAGCGAGGACTGCTCGACGACGTGCTGGTGCTCGCGATGGGTGAGTTCGGCCGCACGCCACAGATTGGAACTCAGGGGAGCACCGACGGCCGCAATCACTGGCCGATCGTGATGTCGATGACCGTCGCCGGCGGCGGACTGCGACATGGCCAGGTGATCGGCTCGACCGAACGAGACGGCGGCCAGATCAAGGAGCGACCCGTCACACCGAGCGACCTCGCCGCCACCATCTTCCGCCACATGGACGTCCCGCGCGACGTGACCTATCTCGACAACCGAGGCCGCCCGCGCTTCGTTATCGAAGCCGGGCAACCGATTGCCGAGTTGTGCGGGTGATCTCCTGGACGGGACTGGCAGAAAATTCGTGGTAGAAAGATGGCCAGTCACAGGACATCGTTGCAATTCCATCTTTCTGCCAGACATTTTTCTACCATCACAATCGATTGCGTCTCATCAGCTCAGCAGCCACGCCGACGGGTTGGCGATGGCATGCACCACGTCTTGCAGGAATCGGGCGGCGGGGGCTCCATCGACGATGCGGTGGTCGAAGGTGAGGCTCAGCGTCAGTTGCTGCTGTGCGGCGATCTGGTCGTCATCGAGCACGACCGGTTCGCGGCGGATGGCTCCCAATCCGAGAATGGCCACTTCGGGGAAGTTGATGATCGGCGTGAAGGCGTCGATCCCGAACGCACCCAGATTCGTGATCGTGAAGACTCCGCCCTGCATGTCGGCGGCGACGAGCTTCCCGGCACGAGCCTGCTCGGCGAGTCGTCGCGATTGACCGGCCAGTTCGGTGAGGGGCAGCCTCCCCACGTTGCGAATGACCGGGACGAGCAAGCCCTCTTCCGTATCGACCGCAATGCCGAGATGCAGTTCATCGGCGGCGGGGAGGACAACCGCGTCCTCGTCCCACCGACCGGCAAGCAGCGGATGCCGCTTGAGAACCTCGGCCACGAGCTTGGTGATGATGTCCTGATAACTGGGGACCATCGTCGAACCGCCCACCGATTTGAACTGCTCACGCAGGTTGACGAGATTTGTGGCGTCCGCCCTCGTGGTCAGCGTGACGGGAACGGTCTGTTGACGACTGGCGACCATGCGCTGCGCGATGACTCGGCGGCGGCTCGTGAGCAGCAGACGTTGTCCGTCACCGTTCGAGCGTGCGGACGACGGTCCTCTCGCTGCGGCGGCTCGAACGTCACTCTCTCGAACTCGCCCGCCAGCTCCGGTGCCGGACAATCGGGTCCAGTCGATCCCCACCTCGAAAGCGACTCGCCGCGCGCGGGGACTGGCGAATGCCTTCTGCGCACCGGGTGCCACTGGCGGCTGCCTTGGGCCGCCAGTGTCTTTGAAGAACACTGGCGAGCGAAGCCCCTCGCCAGTGGCACCCGGAGATGGCGCAGGACTCGCGCGATGGACATCGGCTGGCATGACGCGGCCTCCGGGACCGGTTCCGGCAAGCTGCGACAGAGCGACTCCCGCTTCCCGCGCCAGCCGACGGACCGAGGGCGCGGCAGCGGGTGGCAACGGCGAGTCAACCGGTGGATGGCTGTCGATCCGCAACAATGCGGCTGCACCCGGAATCGGCTCGCCTGCCGCGACGAGATAGCCGACGACTGCTCCGACCTTGAGCAGGCTGCCAGGCTGTGGCCCGTTGGGCGGGATTCGCAGGATCCCTTCATCGACCGCCTCGATGTCCTGCGAGGCTTTCTCTCCCTCCAGTTCAAACACGGCATCGCCGCGTCGCACGAGGTCGCCGTCCTTTTTCAACCAGCCGACGAACGTCCCCTCTTCCATCGACCAGCCCAAACGCGGGATCACGATTTCGTGGGCCATGATTACTCCTTCACCAGCGAACGAATCGCGTCCGCGATCATTGCCGCCGTCGGGACGACGGCGGCTTCGAGCGGCGGGCTGTACGGGGTCGGCGTGAAGACTCCGGTCAGACGACGGATCGGGGCATCGAGATCATCGAAGCCGGCGTCCGTGACCTGAGCCGCGATCTCGGCTGCGAAGCCACAGGGGGCGGGCGGCTCATCGACGATCAGCAGACGGCCGGTCTTCGCAACCGATTGCAGAATCGTGTCGGTGTCGAGCGGCGAGACCGTGCGCGGATCGACCAGCTCGACCGAGATGCCCTCGTGTTCGAGTTCCTCACACACCGACAGCGTGAGATGCACCATCCGGGCGAGCGCGACGACGGTGACGTCTCGCCCCGCTCGAACGATCGCCGCGCGGCCGAATTCGATTTCGTAGTCCTCCGCCGGGACGTGGCACTTCGTCGTCAGGATTTCGCGGTGTTCGAGAAACATCACCGGGTCTTCGCACCGCAGCGCGTGCTTCATCAGCCCTTTCGCGTCGTAGGCGTTCGACGGCACGACGACTCGCAGGCCGGGAACTTGGGCGTACATCGCGTAGTAGCTGCCGGAGTGATGCGTCGCCGCCGAGTGACCGATGCCGATGCAGCCTCGCAGCAGGACCGGCATCTTCAGGCGACCGCTCGACATGTACTGCATCTTGGCGATCTGGTTCACGATCTCGCCGATCGAATCGAGGATGAAGTCGGCGAACATGAAGTCGATCACCGGCCGAGTCCCCGTCATCGCCGCGCCGCCCGCGAGTCCCACAAACCCGCGTTCGGAAATCGGCGTGTCGCAGAGACGCTCAGGACCATAGAGGTCGTACAGCCCGGCCGTCGTCTTGAAGTTGCCACCGCGAATCCCGATCCCCTCGCCCATCACGAAGATTCTTTCGTTGACGGCCATCTCTTCGGAGAGAGCTTCATGCGTCGCCTGCGTGAAGGTGATCTCGCGCCGCTCTGCCTCTTGGGAGGGCGAGGCTCCTGCGGAGCCGTGCCTTCCCGCACTTCGCGGCTCGGCGGGAGCCTCGCCCTCCCGTGCTCTCAGCGGGCGACTTGCCGAATACACATTCACCGCCGCCGTCACCGCTTCCGGCAGCGGGCTGCTTTCCGCGAACTGACGCGACTCGGCCACGAGCGCGGTGATCTCGGACTCGACCTGCAGAAGCTGCGCTTCGTCGATACCGAACTCGGTCAGCAGCCGTTGCCGCAGCGAGGCGATCGGGCAGCGAAGCTTCCACTCATCGACCTGTTCGCGGGTGCGATAGGTGAAGTCACCCATCCCTTCGGCGTGAGCCCGCGTGCGATACGTCTTGCACTCGATGAGCGTCGCGCCGCCGCCGGATCGCGCCCGGGCCACCGCCTCGCGAGCGACTTCCGTGACGGCCAGCACGTCGTTGCCATCGACCTCGAAACCGGGCAGGCCGTAGTTGGCCGCGCGACGTCCGACGTGAGGACTGCCGCTGGAGTACGAGAACGGCACCTCGGTCGCGAACTGGTTGTTCTCGCAGATGAACAGGACCGGCAGCTTCCAGATGCTGGCCATGTTCAGCCCCTCGTGAAACGCCCCGTTGTTGACGGCTCCGTCGCCGAAGAAGGCCGCCGCGACTCGACCCGTCTTCATCAGCTTCGAGCTGTATCCACCACCGCACGCTTGCAAGATGCACGGACCGACGATGCCGCTCGTCCCCATCATGCCGATCTCGGGCGAGAAGAGGTGCATCGAACCGCCCCGCCCGCGCGAGCACCCGGTCGCCCGACCGAACAACTCGGCCATCAGTTCCCTCGGCGGCATCCCCTTCGCCAGCGCATGCCCATGTCCGCGATGCGTGCTGAAGATCGGATCGTCATGCGTCAGGTGAGCACACACACCGGTCGAGATCGCCTCCTGACCGACATACGTATGACACGCACCAAAGATGAGACCGCGTTGGTGACAGCGGGCCAGTTCCTCTTCCGTATTGCGGATGATGAGCATCGTGCGGAAGAGGGAAAGGAGTTGGTCATTAGTCATTAGTCATTGGTCCTTAGTCATTGGTCATTTGGCTTCGGCGCGAAATGTTTGGACGGCTCGTTGTTCATGCCCCGGCGTACCACCGGCATTCATCGCCATGTTGCCGCCGTCCATCGGAATGATCGCGCCGGTGATCCACTCGGACGCGTCGGAGGCGAGCAACACCGCCAGCCCCATGATGTCGCTCGGCTGGCCGAGCCGTCCGGCGGGGATCCCCTTGAGAAACCGACCTTCGAGCGTGGAGTCGGCTTCCATGCGCGCGCTCAGGCTCGGGTTGATGACCTGAGCCGGCGTGACGCAATTCACCCTGACGCCGCGATGGCTCCACTCCGTACTCAGTTCGCGAGTCATCTGCACGACCGCCCCCATCGCCATGCTGTAGGCGATGTGTCCGCGACCGAGCGCCGTCGTGCTGGCGAGCGAGCCGATGTTCATGATCGAACCTCGCCCCTGAGCCAGCATCCGCCGTCCCGCCTCCTGACACATCGCAAACCGACCAACGACGAGGTTCTGAAACACTCGATGCAGATCGTCGATCGCCAGGTCTTCCGGCTTCGCGAGATGTCCGTCACCGGCGATGTTGCCAAGAAAATCGACCCGGCCGAATTCGGCGTCAACTTGCAGAAAGAGATCGCGAATCGCATCCGGGTCCGAGACGTTGGTGTTCGCCGACAGGGCCTTCCGGCCCAACGACCGGATCTGTGCAGCGGTCGCTTCCGCACCGTCCAGATTGCGATCAACGAGCATGACATCGGACCCCGCTTCCGCAACGGCCAGCGCGGTCGCCCGGCCCATTCCCTGAGCCGCCCCAGAGACAACCGCGACTCGCCCGCTGAGATCAAACAGTTTCATGGCACTCCCCTTTTTCCATACTTCTTGGCCCCGGCTTCCACAAATTTCTAACCGAAGAGCTTCTGAATCTCCGGCCATTGCTTTTCAAAGAAGACCAGCACCGCCAGGCCAAGATAGAACACGGCACACGCCGCGACTCCGAGCGAGTGATACCAGCGCGGCTTGATCTCACGCGGCAGCAGCGTGTGGTTGATCCACAGGAGCTGCAGCGCGGTGACGCCGATGGCGACGTTGTTGAGGTTGGCGATGACGATCGTCATCAGTTTCGGGGTGCCATAGGTGCTGAAGAGGTAGGAGAAGACCAGCGACCACAGCACGTAAAAACTGAGGATCGAGTAGTAGATCCACTTCACCTGATCGGGGCGAAACGTGTCGCGCACGTGCCGATTCGCGCTCCAGATCGTGTCGGTCCAGCGGCGGCTGAAATCATCGACGATCGACATCTGGCTCGGCAACATCACCGCCATCCCGGCCAGCAGCGCCACGATCCACAGCAGCTTCGTGATGACCGGCGACAAGCCGGGAGCCAGTCGCATGCCGTCAGCCGTGATGATCGCCTGTGCCCACGCGAGGCCGGTCTCCTTCAAGTGCGAGTACTGTGCGAATTCGATCGACATCAGCGCCGGCAACGCCATCCCCATGAAGCAACCGGGCGCCCAGACGAAGACCTGATCGGTGATGAGATACCGCCACCAGCCGCTCCACTTTCGCAGGTTCTCGGTCGTGATCGGGAAGGAGGTGCCGACGTGGCTGAGCGTGACATTCGTGCCGCCGACCGCGCTGCCGATCGCGCCGACATGACGTCCCATGCCCCAGCCCTTGTCGCGGACGAAATTGCTGTACGTCGAGTTCGACAGCCCACCGCCCCCCGCGTAACCCGCGAAGGCTCCCAGCACGGCGATGTTCGCCATCGCGATCACCGGCCACGAACCGTGTTCGTAGTAGTAGCCGACCGCGTTGACGAGCTTCTCACCCCCCTGACCGTCCGACACCGGGACGTTGCCAAACTTCACGAAGCCACTGAAGACGTTCCACCATTGAGTCGGCTCGACGAACAAGATTCCAACGGCCAGGCAGAAGCCCAGCACAAAGAACACCTTGGCCGTCATCACAGCTTGCAGCATGTTGTAGACCTTGCCTCCCACAAAGATGGGCAGGGCGACTCCCAACAGGCACGCATAGGCCAAGCCCGTGACGAGCCACTTGTCATCGGCGGCCGGCGGCCGGTCGAGCCACAGCGAGGCGATGATCGCCGCGCCGTGAGTCGACAGCCCCGGAATCAACGCGCTCCCGTTGAGCAGCAACATCAGGCCGAGCCACAACCCCGGCCCCGGTCTCATCCGCATGAAACCCGTGAAGACCGGCTCGCCGCAGTACAGGGCGTAGCGCCCGCATTCGAGGTTGTAGAAGACCTGCAACACAATGGCGACAGTGGCAATCCACATCAGCCCGCCGCCGTATTTCGCCGTGATCTCCGGCCCGAACAGCCACTCGCCGCCGCCGATTTGAATCCCCATCATCACGATGCCGGGACCAATGAAGCTGGTCCAATTCCGCCACGAGAGCGGCTTTGGCTCGGGCAGGTCGGCGGTGTCCCAGGCGGGGAGGTAGCGGGAGTCGTTAGTCATTGGTCATTAGTCGTTCAGAGTGAGTGTCGATAGTGATTCGTCTTTGAAAAATCCGGCGAGGCTCCGATTCAGAACAAAGTAGCCATCATCGCTCCGCGTGATGAGCCTTGTGGGATCAGGCGTCCCTTG
>JBBPIS010000100.1:0-29762 GCA_038040225.1 Planctomycetota bacterium
CCGGCGGTCGGGACGCTGTGCGGGGTCGGGAGACCCGCGCACAACAGAGACCCGCATACAACAAAGTCTTCACGAATTAGGAATCTCACATGCCGCGCAAGCTGGTTGATGCCTTTCTGGGAGATCGCCGTCTTCCACCCCGGTCTCTTTCGCGGCGAGACCTGTTGAGGGCGGGTGTTCTCGCGGCGGGGGGTTTGCTGTCGGGGGCGTGGCCCTCGTTTGCCGCGGGAGGCCGCGCCGCCGCGGGACGTCGAGTGATCGTCGTCGGAGCCGGCTTTTCCGGGTTGGCCTGCGCGTATGAACTGGCCAGCAGCGGCTACGACGTGAAGGTCTTCGAGGCTCGCAAGCGAGTCGGCGGGCGGGTGCTCAGTTTGAAGGAGTTGGTCCCCGGCAAGAACGTCGAAGGGGGCGGCGAGATGCTCGGATCGAATCATCCGATGGTGCTGGCCTTTGCCGCGAAGTTTGGGTTCGAGTTCCTCAACGTCCCCGACGACGACGCTCTGACCCCGATGATTCTCGGTGGGCGAAAGCTGTTCGGGCACGAGGTCGAGAAGATCAGCGAGGAGGTCGAGACGGCCTTTGCCGCGATGAACGAGGACGCTCGCGCGGTACACGCCGACGAACCGTGGAAAAGTCCCGATGCCGAGCGGCTCGACAAACGAACGACCGCCGCGTGGATTGACGGTCTGAAACTGTCGGACCTCGCGCGAAAGCTGCTGACGCTGCAGTACACGGCCGACAACGGTGTGGCCACTGCGCAGCAGAGCTATCTCGGCAACCTCGCGCAGGTGAAGGGGGGCGGTCTCGAAAAGTATTGGACCGACACCGAGGTCTGCCGCCTGAAGGGAGGCAACCAGCAGTTTGCCCTGCGGTTCGCGAAGGAACTCGGCGACGAGCGACTGACGCTCGACTGCCCCGTCCACGAGATCACCGCGACCGACAAGGGGATGACAGTCGTCGATGCCGAGGGCCGCAAGCACGAAGCCGACGACGTGGTTCTAGCAATTCCTCCCTCGACGTGGCCGACGATCAAGTTCACACCCGCCCTGCCCCGAGAACTGGTTCCGCAGATGGGATCGAACGTGAAGTATCTGGCCGTCGTGAAGAGCCGCTTTTGGCGCGAGGCCAAACTGTCGCCGGATGCCTACTCGGACGGAGACATCGGCGAGACCTGCGACGCGACCGATGGACAGGGAGACGATGGTCCGGCCGTGCTGTCATCGTTCAGTGGTGGGCCCGCCGCCGATGCGATTCATCGTCGCCCCATTCCCGAACGCCAGCCAGCCTATCAGAAAGAATTGGAGATCCTGTTTCCCGGGTTTGGCCCGCAGTTCGTGAAGGGTCAGATGATGGACTGGATCGGCGACCCGTGGACCCGCGCGGGCTACTCGTTCCCCGCGCCGGGCCAGGTGACGACGATCGGACCGCTGCTGCGACAGGGGATCGGCCGGCTTCACTTCGCGGGTGAGCACACCTGCTACCAGTTCGTCGGCTACATGGAGGGCGCGCTGCACTCCGGCGTCGCACTGGCGAAAAGACTCGCCGCGCGCGACGGCCTCACGCCGAAATCGTGAGGGCATGCGATTGAGCGTTGTAGGATGGGCACTCCTGCCCGTCCGTCTTTCCGTATTCAAGCAGGACGGGCAGGAGTGCCCATCCTACAAGCCGAGCAGCAGTTCGAGGTACGAGCGGCGTTCGGAGTTGGTGAGGTTCAGTTCGCGTGCAAGTGCGAGGATCGCATCGCGTGCCGCGTGGCGGCCCGCCGCGTCGGCGAGCAGTTCGATTTCGAGGAACGTGCCGAGCGGAGGGACTTCGTCGAGCGCGAGTTCATAGACGCGCTGTTGCCAGTCGAGCGTCAGTGGCGTGCGCGTCTTGCGAACATCGCGCACGAACCCGAAGCCGAGCGATTGCCAGACCTCAGCCATCTGATTCGCGGCCTCGGGACCATCGGCGAAGGAGATCTCGATCTCGCGCCGCGTCTTCGTCGCCGAGTCAACTCGCGGACCCTTGTACGTGACGCAGTTGGCTGCTCCGACCGAGCGGATGCGGAACGCTTCGTCGGTGTCGCCGAAGTCTCGCGCCGGATGATTGAAGTAGCGGTCCACCTGCTCAACGGGCGAGGCCGCGACAGCACCCAGACTCGCCAACCGCGCGAGCACATCGAGCGAATCGGCCAGCGGAAACTTGAGTTCGACTTCGTACTGCATGACCTGTGTCACGGAGAGACCTTTGCCGCCGAAGGATGTGGTCTGCAAACCAAGAAATCTACGCCCATTCCGAACGTGCCACGCAGCGCTCAATACTCATGTTTGAACTTTTCATGCACCCACAGGAATTCGCGGCGTTTGTTTTGGACTCGGTTCAGGCCACCGAAACTGCTGGCGGGATCTTGTTCCTTCAGGAGGGAATGAAGCTCGCGCAATGTCGCGCCTTGCGCGCGAATTGCGAGGCCAGGTTCCATTTCTGTGTCGTCGTTGGTTGTTAGCCAGTCGCCGACTTTCTCGCCCGCTTTCAGGAAACTCTCCGCGCAAGCTTTTCCGAAATCCAACTGATTCTCGATTGCTTTGTAAGCCGTTGCGTCCATCACCAGCTTCGTGGCGGACGAGGCAATCGGCAGGGCCAGACTCAGCGTTGTTGACAGTACCCTCAAGAAAGGGGCGGAGTTCTTGATCCAGTCCCGTGTCAACTCCAATTCGTAGACGCCGCGTTTCGTTTCTCCCTTGACTGCCGGCAGCGGCAGCCGCGAGTGTTCGCACCAGAGTGTCAGGCGGAACTTTTGGGCGATCCAGTTTGGTTTGTCCCAGAACCCCGGCTCGACCGGCTCGAAGCTGAACAAACGCGGGCCGTCTTTGGCCGGGTCGGTCAGAGCCGTCATGAGCAAATCGAATTGCTCATCCGCTTGGCTAATCAGTCGCCGCAAATCGACGCTGACGGCTGCCACTCCCTGTTTGATCTCGTCTTGTCCTCGTTTCAATTCCGCCAAGGCCACTTCGATCGCGGGTTTCGGCGTCACGGTCGCCAAGAGTAAGTCGATTGCGTGGAACTTCCCGCACACCGAACAGCGAACCTTCGGTATGCCTTCTCGTTTTGTCTCGACCAATGCTTTCACCTCGTGAAGTCCCTTGCAAGGAACGTGGCATGGCACACTTTGCCAGCAATCGAGTCCTTTCCAAAAGTGGTCCACCAGCCATTCGATCTCGGAACAAAGATGCGTGAGAAACCGTTCCGGGTAGGCGGCGCGCACTGTCACATGGACGTCGCCCGCAATCTCTTCGACAAACGCCCGGCCGTTGAAATCAGCATCCAGGATCAGGCCGGTCTTCCAGTGGCGACTTTCGAAGTAGTTGCTGCGGCCCAGCGAGTACCGGTGCAGACGCACGATCAGACGATACAGCAGTCCCTCGACCTCGGCCGTGCGGCCGGTTTCCGAGTCGACGATGCGACAGACTTGCGTCCGCGCGGTGTCGCCCGCTTCCGGCTCCGGCGGCCAATCCTGTTCCCAGCCTTCCGGTCGTCCGCCGGGAACCAGTTGCGCCACCAGACTGGTTTCCGGCGCGCCGGCTTGAGGCATCACGACTCGATACGACAGATCGAACCGCTCCATCAGTTTCAGAAACACCGGATGCAGCGCATTCGGGTATCGTTCCCGCGAGGTCCGTTGGGGATCATTCCAGATGGCGCTCAGGCGATCGTGCTGCACGAGTCCGTTTTGTTGACCGACGGTTTTGTCCTCCAGCACGTAGCTGATCGCCTTGCTCAACCATTCCGGTTTCAGGATCACGATCTCCTGCAAATCGGCGTCGCCCCGGTAGTGAACCAGATGCCCCAACTCGTTCAGCATGGCGGCATACATGTTGGCCAGTTCGTTCGTGATTTTTTGGGTGTGGCACAGCGCCTGGAACTGTGTGAAGGTGATGTAAGCGTCCTTTTCGCTTCGCTTGCGGAGCGCATCCAGCATGTTCTTCCAGCTTGCGGGAACGGAACGGCCAACCGACGAGATGCTGGCGGCTGTGCGGGCGATGGCGGTCTTGAGTTCGTCCAGGCCGAAACCCGTGTTGCTGTCGACGTGGTGGAAACCGACGATCAGGTCCCCAAACTCGTCGCGCAGCAATTGCTCGTCGATGTGAGCCGGCCGCTCCTGGGGTCCACCGTGCGTGGCGACGATCAGGATTCGGGGCCGGTCGTTCGGGCGTGTCTCGTCGTAGGCCCGGTGCTTGACCATCTTGATCCATTCATCCACGCAGCATTGCTCCGGGCCGCGGCGCGGATTCCACACCGCCAGGTAGACCGCCGGGGCGGTGAAGAACAACTGATGCGTATGCCGGTAGATATTCTGTCCGCCGAAGTCCCAGCCGTTAAACGTAATCTCGGTCCCACTGTCGGGATCGGTCAGGACGAACGACTTAATATCGACTTCGACGCCGTGAGTCGTCTTGCGGTTCTCGACCCACTCGTCCCCTCGCAGCGCGCCGAGCAAGCTGGATTTCCCCACGTCCCCTTCGCCGATCAGAATCAGCTTCACCTCGTTGAGGACAACGGAGTCCTCGGCCTTTGCCCGCAGATATGCCTTGATCGCCTTGAGCCCCTGCTTATCAGCTGCGGCCAGTTCGGCGTTGAGCGGGTTGTTACTGATTCTGAGATCCCGCAAACTCACCAACTCACACAACGTTGACGGCAAATCCGTAAGGTTGTTTCCTTCCAGACCTAGGATCTCTAAGTGCTTGAGCCGTCCCACCCAGGCTGGTAGCGAAGTAAGTTTGGTTTCGTGCTTCCAAGCTGCACGTTCAGAATGTTTCAGTTTCTCAGACTCGCCAACGAAAAACGCTCGCAATTGCGTTAGTTTTGCCAGAGACTCGGGCAACTCCGTTATGTGATTTCGAATCAGACCGAGTGTCTCCAGCCGTTCGAGTTCACCCAGCCATGTTGGTATCGATGAGAATCGGTTTGCTGAGATGGATAACACGCGCAGCTGGACGAGATCAGAAAACGATTTCGGGAGCTCCGTCAGTTGGTTCTGAAAGAGGTCAAGCGTCTGCAACTGGGACAGTTGTCCTAGTGACTCCGGCAGTGTCGTCAGTTCGTTATTGAAGACGACAAGCGTCTGTAAGTGGGTGATCTGGCCCAACGACTCCGGCAACATTTTCAGTTGGTTCCTGCTGACGTCCAGCGTCTGCAATTGGGTGAGCTTGCCCAGCCACTCCGGCAGCGCCGTCATGTGGTTGCCGGAAAGGTTCAGCGTCTGCAACTGCGTGAGTTGGCCCAGCCACTCCGGTAGCACCGTCAGTCGGTTGATGGAGAGGTTCAGCGTCTGCAACCGCGTGAGTTTGCCCAGCGACTCCGGCAGCGCTGTCAGTCGGTTGTTGGAGAGGTTCAGCGTCTGCAACCGCGTGAGTTTACCCAGCGACTCCGGCAGCTCGGTGAGCTTTTCGGCATTTATGATGTCGTATCGACAACTTAGATCGAGTTCCTTCACCCCGGTGCGCCGCGCTGCTTCAATCTTCTGTTCCGCTTGCCGATACGCATCGTCTCGTGCCATCGCCACGGCCTTTCATCTGGGTCTCTCGTTCCCAAAACTCCAGCTTGGGAACGCCGGTCTTCGAAGCTCCGCTGTGCGGGTGGGGTGATACCCCTCGTCGCGTTCTGGCTGCCAAGCTGGAGCTTGGCAGTGGTGCGTTCCCAAGCTGGAGCTTGGGCACGAGGGAATCAGACCCAGAGGTATCGGTCGTCATACTCGATCCCGTGCTTGTCGAGCAGGGCCTTGAATTCACTTTGGAACGACTGACTCCCGTGATGTTCCGCCTGTGAGCGGATGTAGTCGGTCACGCGCGGTTCGACCGATTTGCTGACGCTGAAGGCTCCGTATCCCTCCTGCCATTGGAAGTCATTTGCACGCGGGATGGTCTCGTGAACCCAACGGCTGGAGTTGGCTTTGAGCGCCCCGGCGACCTCGGCCAGCGAGACGGTGGCATTGAGCGAAGCCAGAACGTGGACGTGATCTTGCACTCCCCCGGCGGCAATCAGTTTGCAGTTCTTGTTGTCGAGGATGCCGCCGAGATAACCGTACAGCCGGTCCTGCCAATCCGGTTGGATTGCCGGTTCTCGATTCTTGGTGGCCCAGACGAAATGGACTTGATGGGAGATGTGGCTGCCCATGTTTGAGGCTCCGCGCAAGTAAGAGAGGAATTGGTGTCGGACACCGGTCGATGAAAGCATAGCCGACATGGATGCGGTCGCCATCCAACGACGGTGCCAGGGGCGAGAACACGATCATCATCGTCGGTGATCACCAGCAGGTGGCACCGTCAATCCGCATCAGATCAGAGGTCCGAAGGACCGGCAGAAAATAGCCCCGCCCGTCAGGGCGGGAGTCCGGAACGGACAACCACAATGAGGTCCGAAGGACCGGCACATCGGGCGACGATCCGTCTCACATGATGCGTCGGGCGGTGGATCGGCGGCGAATGTGTCGGCCCTTCGGGCCTCATTGTCACGACGGTGCGCTCCCCGGCCCTCACGGGCCGGGCTATTTCCTGTCGGCCCTTCGGGCCTGAAGAGCGTGACATTCGATCATGCATCCCGACCACGCGCCTTGATCACGCGACTCCACTCCACCACTCCACCACTCCACTCCACCACTCCATCACTCCACTCCATCACTCCACTCCATCACTCCACTCCATCACTCCACTCCACCACGCCCAACATTATTCACGCCAGCGTCCAACCCTTGCGGTACTCGCGGCGGATGTACGGGGCGGCTTCGGGGGCGTTGGGGCAGCGGAGGTTGACGGCGTCCCATTCGATCTTTTTGCCGACTCGATAGGCCACGTTGCCGAGGTGGTTGGCTTCGGTCAGCCAGCCGGAGTACTCGAAGTTGCAGGTGGTCTGGAGGTCCGTCTTGCAGGCGCGGACCCATTCGGCTTGTTGGCCAGGAGACTCAGGGATGAACGGATCGGGACGTTTGAAGTCCTGGAACTGGGCCTCGGGCAGCAAGAGATGCTTGCCATAGTCGGAGAGGAGCATGCCCTTGTCGCCGATGAACAGGTGGCCGCTGTCCCATTGAGGGATCCCCTTCTCTGTCCAGATCGTCGGCTTGTTGACTCCCTGATACCACGTGAGTTTGACCGGAGGCAGGTCGCCTCGCGGGCCGTATTCGTAGGTGGCCTGCATCGAGGCGGGGGCGAGATCGGGGTGAGGTGGCGGGCCGCTCGCTTCGATCGTCAGCGGCGATTGCAGTTTCAACGCCCAGAACGGCAGGTCGTTGAAGTGGCTGCCGAGGTCCGACATCGTGCCGCTGCCCCACTCCCACCAGCGATACCACTTTGGGCCGGGGAAATAGACATTGTTGAACGGTCGCTCGGGAGCCGGGCCGAGCCACAAGTCCCAGTCGAGACCCGCCGGGATCGGATGCGTCTCGGTGGGACGTTCCTGTGCCGACACGATGTCACCGTACTTCTTGGCATCCTCGGGCGACTGATGTCCCCACGCGCGCGAGGTCCAGACGTGAGCTTCTCGCACGGGACCGATCGCTCCGCTTTGGATCAGCTCCACCACGCGGCGGTAGTTGCTGCCCGAGTGAATCTGGATCCCCATCTGAGTCGCCACCTTCACCTTGGCCGTCGCTTCGCGAATGACCCGCGCCTCCCAGACGCTGTGCGTGAGCGGCTTCTCGCAGTAGACGTGCTTGCCAAGTTGCAACGCGGCGAGTGTCGCAAAGGCATGTGTGTGCTCGCACGTGCTGACGATTACGGCATCGAACTCGTTCGGATGGTCGAACACTTTGCGGAAGTCGACGATCTTGCGAGCCATCGGATGAGCCACCGCCGCCTTGCCGAGATTGTTCTCGTTGACATCGCACAGCGTGACGATGTTCTCGGTCCCTGCGACGGCTCCCAGATTCGAGCCGCCTCGTCCGCCCGAGCCGATCACGGCAATGTTGAGTTTCTCGGTCAGACCCCTCGCCCGCAGAATGGCGGGAGCCGCAAACGTCATCGCCGCCGATGCCGCCGACGTTTGCAGGAAGCGTCGTCGTGTGAGTTGCCTGGAATCGGAGCGAGTTGTGCGAGGCGGGTGACTCATGGAGGTGGTCCTTGCAGAAGAGGGAGGTCTCAACTGCGGACAGCCTAACCAAGCCGGTGCGCTCTGGCCACGATGCATCGGAGGACGCGGAATAGTCGAAGAGTCGAAACGGAACCACGGATGGCACAGATTTCACGGATGAAGAGAGAAATGCTCTTCCTATCCGTGTGATCTGTGCCATCCGTGGTGGATTGTCTGGTCTTCGTTTCGAGACCGCGAACCGAGCGATCAATTTGTCACGCCAGACCGCGGCGCTTCAATTCGGCGACGACGGCTTGCACGATGGTCGCGACTTCTTCGGGGCTGGAGCCCTTCGCGCCGGCGGGCAACGGGCAGCCGCAGATCGGCTCATTCGTGAAGCCGTGCTCGGACAGCATGCATTGCAGCTTGTTGGCGAGCGTCGCGAGATCAGTTTGCTGCTCATCCGACAGTGGCTGGCGGCCGACTCCCGTGTCGAAGCCGCGCAGTCGGACGGCCGTGCGGAAGCCGTCGGGGAACTCGGCCGAATAGAGCATCGCGTCGAAGAGCGTCACGATGTCGTATTGAAGTTCACGCGCTTCGTCGATGCGGTACGAGGTCGTCAGGTCGTAGAGCTTGCGCGTCAGTTCGGGCACGACACCGGAGCTGGCGTTTGTCCCACCGTCACAGCCGACGAGCAGCATCGGCATCAGCGCCGCGTCCCAACCGGTGAGGAAGCTGAAGTCGGGGCGGTTCGGGCGCACGGCCTGAATCATGCGGATCATGTTGGGGAGATCGCCCGACGAATCCTTGATCCCCGTGACGCGCGGGCACTCGTCGGCCAGACGCTGAATCGTGGGGACGTCGATCGGGCTGGCGAACATCGGGATGTTGTAAAGCGTCACGTCGATCGGCGTGTTGTCGCCGATCTCCTTGAAGTACGCATAGACCGCGCGGGGGCTGAGCTTGAAGTAGTACGGGGCCACGATGGCGACGGCCGTCGCGCCCATCTCGTAGTACTTCTCGCAGGCTTTGACGGTTTCCTTGACGTTCGCCTCGGCGGCTCCCGCCAGCACCGGCACGCGGCCGCGCACCTGATGGCAGATGATCTCCATGATGCGGATGCGTTCTTCCGCGGTGAATCGCGTGAACTCGCCCGTCGACCCGTTGGGATAGAGACCATGCACCCCCTTGGCGATCAGCCAGTCGACGTAGCGCCGCAGTTCGCTCTCGTGAATCTCGCCCTTTGCGTCGAGCGGCACGATGTTCGGAGTGAAGATGCCCTTGAGCTTGGCCTGTGACGGCATGGTGAGACTCGCTGAGGTCGGTATTTCGGGAGGAGGCTATCCAACGGTTGCGGGAAATCTACCGCACAATTGTGGATGAGGCGTCGGAGGCGTGGCGAAAAGTCAACGATCGAGTTTGTGCCAGCGACGCGACCGGCAGGATCGTCACAAACGGACCGGGAAGTCAGGAGTCAGGAGTCAGGAGTTAGAAATAGTGGAGCAGGAGTTTGCTCTTTCTGACTCCTGTTCCCTGTCTCCTGACCCCTCTCTTCTCAGTACCCGAGGACTTTGAGAATCCAATTGCCCAGCAGGGCGACGAGCAGCAATTTTGCAAAGGACTCGATCCAGGCGGGGGTCTTGAAGTCGATCGGCGACTCGGTGGAGTGGGATAATAAGTCGTCGCGAGTTGCCGTCGTGGAGTCGGACTCGATCACTTTGACTGGACCGCTCTCCGCTGCACTCGCCTCCGACGAAGTGGCCAGATGGCGGAGCCTGCGAAGGACGAACCAGCGGTAGGGAAACTGGCCAAGGACCGCGAGAGCCAGCAGCCAGCCGACTCGATGCGTCGCGAACGAAGCGGCGAGATTGCCTGCCGCGAGATGAATGAAGCTGCGCGTCAGGCCGCAGCCGGGGCAGTCGATGCCGAAATAGATTTTGCTCGGACACGACTCGGGGAGCGCAACGTTCGGCAGCGGACGCAGGGCGACTCGCTGATCGTCGCGCACCGTCAGCAGGCAGGCCAGTACGACGATGGCCGCCGCGAACCAGAGATGGCAGCGATGGAGTTGCCGCTTCTCGTTGATTCGGCGCACGAATGTGCTGTCGATTGGCATCGGGTTACTCGAGTCCGCCCGATGCTGGTGCGGACAGCATGATGATCGTGTGAGACGTGCGACAGTCGACTCACCCATGAAGCGTCCCGTCGCGAAGGCGCATCCAACCCATCAGAAATTTCGCAGCGTATCTGACCGGCGTCGGAGGAGGTTTTCAAGTCAGGCCACTTGCGCGGCGGACCGTCCTGGAGCGCACCGACGAAGCCCTCTCGCCACGAACTCTTTTGGGAACAGGTAGCCGGCGCGAGAATTCAAAATCGCGGCCAGGTTACGCGAACGACGGTCGGACCTGTGGGAGCCGATTTGATCTCGATGCGGCCATCGTGCTGTTGGATGATCCGCCAGCATTTGGACAGTCCGAAACCAAGCCCGCGTCCCGCTTGCCGTCCCGAGTAGAACGGGTCGAACGCATGTTGCCGCTCGATCTCGGAGAAGCCCCGGCCGCGATCCTCGATCTCGATGATCGCGAACTCATCGCGCGAGTTCGCTCGAACGCGAATCTCACCGCCATCGACCGATTGCAGCGCCTGACGACTGTTGCGCAGAAACTCACTCAGCACGATGGCCAATTGAGTGGAGTCGGCTTTCAGGAGGAGGCCGCTGGGAATCTCCACGCTCGCCGTGCAACGGTCGGCTGCAAGGTCGTCGGCCTGCTTGCTCAAAATGTCCGACACCGCGCGAGCCAAATCCACAGGTTGAAGTTCGGGGGCGGGAGGCCGACCGAACAGCATCGCGTCGCCGATCATGTCGCGGATGCGATAGGCTTGTGCCCCGATGGCGAGCAGCATCTGACGGCGCTGGGGGTCCCGCTCGTCCTTCAACAAAAGTTGAGCACGCCCGATGATCGTGGCGAGTGGATTATTGATCTCGTGCCCCGCCCCGGCCGCGAACTCGGCCATGGCTTCGAGTTTGGCGGCATCGGGCAACACGAAGCCGCTGGCGTCGGAGCGATCATCTTTCGGAAGGAGTGGCGACTGAGACATCTCGATCAGCCTGTTTGATTCGTGAGAGTTCATTTGGGTCGCGTTGATCGCGACTCAAAACAAAACGAAGACGGCAGCCGGCGGCTTCCGTCTTCGTGTGTCATCTCGTCAATCGCCGCCAGCGACTAGGACCGGGCTCCCACCGGTTCCACATCCAGCAGCTTGCACATCCGATCGACCAGCGTCTCGACCTCGAACGGCTTCTGGATGAAGTCGTTCGCGCCGCATTCCTTGAGGTCGGCGATCTTGTCGGCCTCCACCATGCCGCTGATGCAGATGATCTGCGTCCCATCGAGAGCCGAGTCCATCCGGACTCGCTGACAGACTTCCTTGCCGTTGATGTCGGGAAGCATCACGTCCAGGACGATGATGTCCGGACGATACTCCTTCACCATCATGCCCGCATCGAAACCGTTGTTGGCGATTCGGATCTCGAATCGGCCGTCGGCTTCGAGGGCGTCTCGGATCAGTTCGACCAGTTCCTCGTCGTCATCGACGATGAGCGCCTTGCGGCGTCCGCTTTCGAGGGCATCTGTCGGGATGCCGTTGTCTTTCATGAAGCGGAACAGAATGTCGCGGGGGATCCGGCGGAAGCGGGATCCCGGCACACGGAAGCCGCGCAACTGGCCCGAGTCAAAACAGCGAATGATTGTCTGTTGGCTGACCTTGCAAATCTTGGCAGCCTCGCCGGTGGTGAATACGGTCTTCATGCGGCTGATCCTTCCTTTCCAGGGGCAGGTCGTGTTGAGCGACGTGCCGAACCCCGATTCTCTCCAGACTCCCTCCGTGAGAGAGGCCGCTGTCATTTCCTGCTTGGACCGGCAGGCATCCGCAGGTTACGCAGACTTTGCCGAATCTTCCGTGAGTGCCGATTGTATCCATTCTGACAATTCGGTCAACATCCCTTTGTTTCTTTAGAACTCCGGCGAGGTCAGGTCAACCGAAACCACCCAACAGCGCGCTGGCATCAGCCGAACTTGCGGTCTGACTTCGCCTTGGGCAGTTCGGGCGAAATCGGAAGAAAATGGAAACGAGTCACGTTGAGCAATGCTCAACGCTCATTCCCCACGATTCCGTGGCAGAGTAAAGCCACTGAAGCCTGACGCGCAAGCGAAGGAATGTCGCGGAATTTCCTTCGCTTGCGCGTCAGGCTTCCATGCGACCGTGAATTATCCTGGCTACGGCTGGAGCAGACGCTCTGGCTCTTTGAGGTAGAGCAGCACGATCGACAGATCGGCGGGCGTGATGCCGCTGATGCGACCGGCTTGGCCGAGATCGGCGGGCCTCACCTTGGTCAGCTTCTCTTTCGCCTCGCGCCGCAGTTGCGGGACAGCTTGGAAATCGAACGTGCTCGGGATGCGAACGGCTTGAATCTTGTGTTGCCGTTCAATGTCGAAGGCCTGGCGGCGGATGTAGCCGGCGTACTTGGTCTCGATCTGAACCTGCTGCTTCACGAGTTCAGTGGTGCCGAGTGCCGTGAGTTCACTCGACATGGCTTCGATCTGCGGCCACGCGATCTCGGGGCGGCGGAGCCACTCCTCCAATGACGAGCCTTCGTGGCGGAGGCGGTTGATGAAATCGGTCGCTCGGACGATTTCTGCTTCGTGCTGCTCAAACCGCTGCCAGCGCGCGTCATCGACCAGTCCGATGCGTCGCCCGAGAGAGGTCAGTCGGCGGTCGGCGTTGTCTTGGCGAAGGAGGAGGCGATACTCGGACCGCGACGTGAACATGCGGTAGGGTTCATCGACTCCCTTCGTCACGAGATCGTCCACGAGGACGCCGAGGTAAGCCTGACTGCGGTCGATGACAAACGGTTCCTTCCCCGCCAGCTTGAGAGCGGCGTTGATCCCCGCCATCAGACCCTGCCCGGCCGCCTCTTCGTAGCCGGTCGTCCCATTGATCTGTCCCGCAAAGTAGAGCCCCTCCACCCGCTTGGTCTCCAGCGTCAGCTTGAGCTGCGTCGGCGGAGCGAAGTCGTACTCGACGGCGTATCCGTACCGCATGATCTCGGCCCGTTCGAGGCCCCGGATCGAGCGAATCATCTGGTCCTGCACATCGCGAGGGAGGCTGGTCGAGATGCCGTTGCAATAGTACTCCCAGGTGTTGCGGCCTTCCGGTTCGAGGAAGATGTGGTGCGACGGCTTGTCGGCGAACCGGACGACTTTGTCTTCGATCGACGGGCAGTACCGAGGCCCCGTCGACTTGATCTGGCCGCTGTACATCGGAGCACGATGCAGGTTGGCGCGGATCAGTTCGTGAACCGGCTCGTTGGTCTCCGTCAGCCAGCAGGGCATCTGATCCTGCGTGATCCTGTCCGTCATGAACGAGAACGGTTTCGGATCGGCATCCCCCGGCTGTTCGCTGCACGCCGAGAAATCAATCGTCCGCCCGTTCAACCGACACGGCGTTCCCGTCTTGAAGCGGTTCAGTTCAAACCCAAGTTGGCGCAACGAGTCGGACATCGTTCCCGTCGTGCCGTCCCCTGCCCTGCCTCCCGGAGTCTTGGCTTCGCCGGTGTGCATGATCGCCTGGAGAAACGTTCCCGTTGTGATGACGACCGCGCGGCACCGATAGACGGCTCCGCCCCGAACGCGGACGCCGGTGATGCGGGGCGAGTTGACGGTCGAAGGTTGAGGGTTGATGGACAGAGAAGACGGCGTCGGTTCACTTTCTTGCTGACCGTCAGCCTTCAACCCTCGACCCTCAACCAAGATTTCCTCCACCGCCTCCTGCCTGAGCGTCAGCCCCGACTGGTCTTCGATGCGGCGTTTCATCTCGAACTGATACGCCTTCTTATCAGCCTGCGCGCGAGGGCTGTGCATCGCGGCCCCCTTGCTGAGGTTCAGCATGCGGAATTGGATGCCAGTGGCGTCGATCACGCGGCCCATTTCACCGCCGAGAGCGTCGATCTCGCGAACGATCTGGCCCTTGGCCACTCCACCGATGGCCGGGTTGCAACTCATCTGGCCGACGGTGTCGCAGTTCATTGTCAGCAGCACGGTCTTCGCCCCGAGACGCGCTGCCGCGAGCGCGGCCTCGCACCCGGCGTGCCCCGCACCGATCACCGCCACATCGAAGTCGTAAAAGCTGGTTGTCATGGTTGAGAAAGTAACAGGAAGGGGATGAAGGATGAAGGATAAAGGATGAAGAGCCGGTAGGTGTCTTTCGATCGTTCATCTCTGATCTTTCATCCCTCATCCTTCCTTGCAACTCAATCCCGGCCTGAGATACTGCTGACCGCGTCGAGCCTCTCGAACGCAGGCAATCCGCCATCCCAATCGAATCACCACAAGGAAACACACAAATGAAGCGAGTCGCAGCCACCACACTCAAGGGGAACCCGGTCGATCTCAAGGGACGGGCGTTGAAGGTGGGAGACGACGCTCCCGATTTCAAGCTCCAGGACAACAGCCTCGCCGACGTGACGCTCGCCAGCAGTGCCGGGAAGACGCGGATCATCGCCACGATTCCGTCGCTCGACACTCCGACCTGCCATGCCGAGACCAAGCGGTTCAACGACGAAGCCAAGACGCTGGCGAACACCGAGGTGCTGGTCGTCAGCATGGACCTGCCGTTCGGTGCGAAACGCTGGTGCGGAGCCGAAGGAGTCGCGACCGTGAAGACGCTCAGCGCGCACCGCTGCACCGATTTCGGCAGCGACTACGGAGTCCTCATCAGCGGCGGTCCCCTCGACCGCTGTTTCTCGCGAGCGATCTTCGTCGTGAACGCCGCTGGGAAAGTGACGTATGTCGAGTACGTGAAGGAAATCGCCGACCATCCGAACTACGACGCCGCACTGGCCGCCGCCAAGGGTTGAGATCCAATCGCGCCGCAGGGTGCTGTCGAGGCATTGCAAGACGCGGCGAACTTCGAGGTTACGAATCCGCGTGTCTCAACGACTCGATGCACCCTGCGAGAGCGCGGCATGAGTCCGCCTCCTCACTGCGAATCCGGTGTCTTCCATCGTGTCAACCGAGCCTGCAAGCCGTCGATTTGCGTTCCTCCGGCGACGCGTCTCTGTTTTCTTTGCCACGCTCCTCGCGGTTGGTCTCGTCGCATGGTTTGTGGGGGGGCCGAGTCTCGCATTCAATCTGCTGGCCCGGCGATCATTCTCCAACCGTGACCTCCAATCGGCGGAGGCGTGGTTGCGCTGGTCGACTCGTTGCGATGCTTCCAACGCTCGCACCGAGTTGCTGTGGGCAAGGCTGTGGCGGCGGTTGCGCGACGGTGAGGCGATGGTGACTCACTTGCGCCAAGCCCGGCTGCTGGGAGCCGATGTGGAGGCCATTCGACGCGAGGAATTGTTGGCGCGAGCCCAATCGGGCGAGATCAAGCCGATCCAACACGAACTGAATGCGTTGTTGATTGACCAGCGCGGTGATGGGCGGGAGATCAGCGAAGCGCTGGTGAATGGTCTCGTGATCAACAACCAACTCGACGAGGCATTCGTCGTACTCGATGCCTGGCGGCTTTCGTTTCCCAATGATGGTCATCCCGATTACGTCACGGGGCGAATTGCCGAACATCAGTCGCGAGACGCCGAGGTGGAAACGGCGTATCGCTCGTCCCTCGAACGTGAACCCACTCATCGACCGGCGCTCTATCGACTCGGGCGATTTCTGTTGCGGACGCGGCGTGCCGAGGCGGCACTCGTGTCGTTTCAGCGATTGGGAACGCTGAACGTCGGGGCGGCCGCCGTCATGGGAGAGGCCGAGGCGGCTCTCAAACTGGGCAACGGACTCGAAGCAGGTCGTCTCCTGCGGCCGCTGCTTCGATTGCCGCGTGCGGACTTTGAAAGAAGTTTGATCCTGGTGGATGAGGCGATCGAGGAGACTTCAGTCGAGTTGGAACTGGGCATCGTCGAGAGTGAGTTGGGCAACCATGACGAAGCTCTCCGGTTGCTGGAGATTGCCCTCTCTCAAGACCCAAACAACCTGACGACACGCTATGCGCACGCAGTCGAGTTGCGAGAGAACAACCGTGTGGAAGAATCCGCGCAGGAATTGACCGCCGTGGCCGACAGTCGCAGAATGCTGGCCGAAGTCGATGTCCTGATCGACCAGATTCAAACGTCGAAGGACAAGGGAAGCGTCGACGAGAAGCTGCGGGTCGGCGAGCTCTACATGCAGCATGGGTCGCGCAAGACCGGCGAGTTCTGGCTGAAACAGGCTTTGCTCTTGGACCCCCACTGCACGAAGGCCCACGAGTTGTTGATGGCCTATTACGAGGGCTTGTCAAAGACCCGGCCGGAGTTTCAAAAACTTGCCGATCGGCACCGCCGTTCCTCATCACATCATTCCCCGTGAACGTGTGATCCGCGCGAGAAGAATTCAAACGACCAGCGGGAAACGAAATCCATAGTCTCGCGATCAGCCGCCGAGCTTGGTTGCCAGTTCACCAGCAACCTGCTTAATCTTGTCTGGATCACCATTAGCCGCTCGCAATGCCGATATTCCAGCTTCGAGGATTGCCGCTTTGGCAGCGTCGGTCTTCTTGAACTGTTCGAGGGCGGATTCGATCTCCATCATGCCACTGCCCAACTCACCCGATGCGGCGACAGATTGGAGAACCTTTGTGACGGGGAGATCGACCTGCTTCACCGGCACGGAATTGTAATTCGCTCCGCCACCGCCGCCGCAGCCCTGAACCAAAAGAGCCAAACTGGCCAATCCACCGTACAACCATTTCGATGCCAGGACGCGCATGGGAACACTCCTAATGGGGGATTACAAAAAATGGGCCGGAGTGATTCACTCCGGCCGCGACGACGCGAAAGGTTGGCAGGTCATGGCATGTCCCGCCAACCGAGCTTTTTAGAGATCTGACACCGTATCGCCACTCGCCGCGCTTCCGGCCCGTTGGTACAGGGTGTAGTCGATATTGTCGCTGAAGAACTTCACGGATCCATCGGCCATCATGGTGTGGACACCACCGGTATGTCGGCTGCGAGCTGGCCAGACTCCGGTGGCATCTCCTAGGCCGCAGCCACCGCAATTGTGGCAGGTCGCATTCGGCGTGTTGGGTGGCAACACCGTATTGAACAGCGTGCTATACATCATCGGTGATGCCCATTGGTGCCCCGCCGCACTGATGTGATTCGCCGTCCCCGCCGCACACGACACGGCGTAGGCGTCCGTTTGAGCCTTTGTTGGGAATGTCGTGCTCAGACCCGTCACCGGGATATTGCGTATGAAGTCGGATCCGTTCGTATACAGGGCATTGTTGTTATCGCCGCGCACAATTTCGGAACCGGCGATCGTGTTCGAGGTTCCATCGGAAATGTCACCAATCCGCCGGGCACCGTTCACGCCAAAAATACCGACACTCAGCGCACCGTATGTTACCCAGCCCAAGTTCGGACCGGTGCTGAAAACGAAATTGGTCGTGCCGTCGTTTATGGGCGTAATCGGATCCGACGGGCAGTTGAACGCAGGAATCTTCGTCCGAGCAAGCGTTCGGTTCTGAATGAGGGGGGGAGGAGGATTCTCGTCCCAGACGCGATCTTGATCGAGCGCGCTGTAAAGCGAGGCCTGATCGACATAAGGCAGCAACATGGTGTGAACGCTAAATCCACCCCAAGTGCTGTTGGGGCCGATGGTGGCATTGACAGAACGATAGTGGCCAGTCGCCCCCGGCGGGAAGATGCCGAACGTGTCGTGGTAGTTATGCAGTGCCAAGCCCAGTTGCTTGAGCTGGTTCTTGCACTGCGTTCGCCGCGCCGATTCGCGAGCCTGCTGAACCGCCGGCAACAACAGGGCAATCAGAACGGCAATGATGGCGATCACCACCAACAACTCAATCAGAGTGAACCCACGCCTCAAAAACTTTCGAAACGTCGAACTTCTCATCAAAATCTCCCTTCAACGACCCGCTACAAAAAAAAGGAATTGAGTCCAACAAACCAGGAAAAGTCGATCCGAATCTGAATTGGACCTGAAACACTAGGGTAATCTAAGCCGTAAATTCTGGTCGGTCAACCCCTTGAATGTCGCGAGTTGCCCGGAGCAGAAGGGCGATCGTGAAGCCCCGAATTGTCCCAGTTGACCGGAACCTACCAGTGATTCCCCTTGGTTCATCCGATGGACGTCCCCAGAGGAAATCGGGTGTTTACCGGAAAGTGGCATCCCGTTGAGGGCGGTTGGAAGGGTTGGTTGACGGGATTTGTCGGCCTTCCGGCGGTACTCGCGCGCTGACAGCGCGATGAAAATGGCTTACGGTTACCCTCGACGGTCAAAGCACCCGCAACCTCAGGGGCGGCGGCTCCCTTGTGTCGTTCCGTCTGCGGAACCGTCCGAATTGGGCAGGCATTGATTTACGAAAGGCTCGTTCCGTGAGTTTCATGGAAGTTTGGGAACTGCTCAGTTACGTGGTGACGGTGGTCGGTCTGCCGATGGCGCTCGGCATCTTCATCTACGAACAGCGCAAGGAGCGGGACAACGAGGACGAAGAGGTCTACCAACTCCTGTCCGATGCCTACCACGACTTTCTCAAACTGGTGCTCGCCAACCCCGACTTGAAGCTGCGGTCGCAGGCGGCGACGCCGAATCTCACCGAGGAACAGCACGAGCGGATGCAGGTCATCTTCGAGATGCTGATCTCGCTGTTCGAGCGGGCGTATCTGACGGCCTTCGACGACCACATGACCGACAAGCAGCAACGCCGCTGGCACTCGTGGGACGACTTCATGCGCGAGTGGGTGCGCCGCGATGACTTTCGCGTCCTGCTGCCTCGCCTGTTGCAGGGCGAAGACGCCGACTTTGCGATCTACATCCGACGCCTGGCTGAAGAGGAAGGTCAGGCGACCCTGGGGTAGGTTTCCAACCTGTCTTGTACTGTAGTCTCGTCGCTCCGCCGACGAGACGTCCGGTCGGCGGAGCGACCGGACTACAGTAGGTTTTCAACCTGCCCGTGACTCATTTTTTCATGGTCGCGCAGTCAGGGGTTGCTCTCGTCTTCAAAACAACTCCCCTTGCGGGTCGTTTAAGGGTGGCGCGGCCGGCGGTTGGAGGCCGAGGTGATTGAGGCCGGCAGCAGTAATCGTGCGGCCTCGCGGGGTGCGCTGGATGAAGCCGAGACGGAGCAGAAACGGTTCGACTTCATCTTCGAGCGTGTCGGGCGGGACATTCATCGTGTGGCCGATGGCCGACAGACCGGCGGGGCCTCCGCTGAAGATCGTGATCAGCGTGGTGAGATAGCGGCGGTCCTGGGCCTCCAGCCCGACGGCATCGACTTCGAGCATCGCGAGTGCCCGCTCACTGACCGCCTTGGTGATGTTACCGCTCGGTTCGCGGACGGTTGCGAAGTCGCGCGTCCAGCGCAGCAGGTTGTTCGCCTTGCGCGGAGTTCCCCGGCTGCGATGGGCGATCAGCGGAGCGGCATCCTCGTCGATCTCGGTCCGCAGTTTCCGGGCGTTGCGACGGATGATCTCGGTCAGTTCGGCCTCGTCGTAGAAGTCGAGATGCTCGCGATGCACAAAGCGGTCGCGAAGCGGTGCCGTCAGCATGCCGCTGCGCGTGGTGGCTCCGATGATCGTGAAGGGCTTCAGTTTCATGTTGATCGTGCGGGCGTTCATCCCCTCCCCCAGCACGATGTCGACGCGGAAGTCCTCCATCACGGGATAGATGAATTCCTCGACGGCGGGCGGCAGCCGGTGAATCTCATCGATGAACAGGACCGATCCGTAGCTGGCGTTGGTCAGGTACGAGAGCAGATCCTTCGGAGCCATCAGTGCCGGGCCGGACGTGATCTGGCACTCGGTCCCCATCTCTTTGGCGAGCGTCATCGCGAGCGTGGTCTTGCCGAGGCCGGGCGGTCCGTCAAACAAGATGTGCGACAGCGGTTCCTTCCGCTTGAGCGTGGCGTCGAGCACGATCTTCAGCCGGTCGACAACCTTCTTCTGTCCGACGACCTCACTCAGCTTCTGAGGCCGCAACTCCTCGTCGAACCGCTCGTCATCGGGGTTGAAGTGGCCCAACGGCCGATCCGGCGGAGGCTGCTTCCCGCCACCGGTCGATCCCGCTCCCTCGATCACCTTCTGGCGTGCCATGATCGCGATTTCCGATCAACCTTCCGCCGCGATTTGGGCCATCACGTCGTCGGGGATGTTGAAGTTGGCATAGACGTTCTGGATGTCGTCGTGGTCTTCAAGCAGGTCCATCAGCTTGAGAACCGATCGCGCGGCATCGAGATCCAGATCGACCGTGTTCGCCGCGATGCGGGCCAGCTCGGAAGACTCCGTGGGAATCATGGCCGCTTCCAGTGCCGCGATCACCGTTTGAAAGGCCTCGACGTCGCAGAGGACTTCAAAATTGTCGCCGACCAGTTTGACATCCCCTGCCCCGGCTTCGATGGCCACTTCAAACAGTCGGTCCTCCGTGGCGTGCTTGGGCGAGATCACGAACACTCCCTTACGTTCGAACATCCACGCCACGCAACCGGTGCTGCCGAGGTTGCCACCATTTTTCTCGAATAGTTTGCGAACTTCACCGGCGGTGCGGTTGCGGTTTTCGGTGAGGATCTCACACAGAATGGCCACGCCGTTCGAGCCGTAGCCTTCGTAGAGGACTTCGTCGTAGGTTTCGGTTTCGAGTTCGCCGGTCCCCTTCTTGACGGCCCGGTCGATGGTGTCGCTGGGCATCGACGCCTTCTTCGCACGGTCAATGGCATACCGCAGCGAGAGGTTCGCCGCCGGATCGCCGCCACCCCGTCGAGCCGCGACGATGATGTAGCGCGCCAATTTGCCGAACAACTTGCCGCGTTTCTTGTCGATGATCCCCTTCTTGAAGGAGATGTTGGCCCAGTGAGAATGACCGGCCATAGTTTGAAATCCTAAATCTCAAGCACGAAATCCGAATGAGAAACTCCAAATCTCAAGCACGAAATCCGAAACAAATCTCAAATCCCAAAAGGGAAAAAACTCCCAACGTCTCAACCGTCCCCCGAGTCTTCATTGGGATTTTTTGGATTGGGATTTGTTTCGGATTTCGTGCTTGGAATTTGGGATTTGAATATCGTGCCGGCTCGTTAGGGCGAGCCCGGCTGAGCGGGTTTGGGCTGCTTCGGTAGAGGAGCATGTTGCTTGAGTTTGTCCTTCAACCGCTCGATCAACTGCGGATCGCCGAACTTGTCGGACTCGGCGGCCTTCAGCGCCTTCTGCCACGATTCGAGAGCCTTGTCCACCTGCATCAGTTTGAGTTGAACATCGGCCAGGTGATCCCACAGCGTGGCATCGCCGCCCGTGTTCTTTTTGACCGCCTGCTCGAGTGGTCCGACCGCTTCCTGAAACTTGCCGAGCTTGAACAAGACCCAGCCCAGACTGTCGAGGTACGCGCCGTTGTCGGGTTCCGCCGCGAGGGCCTTGCGAATCATCTGCTCGGCCTTGTCGAGGTTCTTCCCCTGATCGGCCCACAGGTAACCAAGGTCGTTGTTGAGTTGCGTGTCCTCGGGATCGGACTCGAAGATTTTTTCGAGGATTTCCTCGCCCTTGCGGAGGTCTCCCTTCTGGACGTGGATGTTCGACAGTTGGAAGTGGAACAACCGTTGAGCGCGCTTGTTGGCCGCGTTGTCGGCGATCAGCTTTTCAAGGCGGGGGATTGCCTGATCCCACTGCCGCGAGTGGCTGTAGATCCACGCTTCGTCAAACAGATGACCGACGTCGTTCGGTTCGAGCTTGAGCGCCTCGGCAATCGACTCGATCGCGCTCTTGGCGTCGCCGTCGAGCACCTGCGCTCGGGCCAGCATCGAGTAAAAGTCGGCCTTGTTCCCCGCCAGCTTGCGCTCGTTGAGGGCCTCTTTGAACAGGGCCACCGCGTCGCCGTACCGCTTTGCCTGGAGGAGCGCATTGCCCAACTCACGGTACAGGTCGGGGGCACGTTCCTTCCCGAGCTTGATCGCGTGACGATAGAACACGACGGCGTCGTCGGTCCGCTCGCAGGCTTTGGCGAGCCCGGCCAGGAGAAAGCTTTCCTCGAAGGTGAGTTGAGCCGGTTCGGCGTTGGCTTGTGCCCGCCCGGAAGCCATCAGGGAATCGACGAGCTTGGCATCTGCGGACAGGATTTTGAGTTCGACTTCCATTTGAGCGAGACCGTCTGGTCCGAGCCTTGCCAGCGACCGGCCCAGCAGATCGAGCAGGTCATCAGGCCTTTGCATCTTGCGCAGGACTCGGGCCAGCCCGATGTAGCCGCTCGCGTCGCCGCCGTTTTGCAGCGCGGTCTCGTAGATTTTCTTCGCCTTCTCCAGTTCGTTGGCCGTGACGAGATGGTCGGCCAGAAAGTACTGAAGCGGAATGTTGTGTGCGTCCTTCTCGGCGAGAGCCTCCAGCTTGGCGATCAGTTCGTCGCCGCGATTGAGCTTCAGCAGGATGTCGGCCAGCAGTTGATAGGCGTCGCGTCCCTTGGACTGTCGCTGCGCGTCGAGGTACTTCTGGAGTTCGACCAGCGCGTCTTCGGGCTTGTCCGAGATGAGCATCACCCGCGCGCGGTTGTAGCTGAGGTTGCCCGCGCCGACGCGACCCGATTTCCCGGCGAGGTCGAACGCTTCCGAAGCGAGTTTGATCCGCTTGGCGTCGAGAAACACCTGACCGATCTTTTCGTATCCGGTCTGAGGATCGATCAGCAGTTTGTTCTTGGCTCGGGCGTCGAGCTTGTACTTTTCGGGATAGGCCAGCGCGTCGAAGATCACCTCATAGCAATCGGCTGCCTTCTCGGTCTGGCCGGTCACCGAGTACAGGATGCCGAGACTCTTGTTGAGCATCACATTTTCCGGGGACTCCTTGACGATCCTCGGGGACTTGATGGCCTGCTCAAGATGCTTGATGGCGTCGGGCAGCCTGCCGGTGATCGCGGCCTGCGCCGCCAGCATCTGCAACAATTCGTACTCGTTCGGATCGAGCTCGATCGCCTTTGTCGCCGAACGGACCGCCGCTTCGACGTCGTCCAGTCGGAACTCCAGCGGGACGAGATGGCGGTAGACTTCGATCGCATTCGGATCGATCGCCACCGCCTTGCGATAGGCGTTCAGGGCTTTGCGGGGTTCGTTGCGTGTCTCCAGCAGCCGGCCGGCCATGAACCAGGAAACGGCTTCGTGGCGCACCTGCTCGGCGGCCGTCAGCGGCTTGGTGGGCTTGAGCGGCAAGGCCGGATCATCGCCGTCCTGAAGGGAATAGCCCCGCTCCAGAGCTTTGGCCGGAACCTTCTCGGCCGGCTTGGTTGCATCGGGGGTGTCGGCGGCCAGTGCGGTCGCGCCGATCAGCGCGGAAGCCAAGAGTGCGAAAAGTTGGTCTCGTCGCGGAGCAGTAACGCTCATGATCCGATCTCCCTTCGGAACCACCCGTTCATTCGCGGTCATACTTCCCGCGATCATTGTCGCCTCGCGGGTTCGTGACACGATGTCAGATTGTAATTGTCCGGGCCACGGCTGACCAACGGCAAACTTGAGAGGACGGACAGCAAGTTTGGAGAAGTGCCTCGAAACCGGAGCCACTCACTTGGCCTTCTTGACCGCCTTCTTGGGGGCTGGTGCGGCGTGCTTCGCCGGCGGAGCATGTTTGGCCGGTGGAGCCGCGTGTTTGGTTGGAGCGGTGTGTTTGACTGGAGCCGCGTGCTTGGCTGGCGCGGCGTGTTTGGTTGGTGAGGCGTGCTTGGCTGGCACCGCGTGCTTGGTCGGTGCCGCCGCTTTCCTACTGGCGGCTGCACTGGACTTGGCCGCCTTGGCGGCTTCCTTCTTGGCTTCGGCGACCTTGTCGGCCGCGTGTTTGGCCCGGGCTCGCGAGGCTCCCGACTTATAGAGGGCGGCCAGCCGGTCGATCACTCCCGCGCCGTCGTGCCCTTCTTCTGGTGCGGGGAATTTGGCCGGATCGAATTCATCGACGACCGCCTTGTCGGCAGCCAGGCAACGGATCGAGAAGCAGAACACCGGGACATCGGCCTTGCGGACGACAGCTTTCAGCGTCTCACCCATCTGCTCGATGTCCTGGTTCGGAGGAACTATGCCCAGCCAGACGAGGGCACGTCCCATCGCGGGATCGATCGGGATCAGGTGGGCTCCAATCACGGACTGCAGAGTGTAGTTCCGTACGAACGTCGACAGATGCTTGATCTTTGCCAACTGTTTGGTGGCCAGTTCCAGCGTCTTCTTGCGCAGGCTTTCAAACTCGAAGGCGAACGATTTCTCGAAGACGTACTGCAGGACACTGCGCACGCGGAAGGCGCGCCACTCGGCATCGGATTGCCCGGCGAACGCCCGTTCGATTTCCGCGACGGAACTGACGCGAATCTCGTTCAGGTCCGGAAACTCGGCGAACAGCTTGGCGTAGGACTTTTCGGCCTGATCGACGGAGGTGTCTTCCAGGCAGATCGCGAACAGCATGGTCTCGAGGACCGGTCGATCGTGCTTGGGCACGGTGACCTTGTATTGCTTCCTGATCGCCGGCAGCAACTTCTTGAGGATCGCCGCCCGATCCGACGTCTTGGCACGCGACGCAGCAACCATGTTTATCCTTTATTCTCTCCGTGGGCAGAGTCGATCATACATCGGTGATAGTGGACGGTGGCACGATGGGCGGTGCGAACGTACCCGCCGATGCAACCTCTGTAGCGATGTCGTCCGCATCATCGTCATCCGAGTGGTCAGGAGCCGCCTCGACGTCGGCCGCGGAATCGCCAGCCAGGACCGACTGCAACATGCGTGAGACCTCAATGCTTTTCTTCACCGAAGGGTCGAGCACGAAGCTGATGACCGGCGTGTACTTGGTCTGCAACCGGTCGGCCACCTTGGCTTGAATGAATCCCTTGGCCGAGTTCAATCCGTGCATGGCCAGCGACTGCGCCTTGGCATCGCCCATGATCGTGACGAAGATCTTGGCCGCCCTGAGGTCGGCCGCGACTTCGGCACCCAGCACGGTCACGTTCTTGACTCGCGGATCGCGGAGCCCGAACAGCACCGTCATGCTGACGGTTTCTCGAATGGCTTCGGCAGCTCGTTCCGCGCGACGTGAATTCATCCGCAACCGTACCCCGTCCTAATTTGAAAGATCCGCCAGATCCTGTGACCAGCCGGGCCGCAGTCGGTTCATCCGGCCGATGGCCCGTGACTCAGGTTGCCGACGCGTGCCTTCACGACGGCGACAACCCGAACCGGTGTGAACGCCACTCATTCGAGCGTTCGTTTAACTTCCTCAATCTTGAAGGCTTCCAGCAGGTCGCCTTCCTTGATGTCGTTGAAATTCTCCAGGCGGATGCCGCATTCCATGCCTTCGCGGACTTCCTTCGCGTCGTCCTTTTCTCGCTTGAGAGACGCGATGCCATACGTGTGGAGCACCTTCTGGTCGCGAATGAGATTCACCCGGTGAGAACGTTCGATGGTCCCGTTCAACACGCGGCAGCCGGCGATCGTCCCGAAGCGGGTGATGCTGAATGTTCGCAGCACGATGGCACGTCCGGTGACAACCTCTTTCTTGTCGGGCCGCAACATCCCCTCGAGAATCCGCTTAATCTCATCCATGACCTCGTAGATGATGTTGTAGCGGCGGATCTCCACCCCTTCTTGTTGAGCCAGTAATTGTGCCCGGTCTTCAGCAATCACATGGAAGGCGAAGATTACGGCATTCGATGCCGCCGCGAGATAGATGTCGCTTTCGTTCACGCCGCCCACACCCTCGTGCAGCAGCTTGATGCGCACCTCCGGGTGTGAAAACTTGTTGAGTTCGCCGCGCAAAGCTTCGAGTGAACCGGGGGTGTCAGCCTTAACAATGACGTTAAGATCCTGGACCGCACCTTCGCGAGCCGCGTTGAGGATGTCTTCGAGGGTGCGCCGGCCACCCATGTTGGCCAGCACGGACTCGCGGCCCTTCTGTCGCCGCTGTTCGGCCGCTTCGCGAGCGGCATCGAGATCGTCGAGCACCAGGAATTGATCGCCCGCGCTGGGGACGATGTCCAAGCCGGCAACCTTGATCGGCATTGATGGCGGCGCTTCGAGGACTTCCTCGTTGCGTTCGTTGTACATCGCTCGAATGCGACCGAACGCCTCACCACACAGGATGGCATCGCCGACCCGCAGAGTCCCCGTCCGAACGATGAGCCAGGCCACGGGGCCGCGGCCTTCATCGCGGAAGGCCTCCAGGCAGTTGCCCGAAGCCGCACGATTGGGATTGGCCTTGAACTCGTGCAAGTCTGCCGTGAGCAGGATCGTGTCGAGCAATTCGGGCAAACCCTGGCCGGTCAGACCCGATGTCCGCACGACTTCCACGTCACCGCCCCATTCGGCGGCCAACACATCGTGAGTCGACAGGTCGGTGAAGACTCTCTGTTCGTTGCGGTCCGGCAGATCGATCTTGTTCATGGCGACGACCATCGGTACGCCGGCGGCCTTCGCATGCGAAATGCATTCCACCGTTTGCGGCATCACTCCGTCGTTGGCGGCGACGACCAGCACCACGATGTCGGTCACGTTGGCACCGCGAGCCCGCATCTCGCCGAAGGCCGCATGGCCGGGAGTGTCGACGAAGGTCAGCTTGTGGCCGTTGTGCTCGATCTGGTACGCGGCAATGTGCTGCGTGATGCCCCCGAACTCGGACGCAGCCACATTGGCGGACCGCAGCTTGTCGACGAGCGTGGTCTTGCCGTGATCGACGTGACCGAGGATGGTGATGATTGGCGGCCGGGACACCATGTCTTCCGGGCGATCCTCGCCAGAGGCCGCTTCGGTGACCTGCTCCTCAATGTCCTTTTCGCGATGAATGCTGAGATCGACGCCCAACTCCAAACAGACGTCAACCGCAATCTCCTCTGCGAGTGAAGAGTTGATTGTGGCCATGTCACCGCGGGCGAACAAAATCTGAATGATCGACTTTGCCGGCCGACCAATGGCTTCAGACAGCGACCGCACAGTGATCGGAAAGTCAACTTCTGCAGAACTCTTGAGTTCGGATCGAACGTGTCGTCGTTGCTTTGGGCGAACGTGGCCGATTCGACGACGTCCTTCCTCCTCTTCCTCGAGACGAGACGAACTTTTCTTCGTCCGACGCTGCATCCGACTTTCTTCGAGATTCCTGCCGAGATCGCCTTGTCGAGACTTCGAGAGCGTGCCCTCATCCGTCTCGCCGATGTCGCGTTTCTTGTTCTCCGCACCCTTCTTTGGAAGGTGACGGCTCAGGGGGCTGGCACCCTTCTGCTGGCCGTCAGGATTCAGGCGAATAACCGGTTTTTGCGCGGCGGCCTCCTCCGGCTTTGGAGTCTTGGAGGCAGGCCGTTTGAAGTCGGGGATTGCCGCCAAATTGGGGGACGACGTCCGAGTCTTCTTGAGACTGCCCGGTTTGGCGGCTCCAAAATCAGAGGACGATCTGGCGGTCATGGACATGGAACGCATCGCGCGCGGCACCAAACCAGCCTGCGGCTGGTAATCTGGTTTTGACATCGGACCGCGAACATCGGTCGTTGGTTCGGGGAGCGGAGCTTCGCTCGACGGGGCTGAAATTCCATCCAACCCTCCCGAGTCAGGCGGCTCGGAAACTCTCATGGCGGGAGAGTCCACCGATCCACCCGGTGAACCCGCCATCGGCTTCTCGATGACCGTCTCCAAGTCGCGTACTAATGCGGCCCCAGAATCCTGACGAACAGGCTCGGGCGGGGCAATTGTCGAGGGTGCGACACCGGCATCGGCAACCTGCGTTCTTCCTGACAGCGACCGCGCGGCCATCAGATTGCGGATCGTTCGGGTCTTGCCAACGACGTCCGCCGACGGTTCTCGCACAACCGGCGCGAGACTTGGTGCGGGGGTCGCGGTCTGCGGCTTGCTGCCGGACCGAATCACGTCCATCACACGATCCCGCTCTTCCGGCGAAATACTTGCCAGCGCCGAGTTCTTGATTGTGATCCCGGCCTTCGCGCAATGATCAATGAGCAGCTTGCTGTCGATGTCGAGCTCTTTGGCAAGAGCAAAGATACGAATTTTCAAACGCGGTTCCTCGTTCGGGGTATTGCTCTGATCAGCTCGAGATCGCCGAAGCCAACAGCACCTGGGCTGTTCTTGCCATGTTGTCTGCCTGGACGGTTCGCCGATCCAGCCTTGATTCACATCACACGTCGGGCAGCTAACCCGTCGAGAGCATTATCCCCTAGGAGAACACCGAACCAACTTGAACACCAAATCCAAACAACTGCTTGAGGTCGTTCCTGACATTGAACGGGAGTGCCGTTCATTTTTGAGATTGAAATGCTGCGGTAGTGTATTCAGTTCGGGTGTTGATCTCCACACCCGTGAGATCATTGTGCCGGTGAATCTTCAGCCGACTCGGACGTCCCTGGTTCCAATGGTACGGTCGGTTGCATTTCGCCATTGTCGGCTGGCGTCGATTCGACGGGAGAGGCCAGTTCCGGTTCGACGGGAGCACCGTTCAGTTCTGGCGCTGCATCCGACGAGGCCGGCACCGCTTCTGATGGGGGAGGAGGTTTGACCGCTCCCGCCTGCATGGACTGAGCCCGCTCGGTGACGCGCCGCAGACGTTGTTCAGCCTCGAGTCGCTCACTTTCACGTTCTGCATAGGCGACGATGACGTCACACTGCTCCGCGGTTAACCCCCCCAACTCGGCCAGTTGGTCGGGTTCGATGACCGACAAATCGTCGAAACTCAGGAATCCCTGTGCCACAAGATTCTCCGCCAGTTCGGCATTGCATCCCGGGATTTCGGCAAACGCTTGAACGGCCCGTTCGAGTTGCTCGTCAAGCTCTTCCTGAGTCATTACCTCAATGTCCCAGCCGACGAGCTTGGAAGCCAGTCGCACGTTTTGGCCTCGTTTGCCGATGGCGAGCGACAGTTGGTCGTCTCGAACCAGCACGATCACGCGGCCCAGCATGGGGCACAGAATGACGTCTTCCACCTCTGCGGGTTGCAGGGCGTTGGGAACGAGCACCTGTAGCGAGTCGTTCCAGCGAACAATGTCGATCTTCTCGTCGCCGAGTTCCCCGGTGATGTTCTTGATCCGCGCACCACGAACACCCACGCAGGCACCCACGGCGTCGATATTGTTGTCGATACAGGAGACCGCGACCTTGGAACGATATCCCGCCTCGCGAGCCAGTGATCGGACTTCGATCACGCGTTCGCCGACTTCAGGAATCTCCAACTCGAACAGCCGCCGAACGAACTCAACGTGCGTCCGTGACAGGATGATCTTCACCCGGCTGCCGGACTTGCGCACTTCCAGGACGATGGCTCGCACGCGATCGCCGATGCGGTAACTTTCCCCGGGAATCTGTTCGCCGCGCGGAAGCAGGCCCTCCGGCTTGCCGAGGCTGACGATCGCAGCGCCGCCTTCAATTTTGGTGACGGTTCCGGTCACGATCTGATTGCGAAGCTCCGTGTATTCGTTGAACAGGGAGTCTCGTTCCGCTTCACGAATCTTTTGGATCATCACCTGCTTGGCGGTTTGAGCCGAGATGCGGCCCAGCAGATCTCCCAGGGCATCGGCGTCGATCGCCTCCCCGTTCGATTTGACCGTGGGATTGCCGTGATCGCGATCGACGTGAACTTCGAGTTCGTTTTCCTCGCCGAAATGCTTGCGTGCCGCCGACAGGATCGCCTGCTCGATTCCCTCGATGCTCGGCATGTGGTTTGGAATGTATATCTC
>JBBPIS010000101.1:0-29176 GCA_038040225.1 Planctomycetota bacterium
AACTGACCGCCCAGAAATAAGAGAATGCACTGTCCGCGCAAACTGAAGCACCTCAGCCGTCATTCCAAGGCTCGTGCCCCCGATCGCGCTGGCTGGGGAGTGTCCCATGAGTTCATTCCGAATTAGGGGATCAACGTTCGCATCCTGAAGTGTGGTGGCGAAGAGATGTCGCAGAGTCTTCGGCGCGGTGAGTTCTGGCAGTCCGAGATTCTTGTTCAAACGCATGAACTCCAGGCGGATGCGGTCGGTCTTGACGATCCCAAGCTCCGTCCATAGCTGTCGTGCGAGTCGAGATCGTTGCGCGCGTGAACACACCGTTGCATTCGCGGACTCGAACGAATGGATTCGCCGAGACAGCTCGGCTTCCGCAGCCGACACGTTCGACCACGACGGACGTCTTTCAGAGCGGAAGCGGCGGCGCAGAATGACAGGACCGGTTTTTCTATCCCCGACCAGTATCCGCAACACGTCCGACAGGCACGGGAGCATTGGAATCTTCCGTTCATTGCGGGTCTTCACCTGCCAATCGAGATTCACCCGGTTGCGAATGAACAGCAGTCGTTGATCAAAGTCGAGATCATCTGGCAGGAGTAGGTGAACCAGTTCTCCTGGACGAAGCCCGGTGAGCATCAACGTCAGAAAGACGGGAAACTGCCACGCATCGCAGGAATGGAGGAACGCCACCTGTTGCTCTGTGGTTGGCAATACGATTCGGCGCACGTGCTCGATCGGCAGCCGCCCCAATTCCAAGGCAGTGAAAGGATTCTCGGCATACGGCGACAAATGGCGGCGCTTCATCGCATAGGAGAACAGTGTCCGGCAGGTTTCCAGGATGTACTGGATCCCCTTGTCCAGCAGCGGCCGCTTCGCGGTGTGAGGATGGCCGTTTGGGGCCACGCGAATCGTGCGCAGGTAGCGGACAAAGTCTTCCGCGTGACTCGTGTGCAGGTGCGACACGAGCTTGATCGAACTCGTCGTGTTGAGGTATCGGATCAGATGTTCCGTCGCCGCGCGATATCGTCGAATGGTCTGCACCGAGGAGCGCAACACGTGCTCATGACGTGCCAACCAGCGCTCACGCAGTTCCACGAGGCTGATTGGTTCAAACGACAACGCTGCCGGCGCGCCGACTTCCAGTTGACCATTGATCTGTACCGCCAGCTGTCGCGCGACGTCCTTGTCCGGACCCACACGCGGTCGCCGTCGCTGGCCCTGCTCGTGGTAAGAGAGATACCAGACACTGCCGCGCAGATCGCCCCGGACCTTGCCGACTCGAAATTGACTCGACCGCCGCGGGGCTCGCTTCTTGGTGATTGTTTCCGGCTGAGCGCACTGCTGTTGCTGTTCCGACATGGAGACCTCCGTCAGAGAACCCTCCCGCCACAAAACGCCACAAATAGCGCCACAAACGGGGGATTCTGAGGAGACCTCAGAAATGCAGATGCCCATGAGCCATAGGGTTACGGCTCATGGGCAGTCAGACGAACGGAGAGGGCGGGATTCGAACCCGCGGTGAAGTTTGACCCCCACGCCGCTTTAGCAAAGCGGTGCTATCGGCCACTCAGCCACCTCTCCTCGGTGTTGCGACCGGGCGACAGTTATAGCTGGGAACGAGGCGAAAGCAAGGCCGGGTTGTGAGCCGTGCCGGCGCGGGATGGGCAGTGTGATGGGGTCGGGTGAGGTGTGAAGCAGGGGACGCGAGACTCGGGGAACGGGGGGCAAGGGGACGGGGAAACAGGGGATGAAGAATTCAGTTCGAGGGAAGTCCACACTGTTGGAAGACTCACCCTGATCGAGACTGTTCAAGCACCTGCAGTGCGGGGTTCATCACGCCGGGGCATCGTCCTCGATTGTTGGCTCCGTCGCGTCCGGTTTCGGTTCGAGATCGATGATCCCCAGCGCTTCCATCCGGCGATAGAGTCGCGGCCGTGTGATGCCGAGCAGTTCGGCAGCCCGTGCTTTGTTCTGGCGGCTCTCGGCCAGAGCCAGTTCGATTTGCTCACGCTCGATTCGTTCGAGCAGCGGATCGAGCGGCTCGGGACGCGGACGGATCGACGGGCCGACCGACTGCGCGCCGACTCCCGCTTTGAAGCGGAACGGGAGGTGTTCGGCCCCGATGAGCGGCACGGAACAGGCGGCCCACGCTTCCTCGATCACGGCGCGCAACTCCGCCACGTTGCCGGGCCAGTGGTAACGGCGGAACTGACGCCAGACATCGTCCGTCAGCCCGCCCACCTGCTGCGGCGCGGAGCGGTTCAACTCTTCCAGGAAATACTGCGCGAGCGGCTCCAAGTCCTCGCGACGGTCGCGCAGCGGAGCGACTTCGATCACGAGCGTCGTCAGCGCGAAATACAACTCGCGCGAGAAGGTCTCCGCCTCGACCAGAGGCTCCAGGGACCGCGTTGATCCCGCCAGCACGCGCGCGAAATCCAGGCCGGTGTTCGTGGCGAGCCACTCGATCAGACGGCTCTGAAAATCGGCGGGGGCCGCATCGATGAAGTCGAAGTAGACGGCACCGGCTCGCAGCGCATCGGCCTGCTGGTCGTCACGCAATCGCGCGAGAGTCGCTTCCAAATCTTCGGTCGCCGCGCGGCGGCAATCGAGCGGCACGAAGGCTTGCTTGCCGAGCGGACTTTGATAGTGCAGCACGCGAGCGAGATGCTGCTTGCCCGCCCCCGTCTCACCGACAAACAAGACCGACGCCGACGATGGTTGAGCAAGTTTGACCTGATCGAAGACCCGGCGGATCGACGCGCTGCGACCAATCAGCGTCCCTTCACCGAATCTCCGCCGGATCGACTGCCTCAGCGCAGCGAGCTCCGCGTGCAGTCGTTGCGAGCCGGGGGCTCGTTCGTCGTTCGCACTGTCTGGCGCGGGAACGATGATCCCGAGCAGCGCGTTCACGAACTGATCGTCGTCGGGGAGCGGATAGAAATGGATCACGCGTGGCAGCGGATCGGCCGCTCGTCGCGGCAGATGCGCCGGAGCATCGACCGGTCGTCCCAACCACGCTTCCGGGGGAGGAGCCAGCGCGGCGAGCAACGCGGCCGGCGCTTGGGCATCCGGCTCGGTCAGATAATCGCACACCTGTCCCATGACATCGGCGGCCGTCCAACCGGTGAGTCGTTCGCAACCGTGATTGAAGAAGACCAACCGCCGCTGCGCATTGAGCACAAACAACGGCAGGTCCGTGTCCTTCAACCAGACTTCCAGGCGGCGAGTGGTGCGGGCGTGTTTGGGCATGGGAGGGGGGAAGAGTGTTCGGACGCGAGATGTAGGATGGGCACTCCTGCCCGTCCGTGAGAAAACGGAAAGCCGGACGGGCAGGAGTGCCCATCCTACAAGACAAAAAAACTCACCGGCTCACCCGCCCACTTCCGCCGCCCTGCATCAATGCTTCGATCTCGGCTCGGGTGGAGTCGTTGAAGTCGCCGCGAATGCTGTGCTTGAGACAACTGGCGGCGACGGCGTAGGCCAGTGCGGTGCGAGACTCGGACAACTCGGGTGTGTTCAGTGCGAAGATCAGTCCACCGGCGAAGGCGTCTCCCGCGCCGACTCGGTCCACGATGTCGCGGATCTCGAATGGGGAGTACTGGCCGCGCGCATCGGTCGGCGCGAAGCAGGCGCTGTTCGACTCGACGCTGTACAGCATCGCTCCCCAGTTGTTGTGGCTGGCCGAGAGGCTTTCGCGGAGCGTGATGGCGACCTGCCTCACCGACGGGAACTTTTTCGCGACCTGACGAGCCACGTCTTCGTAGCCACTCAGGCTGAGTTCGCCCGCATCGACGTTGGTCCCCGCCGCGCGGATGCCGAGCACGTGATCGGCGTCCTCTTCATTCGCGATGACGACGTTCACCTTGGAAAGCAGCTTCTCCATCGTTTGCCGCGCGAGGGCCGCCGGTTTCGTTCCGGGCTGCCACGTCCAGAGCTTCTTGCGGAAGTTCAGATCGCACGAGATCGGAATGCCCCGTCGTGACGCTTCCTCGACGGCGACCTGCGAAACTTCGGCCGCCGTCTGACTGATCGCCGGCGTGATCCCCGAGATGTGAAACCACGTCGCCTTGTCGAGGATGCGATCCCACGGATAGCGGTCGGGCGGAGTGAGCGAGATCGACGAACCCGCGCGATCATAGATCACAGTACCGCCGCGCTGATTGGCTCCGTTTTCGACGAAGTAGATGCCGAAGCGGCCTTCCGCAGTCCGCAGCAACAGGCTGTCATCGACGCCAAACTTTCGCAGTTCACGCGCGAATGCCGTCGTGATGGGGTTGTCGGGCAGAGCGGTGCAGTACGCCGCCTCGCCCCCTTGCGTGGCGATCGACACCGCGACGTTGGCCTCCGCCCCGCCGAACGTGGCTTCCAAAGAGCCGGGCAGCGACTGGGTGACTCGCGCCCAACCGGGAGGCATCAGCCGCATCATCACCTCGCCCAATGTTACGACTCGCATCGGCATCGCGTCCTCATTCTCGGGGTGTTCGTCACAGGGTGGGCAGCGACCTTACTGTAGTCCGGTCGCTCCGCTGACCGGACATCCCGCCGGCGGAGCGGCGGGACTACAGTAGCCAGTCCGTCCCCTCCGTGAAATGATCGTGAAGAGGATGAACTGTTCGCGAAGAGGTCGCCGCACGATTGGCGAAGCGCGGGGTCGATGCCTACAGTGGCGACCTCGTTCCGTTCCCGTTCCTGGAGTCCGCGCCATGTCTCTGCCGCGAATTGAGTTGCCCGGTCGGTCTTGGTCTCGTCGCGAGTTCCTGCTGTCCAGCGGAGCGGCCCTCGCCGCGTGGCCGATGCTGGCCGGACCGACTTCCGCGATCGCTCAAAAAGCGGTGACGTTGCCGGGCTATCCGTTCACGCTCGGCGTGGCATCGGGCGATCCGTCACCGGACGGCTTCGTGTTGTGGACGCGACTCGCACCCAAGCCGCTCGAAGGGGGCGGTATGCCGCACGAGAACGTCGTCGTGAGCTGGCAGGTGTCCGACGATGAAGCGATGACGAAAATCGTCGCGCAGGGAACGGCCGTCGCCGCGAGAGAACTCGCGCACTCAGTCCACATCGAAGTCGAGGGCCTTCAGCCGGGCCGCTGGTACTGGTACCAGTTCAGTGCGGCGGGAGAAGTCAGTCCCAAGGGGCGGACTCGCACGATGCCGCGCGCCGACGAACTGCCCGATCGACTGCGGTTTGCCTTCGCCTCGTGCCAGCACTTTGAGACCGGCCTCTTCACCGCGTATCAGCACATGGCGAAGGAAGACCTCGACCTGATCGCTCACCTTGGCGACTACATCTACGAGGGGGCGGGGAAGGAGAAGCAGATCCGGCAGCATGTCGGGCCGGAACTGCACACGCTGGAGGACTATCGGAACCGGCACGCCCAGTACAAGACAGACGTCTTCCTGCAAGCGGCGCATGCGATGTGTCCGTGGCTGGTGACGTGGGACGATCACGAGTTCGCCAACAACTGTGCGGGAGCGATCTCGGAGAAGGTCGATGAATCGCCCGAGACGTATCTCTTCCGCCGCGCGTTCTCGTACCAGGCGTACTACGAACACATGCCGTTGCGCCGGGCACAGCTTCCGAAGGGGCCGGACATGCTGCTCTATCGGCAGGTCGCGTTCGGACGTCTCGCCGGGTTCCAGATTCTCGACTCGCGGCAGTACCGCACCGATCAGCCCTGCGGCGACGGCAATAAGGCACAGTGTCCGGCTGCCTACGATCCGAAGGGGACGATGCTCGGAGACGTTCAGGAACAGTGGCTGTACAAGACGCTCGATGCCTCGCCCGCCGCGTGGAATGTGTTGACGCAGGCGGTGATGATGGCTCGCGTCGATCGGACCGCGGGCGAAGAGAAGACGTACAGCATGGACCAATGGCCGGGCTACGAAGCCAACCGGCAGCGAGTCCTGAAGTTCTTCGCCGAGCGAAAGTCGCTCAACCCGATCGTCCTGACCGGCGACATTCACACGAACTGGGTGAACGACTTGCAGGTCAACTGCGACGACGAGAAGTCGCCCGTTGTCGGGACCGAGTTTGTCGGCACGTCGATCAGTTCGAGTGGCGACGGAGTCGATCAGCCCCAAATCGCACCGCAATTGCGCAGCGAGAACCCGTTCGTCAAGTACTTCAACGCCGAGCGAGGCTACGTCTCGTGCGAGGTGACTCCAAAAACCTGGACCTCGCGCTATCAGACGGTCCCGTTCGTGACGAAGCCCGACGCGCCGCTGGTCACCCGCAAAACATTCGTCGTCGAGCGTGACAAGCCGGGTGCGGTCGAGGCGTAGGCTGATTCACCACGGAAAACACGGAAAGTCACGGAAGGGAATGAGTGCGCGGTACCGAGTACTCAACACCCATCATCCGCCCTCTGAGAGCCTGCTGTCGCGAGCCGTGCCGACTCAATGCCGTTCGGCCACGGCTTCGCGAGGGCGTCCGGTGCGCAGATGTTTGGGAGCCGGGATCGTCTTGCTGTTCAGCGCGGGTATTGCGGCATGATCGCTCGATTCGACAACCGCTTTGTCGAGTAAAACCTGTTCCGCTGGCAACCCGCTTTCGGTGACGAACAGGACTCGCCACGAAAGCGATTCCATGACCTCGACGATCAGGCACATTGTGCCGCGCGAGTTGGACTCCCTCACCGAGCGAATCAACACCAGCGCGAACCACCTCAGCAGGATGCTCGACAGGAACATCATCTGGAAGTTGCCGATTGTCCAGCCGCCGATGGTGAGCGTTGTGTCGGAGAGTCGCATCATCAGCCAACCCGCTCCGATCGACGTGAGGCCCCCCACGATCCCGGCCACTGCCTGCGTGGCGGCGATGTACATCGTGCGGTTCTCTGACGGCGAGTGTTTGATCATGAAGCCGTTGTTGGCGATCAGGATGCCGGCGTTCTGCACCGCGTCGAGCATGAAGAACGGCGTCAGAAACCAGAACGCGGCGTGAGGATTCGCTGGCACGAGCAACAGCGCCAGCATCAGGCTCGACTTGAGAGCGACGCACAGCACCAGCACCGGCCGTGTTCCATACGCATCCGCCCAACGGCCGAGCGCACGCGAGAACATCGCACCACCGACCCACGAGATCGTCCACAACAACAGCACGTGAAACAGGTCCATCCCGACGTCGGTCAGCAGATACAGGCTGATGAACGGCGCTCCGGCCATCGCGGCGAAGTGCCAGTAGCACATGAAGCGGATGTAGCGGCGAAACTCCCGGTTGCGAAACGGGGCCGCGAACACCTCGCGCAATCGCGGCGACGGGACTCGCGCCACAGGCGGTTCGTACACCTTGCGGAACAGCAGCAGATCGGCCACGCCGCACAACGTCCCCGCGCAGACCAACACGGCGTAACCGACCTCGATGCTCAGTCCGCTCTTGAGGAGGAGAAAGGCCGCCGCGCACAAGGACGCGGCCGACGTGATCTGCATCCAAAAATGACGGCTGCCCCAATAGCGGCTCAGCCCGTCGTGAGGCAGATAGTCCCCCATCCAACTCAGCCACAAGGGCGAACTGAAATGCAGCAGCGCCTGATTGGCGGCCGTGGTCGCGATGAGGGTCCAGATCCAAGCCTCTGCGGACAGGCCGGGCATCAGCCAGGGACCGAGTGCCGTTGGGAGCAGCAGCAGGCGATGAGTCAGCGCCGCCCAGAACCACAACCGGCGGCGATGCGTCAGATGGTTGACGACGATTCCCGACACGAACTGCATGAACAACATCAGTGTCGGCAATGCGCCGAGGATACCGATGTGAAGTTCGTTGGCTCCGATCGACCGCGCATAGGCAATGGTCGCGGGGGATGTCGTCAGTTGCGTGTAAACCGCCGCGAGGCAGCCGGCGACGACGATCGCCCGCTTCGCACCGGTCAGGGACCACTCTGTTGTTCGTTCCATGTGAGACAGTTCGAGATCAGCCAACTGATGCAGGTCGAGGGCTTTGCTCGGCGAAGTTTTCTTGTTCGGTGCGATGACAGCCAACGAACCGCTCGCGGTGCCAACGGCCACCCCGTCGCGGAGGACTCCATTCGGGACAACGCTGGCATCGGAGAGGTTCGGGAGGGGCGGGTTTTAGCAGACGACCCGAATGTGGCAAAGACCGCTTCGCCCGCGTTCCGCCTCACATTCGGAAGAACGAACAGAGGCGGGGAGTGTGTGACGCACACCACTTCCAACCGGAGGCTGTCCTCTTCCAAAGTGACCTCATTTCAAGCCGTTTTCGTCGACTTTTCCGTCTGGAGAAGTGTGGGCGAATCCGGGGACCGCAGCGTGCGAGACGGCTGTATTCGCTGCGTCGGATCGTGCAACAACAGAATTGGTTTGACACTTGCATAGGTGGCGCATAATGTCCTGTATATTGTCGCGTTGAAACAAGGAGTCCCGTTTCACGAGTTGAACCAGTGCCACGGCTGCAAGGATTGCCCGAGGCCGACTGAATTGGTCGTCCCCCGATTGGGACCGGTCCCCGGTCTCCCCCCTTGCTGCAAAGAAATCGCATGGCCACTCTCTCCCGCTCCTCACCGTTGTTCGCACTGATCGTCGCCGTCCTCACGACCACTCCAGCCTTTGCACAGGTCTGGGGCGACAAGATGTTCGACCGCACCGAGGTCAAGTTCGGCACAGTCGCCCGACTGGCCGACACAACCTTCAAGCTGAAGGTCACGAACCTCTACACGGACCCGGTCCAGATCACGAGCCTCGGTGTCTCGTGCGGTTGCATTTCGTGGGTCGATCAGGCACCGATCACGCTCGCCTCCAAGGAGGTGCGGGAATTGACGCTGCGACTCGACACCGTGCGGTTCACCGGAGACCGCAACGTGCGCGCCACGGTTTCGCTCTACGAGCCGGCACACGGGTATTCCGATTCGGTGACGCTCCCGGTCACGGCCCGCATCCGCTCCGACATCGAAGTCCGACCCAGTTACGTCGGCTTCGCCACGATCGACCTCGGCAAGAGCTATACGCAGAAGATCGGCGTCACCTACAACGGCGGCCGAGGCGACTGGAAGATCACTCAGGCCAAAGTCGGCAACCCGCACCTGACGACTCAGGTTGTCGAGAAGAGCCGCGGCGGTGGCACGGCAAGTTACGAGGTGCTCGTGGTGATCGACGGCAGCACGCCCGCCGGTGTCCTGCGCGACCAACTGGAGCTGACCACGGACGAGGTGGGAAACAGTTCCATCTCCATTCCGATTGAGGCTCGCGTGGAAGCGGACATCGTGGTGACCGACGTTCAGTTCGGCATGGTGACTCCGGGCCAGGCGAAGTCGATGAACGTGATCGTTCGCGGCAAGAAGCCCTTCAAAATCGCCGAAGTCAGCCACGTCACCCGGGAAGTTCGTTTGAAGCCCGCCGATGACGCCACACCCCCAGCGGTCGGTGCCGCCTCGACATCACCGGTGGCGTCCTTGCCGGACGAAGCGTTCAAGATCAAATGTCCCGACACAACGGCCATCGTCCACACGGTCCCGCTGACCTTCACGCCTCCTGCCGAACCCGGACTGTTCGAGGAAGAATTCGTCTTGAAAATCGACGGCCGTGCTCAGCCTGTGACCTTCCGGGTCAAGGGACGAATCCTCGACCAAGCCGCGCCCGACAAGAAGTGAGTTGGCCGTGCGGTCAGCATCCGACGAGGTTGAAACCGGATGCTGCGTGACGCCGCAGCCGCTTTGGTCCAAGATTGTGCGTTCCGCGCTTTCAACTCTCGGGAGTGGCTGGTTTCCATCGCCCGACTTTGGACTTTGAGTTCCAATTCGTCCTGAGCGGACACGCAGCATCGCAGATCGGTCGCCCATCGGCTCAGGATGACAGGCGGCAACGGCATTGTCGCGATCAGACGACTCCATTCCTTGAATCCCTGACGTTCGGACAAGCTTGTAAGTCATCTCGCCGGTCGAGATACTTCATCGCCGCTTTCCGGCACTTACCCCTGGTCCAATGCGGCAGATCTTTTCAGTCACGGTTCCGTGGTGTATGGGTGCAGGGGAGTTTCAAATGGGGTTCATGTGCTTTCGACTTGGTTGCTCCAACCAATCGATGCGTGATCCACAGCAATGTGCAGTTGCCACAGACTTCGTCACTCGGTTGCTCTGAACTGAATCCGGAGACCAGAAATCCGATCGTGACAATCACATGCTCCCGTAGCTCAGCTGGATAGAGCGACGGTTTCCTAAACCGTAGGTCGGACGTTCGAATCGTCTCGGGGGTACTTCTTTTCAGGACTCCAACGCACGTCAGGTATTTCGCGGAGCGCCGAGGGACAACAGGAAGGACAACGCGCTTTATCCTGATGAGCCCTTGCCTGCTTTGGTCTGACTCCGTGTGCCAGGAGCCGACTTTGGCGGCACACGATTTGTGTCAGGCTGTGCCAGATTTCCACGGATCGACCGGGTTGAGAGCCGCAACCTACGGTCTCCGGCACCATCGCTCTTCATGGGGCGACCCGTACGTCGCGCGTGGTCATTTCCCCGAGCGAGGAATGAGTTTCTTGCCGCCGTGAGTGACGCGAAGTCCCGATTCTGAAATTCGCCGGCGACGAGGTGGCAATTCGTACTCTCATCGCCCACGCGATTGATCCCTCGTCGACGAGAAATCCGCCCTCCCTCCGGATACGATCAACGTGTCCCGGAGAATTCGAGAAGAGAGAATTCGTGCCATTGTGCATGATGGAGAAAACCTCTGATGTCGAAGCAAATCTTCGCGTTGTTGGTGGGAATCAATGACTATTCGCCAGAAGTAGGAAAGTTGACCGGGTGCGTCAATGACGTGGATCATTTCCACGGCTACTTGATGGAGAACTTTGACCGGAGTCGACTCCACATCGAAGTCCTCAAGGACGCGGACGCCACGCGTCCCAACATCATCAAGCAGTTTCGCTCACACTTGGGCCAAGCCAAGGCGGACGATGTCGTCGTCTTCCAGTACTGCGGCCACGGTGCCCGCAGTAAATCGGCCAAGCCTTTCGAGGAGCTTTTTCCCGACGGCAAGGACGAGGGACTCGTGTGTTACGACAGCCGCGGCCCCGGTGGTTTCGATTTGGCGGACAAAGAGCTGGCCGCCTTGCTCGCCGAGTTGGCCAAGAACGAACCGCACATCGCCGTCATCCTCGATAGTTGTCATTCCGGTTCGGCCACACGCAGCGCCGATGATTTCACGCAACTCAAGGCTCGGCAGACTCACGAAGTGCTCAAGGAAAGACCGCTGGAAAGCTATCTGGATGGCTACTACGCCGCGCTCCTCAAGCGCGGGGCGTCGCTGGAGATCCCAGCCAGCCGTCACATCCTGCTGGCCGCTTGCCAGCGCATCCAAAAGGCTTGGGAAGGCAGAGATCACAGCGGTGTGTTCACCAGCACGCTGCTGGAGGTGTTGGGCAAATCAGGAACCGATATCTCCTACGCCGACCTCTTCGTGCGCTGCCGCGCCACGGTTCACAAGCGAGCCGATAACCAAGACCCGCAGTTCGAGACCTACCGCGGTTTCAATGCCTACGGCGGATTCCTGGGCGGTCAGGCTTCTCAGGCGGCTCGCCGCTACAGCGTCTACTTTGAAAACAACGGCTGGCGAGTCGATTGCGGCGCACTGCACGGCCTGCCCAGCGATCCCGACAAGAACGTCGAACTGGCCCTCTACCCGGAATCGGATCGGACCCATCTGGCCGGACATGCCGCGACGACACAAGTTGGCCCGCAGAAAAGCGAATTGAAGCTGCTGGACATCGAAGCCGATCCGTCCACGCGCTATCAGGCCGAGATCACCAGCCTGCCCGTGCCTCCCCTCACCATTTACTTGGAGGGCGACGCCCAGGGGACGGAGTCCCTCCAAAAGTTCCTGGCCGCATCGGAAGATCGCTCGTTAGGCATTTCTTTCAGTACCGACACGCCGGAAGGAGCACGCTACGCGCTGAGCGCCGAGAACGATTGCTACCTGCTGAAATTGCGCGAGACCGGCAAGTTGATTCAAGGGGCCAAGGGCTACACGAAGGAAGCCGCCGACTACATGTTCGCGATTCTGAAGCGGGTCTCCGCCTGGGAGCGAGCTGTGGAGTTGCAGAATCACTCCACCAAGATGAACCCCGACGACGTGCAGTTCAAATTCTGCGAGGTGCTCGACGACGACCAGCAGCATGAGTATCCCGGCACCGAAATCACCATCGATATCGGCAAGGAGCAAGACGATTGGAAGGTCATCCGCGGAACGCTGAAGGCGAACAATCTCACGCAGCAAACACTCCACCTGCTGCTGGTCCATTTCTCGGAAGATTACGGCTTCCAATCCTTGTACAACGAACCCGTGGAACACACCGATTCCGATTTCACGGTCACGCTGGACGGCAATGCGATCTTCAACCTCGCCTTGGAAGAAAACGATGGCGATCAGACCATTCACACATTCAAACTGATTGTCAGCACAGAGAAGGTCGACGATTTCCTGCTGGGTCAGGAGCCCTTGAAGCTCGGCGAGATTATCGACCTAAGTGATCGTGAAGCTCGTGAACGCGGAACTCGTGGCTTGAGCTTCGGCCCTCGCAAAAAGCTGGTCCACGAGAATGAGTGGTTCACCAAAGATCTGCACGTCAAGCTCGTCCGGCAGCTCGACCGTGTGAGTGCGAAAGATACTTCTCTGGCCAACCACAAGATCACGATCAAAGGGCACCCAACATTGAAAGCCGGCATCAGCCTGAGCGCCGCTAAATCCGCGACACGCAGCGTTGGGGGCGGTGCGGATATCTACCGAGTCCTCGAACGCCAGGGGATGGAGTTACTGAACTTCTCCGGCACGCGCGGCGACAACGAGAGCGTGTTGGAGTTGACCGACATCCAGAATCCTGAGGCCCTCGAACAAGTCCCTCTGGAAATCGAACTGGACGTCGATCTGGCGGAGGGCGAGTTCATTCTGCCATTGGCGTTCGATGGCGAGCATATTCTGCTAACCGGTGATCCCTCGCTGGACCATGAGGGCAGGACGCACATCAGCCTCCGCCACATTCCCGAAATCCCGGACAACCGCCGCAGTCTGGGCCGGGCACTAAAGCTCTACTTCTTCAAGACGTACCTGAAGCAGCAAAACGTCAACCAACTCTGCTGGGTCGAGTACAAGCCCGACAGCTCGTTTGAGCGGCATCGCAGTGGCGTAGCCGAGAAGGTCGCAACCGCAAAGAACGTCGTGTTGTTGATTCACGGGATCATTGGCAACACCGACTCGATCGTCCAGGGGCTAAGACTGGCCAAGGATGCGGACGGCAGGAGCGTCGATCAGAAATTCGATTTGGTGCTGACCTACGATTACGAAAACCTCAGCACGCCGATCTCGGAAACCGCGGTCAATCTGAAGGAGCAACTCGCCGCCGCCGGACTCCGTGAGAACGATGACAAACGCCTGACGCTACTGGTCCATTCCATGGGCGGTCTCGTCTCACGCTGGTTCATCGAACGGGAAGGTGGCAACAAGGTTGTCGACCACTTGGTGATGTTCGGCACGCCCAACGTCGGCTCGCCGTTTGGCCAGGTCGACTCGGCGCGACAACTTTCCAGCCTGCTGACCGCGCTGGCAATCAACACGTTCCCCATCTTCACGCCATTTGGCATAGCGCTCGTCTACCTGCTGAACCGATCGATGAAACTCACCCCGACGCTGGAACAGATGAATCCAACGTCCGAATTCATCAAGACGCTCAACACCAGTCCCGATCCCGGCGTGCCCTACACCATCGTGGCAGGCGACATTCGCGACTATCGCGAGTCCGCCGATCAACTCGTTGCCAAGTTAATCGCGAAAGTCGGCCGTGGAATCCTGTTCGATCTGCTGTACCAAAACGCCGGTCACGACATCGCCGTGCAGGACGACAGCATCCGCGGCATCGCCGACGACCGCACCCCAACCCCCAAAAAGTGCAACGTGATCTGCCATCACCTGAACTACTTCGTTTCCGAAGCCGGGTTGAAGGCCATGGCGGAAGTGCCGTGGTAAACCCTTTCTGCGAGTAATCCCATGGCAGACACCACTCACAAACCCGTCATCTTTCTGGCGTTCGCCAACGACAGGGACGACAGGGACGACAGGGACGGTTATCTGAGAAACCTACCCGAAGAGGCGCGACAATTGCGTGAGAGGCTTGAGTCGGCAGAACAGGCCGGGTTGTGTGAAGTGGTGGTGCGGTCGAATTGCACCGCCGGCGACATCTTCAAAGTGTTTCAAGATCCGAGGTATCGCAACCGCGTCGCGATCTTTCATTACGGCGGTCACGCCAACGGATATCAGTTGCTGCTGGAATCGGCCGAGGGGCAATCGGCCGCAGCCGATGCCGGCGGGTTGGCCGCGTTCCTCGCGCAGCAGCAAGGTCTGCAACTGGTGTTTCTCAACGGCTGCTCGACGCAGTCGCAGACGCAAGGGTTGCTGGACGCGAACATCTCCGTGGTGATCTCGACGTCTCGCGCGATCGACGACAAAGTGGCCACGGATTTTGCGTCCCAGTTTTATCTGGGACTTGCGAGCGGCGCGACGATTCGCACCGCCTACCACGAAGCCGCAGCGTCACAGCAGACGGCCAAGGGAAACAACACGCGCGGGTTGTACTTCGGTTCGCCCGACGATCCCAAAAACCGACTCGAAGCGGATCGCTGGCCGTGGAATCTCTCTCTGCGAGAAGGTTCTGAAAGCGCCGATCAGTGGAACCTGCCTGAGGCGGTGAATGACCCGTTGTTCGGCCTGCCGCCGCTCCCCAAACAGGACTTGCCGGAAAGTCCCTATCGGCATCTGAACTGGTTCACGCGGAAAGACGCCGAGGTGTTTTTCGGCCGCGGCCATCAAATCCGCGAACTGTACGACCGGCTGACCGCCCCGCGCACGGCACCGATCATGCTGTTCTATGGCCAATCGGGCGTGGGAAAGTCGTCGATCCTGGACGCCGGACTGATTCCACGCTTGGAGCACAACTACACAGTCCGCTACTTGCGGCGCGGCGATGGCGGCCTGCTGAACACGCTGCAACGGGCGTTCTCGTCGGAAGCGGGCGACATGCCGATCGAAACCGCTTGGCGCGCGACAGAGGCACAACTCCAGAAGCCGCTGATCGTGTTCCTGGACCAGGTCGAAGAACTCTACACACATCCCATTGCGGAGTTGCCGGACGAACTGGGCCAGTTTTTGCAAGTCGTGAAAGACTTGTTCGGCAACCCCGATCACCGACCACAAGGCAAGTTGGTTCTTGGGTTCCGCAAGGAGTGGCTGGCCGAACTGGAAACGCAACTGGCCGCCTACGAACTGCCGCGCACCAAAGTCTTTCTGGAACCGCTCGACCACCGCGGCATTATCGAAGTGGTAAGAGGACCGTCTCATTTCGAGCGACTGCGCGAGCATTACCGGCTGACGATCGAAGACGTGCTGGGTGGCATCATCGCCGATGACCTTTTGGAGGATTGCGGTTCGTCCATCGCCCCGACCCTTCAAATCCTGCTGACCAAGATGTGGGCCGAAGCGATTGGAAAGAACTCCGAGCATCCGCATTTTAGCCCGGATCTGTATTGGCAACTCCGACGCGACGGCATTCTGCTGCGAGATTTTCTCAATCAGCAGATCGCAGAGTTTCGCAAACGGTTTCCCGATGTGGTGGATTCAGGGTTGTTACTGGACATTCTGTCCTTGCATACGACTCCTTTGGGGACGGCTGGTCAGTGCACGGTGGAGCAAATGCAGAAGCAGTACGCTCATCTGGACGTCAAGGTCACCGATTTGCTGCAGACCGCACAAGATCTTTATCTGCTGACACTCGTCACCGACACTCAGAAAGAAACGGCGAAGACGACGAGGCTCGTGCATGACACGCTGGCTCCGCTCGTGCAGGACCTATTCCGTGTTTCCCAGACGTCTGGCCAAATTGCGCGACGAATTCTCGAAAACCGAATCGAGTTGTGGAAAAAAAACGGTCAATTGCTGGACGTTGCCGATCTCGAAGCCGTGACCTTCGGTAAGTCCGGAATGCGAGCCTGTAATGAAAATGAAGAGAAGTTGGTCATGGCCAGCCAGCTTCGACACAAACGCCAATTGCGGACGAACCTGAACCGTCGGGCGAAGAACTACCTTCGAGCGATCGGCCATGGCAACGAGATAACCCTCGCCGAGATGCACGAATTCCGAATGCTCGCCAAGGAATCGCGACGCGTTAAGTACCGGCTTTTCCGGCAAGCCTTCACCAGTTCCCTCCGAGCCAGCCGGCTTGCTGATCGGCTGGAGTCTGTGGTGCGTTGCACGGTCGGATTCGATCAGAAACTGCGACGCCAGATACATCAGCTGATCCTCAAAGTGCTGGAACGAAAATCCAATGTCGAGACTGATGTTGATATTCGCCTCACGTGCGTGAATGTCGGTATCCGTCTCGAGTCGCAGCGTCTTGAGAACGGTGTCACATTTGCCGAACACGCAGTTCACACTTTTCTCGATGTACTTCAGCGCCGAGCACTGCAGCGCCAAGCATTTTCGATCGGTCCCTCAGCCCCAATCCCCCCCCCCGAAGCTTTTGTCGAAATGTTGCCGTTGCTTTCCTCCGAGGCAGTGCTTGCAGCAGCCAAAAAACTACTCGAGCAAATGGCATCAACCAGCTCAACAGATCTTCCGACCCTCTTCGAGATTTGGTCACCGCTCACGAAAAGGCTGCCGGAATCCGCCATGGAGCCGATCGACAGTACAGCACGGCAACTCGTTCCTGAGCGAGATTCGGACCAACTCCTGACATTGGTGCAAGCATTGAACGAGTTGCCCGCGAAGCACCTCGAGAATGCCATGATGTCCGTGGTGAGGAGGGCTCGGCAACTCATCCCGACGGCGAGTTCGTTCGAGCTCGAGGTGCTGGGCCGGACGATTGCGTTGTTAAGTCCGCGACAGGCTGAAGCCACCAGCTTGGTTGTGGACAAGCGGGCTCGGGATCTTGCCACAACCGCAGATCTCGACGAACTCAACCGCCTGGCTAAGGCGCTTTCCCACTTGCCGACGAACAGGGTTCAACAAGCGGTCGACAAGATCGCCGAACGCGCAAAGGAATTGTTTCCAAAGTATGGTGGGATGTGGAACCTGATGAATCACACGGACGGTCTGATTTCAATGCCCGAACAAACGGGCCTCTCAGAGGCCGTCGCCCAGCGCAGTGTGGACCTGATCGACAATTCAAGGCTGAGTGACTTCTGCGAACTGGCAAAGCACCTTCCATTTTTTCCGCCCAAATGGCGTCAGACCATCCAAGAGTCCGCTTACAAGCGGATCGGTGAAGTGATCGATCAAGAAACTTACAATTCCGAGTTCGATTCCTTCGTGCCATTGCTGCCAACGCTCTTTCCAAAGATGAGCGCCCCACCGACCCGCGTGGCCCAGAGGCTTCTTCAACTCCTACCCGACGCGAACGAAGATGAAACCAACGGCCTGGAGAAGACATGGGCTTCGTTGAGACCACAGGTCGCCGAATCGGAAGTTGAGGCAGTGGCCTTGCACATCCTGGAGGCGCTCGCCCTGGTGAAGGTAGTCCACCAAGTTGCCTTCCTCGGGCGAGCGATGGAATCCTTGAGCCCGTCGTGGACTGAACGAGGCCTGAAAATCGCTCTCGACCAGATCGGGCGACTAGTCCCAAAAGCAATGACGTGGCAATTGAAAGTCCTGTCGCAAATCTTGATGTCGTTACCTCCCCAAGGGAGCGAGAGTGCCAGGGCACAGATCATCCAGCGTGTCAATGAACTTGTTGTCACAGCCACAAAGACTGATTACGACGTGTCGCTTCTTCGGGTTCAGGTAGAGACGTTGATGTTATTGCTGGCAGCAGATACTCAAACTGTCATGCTAACGGCCGCCTGGAAAGTCGTGGAGTTGATCCCCATCGTTGAGAGTGGGACAACGAGCTTGCAGATTCTGGAAGAGACTTGGGCAAGCCTGTCCGGACGCGTGAACCGATCGGCCTTCGGCGAAGGTGTGGATCAGGTGATGGAGCTCATCGCCGTTGCGAAGTCCGAACATTTGCCGATCGCGGCGCAAGTCCTTTCCGCGTTGTCCGGGGCGGAGCTTGAACTGGCGACGGACTCGTTCGCACAGCGATGTTTGGAGCTAGTGCCCCAGGTAAAGGATCTGATGTCCCTCGGGAAGTTTTTGACGACATTGTCGTTGTTGTCGCCGTGCCCGGCTGAGATTCTGATGCAAGCGGAACAGCGAGCGGTGGAACTGATTCCAGGGGCTTGGCCTTTTCACCTTCAAGACTTTCTAAAGGTGTCAGCGACCTTGCCCACGATGCTGACCGCTGCCGCAACCGAGCGCGTCAGTCAAAAGCTCATTGAACTCCTCGATACGGCGGACTCGTTCTCGCTACTCATGCTGCCGGTGAATTGGTCGTCTTTGCCACCCGCGTTTAAAGCAGTCGCAGCAGAGCGCGCCGCCCAGAGATCCTTCGAACTTATCGGACACCCGGACGATGATGCGTCTTTGCGTTCAACCTTTTCACTAAGAGCGCTGGCGCTCCACCTCAACGAACAGCAACTGATTTCACTGCTAAAGAACCCGGCCTGTATCGGTTCTTGCCAAACTCCTTTCCTCGAATCGCTCAGTAACAAGGTGGAACCCAAGCCAATTCTGCCTTTTGGAAGCATTTGGCAGTTGGCAGACTGGATGGAGACCCGCGATGCGGAGCAGACAAGTGAAAGAGAGGTCAAAGGAGATGTTGAGAACTAATTTGCTGCATCACCAGATGCGAGCACATTTCGGATTTCAGAAGCATGAGAGAGCGTGGCATTGCTCGAACTAAGCTTCCACGCCGGAGGAGCCTGCGACGAATTCGAGCCCGGTACGGACGCTGTCTCATTGAATTAGGCGAAAACGCGTACGCTGGCTTGGTGAAGCTGGCAGCGATTAGATGCTAATCGTCCCCTATAGGGCTCCTCATGGCAGACACAACAAAAAAGCCGGTCATCTTTCTGGCGTTCGCGAACGACCGGGATGACACGGTGAATTATCTGCGGAACTTGCCCGAGGAGGCTCGGCAGATTCGGGAGCCGTTGCAGCGCGCGCGGCGTGATGGGTTGTGCGAACTCGTGGAGTTGGCCAATGCCACGGCCGACGACATCTTTCGGGTGTTTCAGGATCCCGAGTATCGCGATCGGATTGCCGTGTTCCATTACGGCGGGCATGCCAACGGTTATCAGTTGCTGCTGGAATCGGCCAGCGGCAGTCCTCATGCGGCGGATGCCGGCGGATTGGCTGCTTTTTTTGGGCAGCAGCGGGGGCTCGATCTGGTGTTTCTCAATGGTTGCTCGACTCAGCAACAGGTGCAGGGGTTGCTGGACGCCAACGTCTCCGTGGTGATCGCCACGTCGCGTGCGATCGACGATCAGGTGGCGATGCAGTTTTCCAAGCTGTTCTATCAGGGGTTGGCGGGCGGAGCGTCGATTCGCACGGCTTACAAAGAGGCCGAAGCGGCAGTGCAGACCTCGCGAGGCGGCAACACCCGAGGGCTGTATTTCGGCGATGCCGACAAGCATGCTCCGAAAGAAACCTCCAACGATCGCTGGCCCTGGGAGCTTTACCTGCGAAGCGGTGCGGAGAGTGTCGCCAACTGGAGTCTGCCAGACGCGGTCGGCGATCCGTTATTCGGGCTGCCGCCACTTCCGCCACAAGACCTGCCGGACAGTCCGTTTCGTCACTTGAACTGGTTCGATCGGGAACATGCGGAAGTGTTCTTCGGCCGGGGTCATCAAATCCGCGAACTGTACGACCTCGTGACCTCTCCGGGGACGGCACCCATCGTGTTGCTCTACGGCCAGTCGGGAGTCGGCAAGTCTTCGATGCTGGCCGCCGGTTTGGTTCCGCGACTGGAACAGACTTGCGCAGTCCGCTACCTGCGGCGCGATCAGCAACTGGGGCTGCTGGAAACAGTGCGCGGTGCATTCATCGAGGAGGGGACGAGTGTCTCTGTCACCAAGAGCATGCACTTTGCCCAAGACTGGTTGGAAGCAGAACAACAACTGGGCAAGCCGTTGGTCATCATTGTCGATCAGGTCGAGGAAATCGTCACCCGTCCGAACCCCAATCTGCCGCAAGAGAGCACGGACTTCCTCAACGCGCTGGAATCCATTTTCGGCAAACGGAGTCAGCGGCCGGCGGGTCGGTTGATTCTCGGCTTTCGCAAAGAGTGGTTGGCCGAGGTCGAAGCCCGGCTGGCCGAGCACAAACTTCCCCGCGCGAAGGTTTTTCTGGAACGACTGGGACGGCTGGGTGTGATTGAAGCCGTGCAGGGTCCGACCCGCTCGCCACGGCTGCGGGATCAATACGGGTTGACGGTCGAAGAAGGCTTGGCCGAGATCATTGCCGACGACCTGCTGTCGGATGACGCCTCCGCCATTGCCCCCACGCTGCAAATCCTGCTGACCAAAATGTGGACCAAGGCGACGGAGGCGGATTACGAACATCCCCGCTTCAGCCAGCAGATGTATCAAAGCCTGAAGCGCGAGGGGCTGCTGCTGCGTGATTTCCTGGACCAACAGATCGAGCAATTTCGTCAGCGGTATCCGCAGGCGGTGAATTCGGGATTGTTGTTGGATCTTTTGGCGTTCCACACCACGCCCCTGGGGACTGCCGGTCAGTGCTCGCTGGAGCAACTCCAGCCGGCGTATTCCGGCGTGGGGCACGAATTGTCCGATCTGTTGCAGCAAAGCCAGGATCTGTACCTGCTGACCACGGCCACCGATGCGAACCGGGAGACCAGCCGTGCGACGCGGCTGTCGCACGATACGTTGGCACCCCTGGTGCGAGAACGGTTCGACAAGGCGGACGAGCCGGGGCAACGTGCGCGGCGCGTGCTCGTGAACCGAGTGCCCGACTGGCAGAACGGAAAGGAGGGCCAACCGCTGGATGAGACCGATCTGGCGATCGTCGAAGCGGGGCGAACCGGAATGCGGCAGTGGACGGCCGACGAACAACGGTTGGTCGCCGCCAGTTGCCGGATGCGTACCCGCCGGAACCGAGGACGACGGCTCTTGCAGCTCGCGGGAGTCGCGGCGGTGGGAATGATCGCGCTGTTTGGTGTGCTCGCGTTTTGGCAAGCCCGAATCGCGCAACGCAACACCGTCACCGCGCATTTTCTGGTCGCTGGAGCCGCCAGCGAGAAAGGCCTGCCCGCTGAGGCGCTCTACTGGTTTTGGCGAGCCTACTCGGACGCCACTCCCAACGATCCACGCCGGTTGAATGCGCGAAATCTCATCGCTTCCTGGAGCCGCTCAGTGGGGCAGCCAATACACCACGACGACAGCGTCGTGGCAGCGGCTTTCAGTCCCGATAGCCGAACGGTTCTTACCGGCTGTCTCGATGGAACAGCGCGACTCTGGGACGCGGCGACTGGGAATGCGCAGGGAGAGCCGTTGCGGCACAAGAGCGCCGTCACCGCGGTCGCATTCAGCCCCGACGGCCAAACGCTGTTGACCGCCAGCAAGGACCAAACCGCTCAATGCTGGAGTACCGCCACGGGTCAGCCCATGGGTCAATCATTGCCGCACGCTGCTGCCGTGACGGCGATCGCATTTCGCCAAGACGGGAAAACAGTCCTGACCGGGTGTCAGGACGGGACCGTGTGGTTCTGGGATGCGGTGACAGGAATGCCCCGCGGCGAACCACTTCGGCTTCCAGGCAATTCTGCAACAGCCCTGGCATTTAGTGCCGATGGCCGGATGGTGCTGACCGCCAACGAGAACAACTCGGCTCAGTTGTTCAACGTGGAAACTGGTGAGCCCTGCGGCCAGTTGCTAAGTCACAAAGGCACCATCAATGCCGCCGCGTTCAGCCCGGATGGGATGAGCGTTCTGACCGGCAGCTCCGACAGAACGGCTCGACTGTGGGACACAAAGACCGGTACACCCAACGGTGAACCATTCTATTATTCCCAAAGGATTTTCTCGGTCGCCTTTAGTCCCGATGGTTCGATGGTGTTGACGGGCAGTGGTGACAATACCTCGCGGCTGTGGGACGTCGCGACGCGAAAAATCATCGGCGAGCCGCTGCGACACGAAGGTGCTGTTGCGGCGGTTTCGTTTAGCCCGAACGGGCAGAGAATTATCACTGCGAGTTGGGACAATACCGCAGCACTGTGGGAATTCAACAATCCTCAAGAATGGGACGTGTTGGGCGGATACGCTCGCGGGGAGCCACTGAAACACGGTGGCAGCGTCACATCCGTGGCGTTCAGTCCCGATGGGCGGGCCGCGCTCACCGGCTGTAGTGACAACAAAGCGCGGCTTTGGTCAACGGCGACGGGCGAGCTGATGGGGAATCCGCTGTCGCACGACGGCGCGGTCAACGCCGTGGTCTTTAGCGGTGACGGGAAAATTTTGCTGACAGGTAGTCAGGACCAGACGGCTCGTTTGTGGGACACGGCGACCGGGCAACCGCGAGGTCAGCCGTTGCAACACAAGGGCAGCGTTCTGGCAGTGGCCTTCAGTCCCGATGGCCGCACGGTGATCACCGGCAGCAAGGACAACACGGCTCGGTTGTGGGATGCCATCACCGGGCAGTCTCAGGAAAAAATCCTCCAGCACGGCGAGCCTGTGAATTCCGTGGCGTTTGGTCCCAATGGTCGCTTCGTACTGACCGGAAGTGATGATCACACGGCGCGAATTTGGAATGTCGCCACCGGACAGCCGCATGGAAAGGTGCTTGCGCACACCGAGCCTGTCAGATCCGTGGCGTTCAGTCCCGACGGGCAAACGGTCATCACCGGCAGCGATGACCGCAAGGCGCGGCTGTGGGAGACGGCGACCGGCAAGCCGCGCGGTGAAGATTTGCTGCACAACGAAGCCATCCGCGCCGTCACTTTCAGTCCGGATGGTCAATTTGCAATTACCTGCAGTGAAGACAACACCGCCGTCCTGTGGGACGCTGTGACGGGTCAACCACGGGGCGAACCCATGCGTCACAATGCCGCCGTCCATGCCATGGCTGTGAGCCCTGACAGTCACACCATCGTGACGGTTGGTACTGACAATACCGCCCGCGTTTGGGATGCCGTCACCGGCCAACCGCGAGGTGAACCGCTACGACATGAAGACGACGTCAGGGCCGTCGCCTTTAGTCCCAATGGTCAAACGGTGATTACCGGCAGTGACGACGGTACGGCGCGGATGTGGAACGTGCCGCCTCCCGCGCAGGATGAGCCGGCAAGATTGGCGCTTTCGGTCGTAGTTCGCACGGGGTACTACACGGATTCGCGCGGCATCCGCCGTTCGTTCAACCAAGCACAATGGCTGGATCGCAAACGGCAACTGGACGCTCTCGGCGGTCCGTGCGGCATCCGCCGCTGGGAAGACTTGACGCCCGCCGAACTCAAGGTCTCTCGTGCGACGCTGCCGCGTTAGCCACAGAGAGTCGGGACAGCACCAATTGCGGAACCAGCACGGGGACTCGACTACTTCACCCGATGTTGCCGGTCGGTTACTTCGGCATGGGAAGGATGATGAGGGCGTCCTCGGCGAATGACGCCTCGCCAGTCTTGTCGTTGATTTTGTACTGGATTTTCAATTGCTTTACGCTTCCCGGTGCCGGATCGCCACCGAAGCACTCGTTGTAGCTCGCCGACGCCAGCGTGATCAGCGGCGAGTCGGCGGCCTGCTTCTGGAGCACCTCGGTCACATCCTTCTGTGTCGCTCCGGCTCCGTATTCTGCCTTGACGATCTCCAGCTTCACCTTGTTCAGTTCGACACTGGTGAGCAGTTGCCGCGCTTCGGGCGATTTGCCGCCGATCTTCTGGGCAATCGCCAGCGTCGCTTGAATGGCATCGTCCTTCAGTTCGGGAACCTGGATGGTTTTGATCGCCAGTTTGAGCGTTGCGATGCTCGGATGGAGTTTGAGCACATCCAGCACCAGCTTCTGTTCGGCAGGCTGACGGGAGACATCGAACGCTTTTTGGCACATCTCGGCGCGCTGCTGTTCCGGCATGGGGAACTTTCGCACGAGACCGATGTAACCACGGAGCGCACGGACCTGATACTTTTCCTCGGGGGCGGTCTTGGCCAGATCGAGCAGGACAGGCGCAGCTTCCACGTTGTTCCACTTGCCGAGCAGACGGCTGCCGATGTCCTGAAGTTGCGGATCGTTGCTCTTGGCCGCCGTGCCGATGGTCTTCAGAGCCTTGGTCCCTCCGACATCGGCCAGAATTTCCATCAGGATGCTTTTCGTCGCTGCGGGTGAGCGATCCAAAGCGGTCGAGAGTTCGGCGGCACAGGCCTCGCGGTCCGGCATCCGAACGCTGGCCGCTTTCAGGGCTTGCCGAGCGGTCATCGTCTCCGAAAGAACTGCGGCCTGGAGCGCCGATGCGTCGGGGTGTAGCGTGTCGTCGGGATGTTTCGGGGCCACCACCTGCGAGACCAGTACCGAAAGATTCTTGAGACTCACCGTCTCCCCCAACGCGGTCAACGCGGCGCAGCGCACGACCTTGTCGGAATGGTCCAGCGCCTTGAGCAGAGCCGGCGTGGCCTCGATGCGTCTCTGTCCGACGAGTTCGATCAGCAGCGGGTAACTTTTTCCCTGGGCCTTGGCGAGGAGCGCGACGATTTGCGAGTCCACTTTCTCACCCGGAAGTTCGGCCAGCGTTCCCTTTGCCGCCTGCGCCAGATCGGCGTCGGCTTCGAGCGCGATCGGCAACAGAGTCGAAAGGCATGAATCGTTCCCCACTCGTGCGAGTGCATTGATGGCGGACAAGCGAACGGGTTTGGGGCCTTCTCCGGCAGCCTTTAACACGGCGGCCAGGACGACGGTCTCCTTGCGATCGGCCATGGCTTGGATCATCAGTGCGGCCCGGTCGGGCGTCGCCTTCACCATTTCAGCCGCGAGGGCCTTGTCGATCGCACTCCCCGGAAACTCACGAGCCGTACTGAGGGCGAGTTGGAACAGCTTCTTGTCCGGCGACTGGAACTGCTCCAGCAAGAGCGGGATGCCCTGTTGCTTTCGAGCGAGTATCGCTCCGCGAGTGGCCTCGATGATTCGCTGCTTGGGGAGATCAGCCTTGCGAACCTCGTCGTAAATCAGCACCGCTTCATCCGACTTCCCGTCGGCATGAAGACGCTCCGCACTCAGCACGCATCCCTCGGCCACCGCCGAGCGAACTGTGGCAACCTCAGTGGTCAACGATTGTCGGAGTGACTTGGTCGCGGCCGCGTTGCCGATGCGTCCCAGTGCGACAGCGGCCGCAGACGCGACATCGGCATCCTGGTCCTGCAATCGACCGATCAATGCATCGACGGCATTGGCATCCCGGCGGATTCCGATCGAATTGATCGTGCCCACCAAAAGTCGACCCTCCAGCGATTCGGCCGCCTTCCGCAACGCTTCGTCGGCCGCAGCGCCCGGAATCACTTCCAATGCGATCCGCGCCCACGAGGACAACTGCGGGTCGGACAACAGTTTCGCCAAGTCGGGAACCGACTCGCTCGAACCGTCGATGGCCAGTTTCTTGCAGGCGATCGCCTTGTCCGCCGACGGCGCATCAGAGCGGAGGATGGCGAGCTGTTCCTGTTCCTTTTCAGGCGACGCGCCAATGGCATCCGCAGCACGGGCGGACGTGGCGGACATGACAACTAATGCGGCGAGACAAGCTGCGAAGCGGGTGAGCGGAGAAGTCGAAGGCATGGGATCGGTCCTGAGCGTGGAGGACGGTTTGATTTCAAAACACGTATGGGACGAATGGAAGCAAGTGGACTGAAGGGGCTCTTGTGCCCCATACAGCGGAGAGAACTTTCAGAGTCGCTTACAGCCGCCACGGTTCACGCAGCGCCTCGGATCGCAGCCGGTTGGCCGGTTCGTCGTTGGGGAAGTCGTGTGTCGTGTTGTCGTACTTCACCTGGCGGTCCAGATAGAGCGCGATGTTCGCGGCGTGGCAGGCGATGTGAGCGTTGCAGGCCGCGTCGGCATTCCCCTTCGGCTGGCTGCGAGTCTTCACGCAGTCGAGGAAATCGCGGACGTGGAACGTCGCCGGATAGCCGCCGATTTCGGCGACCTCTCGTCCGGCGAGCAACTCGGGCGAACTCAATACCATCTTGCCGCTGTCTCCCGCCTCGACCCAGCCGGTCTCACCCTCGAATCGCACCGGGCATGAGCCGAGCGGAATCCAGCCCTTCTCGCGGAAGATCAACTCCGTCCCGTTCTCGTAGCGGGTGACCAACTCGCCGTCTATCGGCGGGTTGTACTCGACCGGCGGCGGACAATCTCCGACGGCCCATTGGCAGAGATCGACGCAGTGCGAGCCCCATTCGAGGACGCCGCCGCCCGAAAACGCGCCGACAAAGCCGCCTCCCTTTTCAAAATTGAAGCCGTCGAGGAATCTCGGGTTGAATGGTCGCCAGGCGGCGGGACCGAGGTACGTGTCCCAATCGACGACTTCCTTCTCTGGTTCGGTCTCGGGAGGCATCCAGCCGCTCATCAGGGCCTTCATCCCCGCCGGATGGGCATACACTTTCTTGAGCTTGCCGAGCTTCCCGGTGCGAGCCAACTCGCAGGCGAACGCGAAGTGCGGGAGGTTGCGTCGTTGAGTCCCCGCCTGGAAGACTCGACCGGTCCGGCGCATGGTTTCGGCCAGGATCAGACTTTGCGAGATGTTCTTCGTGACGGGCTTCTCGCAATACATGTCCTTGCCGGCCTTGGCGGCCGCCATCGCCATCGTCGCATGCCAGTTCGGTCCCGTGGCGATCAGCACGGCATCAATGTCGCTACGGTCCAGAATTTCGCGATAGTCAAGATAGGTCTCGCAGCTCTCGTTGCCGTACCTTTCGTCGGCAATTTTCTTGACCGCGGTTCGGCGCTTTTCCTTCACGTCGCACACCGCCACGAACTGGACATCCTTCTGTTCCAGGAAGCAACTAAGGTCGTACGTTCCCCGGTTTCCGATACCGATCCCTCCGACCACGACCCGCTCGCTGGGTGCGGTCGTCCCGTCCAAGCCCAGAGCCGAACTGGGAATGATCGTCGGTGCCAGGACTGCGGCCCCCGCCGCTGAAAGTGTGGTCTTCAGAAACTGACGCCGAGGAAGCCGCGTTGCCTTGTTTGACATGACTGTTCTCCTGATCGAGATGATCGCAAAACCGACAGGACACCGCCGGGGGAATTGAGACAGACCCCCAGCGTGCGGGGAGCATACCCTCGCGGCATTCGGCATTCCACACAACCGCCGTCAGCGTGGCAGGCGGGAGACCGGGCAGATGCGGCGGCGAGTCGAGTCGAGGATTCCGGGCCTTCCGCAAAGCCTCCAGACCCGGCCACCCCGCCGCTCTAAAGAGCTTGCTCGTCCCGATTGAATCAGAGGCCATGCAGTCCTGGCCCGTGAGCAAGATCGTCAACAGCGTGAAGAACGACTCGCCGGAGTGCGTCGATCCGATCAAGTTGAACGAGACGCTGTTCTGATGACCGCGAAGACCATCCATTCCCTCTACGTGACGCTCCGCGAGGCCACGCCTCACTTGGCCGTTGTCACTCCCATCGACAAGCCAATGGGCGAAGGATGCTGCCGACTCATCAACTCGCGAAAGACTTGGCTGACGGCCAGTGCTGGGGATGCCGTGCCGCTCACCGACAAAGAGAAGACCGAGCGGTGCTACATTGAGTCGATCAAACTTTACCGCGTGTATCCGATTTCGGAGAATGGTCGAGTCGTCGAATCAGGGCAGGCGTGGCTGGATGGCGAGTAGGCGTCGTTAGTCGAATCGAGCGTGCAGCGTGGGCGAGTTCTTCAAAGGTTGGCGACGGAAGGCCGGGTGCGTCCTGCTGTTCGTTGCCTCCAGCATTGTCGTGTTGTTCGTCGTCGCTCGCGTCAGAACGGCTTTGGAGTTTCGCGATCATTCTGTCATTGGCCCGCTATTCATCGTTGCGAACATTTTGATAATCGCATCGCCCATCATCGGCGGTGTAGTAGCGGCACAAATCAGTCAACGGACAGGGGCAGACCAATATGGTCTTGTGCCTGCCGGGGTCATTCTTGGTCTCGGTATTTCGGCAATTTGCTTCCGCTTTGCGAAGTACCTTGTTTTTGAATACTTAGCATGACATGGCCATGTCCAAATTGGCTGGTCAGTACCCAAAATCCGCAAGCCCACGCTCCAAAATGCACAAGTCATGTCGGCGAGGTTTCACTCGCGGCGACTCATGATCGTTCGCGTCGGGACATGCCGTGGCGGGCGGGCTTTTCAAGTAGTAGTCGGGTCGGTTCCACCGGCCGATTCAGGCATGGAACGAACCCGTCACAAGAATGGCCGGTGGAACCGGCCCTACGTGGCTACGTGCCTGTTCGGTCGTGGGGGAATGGAGTCGTCGCGGGCGACTCGGTATCTTCCCGGCGGTTCGATCGTCACTTCCCGGGAGGTTCACCAATGATTCGCGCTCTGCTCGTCTGTTGTTTCACTCTGCTCGCCGCCTCAACCCTGCTCGCCGATGGCAAGGATGGGAGGCTCGACATTTACTTCATCGACGTCGAGGGTGGAGCCGCGACGCTGCTGGTCACTCCGGCGAACGAGTCGCTGCTGATCGACTCGGGCTATCCCGACAATGGCGGTCGCGACCGGGATCGCATTCTCGACGTGATCAGGAACGTGGCGAAGCTCGATCATCTGGATCATGCCGCCGTGTCGCACTGGCATCTGGACCACTACGGCAACCACGCGGCTTTGGCCGACAAGATCAAGATCAACAACTTCTGGGATCGGGGCATCCCCGAGACTCTGTCCGAGGACAACAAGTTCGGCGAGCGAATGGTCCTGTACCGCGCGGCGTCTCAGAATCAGAGCAAGACCGTCAAGGCGGGCGACACCTTCATGCTCGAATCCCCAACGACGCCGTTGCACATCAAAGTCGTCACGGCCAGTGGCGAGGTGATCCCGAACGAGGGACAGCCCAATCCATTTGCCTCCCAGCACAAGCCTCAGGCCGACGACCCGACCGACAATGCGAAGAGCGTCAGCCTGCTGATGACGTTCGGCAAGTTCCGGTTCCTGACCTGCGGCGACCTCACCTGGAACACCGAAGCCAAACTGATGACCCCCAACAACCCGGTCGGCCAGGTCGACCTGTTCATGGTGACTCATCACGGCCTGAACGTGAGCAACAACCCGGTGATGGTTCTCGCCCTCGACCCGCGCGTCGCCGTGAGCTGCAACGGTCCGACCAAGGGAGGCGCGCCCGAGACGATCGCCCGCGTGCTC
>JBBPIS010000102.1:0-29161 GCA_038040225.1 Planctomycetota bacterium
AACTACTTCAAGCATTGCGGCTACCGCTACACCTGAAATGCAACCGCTCTAGAGGAACACCGGAAGGCACGAAGGCTCACGACCATACACCACAGGTAAAGCGTCCCGATGAACAGGCGCTGCCAAAGGCCGGTGAGCCATCGGGATTCGACGGAAGCAGTCGAGGCGATCAAAAACCCGAAGGCGACGGCACTGGAGATTGCGGAATAGAGCCATAGCGAGCGCCAAGTCGTAAGGCCTCGGAAGAGGTAGGCCAAGAGGGCAGAGCCGGCGATCCCGGATAGGAACGTCACCGCCGCGACGCGGTCATGCAGGGTGGCTTCCCAAGAGGCACCTTGGTGCGGACATCCGGGATCGCAGGAGTAGATTCCCGCGAAGGTGATACCAAGGCCGAAAACGGTAATGCACGCGGCGGCCAACACAGAGGTAGTGTGTCGCGGAAGGAGAAACGCCAAGGACACCCCAAAACTCGCCAGCAGCAATCCCGTGGGCACAAAGCCCGCGAAGTTCATGAGCGCAGCGCGCGAAGTACCGCGCGCGCCGAGCTCACTAATGAACTGCGTTGCATGGCTGTAGTCGGGCCGCAGAGCGCCGCAAACGATGACTACAGCGGTAAAGAGAACTGGCCCCGCCACGCCACCCAGAGATAGGAATCTCACTCACTCCTCCTTCGCGCGGCCTAACGTCCAGGCTAAGCCGACCGGACAAGCCGCGCGAGCCACGACAGACGATCATTTCGCGATCGGCCTCGGGAATCGAAAACTCGCCGCTTGTCCGGGGTCGGCTTGAGCCACTTGTTGGGCTGGTTCTTCTCTGTTTTGCTTGCTGATTCTGCATTCGGCGGGGTGGCAGGGTCGGAGCCTTCGACGGCCCTGAATGCAGGGCAATGATGGGGCGATCAAAGACTCTGACCCGTCACCCAAATGTTTCAGTTTTCGATCCCGCAACATTGAAGCACCACACTCAGTGCGTCAACTGGAAGACCGCTTCGACTTCAACGGCGATGTTGCTCGGAAGCGATCCCATGCCGACGGCACTGCGGGCTCCCTTGCCGCGCGCGTCGCCCCACAGTTCGACCATCAGGTTGCTGAAGCCGTTGATGACTTGTGGATGGTTGCCGAAGTCGGGCGTGGCGTTGACCATCCCGAGTGTCTTCACGAGGCGTTCGATCCGGTCGAGGCTCCCCAGTTCGCGACGCAGTGTCGCCAGCATGGTCAATCCGACCTGGCGTGCGGCCAGATACGCATCGGCTTCGCTCATCGTGGCCCCGACCTTGCCGGTGATCATCGTGCCATCGGTTCGCATCGGTCCGTGGCCCGAGACGTAGGCCAGGTCGCCCACGATGACGACGGGGTGATAGACGCCACCCGGTTTGGGAGGGGCGGGGAATTCGAGGCTCAACTCGGTGACGCGGGCTTCGACACTCATGGCACGGTCCTCACAAGGAGACATCAGAAGAAGGCAGGTCGGGTTCGAGGCAATGGGGCAGCAGAATACCGACCGCCCGCGATCGAAGAAACCGCGCCGGCCACTTCTCGGGGGTCGTGGCATCTCAACCGAGTCGACGTCGGACCGCGTTGGCACTCGCGCGGGGGTCTGGTACGCTTTTGCCTCGCCTGCCTTGAGGATCGTCTTTCCCGCTTGTTGCCTCACGCCGAACTCGACCTCCCCCGATTGGAGAACCCGCCCATGACCGCTGCTACTCTGCCGTTGTCGACTTCGTTCGTCCGTCGCGTTGTCATGTCGCTTGTCGGAGCGATGGTGCTCGCTTTGACAGTCTCCTCCGGACAACTCTCGGCTCAGGAGCCGAAGGCGAAGAAGCCGGCCAAGGCTCCCAGCGACAAGGCCAGCGACGACAAACCGGCCGCCGACGAAGGCAAGGAGAAAGCCGAGAACCCGTTCCCGAATCGCTTTCCTGCGCCGGAACTGGATGGCGGAGTCGAATGGCTTAACACAGGCGGGCCGATCTCGATGAAGGATCTGCGCGGCAAGATCGTGCTGCTCGACTTCTGGACCTTCTGCTGCATCAACTGCATGCACGTCCTGCCCGATCTGGAGTTCCTCGAAAAGAAGTACGGCAGGGAGATCGTCGTCATCGGCGTTCATTCGGCCAAGTTCGACAACGAGAAGGAAACGGGCAACATCCGCAAGGCGATCCTGCGGTACGAAATCGAGCATCCGGTCATCAATGATGCCAACATGATCGTCTGGCGCAAGTTTGGCGTCCGGGCCTGGCCGTCGCTGGTCCTCGTCGATCCCGAAGGCCAGTACTGTGGCTACGTCTCGGGTGAGGGGAACCGCGAACTGCTCGACGCGGTCGTGCAAAAGCTCATCGCCTATCACAAGGCCAAGGGAACGCTCGACGAAACGCCGGTGAAGTTCGATCTGGAGCGCAGCAAGGCCGCAGACAGTCCGCTTCGGTTCCCCGGCAAGGTGCTGGCCGATGCGGCCGGCAAACGGCTGTTCATCTCGGACAGCAACCACAACCGGATCGTGGTCAGTTCGCTGGAGGGGAAGTTGCTCGACGTAATCGGCAGCGGCGCGATCGGCTCGAAGGATGGAAGCTACTCCGACGCGCAGTTCGATCACCCGCAGGGGATGACGCTGATCGGCGACACGCTCTACTTGGCCGATACCGAGAATCATCAGCTCCGCACGGTGGATCTCGTCAAGAAGACGGTCTCGACGCTGGCGGGGACGGGAGAACAGGCCCGCACCCGACCGGGAGGGGGCAAGCTGCGCGCGACGGCTCTGAACAGCCCGTGGGATCTGTGCGCGGTCGATCGCATCCTGTACGTCGCGATGGCCGGGCCGCATCAGATTTGGGCGCACAAGCTCGGGTCGAGCACCATCTGGCCGTATGCCGGTTCGGGGCGCGAGGACATTCAAAATGGAGAACTCGACGAGGGCGCGTTGGCTCAACCGTCGGGCATCACGACCGATGGCAAGAACCTGTTCGTTGTCGATAGCGAAGGCTCGTCCGTCAGGGAGATCACGACCGATCCGAACAACGACCTCTCCGAGCCCAAGGGCAAAATTTCCACGCCGGTTGGTCCGCATAGCCTGCCCAACGGACGCACGTTGTTTGAATTCGGAGACGTCGACGGCGCGAAGGACGAGGCACGGTTCCAGCATCCGCTCGGGATCCTGTTCCACAACGGCGGCCTGTTCGTGGCCGACAGCTACAACCACAAGCTCAAGTTCGTCGACCTGAAGACCCGCGAGTCGATCACGTGGCTCGGGACCGGCAAGTCGGGGACGAATCTCTCTCCCGTGCAGTTCGCGGAGCCAGCCGGACTGGCCATCGCCGACGGGACGCTTTACGTCGCCGACACAAACAACCAGCGAATCGTCGCCGTGGACCTGGCCTCGAAGAAAGCCCGCGAGTTCCCCATCGAGGGGCTCGCCCCACCGCAGCCCGTTGCCGATCCACACACGGCCGACTCCAAGTTCCGCACCGTCGAACTCGCCGCGCAGCAGATCGCGTCGAGCAGCGGCATCACCTTCAACGTCAAGTTCGCTCTGCCCGAAGGCTACAAGCTCAACCCATTGCTTCCAGTCACGTATCGCCTCGGTGTCGAGGGCGAGCAATCGCTCATCGACGCCGACCAGTTGAACAGAAAGACCGAAGCAACCACCGACGGCGAGTCCACCAAGTTCCACATCCTGGTCGCCAATAAGACCGGACGCGCCACGCTGCTCGTCACGCTGACCTACGGCTACTGCCGCGACGGCAAGGGTGGCCTCTGCAAGGTTGACTCGGTGAGGTTCAAGCTGCCGGTCGAACTCGCCGCCAAAGCCGAAGCCAAGTCGGTGACGTTGAAGGTGTCGCCGAAGTAGCCGCGTGCGCTCTTACTGGGATTGCCGTGGCGCCGCTGGGGGATCGGCTGGCAACGTGATCGGTGAGATCATCGGCAACTGTGGTGCATCACCCATCCACAAGTGTTGCCTCCCCGCCGCTTTCGGATCGACGATGGTGAGCGGTCGTTGGGAGAGGCTTTCGGTGACTGCGTCCCAATAGAGTTTGAGACTCGTCAGGCGCGGAGCCCTGCGGTACTCGGTCAGCATCCCTTCCAGGCGCGATGCGGTGGACGAGGCCGAAGCGCGGCGCTGGGCCGACGCAACGTGAGCGTCATTCAAACTCGCGGCCGCGCTCCCCGACAGCAGGCTCTGCCCGTCGGGACGCACGCGCAGCAGTTGTTTCCAGAGCGCGTCGTCCAGCGTCCAGTCGGCCCGCGCCCGGGAAGAGGTCCCGGGAGTTGCATCGGGTGCCACTCGCGCGTCGGGTGCCACTGGCGGCTGCTTTGAGCCGCCAGTGCGATCTGGAGCAGGCACTGGCGGGCGAAGCCCCGCGCCAGTGGCACCCGAATCGGCGGACTGCTGGAGGACTCGCAGCGCCTCCTCGCCGACCGCACCCAGCAGCACGCGGTCGGCGTAGGCATCGGCTTCGTTGACGAGCAGTTCGCGATCTTCGAGGGCATCGGCGACCTGACGATAGGCCGGGACGACCGCCTTCGGCGGATGCACGTCGAGCCACTGCAGATCGACAATCTCGATGCCAAGTGAGTAGCCCTCGACTCGCTGCCGCAACTGCGCGAGAGACCGACGTTCCAGATCGGCCCTCCGGTCAGTCAGCAAATCGTCCAGCGAAGCACTCGCCGCCAGATCGCGCAGCACACTCTCGGCCGCCGCACGCAGCACGTCATCGGGCCGCCGGGTTCCTCCAAACGCGAACTGTTTGAGGTCGCGAACGCGATACTGCACCTCGGCCGTCAGATCGACCGGCACTTCGTCTGCCGTGAGCAGCAGCGATTCATCGGCCAGCGACTCAGAATCCCGCTCACCGTGCGAACTCGTCCATTCGACGATTCCCGGCTCCACGAGAAGCTGTTCGCTTCCCGCAGCTTTTCTTCCCGCCGAATTCTGAATTCTGAATTCTGAATTCTGTCTTCTGTTCCCCGACTCCTTCCCCCTGAACCCGATCCCCACGCTCCGCACGCGATCGACCGCCTCGCGCGAGACTCGTTCGAGCGGCCACGGCCAGCGCCAGTGTGGCCCCGCCGTCAGCGTGGTTTCGTGGCGACCGAAGCGCGTCACCAGCGCCTGCTCGTTCTCACTCAGCACGACCACGCCCGATAAGAACCACGCGGCGAGCAATGCTGCTCCCGTCAGCTTCGCGCCGAGTTGCCAGCGCTCGATCACCCAGAAAATCCAGCGTGAGGGCGACGCTGTCGCCGCGAACCCATCGGCCGCGCTGACGAAGGCGTCCGTCCAGCGAGTGGCCTGAGTACTCGACCAGCCGTCGAACCAGAGGAGCCGCATGGCGTTCAGCATCACGGCCAGCGAGGCGGCTTCGTGGAACAGTGCCCCGCCCACGGGACTGAGCCAGCCCAGCGAGCACGCCAGCACGCCAAGGCCATTCAACCCGAACGCAAACAGGACGATGCTTTGCCAGATGTTCTGCACCAGCGCGCGAGACAGCCTCAGCAGACCAGGCAGCGGACGAAGCGGATCGCCCAACAAAAGAATGTCGCCGGCAGCGGCCGTCAGATCGGCACCGGCTCGACCGAGGACCAGTCCCACGTCGGCCGCGGCCAGGGCGGGAGCATCGTTCACGCCGTCTCCCACCATGGCCACGCAGCGTCCCGCGCGGCGAGCCTCCTCGATCCACGCGGCCTTGTCGGCGGGAAGCTGCTCCGTGGCCACGTGGTCGAACAAACCGAGCGACCTCACGACCGCGTCGGCCGGTTGAGGCCGGTCGCCGGTGAGCAGCGCGAACTGCGTCACGCCGGCATCACGCAGCTCCTGGAGAACCTTCGCGGATTCCGGCCGCATCGTTTCGCGAACGCCGATCACGCCGACCACGACGCCCTCGACAGCCACCACGAGCGGCGATTCGCCCGCCATCTCACGCGCCTTCAACAGTTCAGCCACTTCGTCCGAAAACGCGATGTCGCCGCGAGCCAGCGCGCGCCGGTTGCCCACAACGATGGTGAGAAGTGCGGAGTGCGGAGTGTGGAGTGCGGAGTGTGGAAGAGTGCCGCTCGTCTCTTCTTCCCATTCCGCCCTCCGCCCTCCGCCCTCCGCACTCGCCGCCATGTCCGAGTCGCGAACCCGCGCGATGACTCCCGCGCCGGGCAGCGTCTCGAACTCGGAGGGGGCGGGGATCGCGAGGCCGCGCTCTTCAGCGGAGCGCACGATGAGCCGCGCGAGCAGGTGTTCGCTGTGTCGTTCGGCAATGGCCGCGATGCGGAGGACATCGAGCGACGAGAGGTCACCGGTCGGAATGACTTCGCCGAGTTCAAGAGCCCCCTGCGTCAACGTGCCGGTCTTGTCGAAGGCGAACGTGTCGACACGCGCCAATCGTTCGAGAGCCTGCGAACCGCGAACCACCACGCCGCGTCGCGCCAACCACGCCAGTGCGGCCATCACGGCGCAGGGCGTTGCCAGGACGAGCGGACACGGACACGCCACGACCAGCACTCCCAGCGCAGGCAACACGCCGGGCGACCACGATCCCGTGCCGATTCGCCAGCCGATCAAAGTCAGCACCGCGATCCCGAGTACAACAGGCAGGAACCATTTGGCCAGCTTGTCGGCCGTTCGTTCGAGATCGGCCTTGCGCGACTGAGCCGCTCCCACCAACTGAGCCACCCGGGCGAGGGCCGTCTGGTCGCCGAGCGTCTCGGCCATGATGGTCAACGCGCCGAACTGGTTCAGCGTTCCGGCGAAGACTTGATCTCCGACAGCCTTGTCGACCGGCAGGCTCTCCCCCGTGAAGGGACTCTGATCGACCGCCGACTTTCCCGAGACGACTCGCCCGTCGACCGGCATCCGTTCGCCGGGCCGCACCACGACGAAGTCGCCGATCCGCACGTCCTTCACCGGGACATCCCGTTCGCGCCCCTCCTGCGTCGTGAGATGAGCGACCTCGGGTTGCAACGCGAACGTCTGCCGCATGGCCCACCGCGCACGATCGACCGTGTACCCTTCGAGACTCTCTCCGACGAGCGAGATCAACACGACCAGCCCCGCCGTCTCGTGCTCACCCAGCACGATGGCCGCCAGGCACGCGATGGTCAGCGCGAGATCGGCACCGACTCGCCCGGACAGCAAGCCGTCGAGAGCGTGATACAGAATCCTCGCCCCACCCAGCACCGCGGCGAGCAGCGCGAGGCGATATCCAAACAGCGAGTTCGGCATCTTGGCCGCACTCTTCGCCAGATCGGCGGACGCCGTGGAAGCCACTCCCACCGACAACGCCCAGTCCGCCGCGAGCAGTCCGGCCACACAGGCCGTCAGCACGTAGAGCGGTGCCGACTGGTAATGGAAGTTGGCGCGAGTCGATTCACCCGCCGACAGGGGATCGCCGCGCAGCATCTCGCAGGTTGATTCGGGAATGTAATGCAAGGCGGAAAATCCCAAACTTCAAATCCGAAATCCGAAACGAATCTCAAGACCGAAATCTCAAACTCGAAACAAAGAGAAACAACAGTTGAACGGGCACGACTCCACCAACTCATGCCGGCTTCAAGACAGACGTTTCCGTCCTTCGAGCCTTGGGATTTGGAGTTCGTTTCGGATTTCGTGCTTCGGATTTGGAATTTCCGTCCCGTCACCACATCACGGTCGTCCCGTCGATCAGCTTCAGCACAACAAACGAACTGGTAGTGATCGCGGGGGCGGGTTGGCGGAAAGTCGGTTCGATCACGAGCCGGCCGCCGCGTCGTTTGTCGAGCTTGATCGTGCCGACTTCGTTTTCGTGGACGTAGACCAGCAGCTCGGTTCCCGGCGGCAGTGCGACGTTTTCGATCACGATCACGACCCGCTGTCCGTCGGGGATGTCCTTTTCGCGGAGGCTGTTTGTGTACGTGACGATTCCCCTGGCAGAGTGATAGCCACGACAACCGGTCAGCGGAAGTTGCGTCTTGCTATAAACGGCCTCCGCCGTGGGAGGCCACGCCGCGACCGACAGAACCAGCCCGATGACCGCTGCTCGCAGAAGTTGTCGCATGAAACACCTCGTTCAAGTTGCATGTTGCCCCGCGCGCCGGTTATGACAACGCGAGCTTTGTTCCCGGCAGTCTAAACCCCGCGCGAGGCGCTCGCCAGACCGAGCTTCATCGCAGACCGCTTTCATTTCCCAGTGAGACCTCATGCGCCGGATCACTCGACCTGTTCTGATGTGCCTCGCGTTGGCCGGCCTTTCGCTGCTCGGGGGCGAGACCACCGCACGGGCCGACGAGCCGAAGCCGTTTCCCGGTGCGAAGTCCGCCTATCGCGGGTTCGACCGGTACGACTTCGTGGTGGACGGCCAGAAGTGTCTCGTCGTGACACCGAAGTCCGCCGCGCCGGGCCGGCCGTGGATCTGGCGGGCCGAATTCTTCGACCATCGCCCCGAGATCGACCTGGCGCTCGTCGAGAAGGGCTTTCACCTGGTCTTCATGAACGTCGGCAACACGTTCGGATGCCCCAGCGCGATGAAGCACTTTGACGAGTTCTACAAGCTGCTGACGACAGACCACGCCCTCTCAAAGAAGCCCGTACTGGAGGGGCTCAGTCGCGGCGGACTGTATGTCTACAACTGGGGCGCGGCGCATCCCGATCAGGTGGGAGTGATCCTCGGCGACAATCCCGTCTGCGATTTCAAGAGCTGGCCGGGTGGCAAGGGGAAGGGACCGGGCAGTCCCAACGACTGGAAGAAGCTGTTCGTCGATTACGGCTTCGCCAACGAGGCCGAAGCGCTGGCCTACGACAAGAACCCGATCGACAACCTTGCGCCGTTGGCCAAGGCCAAGGTGCCGCTGCTCCACATCTGCGGCGATGCCGATGAAGTCGTCCCGTATCCCGAGAACACCGTGATTCTGAAGGACCGCTACGAGAAACTGGGCGGAAAAATCCACGTCATCGTGAAGCCGGGCCTCAAACATCATCCGCACGGTCTCGACGATCCGACGCCGGCGGTCGAGTTCGTTCTCAAAGAGTTGGGATTGAAGTAGGAAAACGCCGCCCCGCTCCGAGGTATTTCATTCGCTGATCAAAGGACCACCGATGAGTTCACTTCGACTCGCTCTGTTCGTGTGTCTGATCGTGACAACCGTTGCCCACGCCGCCGACAAGCCCAACGTCGTGTTCATCCTCGCCGACGATCTCGGGTTCTCGGACCTTGGCTGCTACGGCGGTGAGATTGAAACGCCGAACCTGGACAAGCTGGCGGCAAACGGCTTGAGGTACTCGCAGTTCTACAACACGGCCCGCTGCTGGCCGTCGCGGGCGGCGCTGCTGACGGGCTATTACGCACAACAGGTCAACCGCGACCCGCAGGGACAGCGACCGAAATGGGCGGCGCTGGCTCCTCAATTGTTGAAGCAGGCGGGCTACCGGTCGTATCACTCGGGCAAGTGGCACGTCGATGGGCCGATTCTGGCGGGAGGCTTCGAGCGATCGTATGACATCGCCGACCAGAACCGCTTCTTCGGGCCGAAGCAACTGACGCTGAACGACCAGCCGTTGCCAGCGGTTCCAGAGAACGAAGGCTATTACGTCACATCGGCCATCGCCCAGCGCGGCGTGCAGTGGCTGAACGAACACCACGCGCAGCATCGTGACCAGCCGTTCTTCCTCTACCTCGCGTTCACCTCGCCACACTTCCCACTGCACGCGCTCCCCAAGGACATCGCGCGGTATGCCGACCGCTACGTCTCGGGCTGGGACGCGATTCGCCAGCAGCGCTGGAAGCGGCAGCGCGAGGTGGGCCTCGTCGGCATCGAGTTATCTGCGTTGGAGAAATCGACCGTGCCGTCGTGGAACCTCGCCGAAGAGGAACTTCAGCGGCGCATCGGTCCGGGTGAAGTCGGGCACGCGGTCCCGTGGACGGAACTCACCGCCGAGCAGCAGCGGTTTCAAGCGACCAAGATGGCAATTCACGCGGCGATGGTGCATTGCATGGACCGCGACATCGGTGGCGTGCTGGAACATATTCGTGCGCTGTACGACTTCGACAACACGCTGATCTTCTTCGCCTCGGACAACGGCGCGAGTGCCGAGCAAATCATCCGGGGCGATCTGCACGATCCCACCGCTCCGCTCGGGTCGGCGAAGAGTTACCTCGGTCTCGGGCCCGGCTGGTCCACGGCCGCGAACACCCCGTTCCGCAAGCACAAACACTGGAATCATGAGGGTGGCATCGCGACGCCCCTCATCGCGCACTGGCCCGCCGGGATCAAATCGCGTGGTGAGTGGAGACGTTCGCCCGGCCATCTGGTCGATATCGTGCCGACGCTGCTCGAACTGGCGGGCCTCGCGCCGCCGACATCTTTCAATGAAGAACCGCGTCCCGCGTTCCCCGGCCGCAGTCTGGTCGCCACCTTCGCCAACGATGAGCCTGTCGCGCACGAGCCGCTCTTCTTCAAGCATCAGGACAACCGTGCGCTGCGTCGCGGCGACTGGAAGATCGTCGCGGTCGGCAAGGATGCACCTTGGGAGTTGTACAACCTCGCCACCGATCGCAGCGAGAGACTGAACCTCGCCGACAAGCATCCCGACACGCTGGCCGAGTTGGCCGCGATCTGGACCGCGCGCGATGCGGAATACACGAAGCAGGGAGCGACCGGCTCACCGTTGCCGCGACCCGGTCAAACCAAGTCAAAGAAGTGACAAGGCCACAACCGGGGTCAGGCACTCCAAACTTCCTGACTCTATCGGATTGCGTGTGCGACGGACTTCTTTAGGCCTGAAGGGCCGTTGTTATGCTAGCCCTGGGCAAGCGACCCTCGGGAGCGTCGCCCAGGGAAACGCGTCACGTCAATGACGAAGCCCCAACGGGGCGCATTACAAAATGGACTCGATCTCGATCACGTTCGTAATCCGCCCCGTTGGGGCTTGAGAATTCGATTCCGTGCCAACCCTGGGCAGCGCTCCCGATGCTCGCTTGCCCAGGGCTGGCCTAACTCGGCCCGTTGGGCCTGAGCGACACATTCTCGTGACGCACATGCAAACCGTTGAAGTTTGGAGTGCCTGACCCCTGACGTGGAACGCCGCACACGGTTGCCCGACGCGCGTCGCAGCCACTCGATGACTCTCACTCAGGCGGCCCGAGGCCAAAAAACAGCCAAACAAGCGTGCCGAAGGGCCTTTAAAATCTGTGGCCGTGCCGTTGTTGAGGCGCGTTTTACAATCTTTAGCTCCTCTCACAAAAACGCATTGACACATTCTGCCGGTTGCGAATAAACCCCGCCCGACGATCTCCCTTTCACATTTCGTTCGCGTTGATTGATCGAGCCAGCGGGTTCGACAATCGCACTTCGTTCCGTTTCGCAGTTCGCGGGCGGGCCGATGGTGCGAGCCGTCGTTCGTTGGCACCCGGGCTTCGCGCCGGTGGCGAAGTCACACGTCTCCCATTGTTTCCCTGTCCGTTTTGTGCGGCTTCCAGCCGCCGTCACCGAAGAACTCGCGTTCGGCGGAGCGTCCGCCGTACGCGCCCTTCAATCCGTCGTTCCTCCAGATCACGGTGACTCTATGTCGTTCGCCCATCCCGATGTGATCCCGTTTACGCAGCGTGCGGCCAATCCGATTCCGGCGGAGTCTTCGCCGAACATCCTGATCGTCACGTGCGATCCGGATGAGGCTTCGCGGCTGGAGAGCGATGTTCGCGCTGCGGGTCTGACCTGCCGCGCGGTTCCCTCGCACGAAGCGGCCGCCCAATCACTGGCCGCTCAACCGAGTGACGTCTGCCTGATCGGATCGCTGCCGCCCGGCGAGACGGCCGGAGCACTCGCGGGTCTGATTCAGCAAAAGGGTCTGGCCACACAGCCCATCTGTGTGATTCCGTCCTGCTCCGATGATGGCCCGCAGTTGCTGCCCGCCGCCAACGGCATCGACCTCCTGCACCATCCGTACACGGCGTCGTTCTTCGCTCTCGCGATTTCGTCCGCCGTCCAGAAATCGCGGTTGCAGGGTGAGAACCGCCGCCTCAAGCGGCAGCTCAACAATCGCAATCTGCGGGAGATGGTCGGCCACAGTTCGGCCATGCACTCGTTGCGGCAACAGGTCCAGTCGGCGGCCGAACAACCGGGCTGCGTCCTGCTGCACGGCGAGCCGGGAACGGGGATCGATCTCGTGGCGCAGGCCATTCACGATTCCAGTTCGCGGGCCCACCGACCGTTCGTCAAACTCGATTGCAGCGTGCTGTCGGCCGAAACGCTGGAGCAGGAACTGTTCGGTGAGAGTCAGGCCGGACAATACGGTCAGACGCAGCGCCAACCCGGTCGCCTGGAACTGGCGGACGGCGGAACGCTGCTGTTGGAGCAAATCCAGTTCATGGCGCTGCCCGTTCAAAAGATTCTGGTCTCGCTGATTCGCGATCAGCGGTTCGAGCATCCGCAGGCGGGCGAGCGAGTTCGCTTCGACATTCGCTTCGCGTGTGGCACGCACGTCGATTTGGCGAGTCTCGTGGAGAAGGGCCTGTTCCGTCGCGACCTGCACGAAGCGATCAGCCAGTGCTGCCTCGAACTTCCCACGCTCCGTTCGCGCAAGGATGACATCGCGCCGCTGACCGAGCACTTCCTGCGTCGCGTCTCGGGGCGCGAAGGCAAGCCGCCACGATCGCTGACGGTCGATGCGCTGCATCTGCTGCAAAAGCACGACTGGCCCGGCAATGTTCGCGAACTGGAAAACGTCATCGAGCGAGCCTGTGGTCTCGACTGGGGCACCAAGTTGAACGCCTCGATGATCGAAGCCTGGCTCACACCGCGCGAGATCACCGAGGAGGAGGCCGATGCACTCCCTGGCCTGACGCTCGCCGAAATGGAACGCAAACTGATTGAAGCCACCTTCAACCGCTTCGCGGGGAATCGCGAGAAGACGGCGAAGGCTCTGCAAATCGGCATCCGCACACTGTCGGGCAAGCTCCGAGAGTACGGCTATCCGCCACGAGGCGGACCAGGCTCGAACCTCAAAGGCTGGACGCCCACGATCTTCGCGCCCTCCGCCGACGGTACCGAATCCGAACAGCGCGCCGCATGATCCCGATGGGTACACACAACAGCCCGGCTGCTTTCGAGCAGCCGGGCTGCTTTGGTTTTGAGAATGTTCGTCGCGAGATTTGGTTCACTCGAACGCGGCAACCTGCTGGATTTGATTTCGACTTCGGTGCGAGGCTCGATTCTCATGCGAATTCTGAATCCGTGCTGCGCTCTTTGTCTGCTGACGGGCTGCGCCATGTTTCCGCAGGAAGCATCTCCGCCGCAGTCGATCCGGCAGGTTTCGGCGAGTGACCTTGAATCACTCGTTTCCGGCCGGTGGTATCGTGTCCGATTGCATGACGTTCATCAAAAGGAGAGCGAGGTACGAGCCGAGCTCATTGGCCAATTGCAGTCGGCCGATGGTGAATCGATCACGCTGACAGCAGTCACAACGCGAGGGCGGTACACATCGACCTCGCCGTTTCGGCATGTTCCGTATCTCTCGCGACTCTACAAGAACACGGGCGTCGCCACCGAGTACGATCCCAACCCGCTGACGGTTCCCCGCGATCAAATGGAGAGCATCGACCTGATCTCCCCCGAAGAGGCCGCGGAACTCAAACAACCGTTTGAGCGAATCGGCGTCGACTTCGATTTCAACGTCGGGGAGTGTCGTCGGAGCGATGACGTCGCCACCAACGACGAGTTGCCCGAGGAGACCAGCATCGATCTGGCAACTCTCCCACCCGGCCAATGGTGTCTGTTGAGGCTAATCGCTGAGCAGCGCGGCTCCTTTAGAACTCGCACCACCTACATTGGCCAACTGCAACGGGCGGATGACGAATCGATCACGCTGACGGAAGTCACAACGTCTGAGTATCGAACATTGATTTCGCCGTTATGCAATCTTCCCAATACGAATTCTGTTCATCAGGATCTCATTACCGTTCCGAAGGACGAGCCTGGCCCGGTCACAGTACGCCTCGACCGAATCGAATGCGCCGATACGATCACCGCCGAACGGGCTGCAAAGTTCAAGCAACCGAAGGAGCGAGTCGGCGAGGATTTCTACGTTGATGTCGCATTTGATAGTGGTGGCAAGAACGTCGATCCGACCTCCCTCCTGACCGGCCAATGGTGTCAGGTGAGACTTCACGATCAGAAACGTGGCTCCACCCAAACTCACACCACATACATTGGCCAACTGCAACGGACGGACGATGAATCCATCACGCTGGCAGAGGTCACGACCTGGGTCTATCACACTGCAACCTCGCCGCTTCGCAACGTTCCCTATCTCGATCACTTCTACTCGGACTCGGCTCCCCCTCCCCAGAATGAACCTGCCCCGATGACGGTTCGCCGCGACCGAATCACGCGCGTCACACCGATCACCGCCGAACGGGCCGCACAACTCAAAGAACCGCTCAAGCGATTCGGCGTCGATTTCGACTTTGAGCAGGGCAGCTTTGAGCTCGGCCCCCCTGTGGACAGATGGGGCCGCGAGGTCGTCGCAGAACAGAAGACCCACTGACCTTCGTCAATGTCTTCCTTGGACCATAGGCTCGGCTCGCATTGCCCCATTTGGCGCCGGGTGCCACTGGCGAGAGGCTTCGCTCGCCAGTGTTCTTCAAAAACACTGGCGGCTCAAAGCAGCCGCCAGTGGCACCCGAACCTGCCGCCGACTCGCATTGCCTGATTTGTCGATTCGGAACTATAACCCGCGCGTTCTGTTGGCTTTTCGTCATTCTCAGTCTTCGGCAGATACATGGACGTCCTGCCTCGCATCACCCGGCAGCTTGTCGAGCTGTTTCGCACGATGTCGTTCGTACAACGAGCGACCTTCGTGGCGGTGCCGTTGTTGATGCTCGGCGGCTTCGGCTGGCTGCTCGTGGCGAACCGGCCCGACGATTTTCAAGCCGTCTCGTTTGGGAAGGCCTTCGCGAGCGATGAGCTGTCCGCCGCCGAGCGGGCTCTGAATCAGGCGGGCCTGACGAACTATCGCCGCGAGGGACGCAAGCTGCTCGCGCCGGCGAATCAGCTCGACCGGTACAACGCCGCGCTCGTCGAGTTCGATGCCGTGCCGTCGGACCTCGGCTCGCAAATGCTCAAGCAGTTCGAGTCGCTCGGTCCGTTCACGACCGACCGCCAGCGACAGGAAATGAAAGAGGCGCTGCTGCTCCAGGAACTGCGGCGGATGATCGAGGCGGTTCCCGACATCGAACATGCCCGCGTCGCGGTGGCCAACTCGGGACGACGAGTTTCGTTCGGACAGAAGCCACGGGTGACGGCCAACGTCACGGTGAAGCCCCGCGCGGGGCGGGAGCTGTCCTCGCGCCTGGTCGCTTCGTTGCGGCAAGCGGTCGCCAGCATGGTCCCCGATCTGATTCCGAACGATGTCACTGTCTTCGATGTCGCGCGCGGTCAGGCGTACACCGGCGAGTCGACCGACGATCCGCTTGACAGCCACCTGATCCAGCGCGTGCGTGAGTTCACTCGCCAGTACGAGCAGCAGATTCAGAAGGGACTGGCCTTCATCCCGAACGCAAGCGTGGCGGTTCACGTCGACATCGACAACCTGAAGTCATCCGTCACCCGCAACGAACGAACGCGCGTTCGAGGCGACTCGACCCCCGTGGCCAATCGCCCGGCGTCGATCCTGCCGATGTCCTACGCCGACGAACCGACGCCACACGCGGCCGGATTTCGCGGAGAGAACAACGTCGAAAACGCCGGACACTCTGACGTGCAGCACGAAGTGAGCGAGAAGCAGCTTCTCGCCGCGATGCCCCGCGCTGTGCAGGTCAGTGTCTCGATCCCGCGCGATTACTACCGCGATGTCGCCGCGCGGCGCAAGGCTCAGGGCGAACAGAACGCGGCGCGGCTGAACCTCGACACGATCGAAGAGGAAGTCCTCGCCAAGGTCGAACGAACGGTGGCCCGCCTGATTCCCGCTGGTTCCCCGCACGAAGCGATCTCGGTCACGACCGTCGATCGGCTACCGATTGACTCACCCGAACCGACACTGACCGGGACCGAGCAGTTCCTCGTCCTGGCCCAGCGTCATGGAGGCTCCTGCGCCCTCGGCCTGTTTGCCGTCTGGGCGCTGTGGATGCTGACACGGCTCACCTCGCAACCGACGCGCGCGACCGGGCAGTCTCCCTTCCCCGAGCCGGTTCCCGCATCACAGGACATCCCCTCGCCCGAACCACCCAAGTCGAAGCCCCGAGCCCCCGAGCCGGTCTCCGCTTCGTCGTCCCTGCGCGACGACATTCGCAACCTGGCCGAATCCGATCCCGCCACGGCGGCGAGCGTGCTCGGTCGATGGCTGGCGGAGGCCAACGCATGAGAACAACGACTCTCTTCCCTCCCCTCGCCCCCTTGGGGAGAGGGGCCGGGGGTGAGGGGCGATCCCAGACGATGCCGCGTACCACATTCGCCCCTCACCCCTAACCCCTCTCCCCAGAGGGGCGAGGGGGACAGGAAAAAAACGTCGGCCACACTTTCCGATATCCACTGTCCACCATCCACTGCCCACTTCTCATGCACGATTCTCGCAAAGCAGCGATTCTCCTTCTGAGCCTCGATCAAACGATGGCCGCGCAGGTGCTCGGACATTTGCCGCGCGAGTTGGTGGAGCGGGCGACGCTGGCCATTGCGGGAACCGAAGACGTTTCGCTCGACGAACAGAACGCGGTGTTGGTCGAGTTTCAAACGCAGTTTCGTTCGCAGCCCAAGTTGCGGCGTGGTGGTCCGGGGCCGGCTCGCGAACTGCTCGCTCAGACACTGGGCGACGATGCCGCCGCGCCGATTCAAGAGCGAGTCACACAAACGCTCGACGCGGGGCCGTTCGCGTTTCTCAGCCAGCGCAGTGCGGACGACATTCGTCCGCTGTTGATGGACGAGTCACCGCAGTTGATCGCCGTCGTCGCGGCACAGTTGCCTCCCGCGCTGTCGGCCTCGGTTTTGGAGGGTCTGCCACCGGATCGACAGGCCGACGTGTTGCAGCGCGTGGCCCGGCTCGGTCCCACCGATCCGGAAATCCTCGCCGACATCGCCATCATGTTGAAGGCCCGTTTGGGGCAGCCGCCCGTCCGCAAGGGAGGCGTCTCGCGCGCGGCCGCACTGCTGCGCGAGTCGCCGCGCACGACGAGTCGCTCGATGCTCGCCGCACTCGATGGCCGGAATGCCGACCTCGCCGAGGAACTGCGTCAGACACTGTTCTCGTTTGACGACCTGCTGAAACTCAACGACGACACGCTGCGGCTGGTGCTGCAAGAAACGGACGACCGCCAGTGGGCGATGGCTCTCAAGGCCAGTCCCGAGCCGGTGCGACGCCGGGTGCTCGAATGCCTGTCGCCGCGAGTCGCCCAAGCGATGAAGGACGAAATGGAATCGCTTGGCCCGATCCGGCTGAGCGAGATGACCGCCGTGAGACAACAAATCGCCGACAGCATCCGCCGGTTGGAGGACGCCGGGATGATTGCATTGCCCGTTTGAAAACACCAAATCGCAAAGCACCAAATCAGAAGGACCAAACACCAAACGAATCCCAAATCTCAAAGGAAGAAATCTCAAACGGCGAAAGTCCGAGCGAGCCGCTTTCTGACGTTTTGAATTTGCCGCTTTGAGATTTGGGATTCGTTTGGGCTTTGGTTCTTGAAATTTGAGATTTCCCGCAGAGGGGTTTCCATGACCACCGCCCGCATCGTAAAGGCTCACGCCGCGCGAGATCTCGCGACCCGCGCGGCCTTTAACTTCGTCGATCTGCGACACGAGGCCGACTCGGTCATCGCGCAGGCTCGACGCGAGGCGGACGAACTGCTGGCGCAGGCTCGATGCGAGGTGGAATCGCTCCACGAACAGACTCGCCTCGGGGCGCGGGACGTCGGGCTGCGTGAGGCTCAATCGCAGATCGAACAGCACGCCCACGAAGTCGCCGCGCGCCAGGTTGACGCTCGGTTGGAGACGGCGTTGCCGGCGCTGCATGCGGCGGCCGAGGCGTTGCAGGCCGAGCGGGATCGCTGGCTGATTCGTTGGGAGCAGACGGCCGTGCGCGTCGGAGTGGCCATCGCCGAGAAACTGCTCAAGACACAGATTGCCACGCGCCCGGAACTGGCCTCGGGAATGATCGCCGAAGCACTGCGGCTGGCGGCGGGTCAACCGCGCGTGACGGTGCATCTGCATCCCGACGACCTGGCCGCGTGGGGCGATCGCGCACCGCGGATCGTGGAATCGCTGACGGCCTGCGCGGACTCAACCCTGATCCCCGACCCGCTTGTGGCACGCGGCGGCTGTCGGATTCAGACGCAACACGGCGAGATCGACGCGCGCGTGGAAACGATGCTCGAACGGCTGGCGGAAGAATTGGTGGAAGGATGACATGCGATGAAGCACGAAATCTCAAGCACGAAATCCGAAACGAATTTCAAACATCAAATCTCAAATGTGAAAACAGCCGGTATTCGACTCGTTCGGTATTGGGGACTTTGGAATTTGAGATTCGTTTCGGATTTCGTGCTTGAGATTTGAGATTTTCCAAGGTTCCTCATGCCCTCAACCCTCAACCCTCAACCCTCAACCCTCCTCGACCACATCCACCGCGCGATGCCGGTCGGGCTGAGCGGTCGCGTGTCGAAGATCGTCGGACTGACCGTGGCCGTGGCCGGGTTTCCCGCTCCGGTGGGAGCCGTCGCGAAACTTGAAACCGAACACGGGGCGAGTGTCGAGGCGGAAGTTGTCGGCTTCTCGGGCGACGACACTCTGCTGCTACCGTATGGCGAACTGCACGGCATTCGGCGCGGGACGAACTGCGTCCTGAAGCAGTCGGTTCCCGGGGCTCGCGTCGGTGACGGGTTGCTCGGGCGGATCATCGACGGACGCGGGCGGTTCCTCGACGACCGGCCTCCCGCCGTGCTGCCGCATCGCGTCGCGCTGCAAGGCCAGACGATTTCGCCGATGCACCGGCCGCGCATCGATCAGGCACTCGGCACGGGCATCCGCGCGATTGACGGATTGCTGACCTGCGGCCGAGGCCAGCGCTTGGGCATTTTCGCGGGAAGCGGTGTCGGCAAGAGCACGCTGCTCGGGCAGATGGCTCGCGCGACTGAGGCCGATGTGAACGTGGTCGTTCTCATCGGCGAACGAGGACGCGAAGTGCGCGAGTTCATCGAACGAGACCTCGGCCCCGAGGGACTGGCTCGCAGCGTGGTGGTCGTCGCGACGGGAGACGATCCCGCCGTGCTGCGGCTGCGCGCGGCGTACCTCGGCACGGCCATCGCCGAATACTTTCGAGACACCAGCCGCGACGTGCTGCTGGTGATGGACAGCGTCACGCGCTTCGCGCTGGCTCAGCGTGAGATCGGCCTCGCCGCCGGAGAGCCGCCCGCGACGCGCGGCTATCCGCCCAGCGTGTTCGCCCTGTTGCCGAGGCTGCTCGAACGGAGCGGTCGCACGAATCGTGGCAGCATCACCGGCTTCTACACGGTCCTCGTCGAAGGGGACGACACCAACGAACCGATCGCCGATGCCGTGCGAGGCACGCTCGACGGCCATGTCGTGCTGAGCCGCAAGCTGGCGGAACTCGGTCACTTCCCGGCCATCGACGTGCTGGCCAGCCTCTCGCGTTTGATGACCGACGTCGCACGCGACGAACACCGGCACGCCGCCGCGTCGCTGCGACAGTTGCTCGCGGCGCATCGGCAGGCGGACGACCTCATCTCGATTGGCGCATACCAAAGCGGCGCGAACGCCCTCGTCGATGCGGCCCTTCGTCTGCAGGAGCCGATTCAGGCGTTCCTGCAGCAGGACCGAAACGACGGCGCGTCGCTGGATCAAGCCGTTGCCAAGCTGATGGAATTGAAGCGGCTGCGCGAAGGATGGCCCGCGACATCGTTGGGTCATCCGATTACGAACGTGATGGACCACCACGACGCCACGTCACGCGAATGTTCTGTGGATTGAGGAACTCACAGCGACGAATGCCGAATGACAATCGACTGAACTTATTGAAGCGTGTACCGCGGGTTGCCCCTCACCCCCGACCCCTCTCCGGACCACCGAAGCGGCGGTGCCCGAGGCGAGGGGAGATAGGAATAGAAAGGGTTTCGTCATGTCCGTGCCGTTTCGATTCGACACCGTGCTGAAGATTCGCGAGACCGAACGCGATGTGAAGCGGCAGGACTTCGCGCTGGGGCAGGTTCGTGAGGCGACGCTTCGGGCGGAACGAGACCGGATCGCGGACGAGCGGCTTCACGCGCTGGACGAACTTCGTACGCTGCAAGGCGGCCAGGGCTGGACTGCCGAACAGGCACTGGCTCGACAACAACATGCCAGGCATCTGGCCCGGGAACTCGCGATTGCAGAAGCCGCGTTGAGCGAAGTCATCGCACAATCGGCTTTGCAGCGTCTGGAGTTGCTGGAAGCCGATACCGCCGTGAAGGCCCTCGAAAAACTGGCCGACCGCCACCACTCCGATCAGACGAAAGCCGAGCACGTGCAAGGCGAGCGGGATCGAGACGACATTCGTCGCTCGGGTCGGGCAGCATAACTCCAACAGTGGCTCGGGCAGGGGTCGTTCGACCCGACAGTGTGGCGCAAAACTCGGATCATCTCGTCCAATCGGCGGCCACCAAACAAAAAACCCGGCCGACACAGTTGAGTGTCCACCGGGTTGGAGTTGTTTCTGATTTGCTGCTCGACGACAGCAAGTGTCAGCTTGCCGCAGCAATCAGTACGTGGGCAGCGAGTTCGCTGGAACCATCACGGTCTGTGTATAGCCACCGGGCGACGCCATGATCGGCGCACCCGCGATGGCGGTGGTTTGAGTCGTTCCCGACAGATAAGCCGTCTGGCTGGCATCGAAGCTTTGATAGGACGCCCCCTGCGGTGCGTAGTAGCCGCCGCCACCGTTCGGTGGGCATCCGGTGTTGCACGGAGCACAGCGGTTCATGCCGTAGCCACCACCACCGAGGCAACAGCAGCCGACCGACGACATCGCGAGGGTCAGGCCAGTCAATACAAATGCGATTTGCTTGGACATGAAGATTCCTTCGTGTTCGAACCCGTCCGGACAGGAATTGTGAGGGGAGACGACCATCAGACTGGCCTGCAACCGGTGGGAGAACCGGCCTGCTTGATGGGGAGACCATCGAAGCGGCGGGTATATAGTTCAGAGTCCAAAACGCGCGAAGAGCAATTTTCAAAAAAAATGTCGCGCCGCAGAAAATCGGCTCAAGTTGATCGCACGTTTTGATTTCGGAGCGGGGCGGCGTAAGGCCCCCTGGTTTTGAGTGGGGTTGATGGTCGAGGGTTGATGGTCAGAGAAGACGCCCCATTTCTGAACATCAAACCAAGCACATCAAACATACACGAGCCGGGGGGAGTCACCGCCCCCCTCAGTTTTCAACCAGGGGGAGGTCCGCGATCATCTGCTTTGTCGCCGCTTCGCTCGCCGCTTCCCACTGGCGCGGGCCGTACTGCTCCGCATAAGGAGCGGCTCGGTACGCAAAGTTGATCCCGCGTGAGTTGTTGATGAGTGCGCCGAGGCCATCGCTGGCAAACGCCGCTGCCACGTCGGCCGCTGCGCCGCCCTGACTGCCGTAACCGGGAACGAGCAGGGGCGCGTGAGGCATCGCCGCCCGCAGCTCGACCAGTTCCTGCGGGTACGTCGCACCGACCACTGCGCCGACGCAGCCGTAGCCGTTCTCGGCCGTCTGCACCGCGAGGTCTTCCACAACCTGAGCGACATGCCGATAGATCGTCGTCCCGTCGGCAATGCGATCCTGAAACGAGGCCGAGCCGCGGTTGCTCGTCTTCACCAGCACATAGATCCCCGCGCCGCGCTCGACCGCCACCTTCACAAACGGTTCGAGTGTGTCTCGCCCGAGGTACGGGTTCACCGTGAGAGCGTCCGCGCCCCACGGGGCCGCCTGCGGATCGGCTCCGGCGAGGTAGCCCTTGGCGTAGGCTTCGGCCGTCGTGCCGATGTCGCCCCGCTTGGCGTCGCAGATCACGATCAGACCCGATTGCCGCGCGTAACGGATCACGCGAGCAAGGGCCAGACAGCCGTCGGGACCAAGCTCCTCGAAGAACGCCGCCTGGGGCTTCACGGCCGGGACGAGCGGAGCCACCACATCAATCAGCCGCACACAAAACTCTTCAAACGCCGACGCCGCCCGCGCGATCGGATCGTCGTGCAAATCCCTCGCGTGGGTGAGCACATCGGGCGGCAGCCAGTCCAGTCGCGGATCGAGTCCGACCAGCGCGGACGTTCCCTTCGCTCGAACGGCAGCATGCAAGCGCGTGGTGAAGTGATGCGAGTTCGTGGTCATCGAGATTCTTCCGTCAAATCGTCGTCGTGCGAAACAATTTCGTCGTCTGGCAGTGAGGAGTGTGCGGCGAGCAACTCGGACATCTGTGCCAGCATCAACTCCTGGCGGCGTCCGACTTCCGAGACGAACCAGAACGAGCAGGCGGCCTCCAGCCAGAGTCCCGCGATCAGTGAAAGGTAGACAATGACGGAGCGGCCCCACCATTGTCCCTGACTGAGCAGCCAGACGCCAAACACGGCGAGACCGAAGCCATGCAAAACCTGCTGGGCGCGGAGGGGATAAGCCATCATCAACGGCAGCAGCAACCGACCGACCGCGATCATGGTCACGATGAGGGGTACGGTGGTCATCCAAAACGGGGCACCAAACAACCGGTTGGCCGGGCTCAGGTCGATCGCCACGAAGTTGTATCCGAGGATCAGGGCGAGGACGAAGAACTGTAGTCTCGCCGCCATCGGCAGGCTCGACCAGAACCAGTACAGGCGACGCATGAAGCCGGTCTCCGGATTCGACTCGACGTGAGGGGCAGGGACCGCGCCGACGGGCGGGCCGACCCATTCGACGGCTCCGGACGACGCGCGGCTCGTTCTACGCGAACCGATTCCCACGAACAAGTCGTGCGGCTACGCCACCACGGCCGTCGCCTGTTTCAACTGGGGCACCCAAGATCCCGGATTCACAAAGGCGATGGCACTCCTATGCCAGCAGTTCTTTGATGACGTGAGCCGGTTCGACGCCCGTCAGCTTTTGATCGAGTCCCTGGTACTTGAACGTGAACCGCTCGTGATCGAAGCCGAGCAGATTCAGCACCGTGGCGTGGAAGTCGTGGATGTGGCACGGATCCTTGACGATGTTGTAGCTGAAGTCGTCGGTCTCACCGAAGATCGTCCCTCCCTTGGCTCCTCCGCCGGCCATCCACATTGTGAAGCAGCGTGGATGGTGATCGCGGCCGTAGTTCTCCTTCGACAGACCGCCCTGTGAGTAGATCGTTCTCCCGAACTCACCGCCCCAGATGATGAGCGTCTCGTCGAACAAACCGCGTTGTTTGAGGTCTTGAATCAATCCGTAGCAGGCTTGATCGACATCTTTGCACTGGCTGGGAAGGCGACCCGCGACGTTGGCATGAGTGTCCCAGTTGTTGATGTAAATCTGGACGAAACGCACGCCCCGCTCGACCATCCGCCGAGCCAGCAGCACATGATTTGAAAACGTCCCCGGCTTCTTGGCCTCCTCACCATAAAGCTCGTACGTCGAAGCCGGTTCGCTGGCGATGTCGGTCAGTTCGGGAACGCTCGCCTGCATCCGGAACGCGAGTTCGTACTGTTCGATGCGCGTGCGCGTCTCGGGATCGCCGAGCTGTGCCAGCGTCTGCTCATTCAATTGGCGCAGGCCATCCAGTGTCTTGCGGCGGATTTCCGAGGGGACTCCCGGCGGATTGTTGATGTACAGGATCGGGTCTCCCGCACTGCGGAACGGTGTCGCCGAGTGCTCGCCCGGCAGATAGCCCGACTGCCAGAGGCGGGCCGAGATTGCCTGGACCTGCTCGGTGTTGGTCGGCTTCGCCACGAGGACCACAAACGTCGGCAGGTCGTCATTCAACGAGCCGAGTCCGTACGACGCCCACGCCCCGAGGCACGGCCTGCCCGTCACCTGATTGCCCGTCTGCATGAAGGTGATGGCCGGTTCGTGATTGATCGCCTCGGTGTTCATGCTGCGGATGAAGCACATGTCATCGACGGCCTTCGCCGTCCACGGCAGCAGCTCCGTGACCCACATCCCGCACTGACCGTGCTGCGTGAACTTGAACTTCGACGGAGCGATCGGGAACCGCGCCTGCCCCGACGTCATCGTGGTCAGTCGCTGCCCCTTCCGAATCGACTCGGGCAGATCCTTGTCGTACCAGTCGTTCATGACCGGCTTGTAGTCGTAGAGGTCCATTTGCGGCGGACCGCCGACCATGTGCAGGTAAATCACGTGCTTGGCCTTGGGCGCGTGGTGCGTCATCAACGGATGAGCCGCTCCGCTCCCCTTGACGGCTTCCGCAGCGTGAGCCATCCCGCCACTTCGGCCTCCCAGTAGAGACGCCAGCGCCGCCGAGCCGAGCACGTTCGAGCCTTGGGAAAAGAAGTGACGCCGCGTGATGTTCTGCATGTGATCTTGAAACGGATTCATGATCGTCTCCCTGTAGAGAGTGAGTGGTTAGAGTTCGTGCTTATTCTTCCGCTCGAAAGCCCATCCGGTGTTTCGACACCTGTTGGGGAGGCGGCTCCATCATTTGCCGAAGGACATCGGCGATGGCCTTGATCTGGTCGTCATGCAGCTTGACCGTCTCGGCCAACTGATTGATCTGAACCAGCAACTCGCCCGGCGTGGCGAGCAATCTCCGCAGCCGAACAAACGCCCGCATGATCTCGATGTTGACCTTCACCGCTGTCGGGGAACGGAGCACGCTGGAGAGCATGGCGACGTCGTGCTCGGTGAACGCCCAAGGCAGCTTTCGGCGACCTCCGTGGTCATCACTTGAAGTCACAATTTGTGACTTCAAGTTTCTAAACTCTTGCAGGGTAATCTGAAACGCAAAATCGTCTGGAAAGCGGTCCACATTCCGGGCAACAGCCTGATTGAGTGCCTTGGTCAAGATTCCATACAGGTCGGCCAAATCCGAATCCAACAAGACTCGTTGACCGCGCACGATGTGAATCACGCCTTCGACCCGTGTGGCTGAGATCGAATTGGTGGCTACTTTCTTCGCCATGCCTTCACTCCAACGGAAGATCATCTCAACTTGAAATTGCAAATTGCGATATCAAGTTCACCGAGCTTTTGAGGTCGCAATTTGCGACCTCAAAAGCTCGGTGGCCTCACTTGTTCAGCACCTCGTCCAAGTTCATGACCTCGTTCGCCAGCATCGTCCAGGCGGCGAGAACCTTTGGGTCGAGAACCGCATCCGACTTTGACTCGCCGGTGGTGATGAGGGCCTTCGCGTCCGCTTCATGATCGCGGTAGTAAGCGAGTAGCTCGTCGAGCGAGTTTTTCACGACGGGCAGTTCGCTCGGGCGGAACGGGCGGGCGAGAAGTCGTTTGGCGAGTTGATCGAGTTGTTGTTCGGTTGTGCCTCCTGACTTGAGGACCGTCTGGGCGAGATGCCGGGCCGCTTCGATGAACTGGGGGTCGTTGAGTGTGACCAGTGCCTGAAGCGGCGTGTTGGTTCGTTCGCGGCGGACGGTGCATTGCTCGCGTGCGGTGGCGTTGAAGATTTCCATCGAGGCGGGTGGGGCGGAACGCTTGATGAACGTGTACAGGCTGCGGCGGTAGAGGTTCTCGCCGGTGTCCCGCTTGTAGTCCCGGGTGTTGCTGCCGATCATCGCGACCGCTTCCCAGACTCCTTCCGGTTGGTAGGGCTTCACGCTGGGACCGCCCAGCTTGGGGACGAGCAGGCCGCTCGAAGCGAGTGCGTAGTCGCGGATCATCTCAGCATCCATGCGGAATCGCGGGCCGCGCGACAGCAGTTTGTTGGCAGGATCCTTTTCTAGCTTCTCCTTCGTCGTGACGGCTGCCTGGCGATACGTCGCCGACGTGACGAGCAGCTTGTAGAAGCGTTTGATGTCCCAGCGATGTCGAGAGTCGAGAGTCGAGAGCTGAGAGCCGGAGGAAGTGGACGAAGCATCGTTCTTTCTGGCACTCGTCTCTTGACTCTGGTCTCTCGACTCCGAAGTTCCTTCTCGGAATTCGATCGCCAGCCAGTCGAGGAGTTCCTGGTTCGTCGGAAGCTCGCCGCTGACGCCGAAGTCTTCCGACGTGCGGACGATGCCGCGGCCAAACAACTCCTGCCAGAAGCGGTTCACCGTGACGCGCGCGGTGAGCGGATGCTCGGGACGCAGCAGCCAACTCGCCAGACCGAGCCGGTTGCGCGGCTGGTCCTCCGACCATGCGGGCAGCACGGCGGGAGTGGAGGGTTTCACCTGATCGCGTCGCTTGTCGTACTCGCCTCGGTACAGGACGAAGGCCATTGCTCCTTCGCCCTTCTCCTGCATGACGTGCGCGATCGTGCCGCGCCCGCGCAACGAAGCCTCTTCCGCCTGGAGGCCGTTCGCCTTCGCTTGCAACTCTTGATGCTTGGGGTCGAGCGCCGTCAGCCACCAGTCGAACAGTTCGTTCTTCTCCGCATCGCTCCGTTTGTCGGCGGGCTTCAGGGCGAGCGACGCCGCGCGAGTTGAGCGGGCGAGCCGTTGAATCTCGCTCGGGTCGAGAGCCTTCTCGTAGACGCGCAGGTCTTGCAGCGCGAAATCGTTCACGCGCGAGGCCGTATGTCGCTGAGCCAGTTTGAACGGCACCTTCGTCTTCGTCGTTCCCTTCAGGGCGTTGGCTTGGATCGTCGTTGGCTGGGGCGCTCCGTCGTAATAGATTTTCAATCCCTCGGCCTTCCCCGAACCGTCATACGTGACGAGGACGTGATGCCACTCATTCACTTTGACTTCTGTGGTGGCGACGGTCTTCGCGGCATCGTCCTGCCACTTGTTGATGACGTGGATGCCGATGCGGCCCCCTTCGAGCCAGATGTCCCAGCCACGATAGTTGTCCGTGTCGTCCATGCGGGCGACGAGCGACCCGGTCACGTTCCGCTTTTGAATTCGAACCCACAGGCCGCACGAGAACGCTTGATTGGTGTCGAAGTCCCCGACCTCGGGCCATTCGATCAGCGTGTCGGCTTGAATTTTGAGGGCCTTTGCGGCGACATGGCCTTCGATCCAATTGGCCTTCGGCGCGGCGATCAACTTCGTCTGACCGGCCACCGTGACCGACAGTTCCTCACCCTTGCCCTCATTGAACGGCGCGTGCAGTGCCAGCTTGTCCGACGGGGTGGAGGCCGCGAACTGTTCCGGCGTCGCGGCGGCCAGCCAGGCGTCATAGTCCGGCCGTGCCTCCTGCCGGCGGGCGTCGAGCAGCTTCCGCGCGTCGGCCAGGTCTTTCGAGATGACCTCCCAGCGCGGACGGTCTTCGGACGTGGGGACGACGATCACGGGAGGCGTATCCTTGATGTTGCCGTCCATCGCCGCCTGCGTCGTGTTATTGAAGAAGGCCGCCAGTTCGTAGAACTCCTTCTGGCTGAGCGGGTCGAACTTGTGATCGTGACAGACTGCACAGCCCGCCGTCATGCCGAGCCACACCTGCGACGTGGTCTCCGTCCGGTCGCGGTTGTAGAGCACGAGATACTCCTCGGCGATCGCTCCCCCTTCGCTCGACGTGATGTTGCAGCGGTTGAAGCCCGACGCCACCTGCTGGTCCAGCGTCCGGTTTGGCAACAGGTCGCCCGCCAGTTGCTCGACGGTGAACTGGTCGAACGGCATGTTCTTGTTGAAGGCCTCGATCACCCACGCGCGGTAGGCCCAGTTCTCGCGGTAGTTGTCGAAGTGAATGCCATGTGTGTCGGCGTACCGGGCGGCGTCAAGCCAGTATCGCCCGCGATGCTCGCCCCAGTGCTTTGACTCCATCAGCTTGTCGACGAGCTTTTCGTAGGCGTTCGGAGATTGATCGGCCACAAATTCCTCGACGACTTCCGGTGCGGGGGGCAGCCCGATCAGATCGAGGCTCAACCGCCTGGCCAGCGTGCGCCGATCGGCCTCCGGCGCGGGACTCAATCCCGCCGCCTCCAGCTTCGCCAGCACAAACCGGTCGAGTGGGTTCTTCACCCAAGCCTCGTTCTTCACGGCGGGCGGAGCAGGGCGAGTCGGCGCGAGGAACGACCAGTGCGGCTGATACTCGGCCCCGCTCGCGACCCACTTTCGCAGCGTCTCCTTCTGAGCAGCGGTCAATGTTTTCTTGGTCGCCGGAGGCGGCATGACCTCTTCGATGTCGGCTGACATGATGCGACGCAGCAGCTCGCTCTCATCGACCTTGCCCGGCACGATGGCCTTCTTCTCGACAGCCGCCTCGCGCTTGTCGATCCTCAGTTCACCCTTGCGAGCCGCACTGTCGGGGCCGTGACAGGCAAAGCAGTTCTCGGCCAGGATCGGCCGGATGTCGCGGTTGTATTCCAGCGGCGCATCGGCCGCGCGAACCAGACCGCCGACAGCGAGCAGGAACAGGCTCACAGAGACACTGAGTCGTAAGAATGACATCTCAGAGGATCCTTACTCACGGGAAACGGGTTGGCGATGTGTCTTTTTGTGTGTGGCTGAGCCGTCGGGCGATCAACGATACCGCAAAAGGAGCAGCCTCCAAGGGCGGGAGTTCAGGCAGGTTGGACGACACAATCCTAAAGTGCCCGCGCGGGTGAGGCAACCGGCGGCCAGTAAGCATCAGAGCCATCGGGCTTTTCAACACGACAGCGCACTTTCGCATTTCCGGTCCCCTTGCCACGGCTTGGGCACCGCCGCTTCGGTGGTCGGGAAAGGGGCAGTGACTCTTCCGAACCGGAACAGCCGCGCGGAAAGTTGATGGTTGATGGTCGAAGGCCAGACCACAGAATCGACTTCGGCCTCTTCACCCTCAACCAAGCACTAGGTGCTGTCCGACTGTCGTCGCGCCACTCTTGGCGACTGCAATTCGGAGCGGGAGACGTGAGTCCCCTAGTTCTCAACTGATGGAAAACCCTTCATTTTGCACTTTGTACCGCTCACTTCATCACTCAACCCGGTGACGTGCCCGTCACTGAAGAACAACCCTCTCGGTGGCCCCGAGACCGTCTGTATCTCTTCTCACGACGTTGTGGCCCCAAAATCAGCGATCGCGTCGATCACGACGTGCTCAAGCCGCGGCGACAATTCGGGGTGCGGGCTGAACACGACACCCAGGAATGACGCTCCTGTTTGACCAAGCCCGCGTAGACCATCAAATAAAGCGTCCAGTGATGGTCAGTTTCAAATC
>JBBPIS010000103.1:0-29159 GCA_038040225.1 Planctomycetota bacterium
CCGTCCGGCTTTCGTTTACCAAGCGAGACGGGCAGGAGTGCCCATCCTACAGTCGCCCTACTGCAACAAACTGCGCTGCAACACCTCTTGAGCCTGCGCGAAGTACGGCTGCCAGACGATCTCGGGCCGGCCATCGCGCAGGCAGTTCCGCACCTTTTGCAGCGTGTTGCGAGCCATGTGCGGGCACTTGTTGCACGCGCACGTTTCGCCCGTCGAAGTCATGATCCCCGGTACCGGAATGTACTCGTGCTGCGGGGCGAGCTTCTGCAACGGATGGATCATGTTGGCTTCGGTCGCGACGAGAAACGTCTTCTTCTCGGGGATCGATGAGACGTACTTCCGCATCTTCTCGGTGCCGCCGATGAAGTCGGACACTTCCAGAATGTTGACCGGACACTCCGGGTGAGCGATCACAATCGAACCGGGATTGTTCCGCTTGGCCCTCAACAAATCCTGCACGCTGAAAATCTCATGCACCATGCACGAGCCGGGCCACAGAATCATGGGCCGCCCGCTGACGGAACTCAGGTAGCGGCCGAGATGCTGGTCGGGGACGAACAGAATCTCTTTGTCCGCGGGAACGCGGTCGATGATTTCTCTCGCGTTGCCACTGGTGACGATCCAGTCGCACAGGGCCTTCACCGCCGCCGTCGTGTTGATGTACGCGACCGTCTGGAAATCACGGCCCTGACTCCGCAACTCGGCCTGGTACGCGGCGAGCTTGTCCGCCGGACAGCTCTCCGCCAGCGAGCAGCCCGCTTGCAGGTCGGGCATCAGCACCGTTTTGCTCGGTGCGAGGATCTTGGCCGATTCCCCCATGAAGTGGACGCCGCAGAAGACGATCATCGAGTTCGTCACCTTCGTGGCATCGCGAGCCAGTTTCAGACTGTCTCCCGTAAAGTCGGCGATGTCCTGCAAATCGCCGTCGACGTAGAAGTGAGCCAGAATCGCGGCGTCCTTGTCCTTCTTCAACTCGTCGATCTCATCCATCAGATCGAGCGGGTCTTCATAGGTCTCGACGGGAGCAGCCATATTCAGGACGGGCAGGTCCATGATTGTTCTTTCGTGAAGAGTGTCTGTGTCTGCCTTCCATTTTCGCGGGCGACGCTCAGAATGCAACGTGGACATTCCCGACAAACGAACTGTAGTCCCGTCGCTCCGCCGACGGGACGATTGCTGAGTTGGCGTACACACCAGCGGGAACGCGGCAGCACGTCCCGCCGGCGGAGCGGCGGGACTACAGTAATTCTGGAACTGACCATGTTCGACCGCATCACCTCGGACCCGCGAATCCTCGGAGGAAAACCCATCATCCGAGGAACTCGAATCAGTGTGGAGATTGTGCTGGAATGGCTCGCTTCCGGTGCGTCGTGCGACGACATTCTTCGAGTTCATCCTCACCTGACCACCGCCGATGTCGAACAGGCCCTGAGATACTCCGCTGCATCGGTGAGCAACGAATGTTCGTGACGATGTGAGAATCCGAGTTCATCTCGTCGCGAAACCACCCGCTCCTGCCATTCCGAAAGGCCAACGCATGACACCCGAGACACCGCTCCGCATCCTTGTCATCGGCGCTCATCCCGACGACTGCGAAATCAAAGCGGGAGGCGTCACCGCCCTGTATCGCGCGGCGGGGCACCACGTGAAGTTCGTCAGCGTGACCAACGGGGAGTCGGGGCATCAGTTCCGGAAGCCCTCCGAGTTGGCCGCCCTGCGCCGGACAGAGACCGAAGCGGTCGCGAAGCTGATGGGGATCGAGTACGAAGTCCTGCACAACCGCGACGGTCGACTGCTGCCGACGATTGAAGCCCGGTTTGAAATGATCGGCCTGATTCGGCGCTACCAGCCCGATTTGATCCTGACTCACCGACCGAACGACTATCACCCGGATCACCGCGCCACCTCGACGCTCGTCTGCGACGCGGCCTACATGGTGATCGTCCCGCACATCGTCCCCGAGGTTCCCGCGCTGCGAGTCAATCCCGTCATCGCCTACCTGTCGGATCACTTTCAGCGCCCGGCCCCGTTCGCGCCGACGGTCGTCGTCGATGTCGAACCGGTGTTTGAAACGATCATCGACCAACTCGTCTGCCATCGCTGCCAGTTCTTCGAATGGATGCCGTGGACGATGTGTCAGGAGAACTCCTTCCCGACCGAGCCCGCCGCCCAGCGAGAAGCGATCCGCGAGGTCTACCGCCAGTTCAACGGCCCGCTCGCCGACCGCTACCGCGATCTGGTCCTGCAAACCTACGGCGAGGAACGAGGCCGAAAAATCCGCTACATCGAAGCCTTCGAACCGTGCGAGTACGGTTCACCGCTGACCGACGCCAACAAAAAGACGCTCTTCCCCATGCTGCCTTGACGGGACGCGTCGAGAACTTACGGCGTGTTACACCTCCGAAACGGTGGCGGTGGCACGTCAACATGGAATTATGGGTACTGACGGCACAGTGTGTGGGTGGCCGTCGTATGATCCACAGATAGTCCGGAGAATGCGATTACGACAGAGAGAACAGAAGTGGGTTGTGCTGGAAAATGACCCACCTGCTATTCCCGCTCGCGTGCAGACAGGTGGTGGGGTAATGACAGGTGTCTTTGCAGCTCTCTTTGCGTTTGCAACGGCCGTGCTTTCACAAACGGCGAACGCCTCCGATCCCGATGCACTTTTTCACGACGTGGTCGTTGGTGGCAATGGTGCAGCCTTGGTGAACTTGACGCATCATTTGACTCTCACGGAAATCTCCAATCGCCTCAAGGCGATGCCCCGTCGAGCCACCGATCTATCGTCCGGATCGGTGAGGTCATTGGCCACCCGTTTGGGCCAAGAGACCACAGGGATGTACACCTCGACCAGAATGGTGTTTGACTCGACCGGCATTCTGCATGTCGTATTCAATGAGCTCCAATTCGAGGACAGACGGGCTGCCAACGGCAACGCGCGAACGACCAGCCACAATCTGTACTACCTGCGTCGGGAGAAGGAGACCTGGCTGCGTCCGGTGCGCATCCCGCACGAAGAGTCCGATTTCAGACCCGAGGTCGAATTGCTGTTGGGCGAGGACGACACCGTTTTCTTGTTCGCTCAGGCCTACGTCACCCGGCAAGTCGGCGGGGAGAAGCATCGAATCTCCGATGTCTTTCTCAGGCGTCTGCCGAAGGGAGGACAGTGGTCGGAGCAGGAAGCTTGCATTCCCCGACCGCCTCGACTTTTGCACTCGTTCGACGTTTGCTTTGACCGCCAGAAGCGCTTGCACCTGGTGTGGGGACACTGGCTTGGTAATGACGTTCGGGAATCTCTTCATCACCGTGTCTGGAGTGCCGGTCAATGGGGTGAAGAAGAGACGTTGCCAGGTCATGGCGAACGAAATCTGACGCATCCCCGCATCCGGCTGGTTGGCGAGAACCTTCACGTCTTCGCGGCTGGACAAACACCCGATTACCAAACGATTGGGACGTACCAGTTGACTCTGGGGCTTCAGCGACCAGGTGGTTGGAGTGAACCACGGCTCGTGGCAGATCAGACCCCGTACTTCCACCATTTGGCGTCTCGACGGGGAGAGCCATTTCTCGTGGCTGCGCAGGCTCGGCCGGAAGATGGGAATGACGTCTGGCAGGTTTTCCAATTGGACGCACAGGTACGAACTCGTGCTTCTGCGAAATTTATTGTGCCGGGCCAACCCTTCACGACTGGTTATGACTCAAGCCCTGAATCGTTGGCCCTGGCACCGGATCGGGAAATCTATCAGGTGATCAACCGAGGCGGTGACATTTATCTGCTGCGTGGCAGCGAGGACGGAAGAACAGCCGCCGTCTGTGTTGCGGCAGCCCCAGCGGCCACATCATCCCTCGATTTTCAACCGCAGCTTATGATTCGCGGTGAACGGTTTCACACGCTGTGGGTCGGGGGTGCCGATACGGCTTCAACGCTGTACTACTATGAGGGGCCGATTCCGCAAATGGGATGGCGACCGCTGTCCGAACTGATTTGGACATCCCGGCCCGGCATCGGATTGAACGGGCCCGATCGTTCCTGGCTGCGTGAGAAGATATTCTCTGAAGCGCGGCAATCCGAAGAACGCGCGAACATTTCGGATGCCGCTGAGCGGTACATCTACCTTCTGGCCAGTTTCGACGAGGGAGGTCAGCAAATATTCCAGGCCAAAGCACGGTTGGATCAACTCTGGCAGGATCGCCGACACATTGCCGAAGTCAGGCGTCGGCTTTGGGCGTATGCGGAACGCGATCCGGGCGCTTTCACCCGGGAGACCTACCTCGGCCACCAATTGCGGGATCTGTTCGCAGCGGTTGAAATCCAGCACTGGACAATTCAAATCATCGAGTGCATTCGATCCAGGTTCTGTTCAAAACCGTAGCTGAGCCGTGGGAAGCGCCGGGTCCGAGTGTTACGGTCACGGAGTCCTCGACGCGGCCGTGCTGATGGTCGAACGACATCGCCATCCCGAGGACGAGCACGGCCACCCCGAAGCGGGTGTGACTGTGGCACACCAAACACCCCGGCTTGATGCCGTGTGACCACATTTTCCTCGCTGCGAAGCTGGAGTGTGCGAGCATTGGAAACGAGAATGCTCAAATCACACGTACTCCATGCACCACAGGACTAACGACTCATGCCTACGTCTCTCAACTCCCTCCTCGATTCTTCAGACGCCACGTTGTGGGAGGTCGTTTCCAAAGGGGATGGGCCGCCGGGGGAGTTGCCTTTGACGGAGGAGATGCTGCTCAACTCGCCGTCGGGCGATTTGTTTGGGCTGACGCAAAATGCCGGGATGGGGTGGAACCCTTCGCAACTGCTGCGGAAACAGTTTCTGATCCTCAGCACGCAGGGAGGGATTCGGGGCGAGGACGGCAAGCCGATTGCGCTCGGGTATCACACGGGGCATTACGAAGTCGGGCTGCTGATGCGGGCGGCGGCCGAGGAGTTGGATCGGCTGGAGGCGTTGCCGTTTGCCGGATACGTCAGCGATCCGTGCGACGGACGGACTCAGGGGACGGTCGGGATGATGGACAGCCTGGCCTATCGCAACGATGCGGCGGTCGTGCTGAAGCGGCTGATTCGGTCGTTGCCGACGCGGCGCGGGGTCATCGGCGTGGCGACGTGCGACAAGGGGCTGCCCGCGATGATGATGGCCCTCGCTGCGCAACAGGATCTGCCGTGCGTGATCGTTCCCGGTGGAGTCACGCTGCCTCCCGCGACGGGTGAGGACGCGGGGAAGGTGCAGACGATCGGTGCCCGCTTCGCGCACGGTGAGATCACGCTGGAAGAGGCTGCCGAGGCGGGATGCCGCGCGTGCGGCTCGCCGGGTGGTGGTTGCCAGTTCCTCGGCACGGCGGCGACCTCGCAGGTTGTGGCCGAAGCGTTGGGGATGGCCCTGCCGCACTCGGCCCTCGCGCCGTCGGGGCAGCCGATCTGGCTCGATGCCGCGCGACGTTCGGCCCGCGCCGTCGTCGAGATGGAACGACTCGGTCAGACGATGCGCGACGTGCTGACACTGGACTCGCTCCACAACGCCATGACTGTCTTCGCGGCCTGCGGTGGTTCGACGAATCTGCTGCTGCACATTCCGGCCATCGCGTTTGAAGCGAAGCTGACTCGCCCGACGGTCGAGGACTGGAGCCGCATCAACCGCCAAGTGCCGAGGCTGGTCGATTGCCTCCCCAATGGCCCGGTCGGCCATCCGACGGTCAGGTTCTTCCTTGCAGGAGGCGTTCCCGAACTGATGCTGCATCTTCGGACGCTGGGGCTGCTGAAGTTGGACGCTTTCACGGTGGCAGGTCGTCGATTGGGTGACGTCCTCGAATGGTGGGAACGATCGGAACGTCGAACACGTCTGCGCGAGTTGCTCGTCGCGCGAGACGGCGTCGATCCCGATACGGTCATCATGTCACCGACCGCCGCACGAGAGAGGGGACTCACAAGCACTGTCACGTTTCCGTTGGGGAACATCGCGCCGGAAGGATCGGTCATCAAGAGCACTGCGATCGACAAAAGTGTGATCGATGCCGATGGGATCTATCGCAAGACCGGCCCGGCGCGCGTCTTCACCTCCGAGCGAGACGCAATTGCGGCGGTGAAAGGGAAGGGACGAGCAGCGGAAAAAACGAAAGGCAAGACCCCTCACCCTAACCCTCTCCCCGCTGGCCCTCAACCTTCAACCCTCGACCATCAACCCAACCTGACGCCCATCAAGGAGGGGGACATCATCGTCCTGATGTGCCGCGGGCCGCTCGGCTGCGGGATGGAGGAGACGTATCAGATCACGTCGGCCTTGCGATATCTGCCGTTTGGAAAACACGTGGCCCTCATCACCGATGCTCGCTTCTCGGGCGTATCAACCGGCGCGTGCATCGGTCACGTTGGCCCCGAGGCTCTCGACGGCGGGCCGATTGGAAAACTGCGAGATGGCGACCTGATCCGCATCGAAATCGACACCCGCAATCTGACGGGGACTCTCAACTTCATCGGCACTCCCGATCACGAAGTGACTCCTGCGGAGGGAGCGAACATTCTCGCCGCGCGCACTCCGGCGCAGCCGCTGCATTGCGATCCCAAGCTTCCTCCCGAAACGCGACTGTGGGCGCTGCTCCAACGAGCCGGCGGCGGGACGTGGGCGGGCTGCGTTTACGACGTCGACAAGATCGCCGAGGCGTTGCAGCCCAAGTAGGTTTCACGCTCGTAGCGCATGCTGCGGTGAACTCACTTTGAGGGTCGGAGCTCTGCTCGCTCTGCTTGCATCGCGTCGGCGGTTTGGCGGAGTCGGGCCACGATTTCGGGATGATCGGCGGCGACGTTGTGTTGTTCAGCGGGATCGTGCTCCAGGTCGAAGAGCATCATCGCGACGGGAGCCACGCCTGTGGAGACGCCGGGATAATCGGCCGGCGTGGCTTGTTCGTACGGCGCGAGGATCGTGACTCCGTCGGGACCGCGCGGATCGATCCATTTCGTGGCGGCGGGGCGAGGCACGTTCTCCTTCGCGGCGATCAGGTGCAGCTTCCACCGGACATCGCGCACCGTGGCCAGTTGCTCGCCGTGCTGGCCGAAGATCACGTCGTGGGGAGCCGGAGCCGCTCCCGCCCAATGCGGCAGCAGGTTGCGACCGTCAATGGTTCGGTCTGCGGGGACGGGAACATTGGCGGCGGCCAGAGTGGTGGCGAAGACGTCCATCATCACGGCCGGGGAATGATTGACCTTGCCGGCGGCGATCCGGTCCGGCCAGCGCGCGATCAGCGGCACGCGATAGCCTCCCTCCCATGAGGTGCTCTTCATGCCACGCAGTCCGCCCGTGCTGCCGCCGAACCACGGGCCGTTGTCGCTGGTAAAGATCACCAGCGTCTGCTCGTCCAGTTTCAGATCGCGCAGTTTGTCGAACACCTGCCCGACGCTGTCATCCAGTTCGGCGAGCACGTCTCCGTACAAGCCGCCTCCACTTTTCTTGTAGAACTTTTCGGTGGTCGCCAGCGGTTTGTGAGGCATCGCGTGGGCGAAATACAGAAAGAACGGTTCTGATTTGTGCTTGTCGATGAACGACAAAGCACGCTCGGTGTAGCGGCGAGTCAGCGTGGCTTGCACCAGCGGGTACTCGACGGCTTTCTCGCCATCGATCAACTGCACGGGTCGCATGTCGTTGCTGTAGAGGATGCCGAGGTAATCGTCGAAGCCGCGCCGCGTGGGATACGTTTCGAGGCGGCGATGGCCGAGATGCCACTTGCCGACCATGCCGGTCGCGTAGCCGGCTCGCTGGAACAGTTCGGCCAGTGTGATTTCGCCGGCGGGGAGTGCGATCTGGTCGGCGTTCGGTCCGCCATCGGGGGCCGGGTTGCCGTTCATACCGCAGCGCCACGGGTAGCGACCGGTCAGCAGCGACGCTCGCGTCGGCGCGCAGAACGGCATCGGCGTGTTGAACTGAGTCAGCCGGATCCCCTCGGTCGCCATCCGGTCGAGTCGCGGCGTCTTGAATTTCTCGTGACCGTAGCAACTGAGATCGCCGTAACCGAGATCGTCCGCCAGAATCACGATCACATTCGGCGGATGATCGGCCGCGCGCGAGCGGGTCTCACCGGCCGCCATCAGCATCGCAAGCACCAGCACCGCAGCGATCAGTTTCACGAGGGGCCTCACAGCGTGTGCGTCGGAAAACAGGTGCGACCCCGGAACAGGTGGCGCGACACCGAACGCCTCAGAGTTTGATTTCCGGGGTGTTGATGAACTCTTCGTGAGCACGCAGTTCAAGGACTTTGCGTTTGAGGCTTCGGCGGAGGGCGCCCCACTGGTTCACCGCATCGCGGAAGTTCTCAGAAGCCTCGGGCAGCGTGAAGGCGGCGTCGGCCCCCTGAGCCGTCGCTCGCTCCACATCCATCACGGCGGGTTCCAGCTTTTGCTTGAGATATTCCAGGCAGCCCTTGCCGAGATGTTCGATCTCCTCGGCAAGCTGCTTCACGAGTGCCCGCTCTTCCCAGCGTTCCTGCTCGTTCAACACCCGTCCTGCCGACGGGGCGGCTTTGGCGGCTTGAGAGTTCGCGTCGACCAGACGACCAAACGGATTGATCGACTTCTTGTTCTGCTGGAACTGTGCTTCGGCCGTCTCCAGTCCGTTGCGGGCCTTCTCGAAGTTGGGTTTGAGTTCGAGGGCCTTCTTGAAGTTGACGATCGCCATCTGCAGGTTGCCCATCTCGACGTAGGTGTTGCCGAGATTCTGATACGCCTCGGCCATGGCCGGGTTGAGCTTGATCGCCTCCTTGTACGCCGAGACCGCCATCGCGTTCTGTTTGAGCTTCCGCTGGGCGATCCCGAGGTTGTAGTACGATTCGGCGCACTTCTTGTCGCGCTGGATCGCCTTGCGCAGGGCGTCGCAGGCTTTCTGATGCTCGCCCAGCCGGTTGTAGATGGCTCCGATGTTGGTGTGGTAACGCCCCTCGCTCGGCTTGAGCAGGGTGAGCTTGGAGTAGTGCTTGATGGCTCCCACGAAATCGCCGTCGAGGTACGAGACCGTGGCCAGGCCCTCGTAGGCTTCGGTGCAATCGGGATCGGCCGCGAGGGCACTCTCGAACGCATCGTTCGCCTCCGCGTGGTCGCGCTGCTTCAGGGCGTCACGACCACGCTCGCAAAAGGCTTCGACTTCGGGACGATTCATCGACGATGGCCTTGGACCCTGTCCGGTAAGAGACGCAACTCAACCAGAAAGCCGCGCCGCAAATGGACGAAGACGCGGGTGAAAGGGCTGCCGAAATGTGGGGGGATTATAGGGAGCAACCGATCCATCGGTCAAAACCACTTCGAGCCGGTTCAGACCAATTCCGGAAACTTTACTCCACGCCACCATTGAGTTAGGCGTTCCTGTTTAGCCCCAACGCCAACGGCGTGGGAGCGGATGCGGGCGAAGCGCTGATCGCTCGCACGCCGCTGGCGTGGCGGCTAAACGTTTCACATCAGTGATATGGGGTTTGTCTCAATGAGCGTGCCGCTGGAGAGGCGCACCAATCCGCGATACGATCACCGCTCGCCGGTCGAGGACTCGCACACTCGCAAGTTGACGAAGCCGGAATAAGGGAGTCTCACAATGATGGCAGCACCGAGCTTTGGTGTCGGATGGTTGGAAGTCTTGTTCGTTCTGCTGGGAGGAAGCGGCCTGCTGGGGATGCCCCCCGGCGAGCGAGATCCCTCACTCCTGAAGGCGGCTCCGCAACAGTCGCTCGTCTATTTCGAGTGGGCCGGGCGAGCGGCCGGTCAGCCGGGTGCGGCGGGGATCGACGGTTTGGCAGCCGACCCCGAAATTCGGGCGTTCTTCGAGGCCCTCGAAAACGCCATCGCCAAGGCGGAATATCCCGATGCCGACGAACAGCAACAGCGATTTCAACGGGAGATCCCCAAACTGGTCAAGCTGCTGACGGCTCATCCCGGCTGCCTGTTCATCGGGTTCGAGCCGCCTCTGCCGGGCGACGGGCTACTCCAGGCTCTGGCACCGAACGAAGTGATCGCACGGTTTCGGATCGGTCTCGTGGCGTCGGCGGGCAAGGATGTCGAACCACTGCTCGAAACGATTGCTCTACTGACGGAGTCTGATGTTGGGAAGCAACCGAAACTGCACGAGGTCTCGGCCGGGCCAATGGCTCTGAAGCTGACGATTCACCGCGAGGCCGATCGCGTGATGATCGGATTCGGTGAGGGAACGATCGCGCAGGCACTGGCGTGTCTGAAGGGCGCGGCTCCGGGTCTCGATGCGAATCCGCGGTTTCAGGCCGGTTGGAAACGAGTCGCTTCCCAGCGCGTGGCGACCGTCGGTTGGCTCGATCTGCAGGGCGTGTTTGAGAACGTTACGCGCACGGCCGGACTCGCCGGCCCGTTGTTCCAAGCGGTGCTTCGCGGCCTGAGTGCCGACGCGCTGGACTACGTTGTCACGGGATCGGGCGTTGTCGGCGGAGACATTGTCCAGCGCACGTTTCTTGCCACGGGAGGCCGCACCGACGGATTGCTGCTGCTGGCGAGCGGCCCGGCGATTCGGAACGAACAACTCAAACACATTCCGGCCGACAGCGATCTGGTAGCGGCGGGGAGTTTGAACCTGGCACAGGTCGTGCGCGGCGCGCGCGAGTTGGTGGGACGAACGACTCCCGCCTCAGCGGCGGTCTTCGACGAAGCGGTCAAGCAGATGGAGTCGGAACTCGGACTGAGCCTGGAGCAGGACGTCTACCCGGCGATCGGCGATGCCTGGACCGCGTTCGATTCACCGTCCGAGGGTGGCCTGATCGGCAGCAGCCTGATCGTGGCGGTCGAGGTCCGCGACGTGGATCGGGCCGCGGTGTTGTTCGATCATCTGATGAAGCTGCTCGCGCAATCGCTGGTCACTGACGCCGATCCCGACTTCGGTGGGAAGACGGCCGAACTGAAGCGACAGGCGTTTCTGGGCCACACGATTTGCTACGTCAATACGGTCGGCTCGAGCCTCGGTTCCGAAGCCGCCAAGACGCCGTCGTTCTGCCTGACGCGCGGACACATCCTGTTTGCCCTGCATCCGCAGGCATTGAAGGCTCATCTGCGGCAGCAGTCGGCGAACCGGCCCGGCTTCGACGCGGTGGCCTCGAAAAAACTCGCGCGACCCGAGGGCGAGTTGCTCGCGCTGGGAAGGCTCGACGGCGCGCGAGCCCTGCAGGCGCTGTGTGCCCTCGCCCCGTACTTCGGTCAGGCGGTCCTGAGCCATCTGCAAAGCGAGGGCTTCCCGCTCGATGCGTTTGCGATCCCCTCGGCCGCCGCGCTGTTGCCGTATGCCAGCGATGCGACCTTCGTCGTCGTGAGACAAAAGGATGGATTGCTGGTGGAGACGAAGAACGCTCACACGGCGATCCTCACGGCGGCGGTATTCGGTTCGGCCAGATCCTGGTTCATGCCAAACTACGACGAGTATCTCGAAGCCCGCCGCCAGCGAGGGCAATCTGTGCAGAACGCAGGCCTCGGGGCGGCCGAGGGACAGGTTGTTCCCGCAGCCGCCGTGCAGCCCGCCAAGCCTCAAGAGAAGCCGGCTGCCGCAGCGGCTCGAGTGCTTACGCCGCTGGTCATTAAGGCGATGGTCCCCGATGGCGTGCAGCAATTCATCCCGAACGAAGTCTTCCAGAAACTCGGACAACCTCCGACTCCCGAAGATATTCAGCGGCGAGAAGATCGTCGGAAGCAGATCGATGAACGGCGAAGACAACGGCAGCAGAAGCGCCAACCGCTCCCATTTCCGCCCCCGCCACAGTGATCCCCTTCTGGAGGATGGGCACTCTTGCCCGTCCGTTTCCATTCAGTTGTCAGGCGTTTCTACGATGTCCGGTTGGGAAGAACTCATGCAGGTTTCTTGGCCAGGAGAGTTTGTCATCGAGTACGTCGATGGTTCCACGGAACTGTTACTCAGTGGCGATGGAGTTTCATTTACTCCAGCTGCCGATGCACCTGACGGCATCGGCGCCATTCATGCTGACCTTCCGAAGAAGCATCCGGCGAACCAGAAGCAAATTGGTCGGTACGTTCGCTACTCCGAGTTGCAAGCTATCCACACACCGGACGGCCGAGTGATTTGGTCCCGCACCTGACAAAGACGTTCGGCATGACATGGCCCGCTCAGCGCGTACTCGTAAAGCCATCGCTCGCACGGGCAAGAGTGCCCATCCTCCACTCATGAGACTCACCCCATGTTCCGAGGCTTCCTGTCACTGTTCGTTGTACTGAACGCCCTCCCCGCCCTGGCTGCTCCGCAGCGAAACGTCGTGGTCATCGTGGCCGATGATCTTGGGAAGCAACTTGGCTGCTACGGCGACAAGCTGGCGAAGACTCCGAACATCGACCGACTCGCGGCGAATGGGATGAGATTCACGAGAGCCTACTGCACGACCGCCAGTTGCAGTGCGAGTCGCTCGGTCCTGATGAGCGGACTCTACAATCATGCGACCGGACATTACGGGCACGCTCACGGGGCGGGCCACTTCAGCACGTTTGAATCCGTCCGGTCGCTGCCGGTCATGCTGGGTGAGGCGGGCTATCGGACGTGCCTCGTCGGCAAGTACCACCTCGCCCCCGAATACACCTACAAGTTCGAGACTCAGCGGCAGGAGGGGACTCAGGGGGCGCGCAACACGGTCCGCATGGCTCAGAATGCAAAGACCTGGATTACCGAGAACGATGAGCGACCGTTCTTCCTCTACTTCTGTCCGACCGATCCGCATCGAGCCGGAGCGGATTCATTCGCCAACCATTCGGACAAGCCCGACTTCTATCCGGGCATCAAACCGGCGGTCTATCGCCCCGAAGAGGTCTCGGTCCCCTCGTGGCTGCCCGACCGGCCCGAGGTGCGGCGGGAACTGGCCGAGTACTACCAGTCGATCGCGCGGATGGACGTTGGCATCGGCACGCTGCTCGACGCGCTGAAGGAGAGCGGCCATTGGGACGACACGCTGGTGATGTTTCTCAGCGACAACGGCCCGCCGTTTCCGGGAGCCAAGACGACGCTCTACGAACCCGGGGCGAACCTCCCCCTGATCGTGCGCGATCCGCGCGTAAAGACCCAGGGCCGCACGAACGATGCGCTGGTGACGTGGGTCGATGTGACACCAACCGTGCTCGACTATTGCGGTGTCGTTCCGAAGGCCATGTCCCCCGTTCGTCCTGGTGAAAATGTCGGTCGTCCGCCAACGGCTGGCGACGCGAAGAACGCGGGCGAAATGAAGCCCTACAAACTTCACGGACGCTCGTTTCTGAGCGTGCTCGATCAGGAGAAACCTCCCGGTTGGGACGAGGCGTTCTACTCGCACACGTTCCACGAGATCACGATGTACTACCCGATGCGAGCTGTGCGCAGCGGCAGGTACAAACTGATCTTCAACATCGCCAACCCGCTGCCGTATCCGTTCGCCTCGGACCTGCAAGCTTCTCCCACCTGGCAGGGCGTCCTCCAGCGAGCCGACGAGTACGAGTCGTACGGCCAGCGAACCGTCAAAGCGTACCTGCATCGTCCGCGTTTCGAGTTGTTCGACCTGGAGGCCGATCCGCACGAAACGAAGAGTCTCACCGCCGACCCCGCGCACAAGCAGACGTTGGAGACGCTGCAATCGAAGCTCCAGAAATGGCAGGACGCAACAAAGGATCCGTGGGACTCGAAGTGGACCTACGAATGAGCGAGCCGCGCGACACCGACTACCGACCTCTCTTGTCGGTCTTCTGCGCGAGACCTAGAATGCCGCCCGGCATGAGGGAGCGTGCCAACCTCTTGGCCGTGATGAGTTGCGGCAGCCTCTCCCATCGCCGCGTATGACACGAGCTTTTCTCTTGGCCTCTGCCGAACACCAGCCGCGCAATCGGATCGCCGTCCTCGGTTCCACCGGTTCGATCGGCACCAGTTGTCTGGATGTCATCGCCGCGAACGGAGAGCGTTTGGAACTGGTCGGCCTCACCGCGCATCGGCGTTTGGATCTGTTGGCCGAGCAGTGCCGCCGGTTCAAGCCGCGCTGGGCGGTCTTGTCCGATGAGTCGCAACGCTTCGCGATTTCATCGGTGCAGTGGCCTCGCGAGACCGAACTGCTCGTGGGAGCCGACGCCATCGAACGGCTGGCCGCTCACCCCGACGTCGATACCGTGGTCTGTGGCATCGTCGGCGCGGCGGGTTTGCGCGGCGCATGGGCCGCGGTGGAGAGTGGCAAGCGCGTCGCCATCGCCAACAAGGAGACGCTCGTCGTCGCCGGTCCGCTGGTGATGCAGCTTGCGGCGCAGACGGGAGCCGAACTGATCCCCGTCGACAGCGAACACAGTGCGATTTTTCAGTGCCTGCAATCGGGACGCCGCTCGGACGTGAAGCGGATCATCCTGACGGCGAGTGGCGGTCCGTTTCGCGGCTGGTCGAAGAGCCGCCTCGAAACGGAAGTGACCGTCGAGCGGGCGCTCGCGCATCCGACGTGGCAGATGGGACCGAAGATCACGGTTGATTCGGCGACAATGATGAACAAGGCCCTCGAAATCATCGAGGCTCGCTGGCTGTTCGGTCTCGACGCCGATCAGATTTCGGTGGTCGTGCATCCGCAGTCGATTGTCCATTCGCTGGTGGAGTTTGTTGATGGGTCGGTCGTGGCCCAGCTCTCTCCACCGGACATGAAGCTGCCAATCCAGTATGCTCTCACCTATCCCGAGCGGTGGCCGGGAATCAGTCCGAAGCTGGACTGGACGGCCTCGCACCAGTTCGACTTCCTCGCACCCGACCTCGACGCCTTCCCGGCGTTGCAACTCGGATTTGAAGTCGCGCGGCGCGGCGGTTCGAGCGGCGCGGTGCTCAACGCGGCGAATGAAGTCGCCGTCCAACGGTTCCTGGAAGGTTCGCTGAAGTTTACTGACATCCCGCGCGCCTGCCGGGAGATTTTGAACGCCCACAACGACGATCCGAGTCCGACGCTGAGCGATCTGCTCTGCCAGGACGCCCGGGCTCGCGAGGAGATGCTGCGGTGGAAATCCTGAATCTGACATTGGCTGCCAACCTGCTGGAAAAGCTCAGCGGCATTGCTTCAACCGGCGGCTCCATCCTGTGGGCGGCCGTCGGGCTGGGCCTCGTCATCTTCTTTCACGAGATGGGTCACTTCGCCGTCGCCAAGTGGTGCAACGTGAATGTCGAGCGGTTCAGCATCGGCTTCGGCCCCGTGCTGTTCAGCCGGAAGTGGGGCGAGACCGAATACGCCCTGTCCCTGATCCCGTTCGGCGGCTACGTCAAGATGCTCGGCCAGGACGATGCCGATCCGAGCCAACTGACGAACGAAGAGATCGCGGAAGATCCGCGGTCGTATCTGGCGAAGAACGTCTGGCAGCGGATGGCCATCATTTCGGCGGGCGTGACGATGAACATCATCACGGCCGTGATGTTCGTCGGAGGTGCGTTCGCACTCGGTGTCGATCTGCCTCCCAACGTCATCGGCGGGACGCGACCGGGGATGCCGGCCTGGGTCGCGGGCCTCAAATCGGACGACACGATCGAGAAGATCAACGGTCGCGTCATCACGACGTTCGATGACGTCCGGCTGAACGTGGCCGTGCAGACGCACCCATTGACGATTGAAGGCCTTCACAAGGATCGTTCGACATTCACCTTGACCGTCCAACCCGACACGGGCAAGGCGGCGCCGCAAATTGGCGTTGCCCAATTGACAAGTCTGAAGGTGTTGACCGACCCGAAGGGGAAGGTGCCGTTCGTTTTCGCGGGGACGGCGGCCGCTCGCGCCGAACCGGCCTTCGAACGCGGCGACGTCATCGCGGCGGTGGGCGGTGAGCCGGTGAAGACCTACTCGGAGTTGACGACTCTCCTCGCCTCTCAAACGGAAGGGCCGCTCAAACTGGAGGTCTGGGCCGGGGGAGACAAGACGAAATCGAAGACCGTCACGGTCACCGATAACGTCTTCCGCACACTCGGCCTGTCGATGGATACGGGGCCAATCACGGCCGTGCAAGAAGGTTCGGTCGCCGACAATGCCGGCCTGCTGAAGGGGGACAAACTCGCGAGCATCAACGGCCGGATCGTCGGTACTGAAATCAATCCGCTGAAACTTCCGAACGAGTTCGCCAGACTGCACGGTCAGGTCGTGAGTGTCACGGTGACACGACAATCGACGGGCGGACCGCAAACCGAAGTCACTCTCACGCTGGAGCCCGAGAACATTCCCGGCTGGACCGAGCAGCCGCTGAGTGAAGGCGATCCGCTGTCGATTCCCGCCATTGGTGTGGCCTTTCACACGATCCCCATCGTGTTGGCCGTGGAGCCCGACAGCCCGGCCGCTCGCGCGAACATCAAGGCCGGATCGCTCACCAAGGTCAAACGGATCACACTGGTTCTTCCCAAGGAGATCACAGAATCTGACGGCGAAAAGAAACGCGAACTGCCCGTCGAATTGGACGAGGAGAAGGGGGAGAAAAAGTCGAACAACTGGGGCTACGCTTTCTGGCTGATGCAGGAGTTTCCTCAACGCACCGTCAAGTTGACGCTGACCGAAGGGACAGAAACGCGGGAGGTCGAACTGATCCCGCAACTCGATCCGACCTGGCCTCAGCCCGTCGTCCAGGGCCTGCGAATGCACCCCGACGAGATCAAACAGATCGCCACCACGCCGGGTGAAGTCTGGTTCATGGCGACCAACTACACCCGCAATTCGGCGATCAGCATTTATTTGACGCTGCGCGGCCTTCTGACCGGTCAGGTGAAGAAGGAAAATCTCAGCGGCCCGCTGGGCATTGCGAACGTGGCGGTTCAAATCGTCAATCACAGCGTTCCGCAATTTCTGATGTTTCTCGCCTTCCTCAGCGTGAATCTGGCCGTGCTGAATTTCCTGCCGATCCCGGTGCTCGATGGAGGTCACATGGTCTTCCTGTTGTGGGAGGCCGTGACCCGCCGTCGCCCCAGCGAGAAGATCGTCATCGGCGCAAGCTACATCGGTATGGCCTTCCTGCTGAGCCTGATGGTCTTCGTGATCTACCTGGACATCGGCCGCCTGTTCATGCCGTGATCGGCGAGCAGCCAGTCTCTCAGGGTTCCACGTCAGCGTGCCGGACCCCGGCTTGTACGCCGTTGACGCAGCGTCGCGTCACCTTTTTCGGGAGGATGTCTTTCATGGCAACCACAAATCACACACCAGCGTCCAGGGGCTGTGTCGAGACGCATTCGACGACGATTCTCGCCGTGCGTCACAAGGGACAGGTCGCCCTCGGCGGTGACGGTCAGGTCACGTACGGATCAGCCATCCTCAAGGCGGACACTCGCAAGGTGCGCTGGATCCTCGACAAGAAGATGCTCGTCGGGTTTGCCGGATCGACCGCCGATGCGTTTGCTCTGCTGGAGCGTTTCGAGTCGAAAGCGAAAAATTTTCCCGGCAACCTGCCGCGCGCGGCGACCGAGTTGGCGCGAGACTGGCGCACCGACCGAGTCCTGCGGCGGTTGGAGGCCATGATGATCGTGGTCGATGCCGAGCACAGCCTGCTCATCACGGGACAGGGCGACGTGGTGTCGCCGACCGACGGGCTGCTCGGCATCGGTTCGGGAGGCCACTTCGCGCTGGCGGCGGCTCGCGCACTGATCAAACACTCGTCACTGTCGGCCGCCGAGATCGTGCGCGAGTCGCTCAAGATCGCCTCCGAGATCGACGTGTACACGAACGACAACATCACGGTGGAGGAGCTGCCATGCGCGACATGACCCCTCGCCAGATCGTGGCGGATCTCGACAAGCACATCATCGGGCAGGATGCGGCCAAGCGGGCGGTGGCCATCGCGCTGCGAAACCGCTGGCGCTGGCAGCAGCTCCCCGTCGAAGTCCGTCGCGACATCACGCCCAAAAACATCCTGATGATCGGACCGACGGGCGTCGGCAAGACCGAGATCACGCGACGGCTGGCTCAACTGATCGGCTCCCCTTTCGTGAAGGTGGAAGCCACGCGGTTCACCGAGGTCGGGTACGTCGGCCGCGACGTGGAGAGCATGATCCGCGAGCTGGTCGATGCGTCGATCAATCTCGTCAAGCAGCGGAAACGCGGCGAGGTCGAGCAACAGGCCGAGCAGCACGTCGAGGAACGGTTGCTCGATCTGCTCGTCCCGCACGAACCGGTGATGGCGTCGTCGGAAGAGGGCGAGGAGGACGACTCCGAGGCCAGGCACGAACGGACCCGCGAAAAGTTCCGGACGATGCTGCGATCGGGTTCGCTCGACGAGCGGCAGGTCGAATTGACCGTCCCCCAGCGGCGTATGCCCGTGCAGATCATGTCGAACATGGGTCTGGAACAACTCGATGGCGACTTTCAACAGATGTTCGAGAAGCTGATGCCCAGACAGCACAAGGATCGCAAGGTCACCGTGCGCGAGGCTCGTGTGATTCTGATGGAACAGGAGATCGAGCAGCTTCTCGACAAGGACGCGATCCACGACGAGGCCCTGCGGCTGGCCGAGGACAGCGGGATCGTGTTCCTCGATGAACTCGACAAGATCTGCACGACCTCGGACAGCCAGCACGGAGCCGATGTCAGCCGGCAGGGCGTGCAGCGCGACCTGCTCCCCATCGTGGAAGGGGCCACGGTGCAGACCCGGTATGGTTCGCTGAAGACCGATCACATCCTGTTCATCGCCGCCGGCGCCTTCCACTCGTCGCGCCCGGCCGACCTGATGCCCGAATTGCAGGGCCGCTTCCCGATCCGCGTCGAATTGAGCGACCTCACCAAAGCCGACTTCCTGCGCATCCTGACCGAACCGTCGAGTTCGATCACGGGCCAGTCGCAGGCGATGCTGGCGGTCGATGGCATCGACCTCGACTACGCGCCGGACGGCCTCGAAGAAATCGCCGAGATCGCGTGGCGGGTCAACCAGTCCACACAGAACATCGGCGCGCGACGCCTCTACACGATCATGGAGCGACTGCTGGAAAACCCCAGCTTCGAGGGACCGGACGCCCGCGGCACCCGCATCGTCATCGACAAGGCCTTCGTCCGAAAACAGCTCGAAGAAATCAGCCGCGACGAAGACCTGAGCAAGTTCATCCTGTGAACCGGCCAGCTTGTCGGAGCTTGTCATGCCACGAAAGATTCGTGAGTTGATTGCGGACTTGGAAGCAGCCGGTTTCGAGAACCGGGGCGGCAAGGGCAGCCATCGCAATTTCACTCACCTCAACGTCGCCAGGACTGTTACCATTGCTGGCCAACTCGGCGACGATGCCAAGCGTTATCAAGAGCGGGCGGTCAAGGCCGCCATTGAGGAGTCGCGAACATGAAACCCGCATCACATTACGCAAAAATCGTCGAATGGTCTGAAGAGGACCAGTGTTTTGTGGGACGTTGTCCCGAGTTGTTGCATGGCGGGTGTCATGGCGATGACGAGAGAGCGGTGTTCGCGGAACTGTGCGAGTTGGTTGAGGAAACCCTCCGACTCTACGAACAAGACGGTCGTGAGCTTCCTTCGTTGCAGGTCCAGGCAGCCAGCACGAAATGACGATCCACGCAAGGCCGCTTGGGTGTGAGTCGTAAAACAACTTTCTGGTTGGTTGACACTACCAACGCCGCAAACCGGCCCCGATCACACTGCCTGAAGTCGCCCGAGCTAGTCACGACGCGGCGTGTCGCTCGTGATTCGATGACGACGCCAACTCCAAAGGCGATAGCCTGCGAGCGCGATCACAACGGCCGGCAGCCAGAGAATCCAATCCGACTTCCGCTCCGCAGGCATTGGTGTAGGTCGCCCTGTCGGACGGGGACCATTCATCGCCCGCGGTCCTTCCGCGCGACGGCGCAATTCTTCGAGCGATTTGTCCTGATCGTCGATCTGTCGCTGGAGTTCGTCGAACAGATCCCGTCGATCCCCCGTGTAGCTCGGTGGGCCGGTCAACGGTTCAATCCGGATGCCGTCGGGAAGCGACGCGGGATCGATCTGGAACTGCGCCTGTTCCAACGGTTCGTTGAGGCGCAGGTCAATCACCTCCAGATCGACCGGTTTTGCATCCCGGCCCATCCGCGTGGAACGCATCGGCACCCAAACCGACTCCCCGGTATCCGGCAGGACAAACTCCTTGAACTCGCTGTTGATCCGCCTCAGCTCCGGCAGATTCGGAATGGACTCACGGGAGCCGGTGACCGGCTCGGAAAGAGACCGCAGTCTCTTGTACTGGCGCAGTACGAACTCCTTCTGCGGATCGAAGACCAGTTCGACGGACAACTCGGGGATGGTGACGACGATGCACTCGTCATTGTCCAGCCGCCGGTATCCCGAGATTCTGACTTCACGGTCACGGAGCAGTGACTGCAGGTTGCCAAACTCTTCCGATGCCAGCCCCATCGCGTGCAACAGGGTGTCTTGGCTCTGTCCGCCACTTGAGTGGAGCCGCAACTTGTAAGGCTGGTTCGGAGGAACGGCCGATGCGATCGGACACCATTCCAGAGTGTGAAGCAGCGTGGCTCGCGTGGTGCCGTCGAACGATTCGATGGTCCGCACGCGGAACGGCTGCTGCGAGATGCCGCTCATCACCCACGTCCGCTGGTCGTCGTGATACATCCAGCCGTTGGTCACGTGGTATCGAAATTCGGTTTCGTAGGCGAGGCCCTCAAATGTGTTTGTTGGCGGTTGAGCCTTGCTCTGATTGTGATGGACGACGCGAACGCGCCCCGACAGGGTCTTGATTTTCTGAGCCCGCTGTTCAACCGCAAGCTGAATCGTTCCCAAGTCGATCGGTTCTTCCGACGCCTCTAACCGCAAGTCGGCCCCGACGGCGAACGCGAACCAGACAAGTGCGACAACCCATGCGCGCCACCTCCAGCCGCAGTTGCGCCGCTCCAGATTGATTCGAGGCAAGCTGTGCGAGCGGGCCAACGCGGGTGATCTCATTGCAATGAACTCCAGCAGTTTCCTCAAAGGGAATGACGCAGAGCATTGAATTGCCAACAAGATTGAATGGAAACGAATCTCCGAATTCCAGTGACTCAGAACCGGCCGCCCAACCATGCGAACTCACGCGTAGAAAAACACCTTCTCGGCGGTCTTGCGGAGCAGCCACTGGCGGTCGTCCGGCGTGAGGAAGTCGATCCGGTCGCGGATCAGGCTGATTGAGGCTTTGTAGTTGTTGGCCCCCTGAATCTGGTACGGGCAGTCGCTCGCCCACATCAGACGCTGCGGGCCGAAGGCTTCGTACAGTCGCTTGATCATCGGGATCAGTTCGAGATGCGGCGGCTTCTTTTCGCCGAGGGCGTAGTACGCCGAGACCTTCACGCTGGAGTGCTTGTGCCGGGCCAACCGGCAGATGTTCTTGAGATCCTCGTCGCGCATCTGGCCATCGGCTCCGATCCGGGCGAAGTGGTCGATGACCACCGGCGTGTCGGGGTGTCGTTCGCACATCCGATCGACGCCCGGCAGGTCCGATGGATTGATCAGGCAGCACATCGGCTGCCGCGTCTCGGCCCCGGTCTTCCACATTTCGATCATGCCCGGCTCATCGAGCCACTCGGCCTGCTTCTCCTTCCGCACGAACGGCGTGATGCGGAAGCCGGTGACCCCCAAAGTCAGCAGCCCCTGCATCGCCTTGCCGGGCGCGGGCTTCTGGTCGTCCACCATGCCGACGATCCGAAACAGTTTCGGGTGCCGGCGGACCGCGTCGATCAGGTACGAGTTGTCGAACAGGTGATAGCCCGAATGCTGTATCAGCACGACTCGCCCCACCCCTTCGGGACGAGCGATCGCCATCAGCTCGTCATCGGTGAAGCTCGGCGGCTTGAGATCCTTCTTCGTCTGACCGTTGACCAGCGGAAACTTGTCCGTCTCCGGCGGCCAGATGTGCGAGTGAGCGTCAATCCACGGCGTCTCGTTCGAGTCGGCCGGCGCGGCATCGGTAAAGGCGGTTGCTCCCAAGGCAATGGCTCCCGTCATCAGGGCTTGTCGTCGTGTCAGAGAAATCGTGGAGTTCATGGTCATCCTCGCTGAGGGAAGTTGAGAGACAAGAGTTGAGAGTCGAGAGCCAGAGAAGAGATTCGAGTTCGCATCTGGCTCTAGTCTCTCGACTCTCCGCTCTTGACTCCAACTGGCTGTGATACGGCCAACTCGTGACGAATTCCACCCAGCCGAGTACGATCTCGACACGGACTCCGACGGGAACGAATTCGTTTGCGTTCGCACCGCGCGTGCCATTGGCGGCAGCTTTAGGCCGCCAATGTGCTTGAGAGGAGCACTGGCGAGCGAAGCCACTCACCAGTGACACCCGAGCCGATTCGCAGCCCTTGTCATCAAACGCCACTCGGAGAATTGAGCCATGTCTGAGGAACGTCGCATCGTCGCAGCCAAGCTGCTCGCCATCAGCGGATTTCTGGTGCTGCTGGTGATTACCTACTGGTTGAGGTCCGAGGTGCTGGGACTCAGTCGGATTCATTTCTCGGCGGATGAGAAGAAGGTGGAACTGGAGCAGCAGCGGAACCGGGAGTTGTTTCCGGATCGGCAGAAGCAGTACGAAGTGGGCCTCAAAAACTACGACATTCAATTGAAGCACTACGAAAAGATGGTGGCGGTCTACGAGAAGGATCTGGACGAGTACGCCAGCCTCACCAAGGACCAACTCCAGCCGCCGCTGCTGCCTCAGCGTCCCGCCCCGCCGAGCGCACCGGAGGTCGAAGACCAGTTCCGAGCGATCCAAACGGAGTTCGTGTTGCGTCGCTACCGCTATTTCGTCGTCAGCGAATACGGCAACTGGATGGCCTGTTTCGCAGCGCTGGCACTCGTGGGCGGACTGCTGTATCTGCTGATGTTCGATCTGAACAGCAACCGCCTGTTCTACTTCATGACACTCGTGCTGAGCTTTGTGTTCCTGATCGGCCCGTCGCTCCAGTCAGTCATGTCGGCCATCGTCGGCCTGATGCACGGGCCGCATGCATATTGAAGGGAGCCAAGCCAAGCAGAGGACTGACGATGAAAGCCCAACCCAACGTCTCACCCGAGCAACTCGCCCGCCAGCGGGCCGAGGACGAACAGTTGCGACCACTGCTCGAATCCGAGATGCCCGCCGTGCGTGAGGAATTGCGGCAGTACGTGAAGAGCCTGACCGGTGTGGTCTCCCGTCACTCCCAAGAGATCGACGAGTACATCCAAAATCACGGACCGTAGACCCGACCCCTGACTGGCGCTGCGACGGGGACATGGTGTGTGACGTGAGTTGAGTTACCTCAAACCAAAACTGTGTAAGAACACCTCCATGACCATCCAGACCAGTCATTGCAAAGCCGTTCGGCTCATATTCGCGGTCTTGGCGATTGCTGCCGAGCAAGTCGCGTCGGCGCAGAACTCGAACGCAGCGCCTGCAAAGTCTGCCGAGGCGGGAGCCGGCGATTTCTACCGTCCCGACGAAGTTCAGTCGGTTTACTTGCGAGTTGCCGACGAAGACATGAAACGCATGCGGGCGGCGTTGCCCGAGCGGATCTATGTGCGGGCCACCTTTCGGTGGCGGGATGTTTCCATTGAAAACGTGGCGATCCGCTTCAAAGGGAATAGCTCCTCCGCGCCATCACAGCAGCACAAGCGGAGCTTCCTGATCAAATTCGACGAGTACGCTGATGACCAGCGATTCCTCGGACTCCGGCGGGTTTCCCTGGACAACGGCGTCCAGTTCGGCAGCGTTTTTAGCGAGCCGATCATTACCGAGATTCTGCGTGACCAGGGAATCAAAACGCATCGCTGCAATTACGCCAAGCTGTTTCTGAATAACAAGTACCACGGAGTCTATGTGAATGTGGAGCGGATTGATGAGTCGTTCATCGAACGCCATTTTCCCGATTCCAACGGCCATTTGTTCAAGGTCGATGAAGGGGGCCCCGGTGCCAATCTTCAATTCCTCGGTGACGATCCGTCTGTCTACGCGCGGGCCTTCGAGGCGGAGACGAAGTCCGCGAAGAAAGGTCAGCGACGACTGGTCGAGTTCATCAGGCTGATCAATCAGTCGCCAGAGAAGGAATTCGCGGCGAACCTGGAATCAAACATGGAAGTGAATGACTTCCTGCGCGTGACGGCCGTCCTGCTGTTTTCTGGCGCGTTCGACCAACTGACCGGCTGGCACCCTCACAATTACTACCTGTACTACGACGGGAAACGGGAACGCTGGAACTATCTGCCCTGGGATCTTGACGTGGGGTTCTGCGAAATCGCCTTTGGGCAAATCCAGGTCCTCACCGATTGGAACGCCGCCTGGCCGTTGGGCGGTCAGGTGCCGAATCCATTGCTGGAACGCATCGTCGCTGATCCCGTCTTGCTGCAACGATACCGCGACACGGCACGAATCATTCTCGACAAATACTTCGAACCGGAACGACTCTGCGCGATCCTCGATGCCAAGTATGCCTTGATCAAAGCCGATCTCAGGACAGATCCCTTTCCTCATCGACGTGTCACCAACCCCAGTGAGCAAAGCTACGAGGAGATCGTCACGTCGATGAAGACCTTCGTTCGCAAGCGTTACGCGACCGCTCGCCAGCAGTTGGAGAATCCCGGAAAGCGGCCCGAGGTTGTGCGTCGCCCCCACGGCCCGCCACCGCAACTCGTCGAAAAACTTCAGCGTATTCAGCGGGCTGCCGAGCAGATGCAACGGAGCGGCAAGGACGTGCGGCCCATCCAAAAGTTAATGCAGCAAGTCGGCCCGCTGCTGCAACAGGGACGGCCGGAAGAGGCCGAGAAGCTGATCATTGAGGCGCTCAAGCTGGCGGGTGAGGATCCGAGCAAAGGTAAAGAGGAACCACCGCGCGACGAGCGAAAATCCCGGCCCTCTCCAGACTCCGGCTTCTGAAGCACTTTGCGAGCGCTGGGTAGCCACGGTAGCTTCAACCGGGGCCGCCACGCCGACAAGACGCGTTCTTGAAGAGTTGCGTCCGTCCTTAATTCGACCTCGTCCGGCTTCGGCGCTCCGATAGCCGATGACGGCAACCGGGGCCATCCAGCTTTGTCATCTTTCGAGAGTTACCTTCTCAAGGGCTTGGTCAATTCGGCGACTCCACTCAAACAAATGGACACGCTTCAAGACCTCGCGGTCAATGCGATCAAAGGCGTCCATCGTCTGTTCAAACGTGGCCCCTTCTGGAATGGGCCAGGGTTCACCCGCCGCTTGAAAGATCTCCTTCATCTGGAAGATCTCCTTCATCCAAAGCGCCTCGGATGGAATCCCATCATCCGTGATCATTTCGGATCCGTCATCGCTGTTGTGGGTCACGATTCCATCGGGACCGATAATGATCTCAGTCGGAAAGTGGCGGATTCCATAGGCCGCTGTGGTTGCTGAGTCTTCGATCATCCGGCCCGCATCGATCGAGGCCAGGTATTGCCAGTTTTGTTTCTTCGCGAAGGCTTGGATCCGGTTGGCCAGGCCATCGACGTCTTGCTCCGCGGTATGGATGCTGATGAACGTGACCGGCTTGTCTTTGTACCGCTCCTGCAGCCTGGTGCGGTCGGGGACGGAACTGCGACAAGCTCCGCACCACAGACCCCAGAAATCGAGGACCACCACCCGGCCGCGCAGGTCGGCCAGTGTTCGTGGCTGGCCATCCAGCCAGCGGGCGACTGTCAACTCGGGGGCTGCTTGCCCCACGCGGGCTGGCGGACGGAATTCCAGGGCTCCGATCACCTGATCCGTGTCGCGGTCATAGAAGGTCTGCCCTTCCGGAAAGCGCAGGACGAAGAAATCGTCGGCGAGCGTGACGCGCCCTTCCACGACCGAGCAGTCCCAACGCCTGCGTTCATAAGCTACCTTCGGAATCATTTTCTTTCCGGCTAGATTCTCGGCCCAGTCCTCGGCGGTCGGCGGCATGATTTCAGGGTCGATCCCGAACTTCTCCTCCACGGTGACCGACGGATACCACCCGTCAGGAACCAATTCCTTGATCTCTGCCGTCGTCATGATCCGAGTGGGCGATAACTTCTGAATTTTCTCCAGAGTGATCCGCTCGTTGCCGTGCCAGATCTGAAACGTCACAGGGAGCCAGCCGCGTTTCTCATCGAGCCAGCCTCGGTAATAGTGGACCACTTTGGACTGGTAGTTCTTCCCCGTTTCATCGGAGAATGAGCCCGACTGGATCGTGGGGACAGCCACTTCCACGACCAGCAGTTCATGATTGTCCACGGTTTCCCGGCCGACGACTCGGTATTTCTCCTTCGGCTGGCGAAAGAACAGATCGATCGGGTGACAATCGATGCCGTTGGGGTCCGCGATTCCGGCAAATGGCGGAATCGGGCGGCTGCTTGGATCGTTGAAGTGCTTGGTGGTCACCATCACATGTTGAGAGGGGGAAGTTTCGCGGTGTCCGGTCCAGATGCGGGCGGGGGGACTGGTATCCGCTGACCGGGAGTAGATTCGGACGTCTCGATAGGTTGTGACCAATGAGGCTGGCCTTATCAGGCCGCTGGGGGCCGTCCACTGGTCCGGCTTCTCTCTTGATCGGAAGATCGGTTGGCGAATCTGGTAATCGTCACCCCTCAGAAACAGCTCCAAGAACTGGTCCTGCTGTGTCAACAGGGCAAGGTCTCGCGCCATTGCCAGTTGATTTTCCATCTCCTGCGTGATCTGCCGTGACGTTAATGGACTCGCCTTGTCGACGAGCACGGCGTTGCCCGATTTCAGTAGTTTGACCAGTTCTACCTTCGGCTCAATCTCTTTCCGCCTGGCTGTGCGAAAGGCTTCGGTCCATTCGTGCGAATGGGTCATCTGCACGTGGAGTGGCTCGACTTTCTCGCGGTTGGCGCGAGCCTTGGCGAGTATCTCGTCAATGGTCGGCGTGTCGGCCCCGCTGGCAACTGGAACCGAGAACAGGACGGCCGAAATTACGCACAGGACGAAGAGTCGTTGCATCACCAGACCTCCTTGGAACGGAGCAAGTTGGATGGAAAATATGCCGTGTTCGGAAACGGCACAATCCCAGTCCAGCAGGTTCAGTGTGTGCCTGAGTCATGGGACAAAACTCTGGCCAGTGACTGTGGACTCAGGCACAGCCTTTCCAACGGAACATTACTTCAAAAAGCCATCGAGCCACTCGTAGGCGGCTGCGACAGAAATGCCTTCGAGATCGCGACCGTTCACGCGATGATCGACTACATCCACGCGAATCCCGTGCGGCGAGGTTTGGTGGAACGCCCCACGGATTGGGAGTGGTCGAGCGCCCGCTGGTACGGGGGGATGACTCCCGTTCCGATTGAGATGGGTCGCACGCTTCCCTCACGGCACATTCTCGGCCCCGATGGCACCCTGGGTGGCACGCCCTGAGGCTTTGCGAAGGGCGTGGAAGAGTGCTTCCACTGGCAAAGCCCACGCCCTTCGAAGACTCAGGGCGTGCCACACGAATTCACGGCTCACATTGGTCGTGCCACCCCGCCGGGGCCACCCAACGGCCTAGTAAAGCGGCGCGTGTTGGGAGACAAATGCCCAGACATTGTCAGCAAGTCCAGAAACGCCCTGCTCTGACAACAACACCTCAATCTTCTCCAACCATTCAATCAAAAGCGTCGTGAGGACTTCCAAATCAAACTGCATGCTGACCTTCAACGGTGAATCGCTGGCGTAGTCTATGACTCTCGACAAGTCCACGCAGATGTCGCAATCCACTGACGAACAGAACTCGATGAAATGCTGATCACGATCGCGCACTATCCGAATTATCCAAGCACTCTTCTCGAAATAAGCCAAACAATTGCCAAAGGATGACGAACAAAACTCGGTGCCAATCAGTTTGTAGCCTCGTTCAAATAAGAACGGGCATAGTCGGTTTTCCAGCACTTGGAAAAACGGATCGCGTTTTTGTTGTGTCATTTCTAGCTTCCGTCTATTACGGCAAACATCGGACCAACTACAGCGTCTGCCCCTTCACTTCAACAACTCATCGAGCCACTCGTAGGCGGCTTTGCGTTCGGGTTCGGGGAAGTCGTGAGGGGCGGCGGGGGTGGCGAGCTTGAGGCGCGCGTAAGGGGGCTTGGCGTTGGCGGGCTCGAACAGGGCGTAGACTTCCTCGGCCTTTGCGAACGCCTTGCGGACGCCGCCGATTTCGAAGTTGCTGTCGTGCAGCGGCGAGTTCGAGAAGAAGCTTCTTGGCGCGAGGGCGGCCACAATCTCGTAGAAGTCGAACGGCAGCTTGTCGGCGTTGTTCTCGTAGACGTCGCGGATGCGGGGCATGTAGCGGTCGCTCGTCCAGCCGGCCACCTTGCCCCCGTAGTAGTCGTGGAACGGAGTGAACCCGCAACTCGACACGACGGCTTTCAGACGCTCGTCAAACACGGCGGTGAAGAGCGAGTTGTGGCCCCCCAGCGAATGGCCGATCACGCCGAGCCGGTGCTTGTCCACCTGCGGCAGCGATTCGAGCAGATCGACCGCGCGGAGGTTGTTCCAGATCGCCTTCATCGAACCGCTGGCGTAGTGCGCCCCCTTGGTCTTGAAGTCGTAGGGGTACTCGCCAAACGACGGGTAATCGGGAACGAGGCAGACGTAACCCCGCTCGGCCAGTTCGTGCGCATAGTGCAGCGACTTGAGGCCCCCCAACCCGGCCGGCTCATCCTTGCCGATCTTCGTCGTCTGATGCAGACACAGCATCGCGGCGGCCTTCCCGCCGGCAGGCAACTCGTTCGGGATTAGCAGCCACGCGGGAACGCGATCGTCCGGCTCGGGCGTGAATTTGACTTTGCGCCGCAGGTACTTCGCCGTCTTCTCCTCGGAGACAATTTCCATTTCGAGCGGCACGCGGCGCGAGGCCTCCGGCAGCGGACCCATGACAAGCTGCATGTTGGCTCGCACGTGAGCGACCCGCTCGGCCCAATCGGCCTTCGTCTTGACCGGCCGCTCATTGCCAGCGGCATCTCGCACGACGAGCAGCTTCGAATGATCGGGATACGCCACGACAGGCGGGTCCGCGGCGAGGGCCGTTTGCAGGCCGATGGTGACGAGAAGTGTCGAGAGACTCAGTACGGCGATTCGATTCATGGAAAGCTGCCTGTTGTTGGGGGGATCATTTCTGACACGACTGGATTACAAGTGTGATGACTTTTCATAGGCCCGAAGGGCCGAGATAAACCAGCCCAAGGCAAGCGACCAGCGGGAGCGCCGCCTTGGGGAACGAGTCGAATCAATAACGCAGCCCCAACGGGGCGAATTACGTCGTGTCCTCATTCAGCC
>JBBPIS010000104.1:0-29042 GCA_038040225.1 Planctomycetota bacterium
TCGCGACTAGGGGCTGACCGAGCAGGGCATCGGCGTATTCACCGCGTTGGCGATGGATTACCTAGTGGAGTGAGTCGAAATAATGTTCTCGTGTGGCACGCCCTGAGTCCTCGAAGGGCGTGGGAGTAACGCCAGCCTGATTCCACGCCCTTCGAGGACTCAGGGCGTGCCACTCAAACCGCTTTCAGGAGTCCCGTCCGTGGCGATTGATGTCTACAAGGAATGGCTCGGCATCCCCGAGGGGCCGCGGCCGCCCGACCACTACCAACTGCTGCGACTGCCGCAGTTCGAGGACGATCCCGAAAAGGTTCGCAAAAACTACAAAAAGCTGAACGCCCACGTCCGCAAGTACGCGACCGGCCAGTACTCGAACGAGTCGCAGAGTCTGCTTAACGAACTCGCCAGGGCCATGCTCTGTCTGACCGATGCCGAACAGAAGTTGGAATACGATCGGAGTCAGGGCCGCGAGATCGACGATCGAGACGCGACAACAGGCCGCCGCCCCATGACCTCGTATCTGCAGGATCAGGGCGTACTGTCGGCCGATCAGGTGCGCGAGGTGAAGTCGCACGCCGAGCGGACGGGATTGTCAGTGCGCGATGCCCTCGTCCAAATGAAGCTCGTCGAGCCGGATGAGGCGGCGCGGGCACTGGCCCAGGAGATTGGACGGCCTTACGTCGATCTGGCCGACGTGCTGCCGGACGACTCGATCCTCGATCAGGTTCCCCGCACGGTGGTTCGCCGCCACACGTGCCTGCCGCTGTTCATCGACCACGGCGGCGTGTTGGTCGCCTGCTCGGACGAACCCGATGCGGAACTCGATGACGAGATCCGCCTGAGGTTCAACATGCCGATTCGTCCCGTGCTGGCGACACCGCTGGCCATCAATCAGGCGATCGCCAAGTACTACGCCGCCGGCCTGCGCAAGGAAGTTGCCGAACCGGCCAGGGGAAGCAAGGGCTCCTCGTCGTCGGGCCCGGCCAAGCCGAAAGCAGCATTGACCGAGGACGAGAAGGCTCAGCGAAAGCAACTCGGCGTTCTGGCGATGTGCTGGTCGGTAATCGGCTTCAGCCTGCTCGATTCGTTCGTGCTGTACGACTTCATCTACAAGAAGATTGGACTGCCCGGACTGATCCCGTTCTCCGGCATCCTGCTCGGCGCGCCGCTGGCATTTCTCTTCTACACCACGCACGTCAAGCAGAAGTAGACGCCGCCGAGAGAGAGAGCAAACTCGGGGTCAAAACGCACGAGCTGGCAACAAGCGACACGGTTCGCTACGCGAGGGCCTTCGCGACGGCGGCCTTGGTTTTTTCGAGGCCGGTCTTCGCCACTTCGAGTCCGTCCTGCTTCCAGTAGTTCGGGTTGAACAGCTCCAGCGACAGTGGGCCGCGATAGCCGCCATCGCGCAGCGTGCGGAAGATGTCCGTGAGCGGAGCGATGCCGTCGCCGCAGTGGACTCGTGCGGCGTCGTTGATCATCGCGCGGGGCGGTTCGGCGGGATAGTCGTTCACGTGGAAGTTGTACATCCGCCGACCGGCAAACATGTTCAGGCCCTCGAAGCCCGAGCCCCCCTTGTAAATGTGATAGATGTCGAGCAGGAAGCAGGCTTTGGGATGAGCCGCTTCAATTCCGACGAAGGCCGCCTCACCCATCCGCGACAGCGTCTTCGAGAAACCCCACAGTTCGAGTTGCGGGTAAACGCCCTCCTGCTGGCCGATCTCGCACAGCGCGCGGTAGCGCTCGCTCAGTTGCAACAAATCGAGACCCGTCTTGTCGGTGACACCGACGGGGGGGGCGGCCAGTCGTTCGCCGCCGATCTCGCGCACGATTCCCATGCACCGCTTCGCCTCTTCGAGTCCCTTCTTCCGTTCTGTTTCGTCCTCGTGCAGGAAAGCGGCAAAGCCGATCGCGCTTTCAACCGTCAGGCCCGCGTCGGCGATCCGCTTCCTCAGGTCGGACAACGTGCCGCCATTCTTGACGTACGTGTCGAGGCCCCGGATCCACGGTTCGATTCCCGTATAACCGGCCTTCGCGGCGATCTCGACTTCCGCCACGACATCGACCTTTTTCCCCTGATACTGACACTCACGAATGGTGCTCGTGTTGAGGCAGTATCGAAACGGAGAGCCTCCGCTCGCGGCAGGCTGCGACTCCCGGGCATCGGCCGCACTGGTCACAGCCAGTGCAACGGCTGACGTCATGAAGAAATCTCGGCGCGACAGATCGAACGACATGGCGGACAACCTCAATGGGAAGAGCGAGCGTGAGTGAGGCAACAGGATACGCGGGGCCGCCCGCCTCAGAAAGTCAGCCGGGAACTACCGTAGTCTCGCCGCTCCGTCGGCGGGAGTTCCGGTCGGCGGAGCGACCGGACTACAGTAACGAGCCTACGCGATGGGCAGCTTTCGCAGTAGTTGTTTGGCCCGACTTTTCCAACGGCCGTGTTTGCGGGCGATCGCCGCCGGGCTGCCGTTGATGTCGTGCAGGACCGATTGCAGATGATCGCGTGCGGCCTGCCTGTTGCCCCGTTCGGCGCAGAGGCTCGCCAGCAGATAAACCGCTTCGGGGTGTCGCCAGCGACGAACATGCTGCTCGAAGTGCGCGGCCGCTGCGTCCCGCTCGCCCAACTCGATCAGGGCCTTGCCGTGCGCCAGCGACACGTCGCCGAACTTGTACTGCGGATCCTTGTCGAGAATCTGCCGCGTCAGGTCGCGCGTCAGGTCGTGCAGTTTCCGCATCGTCGCGACTTGAGCCGCGCCCCAGAGGGCCTGCAAATTGAGGGCGTCCTTCTTCAAGGCGCGATCGTAAGCGTTGCCCGCCTCCTCGTACCGGCCAACTTCGCGCAGCATGTCGCCCCACTGGATGAATTGATGCGGGTTGCCGATCTGCACGGCGGCCGTCTCCAGCCGGGCCAGTTCGCGCCCGCGAGTCCACCGTCGGAGAAACGAGGGCGGACGCAGATCGGTGGAGGGGAGATATCGCAGGAAGAAATACAGCACCGGCCCGACGCCCTGCACGATGAACAGCACCCACAACCACAGAAATCGATCGGGTTCAGTCCGCAGGCAGTGCCACACCATCCACAGCCAGAAAGCGAAATAGAGCACCGACGTGAGACGCATCCCCAACAGAGCGTAGTACCACCCCATCGCACCGCCGATCGGCGCACCGGACATGTCGGAGAAGTCGTCGGCGAATTGAGCCAGCGTCCACATCGGGCGGCCTTCCAGAGAATGATCGGACGGGCAACATTTAGGACGGGGCGCGGCGGTCTATTTCGCCGTCAGTTCGAGGAGATGAAGGAAGTCGGGATCATCGCGCAGCGGATCGAAGTCGGTTTCCTTGGGAACGAGCTTCGTGAACCCCCGGTCCATGCGCAGCGCGCGGCCGAGCCACGACAGGGCCAACTCCTTCTCTCCCGCCAGCGAGTAGTAACAGGCAAGGTTGTAGAGCACGACCGGCACCTCCTTGTGCGACTCGTACGCCCGTTGCATCGTCTCGATGGACTGATCCAGGCGGTCGATCCGTTTGAAGCACCACGCCATCCCCATCAGCGCGGCGAGATCTTCGGGATTGGCTTCGAGCGCCCTCCGAAACGCCGTGAGTGCGGCGGGGTGGTCGGACTTCGCCCGCAGGGCCTCTCCTCTCAGCAGGTGGTATTGGCAAGTGGCCTCGCCCGCGTCGACGATCTCGTCGAGTTCGCGCAGCGCCCGATCGGGCAGATTGAGCATCAGATAACCCTGCGCGGCATCCATCCGGCGTTTCGCTCGCCTGCTCGCATCGAAGATCACGGCAACTCCCCCCGAATCAGACCAAGTGCAGTCACCGTTTTATCAGGCGGTCCCCAACGAATCCACTGGCGCGACGAACGGCAAAGAAATGAAATGACCCGGCTGCTGTGAGAAGCCGGGCCACGGAAGACAGTCGTTACTGCTTCGGGAACTTGACGCCCCCCATATCGAGGTACTTGGGATTCCGGTAGACCTCGGCAAACTTCATCCCGAATCCGTACTGCAATTCCCACTGCGCTCGGCGGGCGTAGGGCGTGCGCGGGTGGTTCTCGATCACGGCCAGATACTCGGCCCGCGCCGTTTCGTTCTGCTGTTTGAGCTCGTCCAGATCGACCTTGGTCAGCTTGATCTGCTCCTTGTCGGGTTCGAGCAGTTGTGGCGTGCGGTGAATGTCCCATTCGTTGTTCTTCTCGTCCTTCGGCTTCGGCTTGTTCTTTTGGTGCTGGTCGAGCGACAACAACAGTTGGAACAGTCGCACGCGATAGCCCAGACACTGGGCGTGCATCAGGTCGTAGTTGGCGCGCCAGCGCTCGGACGGTTCCTTGTCACGCAGCTTTTTGACCGAATCGAGGAGCTTGGTGGCATCGTTCAGCATGCCCATCGTCTTGATCGCACGTTCAAAGGTCGTCTTGCCCTGTGTGGCAAAGACGGCCGGATCAATGCTGTAGTGGTGCTCCTGCATGTTCAGGACTTCTTTGTTCGGGTCGATGAACGGGTTGAGGAGGGAAATAACCTTCCACTGGGCGTCGCGAAACCTGCTTGCATCCCGCGCCTTCGAGTACTCCATGCGCGAACTCAGGTCTGGGAGGTACTCCTTCATGTCGAGCATGTCGAACTTGCGTTGTTCAAAGGAACCGGCTCCGGCGAGATTGTCCTCGTTCCCCGGCAGCATGAAGAAAATACCGCCCGTTTGTTTGGCGATGCGGACCTGCTCGTACGGGCCAACCCCGCTGGAAAAGACATCCCACCGCGCGTGCAATCCGTCGAACTGCAAACATTCGGGCAGGGGGGTTTCCGGTCCGCGGTTGATTGGCAGCCAGTGAGTCAGGCCGTGCTTGGGATCAACCCAACTGATACGGGCGTAGGGATAGCCGAATACCGAGTAGTGCCCCATCACGTAGACGGGAGCTTCGGCACTCTTGCAGCGCTGGATCGCTTCCTCGATTTTCTCGCCGTCATCGCCCGATTCGTCGGAAACGACGATCAAAATCAACTTTCGCTTCTGACGCTGGGCAAACTGCTGGTACTTGCCGACGGCCGACATGATCGCGGCACAGGTGTACTCCAGACCGCTTTCATCGACACCAATTTTGTCGATCGCCTTCTTGATCTCATCGATGTTGGAGGTCGGCTTGGCCGTGTGTTCGACGATCCCCTTGCCGAAGCTCATGATCGAGGTCAGCAGGATCTCCTCCGAGATCTTGAGTTTGGCATCCTGCTTCTGCACGAGGCCGAGTTCCTCGTAGACCTTGTGGAATCGTTCGCGAACCTCCTTCTGATCGTCCTTCATGCTTTCCGATTCGTCGAACAGCCAGACAACCAGCACTTTGGACTCGCGCATCATGCGGACCAGTTCCTGAGTCATCTGCCCCAACGCGGCCCCATAACCCTCGACGACTCGTCCGGCTTCACCCGAGACCTGGCCGGTACCCAAATCCTTGCCAATGATCCCCGTTCCGGGCACGCCCATCGATCCGATGTTCACCCTGACGACCGGCTCTTTCAAACTGGGGGCATCATCCAGCTTCTGTTGAGACACTCCCGTGCCGCCTCCTCCGCCCGTTCCGCCCCCTCCCGCCACGCCAGTCCCTCCGGCAGCCTGAGCTCCGGCAATGAAGCTGACTGTTTGTGCGGCCTCGGTTGACTGTTCGAGATCTTGCGTGAACTCCTCCTGCATCCGCTCTTCGGTGAAGACGGAATCAACAATCATCTGCAACTGAGCGGCCGGTGCATGGAACACGACAAACGAGAGGGCTACCAACATAGAGACGTGAATCAGCGCAGAAACTCCCAAACCGACGAATGCCGATTTCGGAATGCGCTGTGTTGCTTGGCCGTCGCCCGAAACCAGGATGCGACTCATGATTCATCAACCTCCAGAGGAACAGAGACGATGAGAACTCGATTGCAGGGGAAACACCAGACCCTACGAAAAACCCCTTGCAACATCCGCTGCAAGGGGGTTGATGCCGCGATGAATCACCGGCGAAACAACAACTCGGAATCCATTCCGAACCCTGTGATCAGATGTCGCGCTTGACCGGATCCTTATCGATTTGCTTTTTGACCTTCTTTTTGGTGACCGGGTCTTCAACTTCAATGAACTTCGGTCCCGCCTTGTCCTTGCCACCACCCATGCCAGCAGGGTTTGGATTGTAGTTCGCTTCCTTCCACTCCCAGCCGAGTGGTGTGTTGCGTTCGAGTTCGGCCATCAACTCCCAGGGCGTTCCCGGATTATCGTCGATGACCCGATTGAGGTAATCCAGCGCACGGGTCGCCAGCTTTTTGGTCGTCGCACCCGAGGTGATCTCTTTGGACGGCACCAGCCGCCATTGATTGCTCCCCTCTTTCTCAAATTTCTTCGGCGACGCCTTCATTTCGGCCAGCATCGCGTTATAGCCGAAGCTGCGGGCACGCAGAGCCAGCACTCGGCCCATTGCCAGGTCGTAACCGGCGCGTGAGCGGGCGTCCTTGATCTTGGCACGATCCTTCTCGCCCGGTTCGAGCACACGGACCAAGTGGTCGAGTTTGTATTCAAAATCGGCCAGAGGCTTCTGCGATTCGGTGATGGCCTGGCGGAGGACGGTGTCGTTTTCCGCGGGAAACTCCAGCCGCGGGGGCGGCACGTTGTCGATCTTGAGCAGTCGGCAGACCTCGATCAGCGCCGCCTTGGCCTTGTTCTGGCCGATGTCGGCATCCAGCATCCGGATGGGCCGGTAGTCGGGCGCGTAATTCCTCATGACCTGCGGATCAAACTTGCGACCGCGACCGTCATCGGTGATGAAGTAAATGCCGTTGGACTCGTTGCACAAACGGGTCAGGCCGTAGGGACCAAAGCCGGACGACATGTCTTCCAGGGCGTAGCCGTTGGCACCCCAATAGGCCAGACGGACTCGTTCGGGATAGAACGTCTCGGGACCGCGTTGCATGACACCGATCACGGTTTCGCCATTCTCCAGCGTGAAGGGGGCTTCCGTGAACTCCTTGCCGAACGGAGCGGCATCGCCGACGCAGTAGCATCGCATGCCGTAACGCTTGGTATTGACAATCGCCTGTTCCAGGTTGACGGGGTCCGAACCGGCCTCATCGGTGACGATGATGATCATGACGTCGCGGTGCATCTGCGTGCGATACGTCTGATAGTGCTTGGCGACAAAGTTCACGGCGGCAAACGTGTTCTCATTGCCGGACGATTCGGACTTGATGCTGCGGACGGCCTTCACCAGATCCGCGACATCGTCGACCGGATCCTTGGTGATGACATTCGTCTTCTCGCCGAACGTCACCACGGCACTCTTAAGAACCTTGTCCGAACTGACATTGAGGGAAGTCAGTTGGTTGTAGACGTTCTCGACTCGGTCGGCGATCATCGCCCGGCGGGCCGCCAGTGAAGGCGAGACGTCAAACAACCAGACGACCAGCGTTTTCTTGTCGCGCAGCGAATTGGCGATTTCCCACGTCAGGCTGTCGACGGCCCCTTCGACGCCACCAGAATGCTGGGTCGCACCTTGAGTTGCCACGGATGCCAACACGTCCGACTTCGAGGGTTGCGGCAACTGCTCGGTGGAGGGGGCCGCGACGTTCAGGTTATCCGTGACAGTTCTCTCGATCTCTTCCTGAGGACTCCTGACGAGCTGATTGGACGCTTCCTGCGAGGCCGCCAGACTGCTGACGTCGCCACCGCTTCCAATCTGGTCCGTAACGGTGGAGTCGAACTTGTAGGTCGCCGGATCGTCTTCTTCGATGGCGCTGGTGATCTCGGTGAAGCTCTGAAGCCTCTCAGAAAACTTGACCAGGGCCAGCCCACACAGCAACAGGACGTGCAGACCGAGGCTGACACCAAAGGCCATGACCAGCGCCTTGGGAAACCGGCTGTTTTCCAATTCCATCTCGAACACTTCGGGCTGATCGACGTTCAGATTGGCGCTCACGTTCCACTCCTCGCTGATCGACAAAGGGGACTGAACCTTGCAGGTCTTCAATCGCGGCCCACTCAAGCCAAGCAATCCCACCCATCCCAGTCGACAACTCGCGGACGAGTCTACTGATTCAAAGTTTGTGTTGCAATTGGCGGTTGCCGCATCGCAACCGATCTGCTCACCTGATCATCGACCGTTTTGACCGACTGGCAGCATGCCGGGTCACTGGCCGTTGCCCCCGTCCGTCCGTAGGCTTCCGGGCAGAGCTACTGGAGAAATGTACCTCACAACCTCGGAAAACCTTCGTCGAAGTTCCCACGGTCCTCGTGAAACAGACCGCCTCGTGGGATGTTTCGCGGGCAACCGTCTGGGAAATCCGTCTCTCGCCGGAGTGGCCTTTGCGCCTGAACACCATGCCGGGTATACCGGTTGCGTTGGAATGCCAGTGGGTGGCCTGAGCAACGAACTGAATGGGGCTCGAAGATTTGGTTGCCTGTGGCCCGCAAGGCCCTTCGTCCGGTGACAGTTACGTTTCCGCGATCAGCATCCCAAGGAGGAGCGGTATCCATGCGACTTGGCGAGTTGGAAATTGAGGCGGATGGCGGCGTGACGCTCTTCGTGCGGGACTTTCACCCGGACGAACAGACCGTTCCTGCCGGCGACTCGCCACGGACGATCATCTGGTTACACGGTTTGGGTGAGCATGGCGGCCGGTATCTGCATTTTGCCGAGGACTTGGTTGAACGAGGCTGGCGAGTCATTCTTCCCGACTTGCGGGGTCACGGCCGATCGACCGGGACGCGCACGCACGTCGCATCATTCGACGAGTACGTTGAAGACATGGCTCGGGTTTGGACGCGGTTTGAATTGGGAGCGGGCCAGGCGGTGCTGGGGTCTCACAGCATGGGGGGCCTTGTGGCGCTGCGTGCCGTGCAGCGGGACCGCGTGCAGCCGTCGGCGCTGGTCCTTTCATCGCCGCTGCTGGGGGTGAAAGTCCGAGTCAGTCGGATCAAGCGATTCCTCGGTCGTGCGTTGGTGCGAATTTTTCCCAAGACCCGATTCCGCAACGGACTCGATCCTCGCAACATGACGTCCGATGAAGAGTTCGCCCGTCAGCGGCGAGAAGATCCGCTGATCGTTCGGACGGTCACGGCGAGTTGGTTCTTTGCGATGGAGACCGCGGTCGCGCAGGCACGCCGCGACGCGAGTCGGATCACAATTCCGGTGCTGGCTCTGCAGGGGCTGTCCGACTTGACGACCGATGGCGACGTTCTCGCAAACTGGCTCGCGCAGACGAACTCCGACGTGAGGGACTTGGTTTCATTGCCGGATCATGTCCACGAACTGCTGCACGAGACGGACTGGCACGAGACGCTGGTTCGCATCCTCGAGTGGCTGGAGCGAACGGGTGCCGCTCGTGTCTAATGGCACCGGCGCGCGCGCATCATTTCCCGAAGTCTGATCGAATCCCCCATGACGAACGCAACGAAGACATCTCGCTCGCGAGGTCACTGGCTGGTCGGAGTCCCGGCGCTGGCAGTGGCCATCGGCATGACGGTGGCCTATTTTCGGTGGCCGCATCTGACGAACGACTGGTCGATTCCGGCGATCATCGGTTTTCGAACGTTCGTCGTGTTCATTGGCACGGTCGGACTGGCACAGATTGCCGCCGCGTTGTCCTCCACGCGCGGCGCCCTGGCGACACCTCGTTTCGGCAGCCACCGCATGATCGTCCCCGCCGAGGGGATCGTCTATCTGGCGATCATGTTTGTGTTGTTCACCGGCGCCATGCTGACCAAGCAGAACACGTTGCTGCTGGTGTTCGCGATGATGGTGGGGCCGTTTGTTGTCAACGGTTCGCTGGCGTTTGGAATGTTGCGTGCGACGCGGATTGTGCGCTCGGCACCGCGCCGCGCGATGGCGGGGGAACTGTTCGGCGTCGAGTTGAACCTGTCGAATCGTCATCCGCTGCTGTCGATGTGGATGATGTCGGTTCGTGACGAGATCGCCCACGATCGGGAGACGCTGTTCGCCGAAGTCCTGTTTGCGCGCGTGGGGCCACGCGCGGCACAGACCGGTCACTATCAACTCCGCCTCGCTCATCGCGGTCGTTATCGATTGGGGCCGCTGCTCGTTTCGTCGCGGTTCCCGCTGGGACTGGTCGAGCGGAGCCGTTTGTTTGCGATGTCGAGTGACGTGCTGGTCTATCCGCGCATCGGGCGGCTGACTCCGCTGTGGAAGCGGCGCTCGCAGGGAGCGACCGAACTGATCGCGCGGCCTCAGGCCCGCGCCGGTGTTTTCCACGATGAGTTTCACCGGCTGCGCGAGTTCCGCACCGGTGACAATCCCCGCGACATCCACTGGCGCACCTCGGCCCGGCGCGGTGAACTGATCCTGCGCGAGTACCAGCAGAATCGAGACCTCAATCTGGCGGTGGTCCTCGATCTGTGGCAGCCCTCCGCAACGGCGGCATCGCCCGAAAGCATCGACCTGATCGAACGGACGCTCAGCTTCGCGCTGACGCTGCTCATCGAGCATTCTCGCGAATGTCGAGACGGCACACTGTCGCTGGCCGCTTCCGGAGCCACTCCCTTCCAATGGGAGGGGCAGGCGTCGGCGGCGAGTCTCGAATCGCTGTTCGATGGGCTGGCCCTGTTGGACGCGGGATCCGCGCGCGAAACGAGCTTGTTCCTTTACGAGACACTGCACCGGACGACGGCTTCAACGCAGATCGTGTTGCTGACGACGCGACCTGCGGACGAGAGCGACCTCATGGCCGAGTCCTCGCTCAACCCGCGTGTCAGCGTGGTGCGAATCACCGGTGCCAGCGAACTCGAGGGACTCCTGCTGTTCGATGACAATGTGGCATTGCCGGTGCCGGGTGTTCCAGAGGGCGACGAGGTTCCCGCAACGACGGCCTTGGAATCAGCGGGCAACTCGAATGGAGCAGCCGCACACGACGCGTCCTTCTCCGGCGCGACGTCTTCCAAAGCGGGGGCCTGACGCATGGACCTCGGTACGGTTTTCAAACTCAGCCTGTACGGATTGACCGCGCTGGTCGGCTGGATTCTTGGCGCGGCCGAGCATCAAAGCTGGCTGCCGTACGGTTCGTTGCCGTTTGTGATCCTGGGTTATCTGTGGTGCGAAGCGAGGGGTGGTTCGCGCCAGCACGGCATGTCCGACACGCTGGCCTCGGTGTTCGGCTTCATTGCACTCGCCGTTTCAACGAACGAGTTCTTTGGCAGCAACCCCGAAGGCAAGTTGCTGGCCGGAACGCACCTGATGGTCTACCTGACGTGGATTGTGCTGCTGCAAAGCAAGACGGCTTATCGCTGCTGGCTGCTGCTGGCATTGGGCGTGTTACAGGTCGCCGTCGCGTCGGTGTTGACCAGCGGAAGCTGGTTTGGCTTCTGCACCATCGGATACCTGTTCGCCTCCGTCTGGACGCTTTCCGTTTTTTCCCTGTATCGAGCCGAGGAACAGTTCGCGACGACCGCTCGCGTCGATGCCGCCGACCGGGAGCAGCCGGCAGTTCCAGGCGATTCGTCGGTCGCGACAACCCGCAATTCCACACTCCTGTTCAGTCAGGCCACCGGCTCCGTCCAGCACGAAGCGGGGGGCCGTTGGTTGACGCTGCGATTTCTGGGCGGAGTCACCCTGACCTCCGTGGCCGGTCTGGTGGTGAGTTCCCTGTTCTTTGCACTGGTTCCGCGAGTCTGGGTTGGTGCGCCGACGGGCTTCAGCAACGAAGACCTCCCCGGCTTGAAGCGCCGCTCCATGTCGGGGTTCTCGTCCGATGTCCGACTGGGAGACATGGGTCCGATTCTGGAGAGCGTCGATCCGGTCCTCGAACTGAAGCTGATCGATCCGCGCACCGGCAACACCATCTCGCCGCAGACCCATGCCGAGCGACACGGCCTGGCGGAACCGTTGCTCCGCGGCGCGGTCCTGACGAAGTACTGGAACGGTCGGTGGGCCGCCGTGAGGCTGAGCGAGCTCGCTCCGCAGCGGCTCTATCCCAACTACGGCTCAAACAGCGTGAGGCAGGAGATTCGCCTCGAACCGATCGGGACCGACGTGTTGTTCTGCCTGGGACATCCCCTGAGCCTTTCCGATGATCGGGGTCAATCCAGCGCTGCGATTCAGTGGTTGACCGATCTGGCGTATCGCGGTCCCGACTTCCCCAAATCGGGGGTGGTTCGGTACTCGGTCCATTCGGACATGCCGACTCAGCGATCGCCGGAACCGGCGGGTCTGAAAGTTTTGCCCCACGCACTGAGCCTCTACAAAAAGCATGGCTACCTCGGACGAAACCTCGAACTCCCCGAAGGGCTGAATCGATTGGCGGGTCTCGCGCGAGGCGTGGTCCACGAAGCCCAGCAGCGTCGCGGTCGAAAACTCACCAACCTCGAAGTCGCCCGGGCGCTCGAGAGCCATCTGCTGATGTCGGGGCAATACAAGTACACCCTCGATCAGTCGATTCAGGATGCGTCCATCGATCCCGTGGAGGACTTCCTGTTCAACCGCAAGGAGGGGCATTGCGAGTACTTTGCTTCCGCGCTGGTGCTGATGCTTCGCTCCCGGGACATCCCCGCGCGACTGGTGACCGGTTTCAAGGGGGGCGATCTGCGCTCGGACAACTCGCTGCACATCCAACAGCGGTTCGCTCATGCCTGGGTCGAGGCCTGGGTCGACCCGGACGTCTGGGTCACGCTGGATGGCACTCCCAATGAGGCGCGGGCCGCCAGCGTGGCCGAGATCGCGACACGACGCTCCGTCTGGACCGACGTTCGCTCCACACTTTCAGGCTTGTGGAGCGAGAACGTCGTCAACATCACTTTCGACCGGCAGAAAGAAATGATCTACACGCCGTTGCGTGAAGTCGTCATGGCGATCTGGGCGAGCTTGCAGTCACTGTGGCCCTCGTCCGAAATGAGTCTCGAATCGTTTCTGCTTCACCTGATCGATCCTCGCAACTGGTTCAGCGCGGGGGGGGCCGTCACGCTGTCGATGCTGGCTGTGCTCCTGTGGTTCGTCCGAAACCGACCGCACTGGTTTCGGTGGCCCTGGCGCGGCTGGCGTCGCTCGCGCCAACCGACGGCTCGGCAATGGATCGAGTTCTACGAACGCTTTGCCCGGCTGATGCAGTTGCGGGGGTTGCAGCGCGAGCCGACACAGACTCAGCAGGAATTTGCCGCGCTGGCCACCCAGACGCTGGACCTCGAACTGCGATCGGCCAATCTGAACGGCGTGCCACACGCCGTCTCGGAGTTCTTCTATCGAGTCCGCTTCGGCGACGAGACCCTGTCTGACGCCGAGGCCTCTCTGATCGAGTCCCAGTTGTCATTTCTCGAACACGCCCTCGCTCCAGCCGACACCCGTCAGCCGCCGCGCCGGGTGGCTCGAAACGGCGCTTTCCAATAATTTTTGCCCCGCGTGCGTGATATCCCGTCCGTCGGGTCGCCCTCTGGGATATACCTCACACGTCGAGTCACGAAACAGTCGTGGCGGGCCGGGTGGAGCATTGTTGCCAACTGTTTATTGACGCGGGGCCATTATGGAAGTGTTTGCCGTCCTCTTCGCTGTGGCGGTCGTCGTCTGGTTCCTGGCATCACCATTCGTCGTCTTCGGACTGTGGAACCGGCTGAGCGAGTTGGAGTCGAGTGTCAAGCGGCTGCAGCAACTCGGCAAGTCGCGTCCCGAACCGACTCACGACAGGCTCGTGACTCCGGCCGAGGCACCTGCTGCGCCGGTCGCCTCGCTGCCGCCGATGCCTGTTCCGCATCCAACGCTGCCCACCACGGCGGCATCGGTCGCCGTCATATTGCCAAACGAGACGCCCCGAAGCCGCGCCGAGATTCCTCTGACCGAACTGCTCGCCCCGAGACCCCTACAGGGTGAATCGCGTGACAAGTCGCAGGCTCACGAGGTTCGATCGATTGCCGCCGTGCTGGCAGCAACGCGCGCGGGTGCCACTGGCGAGGGGCTTCGCTCGCCAGTGTTCGTGGAAGACACGGGCGGCTCAAAGCAGCCGCCAGTGGCACCCGTCGCGAAGCCTGCCGCCGGCGACGAGCCATCGACGTTGGAAGAAATTCTCGCCGGAAAGTGGCTGACGTGGGTCGGTGCGTTGGCGGTCATCATCGGCGCGGGGTTCGGCTTCAAGTATGCAGTCGAGAACGGATGGCTCGATCCGACGCGGCGCATCATCCTCGGTGTGACGGTCGGACTGTTGAGCTTCGGCGGCGGGGCGTTTGCGATGCGTCGCGACTATCGCTTCCTCGGACAGGGCCTGACCGGCGCGGCGATGGGCATCCTCTACATGTCGTGCTTCGCGGCTCATGCGTGGCACGGACTTGTCTCGTATGAAGTCGCCTTCCTGGGGATGGCGTTGACGACGGCGGGCGGGCTCGCGTTTGCCTCGCGCTTTGAATCGCAGCCGACGGCGTTTCTCGGACTGCTCGGCGGGTTCCTCACACCCGCGATGCTGCACGGCGCGACCGATCAGTTCTGGATTCTGTTCCCGTACGTGCTGCTGCTCGACGCGGGAGTCCTCTACGTGGCGACACAGCGCCGCTGGCTCGGCCTGCAAAACCTCGCGTTTGTCGGAACGTGCCTGACATGGTGGACGTGGTACGTCTGGTTCTACGACGTTTCAAAACTGTTGCCGACGATCGCCTTCCTGTCGGCGTTCTTCGTGCTGTTCGCGCTGATCGGCGTGATGCAGAACATCGTCCGCCAGCAGAAGGCCGTCGCGGGAGACTTCTTCCTGATCCTGGCCACTCCCATCGCCTACTTCGGCGCGGTGTACGGTCTGACGTACGAAATCTTTCCGTTCTGGCAGGGTCTGTTCGCGATCGGTATGACGGTGATCTACGGCTATCTCGCCGTCCTCAATGCGCAGATCAACCCGCAGGGAAAACCGGTGGCCGCGGCGCTGGCGGGATTGGCCGGAACATTCCTGATCATCGCGGCTCCCCTTCATTTCACCGGGCACTGGGTCACGATCGCGTGGATCGCCGAGAGCGTGCTGCTCGTCGAGATCGGCCTGCGATTCAAAGAGAAGACCCTGACCCTCACCGGTCTGGCACTGTTGGCGAAGGTGCAGTTCATCCTGCTCCTCTACGCACTCGCCACGTTTGCCGATCCGGTCGGATTTCAGACGGCCTTCGTGAGGAAGCAGTTTCATCTGATCGGCGGCCCCGCGGCGCTGGAGACCTCGTGGACGAATATCTTCAACGGGCGATCGTTCAGCTACCTGGTTGACGTGCTTGGTTTGGGGTGGCTGGCGTGGCAGTGTCGTCGCCGCGCGAAAGCGGGACAGGTCGACGACCTGATCGGGATGAAGGGCCGCGACCTCGAACTGTGGCTGGCGGCGGGAGTCCCCCTGATCGGCCTGATGCTGGCCATCACCGAGACCTTCGTCTGGGGCATGCTCCGTGACTGGCACGGCCTGACGATTCTGTGCGGCTTCACGATGTGGGCCGCGCTGGCGGGAGTCGCCCTGATCGCGTGGTCGGTCTTCATCGGACCGAGACCTCTCGAAAAACTCGGCTGGTTCCTGTTCGTGCTGATGGGCGGAGCCTTGCTGCTCAACCTCGGCTGGACCACCGTCGGCGTGGTGGAGCGCGGCATCGATCATGTGAATTGGGCGACTCACTGGTGGCTGCTCAATCCCCGAGGCTTTGCATTCCTGACCGTGTTCGGGGCGGGAGTCCTGACCGCGCTGATCTACCGAACGGCGGCCGCACTCTCTCCGAACGACCAGAACTTCTCCGAAGATGGCGAGTCCGTCGTTCGCGAGATCAACGACCAACCCATCGCCCTCGACCGGCTGTTCGGCAGCGCAGCGTTCGTGCTCGCGTTGACGATGGTGTTGTTGGAAACCTTTGCGTGGGGGAAGACAAGCGGCTGGTCAAGCGTGTCGATCCTGAGTGCCTTCACGGCGTGGACGTCGCTGTTCGGCGCGGGCCTCGCCGTCTGGAAGTTCGTGAGAAAATCAGTCGGCCTCGACGGACTGCTCGTCTCGACGTTCGTGCTGCTCGGCAGCTTCCTCGCGATGAACTCGGTCGTCACGCTGGATCGCGCTCAACGCGGTGCGGTTTCAACCGCAGCAGCGTTTGCGACTGTGAGCGAGGCATCGTCAGCAGACGTCATTGACTGGTGGCTGCTGAACCCGCGCGGCCTGAGCTTTCTGCTGGCGATTGGCGCGGCGCTGCTGGCCGCGCGGCTCGAACGAAGTTTGAGGCAGGCCCAGCCCGGTGCGAGCGAACGGCCCGGCACCACCATCACGCGCGGCGAGCAGTTCGGCTTGATGGCGTGCCTCGTCGGACTGGTCGTCGTCCTGTTGGAGACGACTGCGTGGGGAATGCCGCGACTCTGGCAGACCGGAACATTGGCGAGCAGCCTCGCCCTCGGCACGGCCCCGTTCGCGCTGGGCCTTGCCGTGTGGGCCGCCTGGTATCGTCGCCGCGTCATCAACGGAGCGGTCGGCACCGTGTTCGTGCTGCTCGGTCTGTGCCTGTTCATGTCGGGGATCGCCGCGCTGGATACTCACGCCACACTCAACTCGGCTTTGTCGACAGACGCGACTGTTCATCTCTGGCTGTTCCATCCGCGCGGGGCGGCGTTCCTGATCGGCATCGCTGTCGCCGGTCTCGCCGCCGCGCTCTATCTGCGCACGTCAGGGGACGGTGCCGCCAATCGGCTCGGTACCGGTCAGGATCCCGCCTCGTTCGAGTTCAACGTCGATGCACTCGCTTTCAGCCAGGCTCTTGGCGTGAGTGCCTGGTTGGCCGGGCTGGCGATGTTCACCGTCGAAGCGGTCGCGCAGGGAGCGGTCCGGCATTGGCTGACGGAGACCAGCCTCGCGATCACGCTCTCCTGGACCGCGTATGCACTGGGCACCCTGATCGCCGGCATCTACTGGCGCAGCGGCACGGTGCGAGTCCTGTCTCTGTCGGTCTTCATGCTGACGGTGGCGAAGGTTTTCCTGTTCGACGTCTGGCACCTCGACACGGTCATCCGCGTCTTCGCCTTCATCTCGCTGGGAGTCACCCTGCTGCTGGTGTCGTTCCTGTACCGCCGCTACCGCGAACGAATTCGCTCGTGGATCGCACCGGCCACGTGACATCGCGCGACATGCCAGATTAGGGGTCGGGTGTACGAATTTCAGATTTCGCGGATACAAGCCTCTGATTAGTGGCAGATCGTTCTTCCGCGAAATCTGAAATTCGTACACCCGACCCCGGCGTTTACTCCGCCTCGCGATCACGAAACCGCCTCAACCGCAGCGAGTTGCCGATCACCGACAGCGAACTGAGACTCATCGCGAGCGCCGCCAGCATGGGGTCGAGAGCCGGGCCGCCGAACGGTTCGAGGACTCCCGCCGCCAGCGGAACCCCGAGTCCGTTGTAGGCGAACGCGAAGAACAGGTTCTGGCGGATGTTCGTCATCACCGCGCGACTCAATCCGAGCGCGGTGACAATCCGCCGCAGATCGGGTTGCACGAGGATGACTCCGGCCGACTGCTTCGCCACATCGGTGCCGGTCCCAAGCGAGATGCCGACGTTTGCGGCGGCCAAAGCCGGCGCGTCGTTGATGCCGTCCCCCGCCATCGCGACGATGCGTCCCGCGCGGCGAGCCGCTTCGATCTCGGACAACTTTTGGTGCGGTTGCAGTTGCGAGAAGACATCGCTCGATGACAGGCCGAGTGACTCGGCAACGCGAAGCGCGACCTCGAGCCGGTCGCCAGTCAGCATCCGGACGCTGACTCCTTGCGAACGAAGCTCGGTCACCGCCGCCGACGACGATTCGCGCACGCGATCATCCAGGTCGATCTCGCCGATGGTGACTCCATCAACGATGACATCGACCGAGGTCAGCACCGACATTCGGCGCGGTGGCACGGGACCGAGTGACTCTTTTGATCGAAAGGCGGGAGCGTTCGACATCACGGCCACGCTTCGACCTTCCACTCGACCGGTCACGCCCGCACCGGGAATCGCCTCAAAATCGGTGACGTCTTGCAGCGTCAGCCCCTTCGCTCGCGCGGCATGGACGATCGCTCGGGCCAGTGGATGTTCGCTGAGTTGTTCCAGCGAGCCGGCCACCGCGAGCACCTCGAGGTCCGAATGGCCCTCTGCGGGCACGACGAGCATGACCACGGGACGGCCCTCGGTCAGCGTGCCGGTCTTGTCGACGAACAGGGTGTCGATGCGATGCAACTCTTCGAGCGATTCGGCATCGCGGAAGAGGACGCCGCTGCGAGCAGCGCGACCCATGCCAACCATGATCGCCATCGGAGTCGCCAGGCCGAGCGCACACGGACACGCGATGATGAGCACCGCCACCGCGTTCGTCAGCGCGTGACTCGGCGATCCGGCCAGCGACCACCCCGCGAGCGTGACCACCGCCACGGCCAGCACGGCGGGCACAAACCAACTCGCCACGACATCGGCCAGTCGCTGCACGGGCGCGCGACTGCGCTGGGCGGTCGAAACCAGTTGCACGATCCGCGCGAGCAGCGTCTCGCGCCCGACCCGCTCGGCCCGCATCAGGAACGCGCCGGTCTGGTTCACCGCCCCGCCGATCAACGAGTCGCCGACACCCTTCGCAACCGGAAGCGACTCACCCGTCAGCATCGATTCATCGACGGTGGTCATCTCGTCCATCAGCGTGCCATCGACCGGGATCGTCTCGCCCGGTCGAACGCGCAGAGTCTCGCCCGGCATGACCTCGCCCAGCGGAACCGTTCGTTCGACACCGTCGCGAATCACGCACGCCAGCGGCGGCGCGAGGTTCATCAGCTCGCGAATCGCCTGCCCGGTCCGACGCCGTGCGCGGTGTTCGAGGATCTGGCCGAGCAGTACCAGCGTTGTGATGACGGCCGCCGACTCGAAATAGAGGTTGGCGTGAACGTGTTCGTGCCCGGAAGTGGAATGACCGAACGTGAACCGGAACAACTCCACGAGACTCGTCACGAAGGCCGCCCCCACCCCGAGCAGAATCAGCGTGAACATGTTCCAGTGGCGAGTCCTCAACGATTGCAGGCCGATCACCCAGAAGGGCCAGCCGCACCATAAGACGACCGGCGTGCTCAGGGCAGCCTGCCACCACGCCGATGGGACTGGAGGCAACAATCGATCGACAGGCAACCCGATCATCGGTCCCATCGCCAGCACGAACACGGGCACCGTGCAGACGACCGCGACGACGAAACGCCTCCACAAATCGTGCAGCATCGAGTCGTCTTCACCCTGCGACGCCGAAGCCAGATCGGGTTCGAGGGCCATGCCGCACGTCGGGCAACTCGCGGGATGATCGCTCGTCACACCGGGGCACATCGGGCAGAAGTAACTCGTGCCGGGAGGCGGCGGCTCGGTCGGGGCCGCTGTCGGATGCAGGAACTTCGTGCGGCATGACTCACAGCAGAAGTACCACGTCTGTCCGTCGCGTTCGCCCGAGAGGGCCGTGGCCGGATCGACGCTCATCCCGCAAACGGGGTCGATCACCAGAGCCGATGTCGAGGCGGACACCGACGGAGCCAACTCGTCGTTGAGCACATTCAGTGAAAACAGCGGCGGTCGTGGCGAGTCGTCAGGCATGATTCCCAACCATCTCAACAATCCTCGCAACGGTTTGCGAGGCTGCGAGAAAGTGCGAAGGTCCACTCAACACCGGTCCTGAGTGCGAGGCAGAGTTTCAGCATTCGGCGTGATAACCTCGACGCCAGTCGCGATCGGCGAGCGATCGGGTCGTCGGGACGAAAAGATCGCGGTATGGATCCAGTCGCATCGGAAAGGATGCTTCGCAATGTCCGCACGCGTCAACAACGTCGCTCGACCCGCCTGGGTCGCTGCCCTGGCCGTGTGGTTCGCTCTCTCCCACACCTGCGTGGTGTCGGGCCAGGACAAGCAGCGGGCGCAGGCACCACTCGTCTTCGTCCGTGCGGGAGACATCCCGATTTTGCTGTCGGCTCCGCACGGCGGCCGCCACGCGATTCCGGACGTTCCCGAGCGAAAGGCCGACGGCGAGAAGCAGTTCGTCACCTCACGCGATGACAACACGGCCGAGTTGACGATGAAGCTGGCCGAGGAACTCGAACGGACTCTGCACGGCAAGCCGTTCGTCGTGGTGGCTCACTTCGAACGAAAGTATCTCGACGTGAACCGGCCCGCCGCAGACGCCTACGAAGTCGAGGCGGCCAAGCTCGTCTACGAGCAGTATCACGCGGCACTGCGTCAGTCGTGCCAGACGATTCGCGAGCGATGGCCGCACGGACTGTTGCTCGACATCCACGGCCAAGCCGCCGAGCCGGACAAGATCATCCGAGGCACCGCCAACGGCGACACGGTAAAGCTCCTCATCGAACGTCACAGCCGCGCCGCGGTCATCGGCCCGCGCAGCCTGTTCGGGGCGCTGCATGAAGCGGGGATCCCGGTCCTTCCCAATCTGGAGACCGACGACCGCGAGGTAAAGTTCAACGGCGGCCACATCGTCCGCACCTACGGCAGCCACCGCGAAGAAGGTCTCGACGCCATCCAACTCGAACTCGGCACCGACTTCCGCAAGAAAGCCAGGCTCGACGAGACGACTCGCCATCTGGCCGAGGCGGTGCGAACTCACTGCACGCACTATCTGCCACAAGCGGTCAAGCCTAAACATTGATCGGTGCGATACAGTGGTGAGTGAATCATTCGCAACGACGGCACCCGAAGGTTACTTTCGAATAACGTCGGTGGCGTGCGCGTAGTTTCGTCGTTCTTCGTAAAAGATGACACGTCCCGGGAAGAAGGTCGCCTGCCAAGTCTCCGGAAAACCGGCAACGATGAGGTTCAGCAGTTCTTTCAGCGTCATGCCCGCTCGTGGAACCGAAATCGTGATGTCGTTGTACTTGATTGATCCGGAGCCGTGACGCTTTGGGTCGTCGCACTCGTAACGGAAGATGAATGGCAGCGCCTGCTTCATCGTTTTGAGCATCTCCCGGGCATTCCATTCTCCTGCCGTGACGCCTTCAGGCACGAAGTCTTCCTTTATTGGATACAGCATGTCGAAGTGATCGTCCTCAGTAATTGTGTCTTCCCGATTGTGGCCCGGATCATGGTTACCTAATCCAGTTTTGTTCCACTGACTATCCCCCTGTCCTCGGTAATGACTGATGAGGATTTTTTCGTGTACGGACGGCCCCCAATTCTTGTGGATGATTAATCCCTTGAAGCCGAGTTCCATCATGTTGATGTTATTGCGCCCAGACAGATTCCATCGATGTTGTTCAAGCCTTGTTGGTAGCGGCATCACGGCCTTGCCCACATACATTAGCCGGGTGCCGATGTAGAGCAGATACACTCCTTGCTCAGCATCAATTTCGTCGATGACGGGCTTAATCAACGGCCCGATTGTGAGAGTGTCGAATGCAGCAATCAGTTGATCCATGACAGCGGCGGCAAGGTCGAAATCGAACCGACCATATGGTTTCGGTTGTTCCATTGGCATTAGCTTGCCCGCCTAGCAGCAGCCGAAGTCGGTTTGCCGAGTGACTGGATCATCTCAGCCAACGGGCGGGCAATTTGCTCGGCCAACATGACGGGGACGGCGTTGCCGAGTTGTCGCATACTTTCCGTCCACGATCCCTTGAAGGTCCACTCGTCCGGGAACGTTTGAAGTCGGGCGCACTCCCGCACGGAGAAATACCGCACGCTGTCATCTTCGAGACGCAGTGTGTTTTCACCACCCGGAACTCCGTGGTCCCCCGCCTTGAGTGTCTTTGCCGGTTCGTCGTAGGGGCTGCCCGTATGTCCTGCGTAGCTTCTTGCTCCGGGGTTTAGGAAATGGTTCGCCACCTGCGTGGACGTGCTGCCAATGGCGATGCGGGGAAGATCACTGATCGCGTCTCGAACAGTCCGCCAGGGTTTGAGCATGATCTGCGGGAACAGACTTCGTATCCGATCAACTCTTCGCTTGAGTTCGGTGGGCATCACCGGACGCTTTGACTTCGGAATGCGGTGACGCTCCCAGTACTCGCCCATTACCCACTTGGCATAGAGCAGCGAGTCTTCCTCGTGGGTCGGTGGTGGGAATGCGAACTCGGCACCCAAGTCCGAACGAATGCCGACGATGAAGACGCGCCAACGATGTTGGGGAACCCCGTAGTTCACGGCGTTCACCAGTTGATACACGACGTTGTACTGAAGGTCAGACCGCTCTCCCTTGGTGTGCAGCCGTTCGAGACGACCCAGGTGGTGCGTCCAATCCTCGTCGCCCCTTGGCGTGACGTTCGGGTATCGAAGATGGTGGATGATGTAGGCGAAGTAGTTGGCGAAAGACTTCCGAAGCAGTCCCTTCACGTTCTCGAAGACGAACGCCTTTGGACGAACTTCGCGAATCGCTCGAATCGCTTCGGGGAACAGGTTGCGATGGTCTTCCCGGCCCCGATGCTTGCCACCAAGTGAGAATGGTTGGCAAGGCGGCCCTCCGCTGACGAAGTCGGCTTCGTCCCGGTGGGGAGTGAAGTCGTATTGGTGAACATCTCCTTCAACGATGCCCCAGTCTTTGACGTGTCGAACTCCATTGTCGTGGTTTTGCCGGAGTGTGGCGCACGAGTTGGCGTCCCACTCGATAACAGTCTTGTGCCTGAACCCGGCTTCGGCGGTTCCAAAAGCGAGCCCACCTCCACCGGCGAAAAGTTCGATTGACTTCATCGGACGGCTCCCGGCTCCATGCGTGTTTCTTCAGTTTGATTTCATCGCCTTTGCGATGTTTTTTCAACCCGGACATTCGACCCAACTGACTTCAGAACGCGTGTAGTGTAGTTTGGCCAGGCTTTCCACAACAGCAGCCGGGATGGCTGGGTCGGATCGCCGGGGATCACGGAGCGTGGTCCCAACCTCACAGTTGCACCTTCTCCGCGAGCGAAATGAAACGCGATGGCCGACGTCTTCACCAAGGCAAAACGTTCCGAGGTCATGTCGCGGGTTCGTTCGCGGGGGAATTGCTCGACCGAGTTGAGGTTGATAGCTATCTTTCGCTCGCACGGGATTACCGGGTGGCGGAGGAACCGGCCCGTGTTTGGGCAGCCCGATTTTGTGTTTCCCGCCGAGCGCGTCGCAGTGTTTGTCGATGGTTGTTTCTGGCACGGATGTCCCCGGCATTGTCGGATTCCCGCCAGCAATGTCACTTTCTGGCAAAGGAAGTTCGAGGCGAACACGCAGCGCGACCTTCTGGTGACTCGCACGCTCAGGCAACTCGGCTGGCGCGTCGTGCGGATTTGGGAGCACTCGCTGACCGACTCATCTCGTGTCGTGGCTCGCGTGCGGCGGAAACTGGAAGCTGCGTGACGATCTCGCGAGCGACCGGAATCAGCAAGCACAAAGGTCCGATTACCACGTTCTCCCTAGACGATGACGGCAAGTTCAATGAGCGAGTCCCCACTCGTTACAGCACGGCGACTGAACTGACCTACAAAGTCGTTCAGAGGCCGAAATGGCGAGATTTCGACTTGAGAACCGGGGCTCCAACTGCGCAGAATTCGCAGTGAACGGCTGGGGATCAGAGTTTGCCAGCGATCCGATGCATCAGGAATCAACGGACATGCCCTTCCAAAAGCGACTGCTCGCCTCCCTGTTCTCACTCTTGGCGTGCTCACTGGGACAGGTTCGAGCCGAATCAACACCTCGGGCGACGGCATCGCAGATCGAGTTTTTCGAGAAGAAGATTCGGCCGCTGCTGGTGGAAAATTGCTTCAACTGCCATTCGGCCGACAACGGCGGCAAAGGGGAGTTGCGCGTCGATGATCGCAACGGTCTGCTCGAAGGAGGCGGTCGCGGTGCGGCGATTGTTCCCGGCAAGCCGGAGGCCAGTTTGCTCATCAAGGCGGTCCGGCATCAGGGTGAGTTGGAGATGCCTCCCAAGAAGCAGCTCACCGACGAGCAGATCGCCGATCTGGAGAAATGGATCGCCGACGGAGCGGCCTGGCCCGCGGTGGAAGTCCCCGAAGACCTCGGCCAGCCGAAGCCCGAGTACGACAAACTTCGCCGAGAGCATTGGTCATGGCAGCCGCTGAATGAGGCCAAGCCGCCGGAGGTGGCCAACGAGGCGTGGGTCTTCAACGACATCGACCGGTTCATTCTGGCGAAGCTGGGTGAGAAGAATTTGAAGCCGGTGGCCGATGCGGACAAGTTGTCGCTGATCCGGAGAGTGACGTTCGATCTGACCGGCCTTCCTCCCACTCCCGAAGAGATCGCCGGGTTCGTCGACAATCGCGAGGCCGCCGCGTTCGAGAAGGTTGTTGATCGGCTGCTCCAATCACCGGCCTTCGGTGAGCGATGGGCGAGACACTGGCTCGACGTCGCCCGCTACGGCGAATCGACTGGCTCGGCGAGAAACGTTCCGTATCCTCATGCTTGGCGATATCGCGACTACGTGATCGAGGCCTTCACGAAGGACAAACCCTACGACCAGTTCCTGCGCGAACAGATCGCCGGCGACCTGCTGCCCGCCAGTTCGACCACCGAGAAGGCCGAGCAGTTGGTGGCCACCGGGTTTCTCGCGCTGGGTGTGAAGGACGTCAATCAGCGGTTCAAAGTCCGCTTCACGATGGACAACATCGACGAGCAGATCGACACCGTGACCCGGGCGGTGCTCGGCCTGACGGTCAGTTGCGCCCGCTGCCACGATCACAAGTTCGATCCGATTCCAACGACCGACTACTACGCCCTCGCCGGCATCTTTCACAGCACCGATCTCTGCGCGGGAGTTCGCAGCAAGATGGGAGGCGGCGGTCTCGACTACTACGACAACTCGATGCTGCTGCACGTCGGCGAGGCGAAGGTCGATCCCACTGCCGCGAAGAAGATCGAAGAACTGACCAAGGCAGAGGCGGAGGCCAAGGCCGAGTTCGAGGCGATTCGAGGCAAACCGGAGGGACTGGCTCTGGCACCGAACGGCCGCCCCAAGCAGCAGCTCGCCCGGCAGAAGTGGACCAAGTTCCAACAGGAATTGACGGCACTCACCGATCCGGCTGCGATCGGCAAGGTGGCGTTCGGCGTTCGCGACGCGAAGAAGATCGGCGACACCGAGGTGCGGATTCGCGGTGAGGCGGAGAAGCTCGGCCCCTCCGTTCCGCGAGGCTTTCTCGGTGTGCTGGAGTCACTCGATCAGCCCCAGATCAACCCAAAACAGAGTGGACGACTCGAACTGGCTCAGTGGCTGACCAGTGAGCAGAACCCGTTGACATCGCGCGTGATGGCCAACCGAATCTGGCAGCATCTGTTTCGTGATGGGCTGGTCACGACCGTCGACAACTTTGGAGTGACCGGTGACACGCCATCGCATCCCGAATTGCTCGATCACCTCGCGAGGCAGTTCGTGCAGGGAGGCTGGTCCGTCAAGAAGCTCGTGCGAACCGTGGTGCTCAGCCATTCGTATCGGCTCAGCGCGGAGAGCAACGCCGACAACTTCAATGTCGATCCCGCGAACCGGTTCGTCTGGCGGCACAGTCCCCGACGACTGGAGGCCGAAGAGATTCGCGACGCGATGCTCGCCGCTTCGGGCCGACTCAATCTGGCCAAACCGGAAGCCTCGCCCGCCAAGGAATTGAAAGTCATCGAGATGCGAAACAACGGCCCCGAAGCGCGGCGACTCACCGATCTGGCCAACGCCAGCGTTCATCGCAGCCTGTACCTGCCGCTCGTCCGGGGAGTGACTCCGCGATCGTTGGAGGTCTTCGACTTCGCCGAACAGGGGATGGTGACGGGCAGCCGCGATTCGACCACCGTGCCGACTCAGGCCCTGTACCTGCTGAACGATCCGTTCGTGAGAAAGCAGTCGCTGACATTGGCCGAGCGGTTGCTTCAGCCAGCCGACGCGAACGACACCAACCGCATCAACCGAGCGTACCAGTTGGCGTTCGGCCGGCCAGCGACCTCGACGGAGATCGACCGGGCCAACAGCTATCTCACCGATTTTGAAGCGGCCACTCGCGAAGTTCTCGGTGTCACGGCAGAGGTTTCGTCACCCGACAACGCCGCCCTGACCGCTGCCGCAAATCAAACCGGCGCTGCAACGAAACAAGTTCAGCCGGTCGTACCCGTGAACCCCGATGACATCGACCCCTCGGACGCTCCCGTCAAGGAAGAGGTCATCGCCGCCAAAGATCCGAAAACCGCCGCGTGGGCCAGCTTCTGCCAGGCTCTGCTCGGAACCGCCGAGTTCCGGTATCTGAAGTAGTCAAATCGTTTCTCGTTTGCCGCCTTCCGTGGAAATTGAGCATGTTGCAAAACCCTGGGCTCCCGATTCTGAACTCCCTTCCCGTCAGCCGTCGCCAGATGTTGAAGACGGCCAACGCCGGATTCGGTTTCCTCGCGCTGGCGAGTCTGGTCGGCCAGACCGCTCCAAGTACCGCCTCAGCCGGCGAGAGGCCGGTTGGCCCGCTGGCTCCCAAGCCGCCGAAGCTTCCTGTGAAGGCGAAGCGGATCATCTTCCTGTTCATGGAGGGAGCGACCTCCCAGATGGACACGTGGGATTACAAGCCGAAACTCCAACAGAATGGCGGCCAGGTGGGGCCGGGCGGAGGGACGCTGACCGCATCGAAGTTCGCGTTCAGCCAGCACGGCCAGACGGGGACATGGGTCTCGGAGCTTTATCCGCACGTTGCGAAACATGTGGACCAGTTCTGCTTTATTCGCGGCTTGCACACCGACACGCCCGCTCACCCGCAGGCGGTGATTCAGTTGCATACCGGCGCGGCGCAGGCCCAGCTCACGCGGCCGTCGATGGGCGCGTGGCTGATGTACGGACTCGGGACCGAGAACCAGGATCTGCCCGGCTACATCACGATCAATCCGCCACCAAACTTCGGCGGCGCGGTCAACTACGGCAGTGCGTTCCTGCCCGCCCACTACCAGGGAACGAAGATCAACGACAGCGGCTATCTGCCCAACCTGAAGGCACAGACGGTCAGCACGCTGCAGCGCAGGCAGATTGATCTCGTACAGGCGATGAACCGCGACCTCGCCGGATCGGCAGCGGCACCGGATCAGCTTGAGGGTGTGATCCAGTCCTACGAACTCGCCTTCAAGATGCAGGGGAAGGTTCCCGAGTTGCTCGACATCTCCAGGGAACCGCAGCACGTGCGGGACGCCTACGGTGTGAAGCCCGGTCCGGACGGAGCCTTCGCCCGTCAGTGCCTGATGGCGAGACGGTTGAGCGAGGCGGGTGTGCGGTTTGTCGAAATCTGCCAGCCCGGGTGGGACCACCACAACAACCTGCACAAGGGACTCATCAAGAACTGCGGCGCGACGGATCAGCCGACCGCCGCGCTGCTCGCCGATCTGAAACAGCGGGGTCTGCTCGACGACACGCTGGTGCTGTTCGGCAGCGAGTTCGGCAGGCTTCCGACGGCCCAGGGTCAGGACGGCCGCGACCACAACATCACCGGATACCCGATGTGGCTGGCAGGGGCGGGTGTGAAGCCGGGCTTCTCGTACGGAGCGACGGACGAATACGGCATTCATGCCGTCGAAGGCCGCATGCACACAACCGACCTGCACGCCACGCTGCTCGCCCTGATGGGACTGGATCACGAGTCCCTGACCTACCGCTACGCCGGTCGCGACTTCCGTCTGACCGATGTGGCTGGGAACGTCGTGCGCGAGATCTTCGCCTGACCATGCGCTGCCGTGCCAATTCCAGTTCGATCCTGTGACGAAGGAGTCCCCATCATGACCGCTCAAACTGTCGAGCAACTGCGAGCGAAGAAGTGCCTGCCGTGTGAAGGGGGAGTTCCCAAGCTGACCGTCGCCGCAGCCGAAGCTCAACTCGCGAAGCTGCAAGGCTGGACGATCGCTCACCAGGGGGAGCGGATTCGGAAGGAGTGGGTCGTCAAAAACTTCCTGGCTGCGATGCGGTTCTTCGAGCAGGTGGCCAGGGTCGCCGAAGCCGAAGGTCATCACCCCGACCTGCATCTCGTCGGCTACCGCAACGTGGCCATCGAGATCTGGACGCACGCCATCGGCGGGCTGTCGGAGAACGATTTCATCCTCGCGGCCAAGATCGACGAACTGCCGGTCGAACTGAAAACCGTCACGCCACAGGCCGCTCCGTCATGCAAGATCTGACCCAGATCATTCACCACGAAAAAAATGCAAGTGCACTCGCAATCTGGGGTCGCACGGTAGCTACTGCCATGCTGTCTTATTCGCAACATTGAGGCTGCTTGCGGGCGAGTTCCGCTAAAACCTCCTCGTACAGCAACTGCCACCTCGGATCTTCTTTGAACCAAACGAAGGTCTCGTCGAACTTGCCAGTGTGATCGTGATAGTCCGAATCAGCGAGCGTATTTTCGAGAGACAGTGCCTTGTTGCGGTACTTCAGCAATCGCTCAACTGTCAAATGACGAAGGTCTGATTGCGATAGGATTCGGAGTTTTCGCGGTGGCTGCATCGGTGTGGCCCTGCGATCAAGAGACGAGTGAACCCGGTCTCAATGAGCGAGCTGGCTCACATCACCGGCGAGGATATCTCGAGCAAATCGACTGCCGGTTGCCGGTTGCAGAAGATCGTCGCCATCCGACCATAGGTCACACCGCCCACCGGCATTCCCAAGTGAGCCGCCAGGCGCGGACCCGCCTGAATCTCGATGATTGCTCCCAGATCGATGTGTCTCAGCACGTTGTGATTAATGAGGATTCGACCGAGCGGCGTTTGTTTGGCGAGAATCTCTTCTCGCACATCCGGCGTGACGTAGGTCAGATTGAATCGCACGATTCCATATTGAACGACTCGTTCCGTACCGTGCTCAAGCAGCAGGATCTCCCTCGAATAGATGAGGTCATCCAGTTTCTCAGCAATCACGCGGACATCGACCGAGCAGCCATGACGCGTCTCCATTGCCACCGTCATGTGATGATCGTGAACCAGCAACGTCTTGTACGGCTCTGGTGTCAGCGCCGACGGAATGTGTTCCACGTTCACGAACAACGGTTCGGACGCGGGAAACAGATTCGTCAGTGAGCGGAGTTCGTCGAGTGGATTCATCGAAACTCTCAGATTGCGCGGCGCACGAAAAGTGACGGCAGGTTGTCAGCCCTTCGCCCACGTATCAGGTGTACCGCACTTCG
>JBBPIS010000105.1:0-28442 GCA_038040225.1 Planctomycetota bacterium
CCACAATCACTACGGCTTCACGATGTGGCTCGCTGGCGGAGGCATTCGTGGCGGCCTGACCTACGGCGAAACCGACGACTTCGGTTTCCAAGCCGTCCACAACCGAGTCCACATCCACGACCTCCACGCCACCATCCTGCACCAACTCGGCCTGAACCACGAACGCCTCACCTACCGCTACGCCGGCCGAGACTTCCGCCTGACAGATGTCGCAGGCAAGGTGCTGCACGATGTCATCGCATAACTCATGTCCCCTCGCCCCGGTCTTGCGGGGAGAGGGTTAGGGTGAGGGGTCTTCGTTCGGCCGCACGTGCCCGAAAACGCCAAGTCATTTTGAGAATCACGACGATGCCCATTCCTGATTTGGACGCCGACGGATTCCTCCCGGAAGGCGTTCATGAGTGCTCACTCGGTGAACTCGAAGATCGATTCGGTCGATTTCAGAAATCGGATCGCCGCTCTGCCTTGTTTGCGAAGTTGGTCGCATTCTTCGGCGAGGTTCGGTCGAGCGGAATGGCAACGTCCGTGATCGTCGATGGCAGTTTCGTGACAGCCAAAGCAGAACCAAATGACGTTGATCTGGTTTTGGTCCTGTCCGCAGGCCATGATCTTGCTCAGAACCTGCGGCCCTTCGAGTACAACGTCCTGTCACGGAGAATGGTGCGCAAGCGTCACGGATTCGATCTGCTGGCGGCTCGTCGGTTCGCAAGAATTGGACGAGTACATCGAGTTCTTCCAACAGGTGCGTGGCGAGCCGGATCGCCGCAAAGGTCTCCTCAAGGTGGTGCCATGATTACCAACGACGCGGAATTGAGTCAGTCGATGGAGCAACTGGAACGGATGTACCGCGCTCTCGCCGCCCTGCGACGCGACGTATACCCGGTCAGTCCTCAGCAATTCGCCCTGCTCGCGGAAGGCCCCGAGGAAGAAATTCGCCGCCTTCAGGAAGCCATCGACATCTACACTGGTCGAATTGAGCTGGCGGAACTGCACACCTAATGTACTTCTCAATTCGATCTGAACCTGGCCTTGCCTACCGCTATGATGGAAGTGATTTTCGATTGGCTATGTCGCAGCCAAGTTGCTGCACGATTTGATTGGTTAGCAGAATTCTCTACTCGCCACAGTTTGAGCGACGTGCCCGCGTTTTCAGTATCAGCCCGAGCGAAAGCCACGAAACTGGAAACTTTGACGACGAGGAGTGGACTGTGGAGAAGCCAATCATTTTCATCTCGCACATCTCTGAAGAGCGCGAGATTGCGGCTGCACTAAAACGGCTCGTGGAATCAAGCTTCATGGGGATGATGGATGTGTTCGTGTCGTCCGATCCCGCAAGCATCCATCTTGGTCAAAAGTGGCTTGATCAGATTTCGTTCGCGTTGAAGAACTGTGCTGTTGAAATCGTGCTGGCGAGTCCGATTTCGGTGCGGCGGCAATGGGTGAACTTCGAGGCAGGTGCAGGATGGATCCGTGATGTCCCCGTAATTCCACTGTGTCACTCAGGGATGACGCCTGCGAGGCTGCCTGCACCTCTCAATACACTTCAAGCTGCAATGGCATCAGACGAATCTCAACTCAAGCTAATCTTTCCTGAGTTGGCGAAAGCACTGGGGAGCGGCGTGCCAACCCCTGATTTCAGTGAGTTCGTTGCGACTGTGAAACAATACGAGCAGACATCCACTCAGAACGTCGCGCTCGAAGCCGAACTTGCAACCCCGGAAACGTCGGGTCTCGCGGCTCATGAAATGTGCGCACTGATTGCGGCCGCAGAACTGGCTGACTCAGCCAATGCCTTTGTAGCGGCATACGCTCTGACGGACGCAATGAAGAAGATTGGTTTTCGTAAGATTGCGACGATGCTCGCAACAAAAATGCTTGAACGAAAGAACCTAGTCGAGTGCGTGGAGGACCAAGACTGGAACGGAAATACATATTGGGGTCTGCGGATCACAGATGAAGGGTGGCTTTGGCTTGAGATGAACAAGGCCGAACTTGATCTGAAATATCCATTGCCCCGGCCTTCACCGCCATCATTTTCTCCGACCTACGAAGACCCAGCCGGTCCTCCATCCGACGAAGTCCCATTCTGAGTTCCGCCACTCCAACGTCACCTGAATCACCATTTCCCGGGAGCAAATTGCCATGACGCAACAGCAATTGGAACAGAGGATGGAAGAGTTGGAACGTGAAGTCGCCGAACTGCGGCGTGAGATCAAGCCGCTTCGTCCGCTGCGGAGCGTGCCGGAAACGTTCGGCATGTTTGCCGACGACCCGGAGTTCGAGGATGTCGTCCGGTTGGGTCGTGAGTACCGCGATCAAGTCAACGCCGAGGAACCATGATGCTCGTCCTCGATACCGACCATGTGACCGAGTACCAGAGGGGGACTTCGGCTGCGGCACAGCGGCTGAAGCAGCGGCTCGATTCGGCGGCGGAGCCATTTGCCACGACGATCATCACCGTCGAAGAGAACATGCGTGGCTGGATGGCGGCGATTCGTCGCATCAACGATCCGCGTCGCCAAATCGACGGATACAGTCGTTTTCAACGACTCTTCAACTTCTGTGCCACGTGGAACATTCTCGAATGGAATGCCGCCGTCGTGGATGAGTTCGAGTCCTTGGGGCAAGCCGGCATCCGCGTCGGCACCATGGACTTGAAGATCGCCAGTATCGTCCTGGCAAACGACGCCACCCTGCTGACTCGCAACACCAACGACTTCAACCGGATTCCCGGTCTGCGAGTGGAGGATTGGTTGTCGTGAGGTCAGGGACCAACTCTCTGTGAGGGGGCGGTTGTCGCCGGACAGTGGCGGTTAGGTTACGATCCTGTCCGTTGGACACGATTCCCCGTGCAGGAGCATTGCGATGGTCACTTCTGTCCCATCGACCTTTGAGGTTTCGCTGACCCCCGAACTGCAATCGTTGCTGGCCGAGGAAGTCGCTAGGACGGGGTCGCCGCCGAATCGAGTGGTTGGTGATGCGTTGCTCGACTGGCTGCGGCGCAGGCAGCGCCGTCGTCGGGTTGATGCCGAGATCGCCGCCTGTGCCACCGAGCATGCCGGAACGGAATTCGATCTCGACCCGCAGTTGGAAGAGGCCGGTCTCGAATGTCTGGACCGTTGTGAGGTGAGGTGACGCTCTCCTGTACCGCCACTTGAGGACGAAGAGAAGAACCCCTCACCCTCTCCCCGCAAGGCCGGGGCGAGGGGACAAGAGCAGCCCCATCTATATCACTTCAGAGGAGATGATCGCCATGTCGCGGACTCGATTTGCTCTGATCAGTTTGTTGGTTACGCCGATGTTGGTGTCGCTGTTGGCGGCTGGGACTGTGTGCGCGCAGCAGACGAGTAGGCCGAATGTGTTGTTGATTTGTGTGGATGATCTCAAGCCGCTGGTCGGTTGTTATGGGGACCGGTTGGCGAAGACGCCCAACATGGATCGGCTGGCGGCTCGCGGGGTGATGTTTGAGCGGGCGTATTGCAATCAGGCTGTCTGTTCCCCCTCGCGCAACGCGCTGCTGGTCGGACTCAGGTCGCAGACGCTGGGGATTTATGACCTCGGGACGAACTTTCGGAAGTCGGTGCCCGATGCCGTCACGCTGCCTCAATACTTCAGGCAGCACGGTTATCGAACCGAAGCGATGGGCAAGATCTTTCACGTCGGGCACGGCAATGCCGAAGACCCGGCTTCGTGGAGCGTTCCGCACTTCCAGGCGAAGTCGATCGGTTACGCGCTGAAGGAGAACAACGCCGAACAGACGCGCGAAGGGGCCTTCTTCGAGAACAAGTCTCCCGCAAATCTTCCCCGCGGCGCGGCGTATGAATCCGCCGAGGTCGATGACTCAGTCTATGGGGATGGCAAGATGGCGGACGAGGCCGTGCGGCGACTGCTCCAGGCGAAGGAGACACCCGACCAGCCGTTCTTTCTCGCCGTGGGATTCCTCAAACCGCACCTGCCGTTCTGTGCGCCGAAGAAGTACTGGGACAGGCATGACCGAGCCGCGTTCCCGCTCGCCGAACGACGCGATCCCCCCGCGAATGCGCCCGGCTACGCACCGCAATTCGGTGGTGAGCTGCGGAACTACAAGGACATTCCGGCCAACGGGGCACTTCCCGACGATCTGCAACGGACGCTGATCCACGGCTACTATGCGGCGACGAGTTACATGGACGCCCAGTTGGGGCGAGTCCTTGCGGCGCTCGAGGAAACGGGACTCGCGCAGAACACCATCATCGTGCTGTGGGGAGATCACGGATGGCATCTCGGCGACCACGGGATGTGGTGCAAACACACGAACTACGAACAGGCGGCGCGCATTCCGCTGATCGTCGCCGTGCCGGGCGTCACGCGAGGCGGCGCGAAGACGCCATCATTGGCCGAATCGGTCGATCTCTATCCGACGCTCTGCGAACTCGCCGGACTTCCCGCTCCGCGCGGCCTGGATGGGACCAGCTTTGCCGCCACCGTTCGAGACCCTGCCGCGCCGACGAAGGAATCGATCCTGCACGTCTATCCGCGAAATCAACGGCTCGGTCGCGCGATCCGCACCGCCCGGCATCGACTCGTCGAATGGAAGCAACCGGGCGCGGCGAGCGACACTGCCGAGCTTGAGCTTTACGACTACGAGATCGATCCGCTCGAAACCAAAAACGTCGCCTCCGACCACCCGGCGATAGTGGCGACGCTGCGAGGATTGCTCGCCAAACATCCCGAGGCCAAGCCGCAGATCACCGCAGCCGCCAAGCCGGACTCAAACGCCAAGCCCGCTCAAGACCGCGCGGCCCTGTTCGCCAAAAAGGACAAGAACAATGACGGCCAACTGACGCGCGACGAGTTCCTCGCCAACCAACCCGATCCAGACGAGGCACCCAAACGTTTCAAGAATTTCGACGTCGACAACAACGGTGCCCTCAGCCGCGAAGAATTCATCACGGCAGGAAAACCGAAGAAGTGATGCGGGGAGTTGGCTCACGTTGAGTGTTGTCGCAGGATCATCGCCTTGTTGAAACTGGGAAACGGGTGCCACGGTCACGGAGCTTCGACGTGGCCGTGAGTTTGAGAAATCGGCTGGACCGCCTCGCACGGCCACGTCGAAGCTCGGTGACCGTGGCACCCGTTTTGAAAAGGCGATGGCCTTGGCGTCTTCGTTGCCATTCGCGGCGATCACGGCCACAATCGGCCCACGTTCAGGGCTTGGTTTGGAAGGATTCCTTGCAGAGAAAGGTCACGGAATGGCACACCAGAACGAACGTCAGTCCGCGCGTACATCAACCGGTTCCACGGTGAAGAGCAAGGTTGGTCGTGGTGTCGTGCGAGCGACGCGATCTCAGGCGGTGAAGGCTCGGGCCGCCACACGGCCTTCCAATGAACTGACCTTTCGCGACCGGCTTTCGCGGCTGACACCGCAGCAGGCGGCGTTGCTGTTGGGCGAGCATGGTCCGCGCTTGCTGGCTCGCGGATCGCAGCGCGAGATTCATCTGAAAGACGACGTCTATCTGGGTGGTGACTTGTTCCGTGTGACGTTTCCCGGCGCGAACCGCCGGCGTCCCGAGGCGATCGTCACCGTGACGGCCATGACGACCGCGCGCGATCGGCTCCACTGGAACTGCACGGCGTGTCAGGCTCCGTGCGAGCATGTCGGAGCGGCGTTCTCGCTGCTGCTCGAAGAGAAGACGTCGCTGGGGTTGGCCATCGCGCCTCCCAAGAGCGACGGATCGCAACCCGTGACGGAAGAGGAGCTGATCGCGCAGGCTCTGGCCGACCGCGTCGAGCGGGCCAAGGTCGAGAAGATGAAGGTGGCCACCGCCGACTCAGAGACGCCGTGGGCCGATTACACCGTGACCTCGGCGCTGTCGGGCAAGACGTACCGCGTCGCGCTGCGCGGCGTTGAACGAGGGGAGTCGTACTGTTCGTGTCCCGACTTCCGGACCAACACGCTCGGCACCTGCAAACACATCCTGCACACGCTGGAGAAGACCCGGAGGAAGTTCACGGCCGCTCAAGTGAAGACGCGGTATCGGCGGACCACGTTCAGCGTGGCCGTGCATTACGGCAGCGACCTCGAACTGAGACTGCTGATGCCCGACCGGCTCGACGACGAGACGGCCGCCATCGCCGGCAAGCTGCGTGGGCAGGCGATTGACGATGTGCGCGACCTGCTCAAGCGCATGCGGCATCTCGAACGGCTCGGCCAGCGCGTTCACGTCTATCCCGACGCCGAGGAGTTCATCCAACAAAAACTCTTCCAGGAGCAGACGGCCGAGCGCATGACCGAGATTCGTCGCGATCCTGTCTCGCACCCGCTGCGCACGTCGCTGTTGAAGACCGAGTTGCTGCCGTACCAGCTCGACGGGATCGCCTTCGCGGTGTCGGCGGGACGGGCGGTGCTGGCCGATGAAATGGGGCTCGGCAAAACGATTCAGGGCGTGGGTGTGGCCGAGCTGTTCGCGCGCGAAGCCGACATCAAGCGGGTACTGGTTGTCTGTCCGACGTCCCTCAAATCGCAATGGCGGAACGAAATCGAGCGGTTCAGCGACCGCGACGTGCAGATCGTGGCCGGTGCCAACGCCGAGCGAGGGCCTCAATACGCCAGCGATGCGTTCTTCACGATCTGCAACTACGAGCAGGTCTTGAAGGACATCCTGAGCATCGAGCGAACGTCGTGGGATTTGATCATCCTCGACGAAGGGCAGCGGATCAAAAACTGGGAGTCGAAGACGAGCCGCGTCATCAAGGGACTGCGGTCTCGGTTCGCGCTCGTGCTCAGCGGAACGCCGCTCGAAAACCGGCTCGATGAGTTGTACTCGGTCGTTCAGTTCATCGACGACCGCCGCCTCGGTCCGGGCTTCCGGTTCTTCCATCTCCACCGCGTTGTCGATGAGCGGGGCAAGGTACTCGGCTTCAAGAACCTCGCCAGCCTGCGGGAGAATCTCAAACCGGTCCTGCTTCGCCGCACGCGCGTGTCGGTCCAGCAGCAGCTTCCGCCGCGCACCAACGAGATCATCCGCATCCCGCCGACGAATGAGCAGGCCGAGATGTCGGCCGCCCATCTGCAGAACGTCAGCCGCATCACGGGCAAGAAATTCCTGACCGAGATGGATTTGCTGCTGTTGCAAAAGGAACTGCTGCTGTGCCGCATGACGGCCGACAGCACGTACCTCGTCGACAAGCAGAAGCCGGGCTTTTCGAGCAAGCTTGCGGCGCTCGACGAGTTGCTCGAACGCCTGTTTGAAGAGGAGGGTCGCAAGGCGATCCTGTTCTCCGAGTGGACGACGATGCTCGATCTGATCGAACCGCTCCTCAAGAAGCACAAGTTGCCGTTCGTTCGGTTGGACGGGTCCGTCCCTCAGAAAAAGCGTCAGGCGATCGTTCACGAATTCCAGAACAATCCAGACTGCAAGCTGTTCCTGACCACGAACGCCGGCTCTACGGGATTGAACCTGCAATCGGCCAACACGGTGATCAACGTCGATCTGCCGTGGAACCCCGCCGTGCTGGAACAGCGCATCGCCCGCGCCTACCGCATGGGCCAGAAGCGGCCGGTCGATGTCTACATCCTCGTGACCGAGCAGACTTTGGAAGAGCGTCTGCTGGCAACGCTCGCGGCGAAGCAGGATCTCGCGCTGGCGGCTCTCGATGCCGAGTCCGATGTTGATGAAGTCCGACTCGAGAGCGGCATGGAGGAGTTGAAGCGCCGTCTCGAAGTGCTGCTCGGAGCCCGTGCCGCAGACCAAATTGACGAGAGCGCCCGACGCGAGGCAACGAATGACGCGAGAGACTTCGCGAACGAAGTAGCTCATGAGACCAGCGGCTCTGACAACGTCACCCCGGGCGACGCAACGGCACCGGACACCGGAACGAGCTTCGATTCCTCGGCAGAGTCGGGAGGCTTCGCGATCACCGACGGCGCGGCCTCGTCCGATCAGGCCGCTCGCCGCGAACGAGTCTCGAACGCCGGAGGCCAACTTCTGGCCGGTGCCGTCGCACTGTTGGGCGAACTCCTCCCGAGCCGCCCCGACACCGAGGCCTCGCGCCAGCTCGCGGAGTCACTCAAACAGGGCCTCGCCAACTGCGTTCAACGAGACGATCGCGGACAGGCCCAACTGACGTTCACGCTTCCGGACGCTTCCGTCCTCAACGTGTTGGCCGATTCGCTCGCGAAGCTGCTGGCGAGATGAGCCGCAGACAATCAGGGGTCGGGTGTGCGAATTTCAGATTTGGCCGACTCAATGTTCTCGATGACTCACCGTCCCCAACCGGCCAAATCTGAAATTCGCACACCCGACCCCAGTCTTTGCCCCAGCGTGAGATCAATACGAGGTTTCCATCATGCGACTCGCCACTGTTTTGACTCCGATGTCTGATGAGAACCTCACGCTGGCGGCCCAGTGTGGCGTGACCGATGTGGTCGGGCGGTTTTCCGGAACGGGCCTCGACGAGTTGCTGCGGCTGCGCGAGCGGATCGAGTCGTTCGGGATGCGGCTGGCCACGATCGAAGGCTATCTGCCGATCGAGAACCTCAAACTCGGCCGCGACGACGGGACCGAGTTGGCGGCGATGAAGACGCTGCTCGGCAACATGGGCCGGGCGGGTGTGAAGATCCTCTGCTACAACTTCATGGCCGGTTCGGATTGGGTGCGCACGAAGCTCGACGTGCGCGAACGAGGCGGTGCGAAGGTGACGGCATTCAGTCTGGTTGAGGTCGAACAGGCGATGTCGCTGAATCAAAGTAGCCCTCTCGCTCCGCGTGAGGATCAGCCGAATGCTCGAACAACGTCTGGTGAGAGTTCGGTGTCTGATTCGCGCTTGGCTTTCGTCACGCGGAGCGAGACGGCTACCTTGAAGAACGGCGATGTCATCACGGCCGACGAACTGTGGCGGAACCTCGAACGGTTCCTGCGCGAACTGGTTCCCGTTGCTGAAGCGGCTGGGGTGACGATGTGCATGCACCCCGACGATCCTCCGCTGACCGAGTTGCTCGGCAAGGCGCGGATCATGAATTCGGTCGAGAACTTCGAGCGGCTGGTCGATCTCGTTCCGAGTCGCTCGAACGCGATCTGCTTCTGTCAGGGGACGTTCGCCACGATGGGAGTCGATATCCCGGCGGCGATTCGTCGTCTCGGCAGGCACATCCAGTACGTTCACTTCCGTGATGTGCAAGGGACTCGTGAAGACTTCGTCGAGACGTTTCATGACAACGGCCCGACCGACATGGCCGCCGCGATGAGGGCCTACCGCGACATCGGCTTCTCCGGCCCGATGCGGCCCGACCACGTGCCGCAGCTTTACGGCGAGGACGACGGTGAACCGGGCTATACGATGCTGGGACGGCTGTTTGCGTATGGCTACATGCGCGGGCTGATGCACGCGACGGCGGAAGGTGGGAGTGCGAAGTGACCAGTGAGAAATGAAAAGTGCAAAGTGAGGAGAATCTCGCGTCGAGGGCTTTCCATTTTGCACTCGTCACTTTCCAATTCTCACTTCGCACGGTCTGCTCTTCACCAAGAAGTCCCCTCACCCTCACCCTCACCCTCTCCCCGCCTGTATTGGTTTCTCAAGACAGGGCGGGGCGAGGGGACAAGAGAAAGCCGCTCCTCTTGAACCACTCACACGACTTGAACCAGCCACGCGACAATCAGCCAACCGACTCGAATCAACTCGCCGCGACTTCTTCCTCTGAAACGACCGTTGATCACGGTTGTCTTCCCAATTGGGAGCGGGCCGATTTGCCCGAGCCGCTGCCGTTTAGTCTGGCCAACACCTTCAGAACCATCGGGCCGGGAGCGATCCTGCTCGCGGCGGCGATTGGTGGCGGCGAGTGGATCGTCGGGCCGATGACCGCGATTAAGTATGGTCGCGAGATTCTATGGGTGGCGACGCTGGGGATCGTGCTGCAGACGATCTTCAATCTCGAAGCGGTGCGTTACACGATGTACACCGGCGAGCCGATCATCACGGGCTTCATGCGGCTCGCGCCGGGATCGCGCTTCTGGGCGTGGTTTTACATTTTGATCGGGGTCGCTCAACTGGCGACCCCCGCGCTGGCCGCCGGCTGTGGGGTCGTGTTGTTTGCCGCGTTTTTTGGTCGCCTGCCGGGGCAGCCCGACGCGTTCATGCTCGGTGTGATCGCGGTCGGAGTCATTCTGTTCGCGGTCGCTCTGCTGATGTCCGGGAAATCGATCGAGCGTGTGCTGGAACGGCTCTCGTGGGCGATGATCGTCTTCATCTTCACGTTCCTAATCGTGGTCAACGTGCTGTTTGTGCCTCTTGACGATTGGATCGCGACCACCAAGGGCTTCCTGATTCCGCACGCTCTTCCGAAGAACATGGACATCGTGCTGCTCGCCCTGTTCGCCGCGACGGCCGGTTCGGGCGGGTTGGGGAATCTCGCCATTTCGAATTGGTTCCGCGACAAGGGATTCGGCATGGGAGCTCACGTCGGCGGAATCGGCAACGTGCTGGCGGGAGCCGATGAAGCCTTGAAGCCCGTGGGGGTCACGTTTCCGATCACGGGCGACAATCTGCGGCGCTGGCGCACCTGGTGGCACTACGCCATGCTCGATCAGACCGCCTTGTGGGGAGTCGGGTGTTTCTTTGGGATGTTTCTCAACGTGAACATCGCCGTCGCGATCATCCCGCCCGGTGTGAAGCTCGATGGTTATGCTTCCGGCGCGTTCCAGGCCGAGTACATGTCGCGTTTGTGGCAGGGCTTTTGGATTCTGGCGCTGGTGAATGGTTTCTGGATTCTGTTCTCGACGCATCTGGGCAACACCGACGTGTTGATTCGCACGATCAGCGACATCTGCTGGGCTGAGTTTCCCAAGATCAGGCGTCGCTCGATCGGTACGCTCTACGCGACGCTGTTGTTCTTCCTGACCATCTGGGCCGTGTTCTCGGTTCACTTGGGAAGCGTGCTCGACCTGTTCAAGATCCTGGGCATCGTGGCCAATCCGATCATGGCGATTGCCGCGATCCAGATCCTCCGGGTCAACACCCGTTTCCTGCCGCCCGAGCTTCGTCCGCCGTTATGGCGTCGAGCTGGCTTGGTCCTGTGCGCAGTGGTTTACGGCGGATTCACAGCCGCGCTCGTGTGGAACATGATCGGATAAAGAAGATGGAAAGCGGCGCGTCGCCAAGCTGGACGCGGACACCTGCAAGCAATTGGTCCTGGGTCGGAACGTTCGTCGAGTACGACAACCTCGACAACGGGAAGTGACGTAGCGACAAGCTGCCAGCTTGTCGCTCGATGAGCGACAACGCGTCTGCTGTCGAGAACAGGGTCTCCGGTTTGCAGGCACACTCTGCGACCGAGCGGCAAGCTGACAGCTTGCCGCTACTTCGCGGCGACGACCTTCACGTTGACGGGCGTCTCGGCGGCGAGCAGGGTACCGGAGGACGTGATTCGCAGTTTGACGTTGGGCACCGGTGTGTCGGCGGCGACTTTGGGGGCCTTCACGATGAACTCGAACTTGTCCTGATCGCCCGCGACGGTGGCGGGCTGAACCGTATAGCCAGCGGGGAGGCCGGTCAGCGTGACTTCGACCGGGCCGGTGAAGCCGGGCGTTCGTTGGAGGAGGCCGGTGATTTTGTGATCGGCTTCACCGACGACGGCCAGTGTGGCGTCATCGACCTTCGGCGCGACGGCGTTCTTGATCTCGGCCCGGAACGGTTGCGAGAACGCGCTGGCGAGGACTCGATCCGAGTAGGCATGCGGTGTCGCTTCAGCCTTCACCACGAAGTCGATCACCGGCTCGGCCGATTCCAGCGGGACGACGATCTTCACCGTCGCCTGCTCGGGCTGATCGGGCATCACCATCTGAGGAGCCGCCGCGACGAGCGGGAAGTTGCCGACGGCCGGGTTGTTCGGATCGCGCTTTCGTACTGGTTCCGTTGAGTCGAGCGACAGCTTCACGGGGAGCGACTCCTCATTCGGTTGCGGCTGGCGTTTGAGGACCAGCGGAATGGGATGGCTCACGCCTCGAAAGAGAACGGCCGGAAGCTGTTGTAGTTCGATGCCAAGGCCCGACGGACGGATCGTGCCGACGGCCATCGTGTCGATGAACGTGGGAGCCACGACGCCCGATTGCAGTTTCGCGGTCTGCTTGATCGCCGGGTCAACGCCGACCGATTCACCGACGATGCGGAGCAGCGGTGCGCTCCCTGCGGCGGGCTGTCCGACTCGCACCAGTCTCAGCAGCGCCTTGCCCTGCATGTTGGCAGCGACTTCATTCGGAGAGACCGCCACCGTCGCATCGCCCACGATGCTGAGCTTGATCGGTCCCGCATAGCCCGCGCGGGTGATCTGCATCTCGACAACCGCCGAACCGTCCTCGGGCAGGTTCGCGGTCGGGGTGTTCAACATCAGCGAGAACGTCGGTTGGCCCGCCGGCTCGATGACGAGGCGGTAGAACGCGCGGGGGTCACCGCGTCCGAAGAGGTCTCGCACTTGAACGACGACCTGTGACACTCCCGCCGGGACGGCATACTCCAGCATCGGATCGCCGATGGTCGGTTGGTCGCTCGTCTGCGCGACGGGGTTCGTGGGCGGGTTCGCGAAGAGCGCGATCTCGCCTTCCAGAGTTGAGCCGAGCGAATCCGTTTGCAGGGTCAGTTTCAATCGCTGTCCGGCGGTGACGTTGAGCAGATACCGATCACGCTCGCCCTTCGAGGCGGCTCGTCCGCTGATGGCCACCGGCTTGACGGGAGCCTGTGCGAACGTGGCATCGACGATCTGAAGCACCCCGTCGGCGGAGCGTGCGGCTTCGACGACCTCGGTCCCACGACTGACGGGCATCGAGGGAACGCCGCTCGCCACGCCCGACTCCATCGGCAGCGAGAGCAGTCCACTCGCGCTTTCGCTCGCGGAGGCGAACACCCCCGCCAGCTTCGTTCCCAGCGCGAAGCCACTCCCCACCGGTTCGACTTCCATCGGCCCGGCCACAGCCGCTGAAGGCAGCACGGCATCGACCAGCTTCAAATCGCCAACCTTCAAACGGAAGGGGCTTTGACCCGGCCCACCGAACGTCAGGTCATGCAGTTCGATGGAATAGACGCCGTCGCTCGGGAGCACGATCTCGACCCGCGCGTCACCTTTCAGCGAACTCTGTCCCCAACCGATTGCGAGCGGTGTTCCCGCAGGCGACTTGATCTCGAGGACCGGATTGGCCGCCGAGCCGAGCCGTTTCAATTCCACATCGGCCACCACGCGCTGGCCCTTCGTCCCGGTGAAGTAGACGCGATGCTGTTGTCCGCCGGACAAATTGCCAAAGAAGGCGGCTGGCAATGCGGCGGGCTTGTCGGGCGCGGAACCTCCGACCGCGACCTGCGGCAGACGATCGAGGGCCAACGCCACCGACTTGCTCACGCCCGCCTGCGACTTCACCCACAGCGGATAGATGCCTGGCGTCGTATCAGCCGGAACGGTCACATTCAACACGAGTCGATTCGGAGCCGAACCCTCGGCCACGGCGAACTGGACTCCGGGGAGAGGAAACACGGCTGCGGGGTCCGGTGCCAAGTCGGTGCCGTTCACGACGAGCTGCGTCATCTGGCCGATCTGGACTCCCGCCTGAGAGAGACTCCCAATCACCGGCACGACTGCCGGGACCGGCTTGTCGGCGGCAATCAGCTTCGCGACGTTGTTGCCCGCGACTTCGAGGAACAGCTTCTTCACCTGCGGCGGCGACAAGGCCTTGTCGAACAGCGAGAACTCATCGACGACACAACTGAGGTACTCGCCGGCGGCTTCACTCCGGCCGATCGTGGTCGGCAGGTTGTTCAACAGCCCGGCCACGTTGATGTCCTTGATCCATCCCACCTTCTGTTCGACGTAACCGTTGGGAGCGGCCTTGGGAGTCAAGGGCTCTCCGTTCATGAAGAGCATGATCTTCATATCATCCACGTCGGTGTCGTCGTCCTGCTTGGTGGCGTCCGCGACCTGGAATGTGGCGGTGAGGTAGACCAGCTTGCGGTAGGGCAAAGCCTCCTTCACGCTGTAGTTGACGACCTTGAACCCGCTGCCGTCGTTGACGTAGAGCTGAAAATTGTCGGACTGCATCGTGAAGTTGATGCCGTAGTTGGTGAAGGCTTTGCCATCGGCCGTCCCGCGCTTGGCGACCAGTCCGTGATAAGCCGCATCGGTCGGCTCGGCCAGGTTCACCACCAGCAGCCCGAATGAGACGGCGTTCGCGGCATCGACATCCGCGCCGTCGGCGATCTCGATGAACTGCATCTTCGTCGCGTCGAGCTGCACGGCCTTCTTACCGGTCTGATTCCAGAAGGGACTCGCCACGCGAGCCGGATCACCCGCGAGCTTCCCTTCGTCGGGCACGGCTCCCGCCGCAGCCGAGTCTTTCGCGGGACCGTTTTCCTCATCGAACGAGAAGTTGACGACAGCGGTTGCCCGCACGACTCCCTTCTCCTCGGCAGCCGGTTCTTGAGCGAATACGGCGGATGCCGACAAACCAATCCACGCCACAACGGCGAATGATGAAACAGTGACAAGGCGAGCGAGAGCAGTCATCGTGAATCGGTCCTCAGACGGAAGGCAGGCGGGAAGAACTCGGGCAGGTTGTGGCCCCGATTCTACGAACGCATCAGACCATTTTGAAGCGGCGAGTCGATGATTGGTCGGAAGAGTTGGAACCACGGAATGCACGGAAGGAGAGTCTCGGAAGGGGAGTGAAGAGAAGTCTGTCATGTCACATTCCACGGGTCACGACAGTTTTTGACGTACTTCTTCTCTTTCCGTGAACGTCCGTGTTTTCCGTGGTTTGTTCGTTTTCCTTCTTCGCCATCCCGTGCCGACGATTCGTGGTTCGAGATCCGCATCAATACAGCGCGGTGGAAAGTTTGCGGCGGAACTCGCCCGTGAGTTCGGAGGCGGGGCCGAGGATGGAGAAGATCTTGACCATCGTCTCCTTCGCTTCGGTGCGGGCTTCACCGAAATCCTTCAGCACCACGTCGAGGCACAGTTCCAGCGCCTTGCGATGCTGGGCCGAGGCCGCGAGGGCGTCGGCCAGTCGGACCTGGAGGACGAGGTTCGACGGATCGGCCTCGGCGGACTTGCGAGCTTCTTCGACGCCACCACTCTCGGCGGCGGCGACTCGCACTTCGAGTTCCGACTTGATCCGTTCGGCCTCCGGTTCGAGGAAGCCTCGCTGCGCGAGCGTCTCGAGCTGCGATTGGCATTCGTCGAAACGGCCCTGCTTGAGCAGCACGCTCGCGAGACAGATCTTCAACGAATCCTCTTCGGGCACCAGCGCGAGGGCCTCGCGGTACTTGGCCTCGGCCGCCTGAGGATCGGTCTCGACGAGAGCGGCCGCCTCACGCGCGAGAGTCTGTGCTGGCGAAGGCAACAGCGGAGTCAGCCATTGCCTGATCTGCTCTTCGCTCAGCATCCCGACAAACTGATCAACGGGCTGGCCGTTCGCGAAGGCCACCACGGTCGGCAGCGACTGAATTCCGAAGGCCTGCGAGATGTTCGGTTCCTCATCCGTGTTGACCTTGGCGAGGATGAACTTGCCCGCGAACTCTGTCGCCAGCTTTTCCAGGACCGGTGCGAGTTGCTGGCACGGTTGGCACCAGGGAGCCCAGAAGTCGATGACCACGGGCAGCTCGAGCGACCGCTGCATCACCTCCTGCTGAAACGTGGCCATGGTGACGTTGATGACAAACGGCGACGGAGCAGCAGACATGGGCGAGCCCTTATGTTCTCGGCAGGTGACTCAAGCGGAGCCGGAGTGTACGCGGCGCGATCGGTAGCGGCAAACAACGTCACCAACTCGCCCGGCGATTCAGGAGCCGTTGCGACTCGTTAGAACCGACCGTCGCGCGACTCGAAGTGCGTCGGTTTGCCGAGTAACCGCCCGCCCGACATTGTCCACGCGGTGACCCAGTCGATGAGTGTGGCCGCAGGCACCCGGGGCGATCCGAGTGAGCGCAGGCTCTGCGAACAATCACTCAGCAGTGCTGTTGGCGCTTCGACTCCCGTGAACTCGACGGGCCGCCTCATCACTCGGCCAAAGTGTTCACAGATTTCGCGGACCGACAGTTTCTCGGGTCCGGTGATGTTGACGACCCACTCCGGTGAAACGGCTTGAGCGAGCGCCGTTAGCGTCAGCGCGTTGGCGTCTCCCTGCCAAATCGTATTGAAGTGACCCATGCACAGGTCAACCGGACGGCCTTCCCAAACCGAGCGGGCCAGATCGACGAGGACTCCATAACGCAGGTCGCAGGCGTAGTTGAGTCGGATCAGAGAGGTCGGCGTTCCGTGCGCTCGGCTGAAGTGCTGGAAGACTCGTTCGCGGCCGAGGCAGCTTTGAGCGTACTCGCCGACCGGTGCGAGGGGGGCCGTTTCGCACGAACCGTCCCCGGTGATGGGCACCAACCCGTAAACGTTGCCGGTTGAGAGAGCCACGATCCGACTCGACCGATACCGCTGGCAGACGATGGCCGGCACGACACAGTTCATCGCCCACGTCAGCGGCTCATCGCCCGTCGAACCGAACTTGCGCCCGGCGAGGTAGACGATGTTCGGTGCATCGGGCAGCCGCGCGACGGCCGCTTCGTCGAACAGGTCGCAGCGAATCGTCTCGACTCCCCACGATTGCAACTGCGTCTCGCTGCCATCCGTGAACCGGGCCACTCCGATCACGCGACGCTTTGCATCGGCGAGGTCCGACGCGCGGCGAGCCATTCGCGCCATGCTCGGCCCCATTTTTCCTGCGACTCCCAAAAACAGGATGTCGCCCGGCAGCCGAGCCAGCGTTTCCATCACGGCCTCGGTCGGGTCGCTGAGATGATCTTCGAGTTCTTCCTCGGTGCGGATGTTCATCGGCAGACCTCGCGCGATTACGGAGCAGGCTGCGTCCAGTCCTCGACACGCAACCCAGGCACCTTCTGGAAATCGACCAAGTTCCGCGAGACAAGTAACGCATCGTGAGCCAGCGCCACTGCAGCGATGCGCAGGTCCATCGTGCCCAGACGCAGTCGCTGTTTGCGAAGATCGTGGAACCAGCCGGCCGACGCATCATCGAAGTCCAGAATCTGGTAACGGGAAAACTGTTCCAGCACGGCACGCAACTTTCGATACGCCCGTACCAACTCCTGATCCATCCTGGCCTCTGCCAGCACTCGCAACCAGCCTCGCATCTGCTCTTCGAACGTCACCATGCAGACCGCGATTTCGTCTTCAGCGAGTTCTGCGAGACGCCGGTAGACAGGGGCGGCGTCATTTGATGACGCGTAGTTCAGCAGCGTGATCACATCAGTATCAAGGATGACCATCAGCGTCTTCCTCGTCTTCGGGACGCAGCGACTCACGATACTGTCGACCGTATTCGGCCGCCTGTTTGTAGAGCGGGTCGTTGGCGAACCGGCCGGCGCATTCCTCCCACCAAGGCAATTTCTTGTCGGCTGGAATCAGTTGATCCAGCTTCTCGGCGATGCGGTGGACCGCTTGTTCGAGATTCGACAAGCGTTGTTCCAGTTGTTCGGTGGACATGAATGACTCCTCTTTGAATGGCATTCGCCTACGGCAGACTACCGGGCGCTGGCCGGACTTCAACGGTCCCACCACCATGGGTGCGTGTCGTTTCGTTTGGCCGAGGCCGCTTCGGTGCGGATCGAGTCGAGGCGCTGACCGCTCGATGAGGACGAGGCCGCTTTGTTCAGCACTTGTTGCGGTCGGATGACGACTCCACCGCCGACGAGGCCGACGATCATGCTGCCCGCACGCTTGTAATTGACCAGCGACGCAACTTTCTTGGGCGCGTTGAACGTCGGAAGGCCGAACCGCTGTTCGTCGAGCAGCGTCGTCATCTTCCAGCCAGCTTTCTCGGCGAGCCGCTCCTGCTGCACGAGGGCGGCGAAGACCGACAGGTCGATCAGATTCTGCAACTCGGCGAAGACCGGCGACTTCTCGGCCAGTTCGGGATACTTGTCGGTGAACTGCTTGGCGTAGGCCTGGGTCGAGAGCCGCGTCGTGGAGGCTGCCGCGCGGTTCCCCTGTGCGTCGGACATCTCCTCCTGCGACAAAAGTTGAACTCGTTGTCCCTCGAACTGGAACGCGAGACCATCCTCACTGCGATGGATGGCGTCGTAGAGCGGGACGAACCACCAGCGCTGAAGCGTGTTTCCATTGGCACCGAGCATCGCGAGATGGCTCTTCAAGCCTTTGACGCCCGGGTTTTCGAGACCCAGCGAAATCCGCTTCATCCGATAATCCGCCTCGACGAGCGACAGGCCGAAGTGGGAATCGGTGGGGACGCCATCGACGCGCACATCCTGCAGGCCGAGGATGTCGTCCATCTGCTGAAGCCGCGCCTCGCCGGCCGCGACGCTGGTTGGTCTGCCTGCCTGGACAAACTTTTGCAGGTTGGCCAGCCGTTCGGGGACGGGGTCGATCGAGCAGCCGACCACCTGAGATTTGATCAGCGTTCTCAGGGCGACAACCAGATCGTCCAACCGCAGCGTGGGCCGTCCACTGTCGACGCCGATCATGCGGCCGACCGCATCGGGAGCGAAGCCTTCAGCCGGACCGGCGATCACCAGATCCTTGTCGTCGGGGAACACGAAGATGTGGTCGATCCGTTGCAGTCCGGCGAGAAAGAAGACTTCGTCGGGGATCGGCTTCCCGTCCTTCAGGCACTCGTCGATCTGCTGCTCCAGACGAACGAGCGACACCAATCGCTGGGAGCTGGACTTGGTGATGTCGGTCGACAACGACTTCTTCGCCGCCGCCTCGCGCCGCTTCTTGTCGAGCGTTCCCGAAGCCTCATTCGCGATGGCGAGACTGACCACGCCCTGGGCATCGATCTTGATCCCGCCCGCGTTGTTTTGATTGTTGTTATTGTTGTTCTGCGCGGTCGCGTCGGAAACGCACACGACGCCGACAACAGCCAGCAGTCCCCAAGCCACGATCCGCGACGACATCGAACGGATTGAATTGAACATGATTCGCCTCCGACATGAGACAACGACTGGCCCACATCCAGCATCGTACTCGGCTGTACGGCGGATTGCAGCCGGTTTGATTTCGTAGGATGGGCACTCTTGCCCCTCCGCGTTTGGTGTTGAAGAGAGGACGGGCAAGAGTGCCCATCCTACAAACGACGCGGCTCACGAGGGCAGCACGCTCAGCGACACCCGCTGGATCAGGTTTTGGCCCGACTTCTGGAAGGGACGCGGCATCGGTTGAGCGATCCCGTTCGCATCGATCGTCCGGCAGCGCAGTTCGTACTCGCCCACAGCGACATCGGTCAGCAAGACGGCCCAGTGTGCGAGGGTGTTCCTCATCGGCCACGTCAGCGGCCGGTTGTTCGCCGGGTCGAAACCGCTCACGTTGGCCGGCAGCGTTCCGTCGGGAAGAGTCTTCCACGTCGTCGGTGCCGGCAGCAGATCGGCATCGCGCCACGGAGCCTTCGTGAAATGAGGGTCATCCTTCGGCCAGTCGGCTCCCTTCGGTTGCAGCCAGTACTGGACCTTGCTCAGTCCCGAGATGCCGACTTGGACCATCCCTGTGACCGGCAGCGGCTCGCCCACTTTGGCCTTCGCGGGATGAGACACGAAGCGTGCGAACGTCTTCATCCAACTGTCGACGTCGTTGTTGCCGTCGGCATACGTGTCGTTGGCGAAGGGGGCGTTCGTCAGCACGATCCGCTGCAACCACTTCACCGATTTGAAGCCGTAGGCGTCGGGGACAAGGATTCGCACCGGGCCGCCCCGCTTGCCGGATAGGAACTCACCGTTCAGCTTGTAGCAGAGGATGACCGGATGTTCGCCGGGCGGGTCTTCGAGCACGCGGCCGATCGGAAGCGAACTGCGAAAGATCTGCTTGGGGTCGTCGTTATGGTAGCCAAAGTAAAACAGACGCCGCAGGTTGGCCGCGGGCTTGGCCATCCACACGACCTCGCGCAGCGGCACGCCCTCCCACAATCCCATGCCGAGCGGTGATCCGCCGTTGTTGCACGTCATCACCTTCAGAAATCGCACGGCCTTCGTTTCGGCCAGCTTCATCAGCCCGTCCCAATCGAGTGCGTTCCCCTTCTCCTTGGAGAGCGGGTTCTCGATGGTGGCCGGGCTGTCGGGATCGGAGACGACTTCGAGCTTCCACGTTTCGCGAGTCATCCCGACCTCGCGCAGCTTCTCAACCGGATGCGTGTAGGGCAGGGGAGTTCCTCGCTCGACGGTCCCGAACTTGTCGGGAGCCGTGAAGTACTCCAACTGTGCGACGGCACGAGCGAATGCGTCCTTCGCAGCCCCGTCATCGGCGTGAGCCAGCCACGGCGCAAGGCTCAGCCCCGCCGCCCCGAGTGTTCCCAGCCGCAGGAAGTGACGGCGAGTCACCTCGAAATGTTCGACCACCACGCTCTCGAGATTCGTCATGGCGACTCTCCATTCGTTCATTTTGTGGTTCCGAAAGTAGCCTTCATCGCTCCGCGTGAAGAGAGCCGATCGCGATCCGATTTGGTACGAGCGTTCAGCGCCGAATTCGCACTCGGCTTCCTTCACGAGGAGCGATGAAGGCTATTTTGTCGTGACGGGTATCTCACACATCGCCCACTGGCCGAAGTTTTCTTCGATCTCCACCTGCAGCGACTCCAGCTTCTGACCGGGATGCTGGCGGATGATGTCGCGAAGTTGGAGAGCCATCCAGCGGGCGATCAGTTCGGCGGTCGTGTTGGCGACGGGGAGCAGCACGCAGTCCTCGCGCGGGAACACCCAGCGGCGGGCCTCGAACGTGGCGGTCACCTCGCGGTCGTCGGCCGTCACATGAATGGCCGGATGCTGCGTCGGCAGCAGGACGCGGTGATCGAGTTCCCCGACCAGCTTCTGCGTGGCATCCCGCAGCGCGATGAAGTCGAAGACGTAGCTGTTCTCGTCGAGCGGCCCGGCCACTTCGACGGCGACTCGCCAGTTGTGGCCGTGCAGTCGCTCACAGATGTTACCGTTGAACGTGATGAAATGGGCGGCGCTGAAGACCAGGTGGTCCTTGGTGACTCGCACTCGATAGCGTTCCGTGGTCATGGCTGTCGGACTTTCGAGGGAGAGAACAACAGTTGCTCGGCGTGTTGCAGGATCCGTTCGCGCGATGGGAACTCGATGAGTCCCGCCCGCATCACGGCGAACAGGGTCGCGGCGATCAGATCGGCCGTCGTGCCGGGGTTGCGACGATGGCCGTCCGCCCGCAACCAGAGGTCGAGTTCATCGAATCGGCTCCAACTCTGCAAGCGCTGCGGCCAGTCGAGGTCCATCATTTCGGCGGCTCGTCGCCGGACCTGTTCGCCGATTTTCTCTCCACACTTGCGGACGATCAGTGAATCGGGCGCGTCGGCCATCAGCCGCAGTTGCAACTTGATGATGGCGGACTCCCACGGGGCGATGGGGACTTCGTTCCGCATCCCCGTTCGCCCGAAGATGGCCAGCGGACAGAGGCCGAGCCACGGCCAGTCATGACACAGCCAGGGGAGGGCCGTGTTGAGCACGAAGGCGAAGTCGGTCGCATACTGCTCGGCGATCCGGTCGCGTCCCGCGGCGAGGGCCATCGCGTCGCGCAGCGTCACCGTCGGAGTGGTGTTCACATCCTGAGACTCGGTGCGACCGAGACCGTTCGGACGCGACAGTCGAATCGCCTCGTAGACGCATTCGGCATCCTCGACGGTTGTGTGGCTGAGCACGTCGCGCAGACCCTCGTTTAAAGAGATGCCGTCGGGGACCGCGGCCAGCGGCGCGAGGAGCAGCACGATTCCCAGGTTGGCGTTCGTCCTCACCCGCGCCGCGCGCGTGGTCTGCATCGCGCTCAAGATCGCGCGGCCGAGTCCGATCTCGCGCGTTTGTGACAGCGGCTCGGCGACCGCCTGCGCCGCATCGACGAAGTCCGCGTAATCCAGATCGTCAAACGCGGCCGCCGGATGAACGTTGCCCGCCTTGCGCGCGGTCGCCTCCAGCAGACAGGCCAGCTCGATCTGTTCGGCAAGTGTCATGAACGAGACTTTGCGGGGAACTCGACGATGACTTTGATCGCTCCGTCCCGTCGGTCGCGGAAGAGTTCAAAAGCCTCCTGCAACCGAGCCAGTGGAAAACGGTGGGTGATGATCGGCGCGACGTCGATGCGTCCCTCACCGATCCACTGCATGGCCAGTGGGAAGTCGCGTCGGAAGTCGGGATTGACAGAAGTGTGGACGGTGACGTTCTTGTAGAAGAGGTCTCGCCAGCGCAGCCCGTTGATGATTTGCGGCGGCACGCCGAAGCAGAGCAGTTCTCCCTTCTGCCTGCACAGGTCGATGCACAGGTTGAACTGCTGATCGGCATGACCGACGCATTCGATCACGATGTCGGGCAGGTTGCCGTTCAGGATGCGCTTCACGGCGGCGACCGGGTCCTCCTTCGAGTTGCAGACGGTGGCGGTCGCTCCCATTTTCGGGCTGACCTTCAGCCGGTCTGCGAGCAGGTCGATGCCGATGATGTGGCGCGCGCCCATGTTGCTGAGAGCCCCGTTCATGAGTTGGCCCATCGGTCCCTGACCGACCACGGCCACGTCGAGGTCGAGCAGATTGGGCAGCTTCTTCAGCGCGAAGATCGCCGTGCCGAGTGGCTGCGCCATCAGTGCCTGCTCCTCGGGGACGTTCGTGGCGATCGTGATGGCCCGGTTCTCGTCGAGGACGAAACGCTCGGCCAGTCCCTGCTGCATGACCGGAACGGCGAGCACGCGATCTCCCGCTCGCCAGCGCTGGCCGTTGGTGGCCGTCACCGTGCCGATCATTTCGTGCAGCGAGTGGGCCGTCTCAATCGGCCATTCGTCCCAGCCATTGAAGTACGGCAGATCGGACCCGCACAGACAGGTCGTTTCGGGCTGAAAGATGATCTGCCCCGAGACTCCCTCCGGCGGAACGGAATTCAACTTCGGTTCCGGCAGTTCGATCAGACGGATCTTTCCGGGAGCGTACATGTCGCCAGCGAGCATTGAGTCAGTCTCCAAGTGCGTGCGGGTGTTGAAGCGATCAGTGGGGATTCTGCCAAATTGAGTCGTCTCAAAACAGCGAAGCCCGGCTTGAGATCAAGCCGGGCTTCGTTTGATTGCGGGAAAAGTCACAGGCTGGCAGCCCGTGCCACGAGTTACTTGGCCATTGCGGCGCGTTCGGCCTTTTCTTTCTTGCGCTTCTCGACGACCTCGTCCACCAGGTTGCGAGGCAGCATTTGGTACCTGGCGAACTCCATGCTGAAGGTTCCCTTGCCCTGCGTCATCGAGCGGACTTCGTTGGCGTAATCGAACATCATCGCCAGCGGCACTTCGGCGATGATCGTGGCCATGCCCAGATTCGTTTCGGACGAATTGACCACGCCACGCTTGCTGGAGAGGTGCCCCGTGACATTCCCCTGGTACTCATCGGGGACTTCCACTTCCAGCTTCATGATCGGCTCCAGCAGTCCGATGCCGGCCTTCTTCAGCGTCTCACGCATGCAGTCGAAGCCGCAGATGCCGAACGCCATTTCGGAGGAATCGACATCGTGGTAGCCACCGTCCTGGAGAATCATCTGCACGTTGACCACTTCGCATTCGCAGAGCGGTCCCTTCACGAGTGCCCGCTGAAAGCCTTCATCGGTGGGCTTGATGTACTCCTTCGGGATGCGACCGCCGGTGACATCGTTGACGAATTCGTAGGGGATCGCGCTGTCTACGGGCAGCGGGACCAATTTGCCGACGATGTGAGCGTACTGTCCCGAACCGCCGGTCTGCTTCTTGTGCTTGTAGTTGAACTCGACCTCGCGCGTCGGCATTTCGCGGTAGGCCACGCGGGGGTTGCCCACGATGCACTCGACGCCGTATTCGCGCTTGATGCGCTCGACGTAGATGTCGAGGTGCAACTGGCCCATGCCGGCGATCAGCGTCTGACCGGTTTCTTCGTCGGTATGCACGCGGAACGTCGGGTCTTCGCGACGGAAGCGTTCGAGCGCCTTGCCGAGCTTGTCTGCGCCATCGCGTTTGACCGGCTCGATGCTCAGTTTGATGACCGCGTCCGGAACGAAGATGCTCTCCAGCGAGTACGTCACCTCTTCACTGCAGAAGGTATCGCCCGAGGCGCAGTCCACGCCGACCAGGGCAATGATGTCACCCGCCTCCGCGACATCGACATCGACGCGGTCATTGGCGTGCATGCGGACGAGTCGTCCGAACCGCACCTTTTTGCCGGTGCGGGTGTTGTAGTAGCTGTCCCCCTTGACGATCTTGCCCTGATACAGCCGCGTGTACGTGAGCTGTCCGTACTGCTCGACCACGGTCTTGAAGGCCATGCAGACGAGCGGCTTGGTCGGGTCCGATTCGAGGTTCACGCGATTCCAGTTCGGAGCCTGCGTCTCGACGTCGGGCGCCGGTTTCTTGAGTTGATCGATCGCAGTCATCTGGCGATCCAACGGACAGGGTAGATAGTAGGTCACGGCGTCGAGAGCCTCCTGCACACCCTTGTTCTTGTAGGCCGAGCCCATCATCACGGGGGTGATTTGCAGGGCGATCGTGGCCTCGCGGACGACCGCGCGAATCTCATCGACGGGGATCTCGGTCCCTTCGAGCAACTTCTCCATCAGCGAATCGCTGAACATCGACAGCGATTCGAGCATCTTCTCGCGCGCTTCGGCCGCCGTCGCCTGATACTCGGCGGGGATCGCTTCACGCCGGACGATTTCCCCATCCTCACCATCGAAGAAGATGGCTTCCATCGTGATCAGATCGATCACCCCCTGAAAGGCGGCTTCGCGCCCGATCGGAATCTGCAGCGGCACGGGAATCACGTGCAGCTTTTCTTCGACCATCTTGATGACTTTTTCGGGATTGGCTCCCGCGCGGTCCATCTTGTTGATGAAGGCAATGCGCGGAACCTTGTACCGCTTCATCTGACGGTCGACCGTCAGCGACTGGCTCTGCACGCCACCGACCGAGCACAGCACGAGGATCGCGCCGTCGAGCACTCGCAGCGAACGTTCCACTTCCACCGTGAAGTCCACGTGGCCCGGCGTGTCGATGACGTTGATCGTGAAATCGTTCCACTTCACCTGCGTGGCAGCGGCAGTGATCGTGATTCCCTTCTCGCGTTCGAGTTCCATGAAGTCCATCGTCGCGCCGACATGGTCCTTTCCCTTCACCTCGTGAATTTCGTGGATGCGCCCCGAATAGAACAGGATGCGTTCGGTGAGCGTGGTCTTGCCCGAGTCGATGTGGGCCGAGATGCCGATGTTGCGGACTTGCCTGAGATTCATTGCCATGGACGGATTCGCATTCGCTTGAAAAAAGGGGCGGTGGTCTTGAACGACACGGCGGTCTCGATCAACGAACCGGGACCGGCTGGAGACACGGCGAACGTGGGGAAGGCTCGACAAACCGAGTCTCGCACCACATCGGCGTGAATTGATTCACTGGGAAAACTGAGTCGGGTGAGATGCCTCTCTGAAAACGCACGGCAGGAAAAATCCGGCGGCCGGGTTCACCACAGTGAGGCGCTGCGATGAACCCTATCAAACTGAACGGATCGTGCATTTCCGGGGCATGTCAACACTCACTCGAACGGCCCCACCAAGGTTCGGCGGGACAGGGCAGGAACGAAAACGAACAGCCTGAGCCAGTCAAACGGGACTCAAGGGGTCGGAATCGTAGCGTCTGCCGATGCCTGCGCGAAGTGCGACTGCCGCGTCCCATGATGAATTTCTCGTTTACGGAAGCCGTGACAAGAGCCGACAGAACGTCCTGAAAACAGCCGGCCTCGGGCGGGAGAGCAGAGCCAATCTGCCCAAAGGGCCTGCTGAAAAAGTCCTTCCGCAACCGGCGAGGCCATGAACCCCTGCGAGGCCATGAACACAGACTGCCAATTGACAAGCTCTGGCCGCTGCGGCATTTTGCTGCCATGACTCAGCGGAAACGCTGGCGGATGTCGCCGTGATATCCCGCGTTCCGCTGACTCAACTGTTCGGCACAGACAGCGGGGAAGACATCATGAAGACGATTGCAGTCCAATCGGCAGTGGTTGTGGCGGTGTTGTTCATCACGGGCGTCAGCGTCAGCACGGCAGAATCACCGGCCCCCAAAGCGGAACCCTCCCGCGTCACAAAGGCTCCTGCCACGCTCGATCTGAAGAAGGCGGAGGCCGAGGTCGAAACGCACTATGCCAAGGCCCATCCCGAGATCAAGGAGTACGTCCTGTTTACGGCCAGAACATTCGGGCCGAGCGGATTGTGGCTCCACGAAGATGCCTTTTCGGAGTTGCCAGAGGACGCGCGGGAGAAACGCATCAAACATCTGGCAACATTGTTCAGTGAGGCGGAATACGGTCGCCACCTGTGCGCGGGATTGGCGGAGGCGAGCGCGCTCAAGGACAAACGCCTTGTGCCCGGACTGCTGAAGGTCGCGGGCTATCATCAGCCGGGTCAGGATTACGATTGCCGAGCAAAATGGATGGCCGTCGCCGCGTTGGCTCGACAGCAATCGGAGGACGCGGTTCCCTTACTCATCAGCCTGGTCGATCATGGCAATCAAAACACGCGCCATTGGTCTCGCGCGGCCCTGTCGCGACAGACGGGTCAGGACTTCAAGCAAGACAAACAAGCCTGGGCCAAATGGTGGCAGGAGCAGGGCCACGATCCCATCGACGAAAAACTGCTCAAACCTACGGAACCACCGCCACAGAACAAGAAGTGATCGCCGCGCGAGCGGTGTGAGTGAAACGCTCTCGACAGGTGGCTGGGTCAGAGTCTTCGACGGTCCTGAGAGAGGGCGGAAACACCGGAGCCATCGAAGACTCTGACCCAGCCGCTTGTCGCACCCGGCGGCCAATCGACTACTTCTTCAGTTTCAGATTATCAAGCCTCTCCGATGCCTTTTCCTTTGAAATTGATATATGAAGCTGATCGATCATATTGACAATTGATTGCCTCGTCTCAATCGACATTTTTGGGCCTACATCTCGATATAGAAAACGCATATGATCAGTCGTTGAACTCGTTTTTACTAAATCAATCACATCAATTGATTCGATTGCAGTAATATCCTCGTCTGGCAACTCTTGGATGTTATTGGCAATCGTAACAATGATTTGATCGATATTTTTCGTCGCCTCATCGTAGCGGGTGAGGAAATAGGCAGCAGAATTGCCCCGCAAACTTGAGGTGAGCGCCTTTCCTAGATCTCGTACGTCCATCGACGGATCCAAATCTTTGAAGAAGATATTGGGATCAATCGTGAGTATGTTGTAATAAATCTTGTAGGAGTAGCTGTCGTCAGCGATTCGGCTCAATAATTCGACGCAATCGTCAAGAATGAGGAAGCCGCCCTTTAATTCTTTGGAAATAGTCTTCATATCGCTAATGTGTCTTTCGAGTTCCTCAGCACCGGGGGTAGCCTTCCAACCGGCGATTGCGATAGGTAATAGGGGACCGGCATTGTCCGGGCCGAGGTCCTTGCGAAAACTCTCCGGGGACGGTTGATCGCCCAAACTCCGTTTGTACTCCTCGGCAACTTTATCCGCCCCGAAAATCAAAGGGCTTCCCTCGTGCATGATTTTCCTAACAGTCCGCGAATGCTGAGCCAGCTGCTCGATCCGCTCTCGTAAGACCAATTTAGTCGGTGGTTTTGGAATCTCTGGCTTGTTCGTAACTTCCGGAGGATTAGCGAGTTTATTGCGACTTGAATCATTATCCTTCTCCGGGAGTGACCGCACATAGTAGCCCACGCCCAGAGTCAGCAATATGCAAAGGAGTAGTATGGATGTTGCCTTCAGCCAAGTCGGGCGTGCCAGTGTTTGAGAAAGATACTCATTCTTACCTTTCGGTGTCGCTGCCGAGGTGCTGAATTCGTCGGATGGGAGTGCTGTCTTCTGATTGTTACTACGGTGGACAGGATCTTGCTGTGATAGCAATACTTTGATCGTTGCAGCCAAGCTCAACAGATGTTTTTCGAGAGGTGGAGTCATCGCATCGAGCCAGTGAATCGACTTCAAGTAATAGGCTAAAGCTTTCGTCGGCTGAACGTCTTCGATTCGAAATGGCAGAACAGGAATTCCGACTCCTAAGGCGCTTTCGACTTCTCGCATCACATGCCCGGAAGCGTTAGAATTTGATGACAATATCAATATGAGAACACGGCACTTCAGTAAAGCCTCGTTTAACGCTTCGGCATAAGAGCAGCCAGGCAGCACGTCTCGCGGTGCGATCCAGCAGCGGATGCTCTCTCCCTCCAACACGGCACAGATTGCGTCCGCAGTCGTTTTATCTTTGGACGAATGACTAATGAAAATGTCATGGGCCACGATATACCCCCCCCCTGATTCGAGCGCTCAAGCTTGCGCAAACACTGACCATTCCAAGCCCGCCGATTGGGCCTGTCAGGCAGAACCTGGGCCGCTTGTTTATTTCTTTGCCAACTGTAACCAAAAAGAGAGCCGAATTACACTCCGATTCAT
>JBBPIS010000106.1:0-28415 GCA_038040225.1 Planctomycetota bacterium
GATAGGCTTCCAGCCTGTCAGGTCCAGTTCAGCAGACGACAGGCTGGAAGCCTATCCCACGTCACAACCGATCGTCACTGACGCCCTCGCCGCGATGGAGCATTCGCTGCAACTTTTTCAGAAACATTACAATCGGCAGAGCGAAGGCTACGTGACCGCCTTTCTCGCGGAAGTCGCCCTCTGGCTTGGGGACGCGGCCACCGCACGCACGCGAACCGACCGCGCGTGGGAACTGGCGGCGGTCAATCGAAACGAAGGCGACTTCATCCGCGCCGCCCGGCTGCAAGGGACCGCCGCACTCCGCAGCCTGGTTCACCCAAGCGGAGTTGCTGACGGTTCGTTCGGCTCCGGCGACCCGACCTACGACGTCATCCATGAGCGGTTGCACCTTGCGCTGACCCGCGTCCGCGCCTGCCAGTTTGTCGAGGAAGAACTCCCCACACTGATCGCGCTGGCCGAACTGCACCTCGAATCGGCGGTAGCCACGGTCGCCAGACCGTGGGCGGAGAGTGACTCCGGTTCCCCGCGCTCTGGCGAGCGTGGCTACGAGCAACTAGCCGAAGCCCGGCGGTTGCTCGACGACGTCTGGGACCGTGCCGAGCGGGGGCCGTACCCGCTGTTCCACGCCGACGCCTTTAACATGCTGGCCCGGATCGAACGGACTGCCGCCGTGCTCGCTCCGCCCGATTCCGCCGCCGCTCGCGAAGCCCTGTCCCGCGCCGGCGACGCCGCCTTGTCGGCCTACCGACTCGCCTGGCTCCAAGGCCCCCCGTTCGCCTACGCCTTTGGTCTCTCCAACGCCGAACAACACCTGCAAGCCCTCGGCGTCACGCCTCCCGAACTGCCGCCGTTCGACGAATCAAACTACGAACCGATGCCCGACGTCCCGATCCTCCCACCCGCTCCCGAGGAGCCGACACCCAAAGAGCAGGCACCCAAGAAGCGATCCCGCAAGCGCCGCCAGCCGCCCGGCAAGTGATGACACCCTCTTGAAGTTTCGTACTCTCGACCAACACGACCGAACATTCCCAAGGAAACCAAAATGGAACACAGCCAGAATCCCGTCCCGATGGATCATTGGGCGCAGCAGTCCCCCATCAAGTTGTTCCGGGCCGAATCCCTTTACGTCGAGTTTCCGAAGAGTTTCTTGTCCATTGATTACTCGGGTGCTCCGTTCTCTGGCAAATTCGACGGCGCGCCCGGTCACAAGAACTTTGTGTTGAACGAACTGGCTCCCGATCAGAACCCGCCCCTCGTGAAACTGGGCGGCGTCACCGCCGAGTTGGTCAAGATTCATCTCCACACCCCCTCGGAACACGAACTGGAAGGGGAAAACAAAGGAGGCGAGATTCATCTGATTCACCAGATCAAGAATCCGACGGGGGGTTCCGAGCTTCTGGTCCTCGGTGTGTTCTTTGAAGTGAAGGTCAGGAAAGAGAAGGCCGAAAAAGAGGAGAAGGCCACAAGCGTGGAATCCAAGTTCTTCCAACTGTGGGCCGCGTCACTGAAAGCGGCCGCCCAACAGACGGGACTGTCAGACGCCCCTGACTTCTCGATTGATCCACGACATCTGTTGCCGAAGACCACGAAGTGGTATCGCTACGAAGGCTCACTCACCAGCGAGCCGTATCGTGAAACCGTCAGTTGGGTCGTCTTCACCAAGACACTCGGCATCGAGTCGGAGGACTTGAAACTGCTCCAAGCCGAAGCCCATCAGCCGGAACGCGAGGTTCAAGCCATCAACCGGCGCTTTGTGCTACGGAACTTCAACTGAAGTCGTGTCTGGGTTTCCTCACGGCGGGTCGAAACGGGGACCGGAAGTTTCGGTCGTGGGGAATTCGAGACGGCCTCGCAGCGTTCATTTCGACTTGGCATTCGCGACCACGAAGTCGACCAACTCCTGGCACTGAAAGAAGCCGGACCACATGTTGTGGCCCTGGCCGGCCGGGACGATGAGTTGCATCTCGCCGCCCAGAGCCTGATACCGCTTTCGCACTTCGCCCGAATTGGCTTCGAGCGGGACGACCTTGTCGATGTCGCCGTGGATCGCGAAGAGCGGCACCTTGGCCTTGGCGAGCGCCGCGAGTCGGTCGATCGGATTGTGATCGGCGAGCTGCGCGGTCAGTTCGTCCGGTGTCAGGTGGAAAGCGCCGCTGGCCTTTGTCACTCCGGGATAGCTCGCGATGTTGCAGACGGGATAGACGCCGGCGAAACCGCTCACCTTGTCCGCATTCTCGACGGCCCAACCCAGAGTCATCAGTCCGCCGCGACTGCGACCGAGCAGCACCGGCTTCTGGGAAAAGTTCCGCTTCCCGGTCAACTCGCGATGAAACGCCGAGAACAATTTGCGGCCGTCCGGGCTGCCATACGACTCGCCCACATCGATCCCGGCGATCGCGATGCCGGCCTTCGTGAAACGTTCGAACATCCACCGCTCTTCGGTTCCCGGCAGGTTCGGAAACGTCGGTGCGTACCACACCCAGGGCGTCGCGCCGTCGGATGTCTTCCTGTCCGGCGGGATCACAAACGCCGGCCGTCCCTCAACTCGAAACACCTCGCCCGGCAGCGGCAGCTTTTTCTCCGGCGGTGTTGTCTCGGTGGTCTGAGCATCGGCGGCTCGCGCGGCCAAGACAACAAACACAGCGGCCAGATTTCGCAGTGGGGTCTTCATTGAGGATCAACTCCGGTTCGATCATGACGGACGACAGCTACTTGGCCTCCGGCGCGGGAGCAGGCTTCGGTTCTTCCTTGGGCTTGGGTTTCGGCTCCTCTTGCGGCTTCGGCGGATTCAGCCTCGCGTGCGCTTGATTGAGTGCCGAGAAGATCTCATCCAGCCGTTCATGCACGAGGGCCGGTTGTTTGATGGCGAGGCTTTGGCCCAAGCCAACGACCGAGCCCTGCTTGGCATCCCACGCCGGGATGAGTTTGGGAAGTGAGTCGATCAGGTCTTGGAGAGCCGTGGCATCGGCCACGGGATACAACCGCAACTCCAACTCGGAGGCAGCGGCTTCGACGGGGGCGACCGCCGCCTGACGGAGGTCGTCCAACAACTCCGCGATCTCCCGATGACATTGGTGAGTCTGTAGGACAACGAGCCACTCCGGCACGGCCTTCCACATCGCTCCCCCTTCACCATCGACCTGTTCCCATTTCGCGGAGGTCGCCTCTTGAATGGCCGCCATCAAATCGGACCCGGAGCGGGCTTCGGGGATGTCGCCGGTGAAGTAAACTCGCGTCGATACCATCTCTTCCGCTTTCGCTGCCGTGGTGACGACCAGCGATCCCTCTTCAATGACGAACGTCAGCAGCAACGGATCGAGCAGTTTGTGCAGTACCGTGTCGAGCGCCGTGCCGTAGAGCTTGAGCGTGACTTGTTGTTCGACGTCGATTCCATCGGCGGCCAGCGTCTCCTTGTCGATCCACAGTCGGAAGCGGCCCCGGCTCGCCAGCAACTCGAGCGGCTCGCTCAGCGGAGCCTCACTGACGTTGAGTATCTGCGGCTCCGCGAGCCGCTGGAAAATCGCCGCATCCTCGTCGTGCGGATAGCCGGGCCGGGCGACAAGCATCGACTTCGCCTTGGAGCCGCGCACGACGAACTCTTCGACCACCTGCAACATCTCTCGGATTTGGAAGTGAGTCTGATACGTCTGTCGCACGATCAACCGCCCGCGACCGATGCTGATCGTGCCCCCTTCACCATCGCGCAGCTCCCACACCGTTCGACCAGGGCCTTTGACGGTTTGAAAGAGCAGTTCGACAAGCAACTCTTCCGCCGTCATCGACCGGCTGCGGATCGCGATGCCGGGTCCGGCGGTCCCCTCCAAGCCATTCCCGGCAACACCAAACTGAGCCAACACGAATGAGGGAGCGGTCGTCGTTTCAGCACGTTCTTCCGCGTGCATTGGAACGCGAAAGAATCCGCCACCACCGCCGCCGTTGTTCCCGCTCCCACAGAACCCTCCAGCGCCCCCGCCAATGTTCGCGCGAAGGCGTGGCGGTAGATTTTTGAGTTGTGGTTCGAGCGCCGCGACGATTGCCTGCACGTCGTAGATCCGCGTGAATTGAATTTCTTCCATGCGGGTCTGAGTGGTGATCGACAGCAGACCGTCAGAGCCATGCCAGTCGAGCAGGAGCGGCTTCAACAGGAAGTGCAGCGCCTGCCAGACGGTCGCGTTGCCGAGATGCAGATTGACGACCGATTCTTCAAGCGAAATGCCGTCCGCTGCCAACGTCTCGCGATCAATCCAGAGTTTGACTCCCGCCGTCTTTGCCAGCGTGTCCAAGACCTGCGGGACAGGCACGTTGTCCCACTCGGCCTTGACCTGCTTGTGCAGGCCGGCCAGCAACTTGGCCTCGGCCTCGCGAGCCACCCGGCTCGCCGCCGTCAGGTCGGCGTCCGCCGCAACCAGTTCGGCTCCCAGTCCACCGAAAAACAACACCACCACACAACCGACCGCCCAACAGCGAAGGTGAGACATGATCGAAGCCTCGAAGAGAGATGAGCCAGACTGACGTGAAACCACACGAAATCGACGGCGCACATGCTACCCGAGTCTCCGGGGGAAGGCACTTTGAAATTCAGAACTTCCAAGTTCGCGTCATCGTGGCCGACGCTGCCAGCGTCGGCGTGACTCATTGCCGGAGTTTGTTGAAGGACGCTGGCAGAGTCCGCCACGAATTTGGAAGTACTGAAATTCAGAAGTGAACGCAGAACGCCGCCAGCAAACCCCAGAGATCTGGCAAGCCGGGTTCGGAGGGCTCCTCGGAACCACGGAGAACAAGGCAGGAAACAGAAAATGGCCAACGGATCATGTTGCGGCTATTCAGTGAGCCAGGTTCGATGCCACCGACCAGGCTCTCATCGGGCTTTTTCCGTGGCTTTCTACGAAGACGCGTGCCACTGTGGATCGGCAACCAGCGGCTTTCTGCGGCTTCGCTCGGGCTTTGTCGCCGCTGCGAGTCTTCCTGCGGACCGGCTCAAGTCGGTTGGTGGCGACTGTCGCGCGATGCGGTTAGGATTCGCGCCGCGCATCCAGGGAGGGATCGCTCGACATGGTTTGTCAGGCTTCCAGTGATCCCTCATTTCTCAGGATGCATCTCGAATGGTTCAGGCAATCGCCGCTGTCCGCGAGGACAGCGAATCGGCTTTGATCGCACGGGCACAGTCGGCACTCAGCCACTGCAATTGGGAGGTCGGCGAGTGTGCCGCCTTGTGGACGAAGCGATTCGCCCGCGGACGGACCGACGCCGACTTTGGAATTCTCGTCGGATTGAGCGCCGATCAGGTTTACCAGCGCCGGCGGGTCTGGGAGACGTTTGGAGACGTCACTGAGAACTATCCCGCTCTCAGGTGGTCTCATTTCTATTCGTCCTTGAACTGGGACGACGCGGCCGAGTGTCTGCAATGGGCTCAGGACGTTCAGGCGGGCGTGGCCGAGATGAAGGCGTGGCGTCGTGCCCAGCGCGGCGAAGACCTCAGCGAGATGGCGAACGAGGAGCCATTCAGCCTCGCCCCCGCCGAGTTGACTCTGGTCGGTGAGGCCGCGCCGTTCGATGCCAGCGCACCGCGCATGGCGGGCAACAGCGAAGGCCGTCAATTGGCGACGCTGACTGCGGGGGGCACTCCGGTCAACTCCGAAAGCAGCTACGCACCGTTCCGCGAGGACGCCGCAACGCCCGCTCCGCGAGAAGATGCTCCCCGACCCGAGCCGACGACGGAACAACTCGTGAAGCGGATGACAACGGCCCTCGAACGGTGTCAGGGTGCGATGACGCCTCAGTTCTGCCGCCAATTCGCCAAGCTGCCCGAGAAGGTTCGGGTGCGATTCTTGAAGTCGGTTGAACAACTTTCCGCCAAGACGGCCGCGTTGAGCGAATGATTCAACGGTCCACCACGAACCGCCCGTGAGAGTGAGGTGTCGCGATGAACGATGCCGGACAACATGACTTGCCGCCGGATGGCCCCTGGTCCGGAGGTGCCCCTCGTGGCGGGCGGCCTCCGGTGGCCAGCGGCCCGGCCACGACGGTTCCCGCGTGGTTGGTGGCGGTTCTGTTGATGGCCGTCGCGTTTCTGATGCTTCGGAACGCGGGGTTGTTGCCGGGCTTCTCTCCTCGCGCCGCGACCGAGCCTCGCACCGTAACACCGCGAGGAAATCTGGCGGCCGATGAACAATCGACGATCGAGATCTTTCGCAAGGCCTCACCCAGCGTCGTGCATATCACGACGCTGACTCGGCGGCGCGACCGGTTGAGTCTGAACGTCACGGAGATTCCCGAGGGAACCGGGACCGGATTCATCTTCGACGACGCAGGGCATGTCGTCACGAACTACCACGTGATCCGCAGCGCTCAAGCCGCGAAGGTGAGTCTCGCGGACAACTCGTCGTGGAACGCCAAGCTCGTCGGTTACGAGCCGAACAAGGATCTGGCCGTCCTCAAGATTGAAGCTCCCGCCGAACGATTGCGGAAGATCGACATCGGTGCCTCGTCCGATCTGCAGGTGGGACAGAAGGTCTTCGCGATCGGCTGCCCCTTCGGTCTCGATCAAACGCTGACGACGGGCGTCATCAGCGGGTTGGGGCGGGAGATCGAGTCGGTCGGCGGGCTGCCGATCGAAGGAGTGATCCAAACCGATGCCGCGATCAATCCCGGGAATTCGGGCGGACCGCTGCTCGACAGCTCCGGCCGGCTGATCGGTGTGAACACGATGATCGTCAGCCCGTCGGGGGTTTACTCCGGAGTGGGCTTTGCGGTCCCCGTCGACATCGTCAATCTGGTCGTTCCCGAATTGATCACGCATGGGCGGATCGAACGAGCGGTTCTCGGCGTGAGTCTGTTCGAGGATTCGATCACCCGACGACTGGGGATTCAGCAGGGGGCGCTGGTTCGAGATGTCTCCAAGAACGGTGGTGCGGCCAAGGTCGGAATCCTGCCCACATTTGAAGATGAGGACGGAAACATTCATCTGGGGGACGTGCTTGTCGAAGTGGGAGGCCGTCCGATTCGATCGACTTTGGACCTGCTGAAGGCTCTCGACGGTCGCAAGCCGGGCGAGTCGATCCCAGTGGCCCTCCAACGAAATGGCCAATCGGTCGTCGTCAACGTTCAGCTTCAAGCCGCCGCTCCCAAACCATAATTGCGTGTGGAAGATTTTCGTGTGTGCCCGTGCCGGACACGGGACGTCTGTCTCCGGTTTTGTTAGGATTTTGCCGTCATGATGAAGCGGGCCACGCGATCCAGCATCGTGCCGAGCCGTTCGTGTGGATCAATTCGAACAGTTTGCCGAGAGTGAGCAATTCCGATGAGCATTAGCGGGCCATTGAGTGTCGTGAAAGTGGGCGATGTCACCGTTGTTGTATTCGGCCCCGAACAGCGACAACTCGACGAGATTGGTCTGGAGAAGATCGGCCGCCAATTGGTTGAGGTCGCTCAGACGGCGAGCCCGCCGCTGCTGGTGCTCGACATGGCACCGACCGAGTTCTTCGGGTCGTCGTTCATTGAGGCGTTGTTCCGCGTCTGGAAGAAGCTCAACACACAACCCGGCGCCAAGTTCGCGATCAGCGGTTTGCAGCCCTACTGCAAGGAGGTGCTCGAAGTCACGCACCTCGACCGACTCTGGCCGCTTCCCGCCACGCGAGCGGAAGCCGTCGCGGCGTTCACCGCCAAGTAGTTCGCGCGGCATGGCGCTGACGATCGAGCAAGCGACTCGTGCCGAGTTTTTCGCGGCCCCGCTTCGCCCTGCCCGCTCGGCATTTTCAACCGGCGATTGAAGAGAGCAGTCCGTCGGCAGGCCCGACGACTTTATCGAGGCCGCAGAACCGCGGAGGCCTCGTCGGCCTCGTCGCTTTGCTCGGGGCCCTCGACTCGAAATGTGACTTCGCCGTTTTCAATGTCGAGCACCGTGACCGTGTGTTCGCCAACTTGCAGAACATCACCGACTGTCAGTTCCAACTCGTGAAGTTGCACTGTCAACCTCCCTGTGACCAGATGAGATTCCATCCGAACGGACGTTCGGAAATATAGCGGGGGTCCTGCGCGATGACAACCTCTTTGAACGATGGCACCCCACGTCACGTTGCCGGCTCACTGCGAGCCGCGCTTTCGAAGGCGCTCAGATTGCCGAGCAGATGTTCGCGGATCGCCGTCAGCCGCAGTCCGTCCTGGATCTTGTGACCCGTGGCATCGGTGACAAAGAACACGTCGAGCACCTGATCGAAATGCGTGGCGATCTTCGCCTGCACGACGCTCAGCTTCAGTTCAAACAGCGCGCGCGTGATCGCGTAAAGCAGGCCGGGGCGATCGTGAGCGAAGACATCGATGATCGTGTAGCGATCCGATGACTCGTTGTCGACGACGACTCGCAGGGGCAGGTCCGACACGGGACCGGTCGTCGCCTTGACCGCAAATCGACCGCGCGACTTGAGCAGCGTTTCGACATCGGTCTCTCCTCGCAGCACCTTGCGGATCGAGTTCGCCACGTCTTCGATGCGGTACTCGGGAATCTCGCCGGCGTGGTCGGCATCGCGTACGCGGCAGGCGTCGATGATGGTGCCGTCCTGCGTCGTGCAGATGGCCGCCGTCAGAATCTCCAGCCGCTTCGCCGAGAGCACGCCGGACAGCTTGTGGAAGCAGCCCGATGCGAGATCTTCGTGCAGGATGACTCGGTACTCGACCGTCCCGGTTTCCGAGTCGTATTGCGCTTCGACGTGGATCTCGTCCGGACGCCGTTCGAGCACCACGCGAAGGTCGGCCGCAATCCGACTCGGCGGAGTCTCCAGCAGGTAGTGAGCGGGACAGAGCTGCAGGCGTTTTTGCAGCGTCGGTGCCCCCACCGAAGAAGAGGCATCCCCCCCACTTGTGCCCGTCGGTGTGTGCAGACACTCCGCCACTTGCTGCTCGATCTTCTGGAGTCGCGTCGCTTCGTCGAACAGGTGACTCTTGCCGCTCAGCCAGAGCATCGTGCGATCGTAGAGCGTCGAGGTCAGCTCGGCCTTCCACTGGTTCCAGGTTCCCGGGCCGACGGCCGAGACATCGGCAGCCGTCAAGACGAACAGCATTCGCAGGGCGTCCGGGCTGCCCACTTCGTGGCTGAACTTGAGCAGCAGTGCCTGGTCGCCGATATCGCGTCGCAGGGCCAGATCGGCCATGTGCAGGTGACGATGTACGAGCAGCATGATCAGCTCTCGCTGGTGATCCGGCAACTCCAACCGAATGGAGGCCTCGTAGGCCAACCGCCGACCGACTTCGCTGTGATCCTCCTCATAGCCCTTGCCCGCATCGTGGAGCAGCAGTGCCAGGTGCAGCAGTTCCTTGTGATGGATCTCGCGATAGGCCTGGCCGACCGCACCCCGATCAGAGGCAAAGCCTTCGGCCGCCTCGATCGCCCGCAGTGTGTGCTCGTCGACCGTGAAGTGATGGTACTGATTGAATTGAAGCAGGCAGCGAATGTGCTGCCAGCAGGGCAGAACCGCCTCGAGCACTCCCGTTTCGTAAAGATCCCGCAGTGCCTGACCCAATCTGCCATGAGTTCTCAGCAACGCGAGGAACGCCTGCGAGGCCTCGGCCGACAGATGCGCGGGGGGTTGCAGGTGCTGTGACCGGATCAGCTCGACAAGATGAGGCGCGACGCGCACCCGATAGCGCGCGGCAGTCAAGAACAGCTTCAGCACCCCTTCGAGCGAACCACACGCGGCGGGACGATGTCGACGGGCCACATCGAGCGTTTCGCGACCGACGTAATAGATGTCGTCAATCCGGTACGCGAGCACGTACTTCAGAACACGCTCGGCCAACGCGACATGCCTCGTACTGGCCACAAACCGCCGCGCGATCGACGCCACGGCGGAACTGTGTTGAAAGTACTCCTGCATGAACCTCTCCACGGGAGCTTGTCCGCTGATCGGTGAGATTCCGCGCTGCCGGGCAATCCTCAACTGATCCTCACGCGACAGGACATCCTGTTCCCTGCCCGCAGCCAGATGCAGATCGATCCGAAGTGCCGTCAGAAATTCGTGGGCGTGAATCAGCCGCCGAGCCTCTTCCTTGCTCAATGCCCCCTGCAACTTCAGCGAGTCGATGTCGGCGGCCCCGTGCGCCGCGAAGCCGATCCAGCGAATCAGGTGCAGGTCGCGCAGGCCACCGAGCGACCGCTTGACGTCGGGCTCCAGTTGTTGCGTGGTGGTCGACTGTTCGGCGCGTTCCTCGTCGCGTGCGGCAACGGTGTCGGCGATGAACTGCCGGGCGTGCGATCGCACGCTCCGCTGAAACCGGAAGAGAAGCTGCTCGCCAATCGAGGCAACTCCCCACAAGGGCCGCGCATCGACCAGCGCGGTGGCGAACTTGGAATCCTGTTTCGCCCAACGCAACGAGTCCGAGACCGTCCTCACGCTGGCCCCGAGCTTCAATCCCGAGTCCCACAGGTCGCGTATGACTTGCGCCGCCACCAACTCGAACTTTTCAAAGACGGCGGGCGTTGCGAGAAAGAGCAGATCGAGATCGGAGTACGGGCACATCTCGCCTCGTCCCGTCCCACCAACCGCCAGCAGAACCGAGTGGGATTCGATGAGAGCCCGAGACGCCGGGGCGAGCGATTGCAGGGTTTCCACCAGCACCGACACCACAAACGCGTCGAACAATTGGGACTGCAAACCGGCCGTCTGCGCACCGGTCGCCCCCTGCTCGAAGCGATTGCTTACTTGATCGCGGATTTCGTTGAGGCGGCCTTTGTAACTGGCCACGCGCGCCGAGCGGGCCGCCAGTTCATGCGGCACGACCAGCGCGTCCAACGAGTCGCGGACCACAGCCTCCACCATTGGCTTGTCCCCGTTCGCAAACGCCGGCGGCAAACAAACGGACTCGCGTGGCACGGTCGTGCCACGCGGCGTCTCACTCTCATGTCGTCCGGCCGTGAGTCAGATGGCTTCGGGACCGGTTTCGCCGGTACGGATGCGGATCACGTCTGCCAGGCTCGACACAAAGATCTTGCCGTCACCGATCTGGCCCGTGCGCGCGATGCCGGTGATCGTTTGAATGGCCTTGGCGACTTCGTCGTCGGCCACCACGACCTCCAATTTGACCTTGGGCAGGAAGTCGACGGTGTACTCGGCACCGCGATACGTTTCCTTGTGACCGCGCTGGCGACCGAAGCCCCGCACCTCGGTGACGGTCATTCCCTGAATGCCGGCCTGTGTCAGGGCGTTCTTCACATCTTCCAGTTTGTAGTGCCGAATGACGGCTTCCACTTTCTTCATGGCTGCATCCTTTGTCTAAGAGGGTCGGGAAAGACTTTGTAAACGAAACGATGGCGAATCGATCGGTGCCTGGCGTCAGATGGCTTCCGCGCCACTTTCGCCGGTTCGGATCCGCACCGTCTCATCGAGATCGGTCACGAAAATCTTGCCATCGCCAATCTGACCGGTTCGCGCCGTGCGCACGATGGTTTCCACCACCACCTTGACCTGGTCTTCGGCAACGACGACTTCCATCTTCACTTTGGGGAGAAAATCGACCGTGTACTCGGCCCCGCGGTACTGCTCCTTCTGTCCCTTCTGCCGCCCGAAGCCGCGAACTTCGGTGACGGTCATCCCCTGCACGCCGACCTCCATGAGGGCGTCTTTGACTTCTTCCAGTTTGAAGTGCCGAACCACTGCTTCGATCTTCTTCACGAGTCACCCTGTCGTTGAAAAGAGATTCCGCCACAAACTCCAGACACCACCATCGGCTCACTCCGGACGGGCAATCATTTGCATTGCTCTTGCCGCAACCCGTCGAGTAACTCGATCGAATTACCCCACGCGTCGACTCGGACTGGACCGCCATTTCCTCAACTGATTCCTTCGATCCCACTTTCCTTCGATTCCACGGCCCGTCGACAAAGTCAATGACTCGCCGACTCACAGGAAGATATATCCTTCTTCGCCATGTTGGTTGATGTCGATTCCCTGCAATTCGCCTGCCTGATTGACTCGCAGTCCCAACAGTCTGTCCACAATCTTGAGAATGATCACCGTTCCCACGACCGCCAGTGCAGCCGCCGCCACAATTCCAACGACCTGCGCGACGACCTGCTGAGCATTTCCCTCCAACAAACCAAACTTGGTCGCATCACCCGTGATGGCCTTCGAGGCGAAGACGCCCGTCAACAAGGCACCCAGTGTGCCACCGACACCATGCACTCCAAACGCATCCAATGAATCGTCGTAACCAAACTTGTTCTTGATTGTCGTGCAGAAGTAATAGCACACCAAGCCTGCCGCCAGTCCGAGAATTATTCCCGCGATGGGCGAACACGAACCACTGGCCGGCGTCACGCACACCAGTCCTGCAACCGCTCCCGAGCACGCACCCAGGATGCTCGGTTTTCCCCGCTTGATCCATTCAATTCCCGCCCACGCCACGGTCCCGGCCGCCGCCGCCAGGTGAGTCGTCACGAAGGCATTGGCTGCCAGAGCATTCGCTGCGCCAGCGCTTCCCGCATTGAAGCCAAACCAGCCAACCCACAACAGCGCCGCGCCAATGCAGGTGTATGTCAAGTTGTGAGGCGGCATCGGCTCGTGCCCGAATCCTAATCGCTTTCCGAGCAACAAGGCACACACGAGTGCCGAGAATCCGCTCGTCACATGCACGACAGTCCCGCCCGCAAAATCGAATGACTTGAACAGTGCCTTGGGATTGTTCTCAAAAAACATCCCCGCATCCGCCCACACCCAGTGAGCGACCGGACAGTACACAAACGTCCCCCACAACACCGAAAACAGCACCATCGAACCAAACTTCATTCGCTCGGCATACGCTCCGCAAATCAACGCCGGCGTGATAATGAAGAACATCATTTGAAAGATCATGTGGACTGATCGCGGGATCGTTTGCCACTGCGGTACGACCTGCTTGCCGTCCTCCCAAGTTGGGATCACACCCTTCAGGCCGGCATAGCCAAAGTCACCAATGATCCCTGCTCCACCCAAATCTCCGCTAAACACGAGACTGTAACCCCACAAGGCCCAGACCACCGACATGGTGCCCATCAGGAAGATGCACTGCATCATTACACCAAGGATATTTCTCTTCCGCACCAATCCACCATAAAACATCGCCAAGCCCGGTGCTGTCATCATCAGCACGAGTGCCGACGAAGTAAGCATCCACGCAATATCCGCACCCTCTAACGGGACAACTGCCGAAGTCGCTGTGGCTGCGGCAACCGGTTCCTCAGCGATGACTGTTCCTGTTCCAAATGCGACCAAAGCCAACACCGCGAGCGCGGTCCAAATCATGGACTTCACACTGATCCCCCTGAGCGCTGAAGAGATTAGCTCCGCCCCTGTCATGATCACTCCGTCTCCGAGGCCACCAAGCACTCAGCGGGAAACTTCGATCAGACAGCACGAGGCAAGACACGCCGACACCAGCAATCGACTCACGATCATCGGCCACTCGACACCAACCTCGTTTGGACAGAACCGGCCACCAGTCGGCGACAAGGCAAGTTGTGTGCCAGCATGGCAGGCCAAGCCATCGCCGCCAGTCACGCTAACCAGTCGGCGAGTTGCTGTCGACCGAGCATCCTGAGAAAGTGTGACCGACTGCGATGATCGGACTCTGAGTCGCGCAAGAGCTCTTGATTCGTCCCAGTTCAACGCCCCCAACCATGACAACCTTGAACCAACAGTTCTCGCGGAGCTTCTCGTTTTGAACTCTTTTGTGATCGGACTGGTCGGTCTGCTGACTGGCTTCTGGCTGAGTTGTTGGTTCGAGCGACTGAGTGCCTTTGAACGCACGGTGCTTCAGTATCCAATCATCTCGGCGTGGAGCCGTTGGATGCGCTGTGCCGCCTTGATGTTTGTCACGGCAGTGCTGTTCGGCGGTCTCGCGTGGGCCGAGCATGTTGCGGGTGCCCTCAACACACCCGAAGTTCAGCCGTCAAACGTCGGTCGCGAGTGGCGGTTGTATTACCATCTCGTCCTGCTCGCCTTGCTGATCGTTGCGACGGCAATCGACTTCGACTGCTACATGATTCCCGACCGGATCACGTTCCCCGGCATGTTGCTCGGCTTGCTCGGAGCCGTTGCTTTCGCAGACCTGCAGGTCTGCCACCTGTGGGTCGATTGGTCGGTTGCGATTCCACAACTGCGCGGGCCAGATATCCCCGCCTGGTACGACGTTCACAAACACTGGCACGCGCTGGCCTGGAGCAGTGCGGGCCTGGCCACCGGAGCGGCGTTGACGTGGCTGGCGCGAACGGTCAGTTCGCGAGTCCTCGGTCAGGAGGCGATGGGCCTCGGTGACGTGACGCTGATGGCGATGATTGGAAGCTTCCTGGGATGGCAGGCGGTGGTGCTCGTGTTTCTTCTCGCACCACTGGCGGGACTGACCGTGGGAGTTCTCATCAAACTTGTGTCGGGAAAGACGTACCTGCCGTATGGCCCGTGGCTCAGCATCGCAGCAGTGTTCGTGCTGTTTCGCTGGGGCTGGCTTTGGGAACTGACGCGAGTCACCTTCAGCGACTGGCTCAGCCTGACCGTGCTCGCCGGAATCGGGGGCTTTGGTTTCGTGCTGCTGCTTGGCCTGGTCAGGCTCTATCGCGCGATCCCCGTCCGCTCGGTCCTTCCCAAAGACTCACGCTGACTCAGCCAGCCCGAGATCGAGAAAGATCGCCTCGTTGAGTCCCTTCGCGCGGCGATGGTGCTGCCCTTCACCGGCTCGGCCGTTGAAGAAGTAGGCCACGACGAGACCCGCCTCGGGATCGCACCAACCTTGCGACGACTGGGCCCCGCCGTGGCCAAACGTTCTCGGTGAGCAGTACCTCCCGTAGCCATACGGCACGGTGTCGATGCCATAACGGTTTGAGTCAACGATCACACCGAGACCGAAATCGACAACATGCCCCAGCGTTTGATCGAACTCACCCACGCGATGCCGGGCCGTCATTGCTGCGACCGTTTGAGGCAACAGGATGCGGCCGCACGGCCCTTCACCCTCGTTGAGCAACATCTCGTAGAAGCGTCCCAGTTCGCGAATCGGCCCGCGCGTGTTGCTGCCGGGTGACGAAGCCGCGCAGCGAGCCGCGTTGTGCCAGTCGAGCAACTTCAATTCTCCCTGCTCACGCGCGTAGAGCCAGCCGATCCGTTCACAATACGCGGCAAACTGATCGATGGGCAGGGCGGCCCACGTGTCGTTCAGTCCGAGCGGACGAAGCAGTTCGTCTCGCATCACATCGGCATACGGCCGGCCGGCCACCCGTTGAAGCAACTCCCCGAGGATGAACCAACTCGTCGTTGTGTGATAGCCCGCCGAGTGGCCGACGATCCAATTCTCTTCGAGCGGCGAGACACTGATGCGACGAATCACCTCGTCCCATGACACGTCGGGATAGCCGGTCTCGACGTTGCGGAGGCCTCCCGTGTGAGTCAGCAGATGCCTGATCGTGATCTCGCTCTTGCCGCCCGCGGCGAATTCAGAAATGAACCGAGCGACATGGTCATCGAGCGACAAAGTCCCTCGCTCGCACTGCTGCATCACGGCAACTGCCGTCAGCGGCTTTCCCGCCGAGAGCCACAAGTTGATCGTGTCAGCCGTCATTCCCACGCCGGGGCGAGACTCACCCACGCCGGCATCCGCCAACACTTCGCCTCTCAGCGAGACATAGACCTGACAACCGGTGTGCAATCCACGCTCGATCCCGTGTGCGATCACGGCGTGCGTGCGTGGGAAGTCGGAGGCAAAATCGGTGCGGTTCATCGGAAGGGACGATCCTCTTGCTGCGCGTGCTACACCGTCAGGCCTTTTTCCAAACGAATCCGCTTCACCTCGGCGAGGACTTGATCGACGATCTCGCCGTTGCGTTCGAGGGCTCGGAACTCCAGATAGTTTACGGCAAGATTTGCGAGCACGGTGAAGATGGCCACGGACAGATGGATCGTCGCGGCCGAGAAGCCCAGCCAGCCGCGCGACTGCATCGACGCTGCGGGATCAGCGGCGGCTCCCAATGCTCCGGTGATGATCAACAGCAGGAAACAGCCCACCATCGCCGGGATCGTGCGGTACTTGATGGCCTTGCTCTGCTCATGCAGGTCCGGGCCGAGCTTGTACGCGGTGGACGTCTCTTCGATCCAGCGGCCCGTGCCCATGAAGTACGTCAACACGATGGCATGGACCAGCGTGGCGAAGACGAGTGCCGTCAGTGCCGACAGAAAGTGGTACTGCACTCCCGCCTGCACGGCCTTGTCGAGCACCTTCGGATCGTCGATGGACAACCCCAACACCATCGCGACCACCAAACTGATCGTGCTGAGAAACGACAACGGCAAGAAAATGCGAACCACGACAACTCCAGATTCATTTCCAAACGGCGAGCCGGTGACGGCCTCACCACGTGACGTCGAACTTGATCTTCGCAGCCAAGTCCTTGAGCTGAGCAGTAGTGGCTGGATGCACAGGGACCGTATCCGGTGAACTCGTTCCGTGGGTGAGGCCCGATCGCAGCTCTCCCAGTGAACCGCTCCAATCGGATGCGAAACGTGTTGCGGCTCCAAACAGATCGGGTTGGATCGCCAGGACGAAATGTTCCGCATCGTCGGCGAAGGGGGCATGTTTCTTCTTGAGAAACGGAGGCTTGCCGCCTGCCAAACCTCCCGCCAGAACGGCGAGCACATGAGCCTGAATCAATCCCCAGTGCGGTGCCGCCTCGACCAAATCGGTGACCTGTTCGGCATTCGTGGTGACCTGCCCCGCTTCATCGAGTGCGACGCCTTCCGGCAACGGCAGGCCAAGATCGCGGCAACGATCGAGTTCGCTGACCGAGATGCGGGTGCAGGTCTTCGACCAGATTACCGGCCCGTCCTCTCCCGCTGGCAGTCCCCACGCAAACGGCTGGTCGCTCATGCCTCCCAGCCAGGAACCGCCAAAGCTCGTGGTGCAGAAGCCAATCAATCCGGCCTCGGCGGCCAGCCGCACATACGTTCCGGGGTCGCCACAGGGCTGGCTGTTTCGCACGACGACCGTTCCCGTACCGACAACCTTGGCTTTCTCAATGGCCAGCAGCATGGCGCGCGTCACCGCAACTTGTCCCATGCCCGTGCTTCCATCCAAGACCGCAATGGCCGGGGTTTCCGTCACGGTGATCAGGCGGGCGCGTGGGTCGATGTCTCCCAGATCCAGCACCTCCAGCAGCCGCGGCAGCGTTCGCACGCCTTCGGCACCGTGTCCAGACTGGTCGGCTTCGATCATGCGGCACGCCACGATTTCGGCCTCGGCGACAAACATTCCTTTGCGCTGAAGCAGCTTCACTACCAGTTGCGTCAGGAGGACACGATCGAGTCGTGTGATCGAGGACGATTCAGCATCAGACGTGTTGGATTCCATGCGTGGACTCTGGGGAAGGTGGCTCGAAGATTGTGGTTGCACCGGTTTGACGGGCATCCCCAATGTAGCCCTCTCGCACCACAAGAGGTAGCGCGTAGTGAATCGATCTTCCATCGAAGCCGCACGGAGACAGTCGTGTGGCCTGACGAAACGCTTGGTCGGAGCAGTCTGCGAAATTGCCGCTGACTTTTCATCTCGCCTCAGAGCGAGAGGGCTACATTGCGAAGCGACTCAGCCCGAGAAAGCTGATCGGGAGCGATGTTCTCCCCTGCTGGACGAGGTCCGCGAGCGCTTCGCCCATGACGGGGGCGAACTTGAAGCCGTGGCCTGAGAAGCCGCACGCGACTGCCACGTTGGACCAGCGCGGATGCAGATCGACGATGAAGTGCTGGTCGGGCGAGAGTGTGTAGAGGCAGACCGAATGTCGAGCCGGTTCGGAATCGATGCCGGGAAACTGCGCGAGCAGAAACGGACGCAGTTGCTCCACGTCGGACGAGTGCATTGTGCGATCGACGGAGGCCGGATCGGCAACGGGCTCGCCTCCCGAGTGCTCGGCCACCTTGATCGTCGTGCCGTCGAGACTCGGGAAGCCGTAGAACGTGCCGTGCGGAAACTCGAAATAAAAAGTCGGAACACCCTGCTCGGCGCGGAACTCTCCTTCGCGAATCGGAAACCACGCCACGAACTTTCGCAAGATGTTGAGCTTCACGCCCAGATCGGCGACGCAGCGACCGGCCCAGGCACCGGCGGTCACGATGAGCGACCGAGCGTGGTACTCGCCCGAGTCCGTTCGCACCACGACCGACCGGCCCTCCGAGGCCCAATCGCGAACGGTCTCGTTCGCGCGCAGGTCGGCTCCGTGGCGGCAGGCCTCATCGACGTGAGCCTGCACGCACGCCTCGACGAGCAGCGTTCCGGCCGCCGGCTCAAAGGCGACCGCGTGATCGTGAGGAAAGTGGAACGACGGCCATCGCGCGGAAGCGGCCTCGGGAGTGAGCTCTTCCAATGTCAGTTGGTGCAGTGATGCGGAGTGCCTTGCACCGCGAATCGTCTCTCCGTCCGGCGGCCCCGACAGAATCAGGCCCGTGCGGTGCCACAGCGTCCGACCGGTCGCCTGTTCGAGGTCGTGCCAGAGATCGTAAGCTCGAAAGAGCAGCGGCACGTAGTCGGGATGCTCGAAGTACGCCTGCCGAATGATGCGCGATTCCCCGTGCGAACTGCCGCGATCGTGACCGAGCGAGAACTGTTCGAGACCCAGCACTCTCGCCCCGCGTCGAGCCAGGTGGAGACAGGCGGCCGATCCCATGCCGCCGATTCCCAGCACGATGACATCGAAGGCTGAAGACACAGCGACCCCCCGGAGTGGAAATTCGAAATCTCAAGCACGAAATCCGAAACGAATCTCAAAGGACCAAATCTCAAACCTCAGGACAAGGTCACCACGCGTGTTGAGATTTCGTGCTTGAGATTTGTTTCGGATATCAGATTTGGAGTTTCGGATTTGGGCGGCGTTCAGTTGCCCTGCGAAAAGTTCTGCGAGGCGATGCCGAACAACGCACCCTCCAGGAGGTGTCGTTCGATGAACGCCGCGACGGCCTCCAGCGGCGTGTACTGGAGCAGGATGTAGTCGCCCGGTTGGATGACGATTCGCTCGCCGAGATCGGTCCGGGCGCGATAGAGATCGACCTTGATCGGCACTTCGCCTCCATCGGGCAGCTTGCGCAGCACGATCACCGTGCTGGGACTGATCGACACATCGTTGTTCAGGGCCGAGACGCCTCCCACCACTCTGGCCGATCCCGAGTTGCCGCGCGACGAGGCGAGCGACAGCGCTTGCAGGATGTCCAGATCGTAGTCGCGCGGCAACGTGAACTGGCCACCACCGAGCAGGCCGCCCGTGAAGAAGACTTCTGTGTCGCGCGACTCGATGAACACGATGTCGCCATCCTGCAGGATGATGTCTTCCTCGCGAATGTCGGCCGTCTCGCCGGGGCCGAGCCGAATCGGGATGCGAATCACGTGACGGCCCTCGAGGCCCAAGTTGTTCGCGTTGCTGTGTCCGGTCTCAAACGGATGCCCTTGCACGGCGGGTTGTCCCGGCATCGCAGAGGGATCGTAGTACTGAGGAGCAGTGGCACCGGACGGACCAACGGGAATGGGACTCGTCCCCGGAGTCATTGGAGCTGTCACGAAGGGCATCGCACCAGGAGCGTTTTGATTCAGCATCGGCCGTTGAGGAATCGTCTGCATGATGGGGGCTGGCTGCATCTGTGGGACCGCCTGCACTGGCGGGGGACCGTACGACTGATGCGTGTACTGCATCGGCGACGGACTCAAAGTGGTTTGCTGTCCTTGAGGTGCTGGTTGAACCGACCACGCATCGTTGTTGGCGAGTTGAATCGCTCGCGACTGCGCAGCGGGATCGGACCAGGGTTGTGGCTGGACGGCGGCCTGCATCCCTCGCGGCGCGGACGGACGAGTTTCCGCGGCCGTTTCATGGGGCAGGGGCCACACGGGCGCAGTCACGTTCGCCGCGAACGGGTTGCCGTAGCGATTCGGCCGGTTTGCTTCGTCCCAGGCAGCGACGGGTACGATGCCGGACGAACCATCGGCGTTGTATGAGCGGCCCGGCAGTGGGAGTGCTCTCGTCGAGTCACCCTGCCATGCACTGTGTCCCGTCCAGTTGGCTTGATCGACCACTCGACTCGGGGCCGCCTCGTAATAGGCATTCCTGATTGACGAGTCCGCTGGCGCGAGCCGCATCGGCTCGTGAAGCGGTCCTGACGAGATGTCGCCTCGCACCGAGTAGTCGTTCGGGTTGGAACGTTCGAGGGGATTCGCGTGCCAGTAGCGCGGGTCGTCGGTCGGGGCCTGACCACGCACCACGGGACCGCCTTCTTGGGCCCCCTGCCTCAGGAGCAGAGACGGATCGAGATCGGTGGGCCATTGCTGATCGAGCGTCCCGCCCATGCGCTGGCCTCGATTGCGGATGATGTAGACGGCATTCTCGGCATCCAGACCGGGCAGGCCATCGGTGGCCGTGAGGGCATTCAAAACGTCGTTGTTGTAGGCCGGCAGGCTCACCACTTTGCCGGTCCCCCGCTTGACCATGCCGAGGTTGAACGTGCCGAGTCCCGAGTTTGCCATCGGTTCGCTGCGCGAGTCCTGTCGAATCACCAACACCCGGTAATGGCGGGGACGTTGCAGACTGATTTGCACGCGATGGTTGTCGGGGTGGATGATCTCTTTCGGAGACAGGTACGCCTGCTTCACTTTCTCTTCGGCCTGAGCGATGGTCAGGCCGCGTAGATTGATCGATCCAATCCTGGGCAGCGAAATCGTGCCATCTTCGCGCACGGGAAACGGCAGGCCAAACGATGGCGGGCCTTCGTTGTTGGTCGGGAAGAAGACGGGGGGCGGATCACTCGATTTGCCCACTTCACGTTCAACGTAGACGGCCAGCACATCGCCCGAGTCGATTCGATGAGCCGACGGCGGCGTCTGCCGGAGCAGCGACAGGTCGATCGTCCGCTTGCCGGTCCGATCGCCGACCTTGAGTTCCGTCGGCAGGTATCTCGCGGGAACACCTTCGACCGGATGAAATGCAGCACAACCCGTCAACCAGAGGCTGAGCAGGCACAGCCCGGCGAACAGCCGTCGTAGAGATGGGCCTTGCATTGCGACTCCGTTCTTCGTCCGCGCACGTTGACCGGGGATCGGCCACACTACGACGTGATCGTCCATAAGACGAGGCGTTGTATGCGAGTTCGTGGTGCGTCGCGAAGTGAATTTTGCGGAGAGGCCAATCGTCGCCCAGCAGGGCTCATTCGCCGCAACTCATCAAATGGGCAGGACGTTGCAGCGAGACTGAAACCATCGATTCCGCGTCTCGCCACGAGCGGCTTCGTCAAAGAAACGAGGCTTCGCTGCGCGGTCCGGCAGGAAATGCAGGCTCAACGCGAGTTGCAGGGGCATCCCGGCCGAACACCTGCATCGGGAATGCCGGCTGCCACTGGCATCTCGTCGGCGATGACACCGCCCTGTGACATCGAGTGGCCGCACGTCCAGATGTCGATGCGGTTGAACCGCGACACGCCCCCCTGCTGGCCTCGCTCCAATCCAGCCTGATACCCGGCGTACCAGTCCTCCACGTGGGGCCGACCGGCACACGAACGGTAATACGCCGACCAATACTTCGATGGCGGAACGCTCGGTGGTTGCGGAGCACGATTCTCGGCAAGGTCGATGTAGGCCCGTTCGAATCCGGCTGCGAAGTCACTCGACACACCGCACGGACTTTGATGGTCGTACTCATCGAGTGCCTGTCCCGCGCAGTGCATAGCCGTCTGACGGGTCACGCAGTCGTCGCAACGCTGCTTGTAATGGCCGAAATGCGGCATCCAGGGAGGGACGCAATCGTCGCAGCCCCGGTTGCCGAAGCCTCTCATCCCGCAGTAACCCGCAGGACCGCAAGCCCCTCCGCCGCCAGGTCTGCAGGGAGACATCGCACAGCCCGTGACCAGCACGCACGCGCCGACGGCCGCCAACAGCATCATCCGTGACATGACAGATCGCCTTCCAAAACAGCGACACACGGGGGCCGCGAACGCTCCTTGTTCGCTGGCCGCTCCGAAGCAAATCAATTCGTATATCGGAACCGGTTTCGCGGCGGGCGACAGTTTCCCGAGTCGTGCCTGTCATGCCGAACGCGCCGTGCGCAGGCGTTCTGCCGATTGAAGCGGCTCGAAAAATGGGTGTGAGACGAAATGGTCTCAAGTCGCCGGACCGGGACTGCGTATTGGGCGAAAATCCAATGCTCAAGTTCCAAAAACCAAACGAATCTCAAACACAAAAATTGCAAATCCCAAACTCCTGCATCAGGTTCCAACCCGTGAGGAGAGGTTTGGGATTTGTTGTTTTGAGATTTGGGATTCGTTTGGTTTTTGGAACTTGAGTCTTGGAGTTTCCATCTGCGAGACCCTGCACCGCGAGTGGCAGGGTCGGCGATGATTGCCTACACTTCCGCGCGATATCGGCTCCTGAGAGAATCGCGTGGCATGTCCTCTTCTTCCGAACGTCCGTCGAAGCCCAACGCCAAGCTCAAACCCAATCGCAAACCTGCGCTCAAGCGGCTGGATTTGGGAATCACGCTGGAAGCGGCTCCCTCCGAGACCCCGTCGTGGTTTGAAGAGGCCCGACACTTTCTCGTGACCGGCGGGCCCGGTTTGCTCCTGAGTCTGGCGCTGCACGGTCTGATTCTGGTCTCGCTGGCGTATGTGGTGATTCGCGTTCAGGAGAAGAACGCCGATCCGCTGGCTCTCAGTTGGGATCCACCAGGCTCGCCCACCGAAAAACCGGGACGCAAACGCAAGCCGGTGGTATTGCCGCTCGACACGCAGTTGCCGGATGACGGTCAGCCTCCCATCAATCGAACGGTCATCAAAACGACACCCGCCGAGACCTCTTCGACGAACGCCGTCGCAGTGCAGGTGGGAGTGAAGCCGGTCAACGTCAGCGGAGCGTTGGGGGGGCGCGGCACGGGCGGACGCGGCCGAGGTGGAGGAGCAGGTGACGACGGGGGAGGGGGAGGAACCAAAGACTCCGACGGGGAACGGGCGATCACGTCCGGCCTGATGTGGCTCAAGCGGCAACAGAAGAGTGACGGACACTGGGAGCTGCATCAGGGCTATCCCGACGTGGGGTTCTCCTACAGGAAGACGGACACCGGCGCGACGGCCCTCGCACTGCTGGCGTTTCTCGGTCACGGAGACACTCATCAGGCGGGAGAACACAAGGATGTCGCAGCCAAGGGACTCAAATGGCTGCGTTCCATTCAAGACCCCGCCTCGGGAGACTTGCACGACATGCGTCAGGAGGAGGGACGTCCCTCCGCGATGTATGCCCACATCCTGGGAACCATCGTCCTGTGCGAAGCCCTCGCCCTGACCGGCGACAACGAACTGCGGCAGCCCGCCGAACGAGCCATCAAGTACATCCTCATGGCTCAGCACCCCACCGACGGCGGCTGGAAGTACCGCCCTCTGCTCCCCGAGGGACGCGGCGACCTGTCCGTCACCGGTTGGGCGTTGATGGCGCTGCACACGGCTCGAATGGCGGGCATCGAGATTCCGCAGGAAGAGTTCGAGCGAGCCTCTCGGTTTTTGGATTTGGTGCAGGCGAAGGGAACCGCCCGCTACAAGTACGAGCCGACCACGCCCGACAACAAGGCCACTGCCGCTCTCACGGCCGAAGCGCTGCTCTGCCGGCAGTGGCTCGGCTGGCCGAAGAACTTCCCGCAGATGACGGCAGGGGTGAAGTACGTCCTTGCCGAAGAGGAGCCTCTGTCTTGGTCGGGAGGCCGCCGCAACGTCTATGGTTGGTACTACACCGCACAGATGCTGCACAACCTCGGCGGTGACGATTGGATCCGTTGGAACACCGCCGCGAGGGAAGCCATCATCAAGAATCAGGCCGGCGGCACCACGACGGCAGGCAAGGACACGCGCGGAAGCTGGAACCCCAACTCGCCACCGGGTGATCCCAACGAACACACCGGAGAAGGGGGCCGCCTCTACGTGACGGCCCTCTGCATCCTGATCCTCGAAACACCGTATCGGCATCAACCGTTGTACGAGCCGTGAGGCGGAAGGAGTCAGGAATCAGGGGTCAGGAATCGGACGGTCGCACGTTCTTGTCTGACTCTTGATTCCTGATCCCTGACTCCTTCCCTTGCAGCATCAACAGGATCGCTCCCAGTCCCGAGCAGCATGGGCCTTCGAGCGTGGTCCACCAGCCGGGCATTCCCGCCGCGAGGTCGATCCCGACGATCACGAACCCCTGCACGATCAGCACACAGGACAAGAACAAGATCAGTCGCGCATACCGCTCGACATCGCAGGAGATGAACCACAGCAGCAGCCCGTACGACGCATACCAGACCGACGTGCAGCGCGCCAGGTATTCGACGATCGGCTCAACGGGAAGCGGTCCCAGACCGAGCCACTCGTGGCTGGCTGCGATCCATGCGCGAGGAGCCATGACGGCCACGAACGCGCCGAAATCCAGCAGTCCCAACAGGCGAAGCAGCACCACCAAACCACGCGCTCGATGAGTCACTCGTTGCCGTCCTGTTTCGTTCTCAAAAATTGCTGGCAAAATCGCTCGCGCGGTCGGCTCATCAAACCTGGAATGCTCAACACGGTCAACCGGACGACAACCTCGCCGCCCATTCGCGTTCCAGGTCGGAGCTGCGCCGACCCACAAACGGCCACAGCAACACCAGCCCCACCAACAGCGCGGCCAATCCTCCGAAAGCGGGAGCCAGATGCCACCCGCTCATGTAACCGACAGCCAGGTGAACTCCAATCGCCAATCCATAGGCGGGCGCACCGGCGAGCAGCAGCATCCACCACTGCCAGCGGGCTCCCTGTCGCAGGCCCCACAGCGAGGTCAGCAGCACCGTGACTCCGGTCGAGATGAGCATGCCTCCAAAACTGGCCCGGTCGTGAGCGATCAGCGGAATGAGTCGCGGATTCGCCAGCGACAGATCGCCGGGACAGACCTCCATGAACTCCAGGTCTTCCTGGACGAAGACCGTGGTACAGCCGACGCCGCAGATGACCGCCCCCGCCACGATCAGGACGGCTCCGTGAATCACAAATGTCAGTTGGCCCCATTGGGCCAGCCGCCACGCCCGATCTTCGCGCAGGTTGGGAAACGCTGTGAACTTCATCGGGCCGAGATTGGAATGCCAGGCCATCAACAGGAACTGAAACATGATCGCCGTCACGAACGCATGAAACGGATCGAAGTACCCGAAGCCCAGAAACAGGAAGAAGCTGACAAATCCCACGAGGGCCGACACCAGGACGGACATCATCGCCCAGTGAGATCCATTTCGGATTCCATGCCACGACAGCGACAGATACAGCACGGCGACCGCCAGCATCGTTCCTGAGAGAGTCACGCGATCGTGCTGCATGAACGCGAGCAAGCGGGGACTGATGAGGTTCATTTCTTCGCGAGACATCCCCACGAAGACCTCGTCGTAGGGCAGGATCACGCGAGTCGAAGCGATTCCCAACGCGAGCAGCCCCCCGAACAACAAGCCCAGTCCCAACAGCAATGTCCAAAACCAAGTCCAGCGGGTGATGCCAAGCGCCGGTCGGGAGCCATTAGGATCAGCGCGGGAATAACAGTCGTGGCCGACGCTGCCAGCGTCGGTTCGGATGCTAGCAGCATCCACCACGAGGGGGCACTTTTCTGATCGGGCTCGTTCTGCAAACAACACCGCTTCGTTGATTCGCTTGAGCAACCCCGGCCCCGAATAGACCAGACCCGTATCGACCAGCACCAGGTTCGCACCGGCGGCCAACAGGTCCAGAGCGTCGGCCGGTTCGTGGACTCCCCCGGCGATGATCGACAACTCGTCATTGCCTCGTTCGCGCAGGGCCATCACCGTGACTTTGACTTGCTCGAAAGCGACTTGACCGATCAACCACCCGTCGTCGGGACTGCTCACCCGCGCATCGACCAACACTCCGCGACAGCCCGCCTCGCTCGCCGCATCCACGAGGAAGCCGATCTGATCGCGATCAAGATCCGCACGCAGGACCAACCACAACGAGGTCGAATGCTCGGCAGAAGCCAAGCATTCGACGAGACCCGCGACGTGAGCTTGCCATTCTTCCCGCGACCACTCGGCGTGCAGAGCTTCGTCGCTCGTCGCGACCACAAACCCATCGACGTGTTTGCGCAGGCGGTCGATCATCGTCCGGCACTCGTCTGCCGCCTGCTGCGGTGGTGTTCCACGAGCGACGACGAGGCGGGCGAGACATTTGACGCCGAGCGGCCGTTCACCCGCCAAACGCTCGCACCACACTTGAAGTCCATCGGACGCAGGTTCCTTTGGCAGCCGGATCGCACGCGAACTGTCTCGACGTTCGACCGCCTTCCGACCCTCCAGCCGTTCGCTTGCCACGGGGCCGACTTCGATGAACCCCGCGCCGAATCGAGCCATCGCTTGCGTCGCGGCCCCGTGTGGATCGATGGCACAGCCTATTCCGACCGGGGCGGGAAACGTTTCGCCCAAGACCGTTCGTGACAGCTCCGAAACGGGGCGCATGTGCCCCATCAAGTCGATCACCACCGATCCCAATGGGAACCGACTGAGACGGCCCATCGCTCCCAGCGCCAGATCTCGCCCGGTCTCGAACGGCAACCGAAACAACAGCGGCTGAAACACGGTGCGATAGGACCAGTCGGGCATGAGCGGCTCGCAGAACTCGGAGGCATGGTGATGCCGACCACCAGGGACAGGGTGTGGCAGGATGCTGGAGGATTTCCAGAGAAACCGCAAATCATGCGGCGAGTAAACGTCGACAGACGTCTGCCTCAGCCTCCTCAGTCGGGTGATGGCACGTCTCCACCACAGCCCGCACGGAAAGTCTGTTGCCGGATTGCGGGAGTTGCTATCCTCCGCCCGGCCTCGCTTGAACTGACAGATCATTCGGACGGATTCATCGGAGGAACACGTCTCATGTCCATCGACATTGCCGTTGTGCCGGTTGCCGGACACGGGACTCGACTGCTGCCCGCCACCAAGAGCCAACCCAAGGAGATGCTGCCCGTCGGCCGCAAGCCCGTCGTGCAGTACATCGTCGATGAGCTGTCGCATTCCGGCGTGAAACGGCTGCTGTTTGTCACCGGCCCCGGCAAGACGTCGATTGAAAATCACTTCGACATCAATGCGGAGCTGATCGCGCTGCTGCGGGAAACCGGCAAGGAGGAGCAGCTTCAGGAACTGGCCTTCGAGCGGCAGCAGATGGACTATTTCTACACGCGGCAGCGGCGGCAGTTGGGCCTCGGCCACGCCGTTCTGTGCGCCCGACCGTTCGTCGGATCGCAACCGTTCGTCGTGGCGCTGGGTGATTCGATTCTGGGAGTGAACACCAAATCGAACGTCGTGGAGCGGATGGTCGAGCAGTTCGAGCAGTCTCGCGCCGACGTGGTCATCGCGTTTGAAGAGGTTCCGCGCGAGGAGGTCGTGAACTACGGCATCGCCCTCCCGCGTCAGCCGGCCGGTGACGTGTTCGAGTTGCAGGACGTGATCGAGAAACCCGGCGTGGCCGAAGCGCCCAGCAACCTGGCCGTCGCCGCGCGCTATGTTTTCTCGCCCTCGATCTTCGACGCTCTGGCCAAGACCGAACCGGGGAAGGGGGGCGAGATCCAACTGACCGACGCCATCCGCCGCGTGCTGCGCGAGGGAGGCAAGGGGATCGGCCTGCGACTGTCTCACGAAGAACGCCGCTTCGACATCGGGAATTTTGAGAGTTACTACCAGTCGTTCGTCGAGTTCGCGCTGGCCGACCCGGACTACGGCCCCAAACTGAAGCAGTTCGTCCGCGGGCTGCTCGACAACCCCCATTCGTGAGGGACCACGAATCATGCAACTCATCCGACGACGAGCCCACGCGCGAGCCGGCCTCGTGGGCAATCCGTCCGACGGTTACAACGGCCGGACCATCTCGTTCATCATTCGGAACCTGTGGGCCGAGGTGGTGCTCTACGAATGGGACGAGATCGAAATCCTGTGGAGCATGGAAGACCAAAGCCGCTTCCGTTCGGTCCACGATCTGGTGACCGACGTGCGGCTGCACGGTTACTACGGCGGCGTGAGGCTGGTCAAGGCGACGATCAAGCGCTTCGTCGAGTACTGTGACAAGCAGGGCCTGACGCTGCACGACCGCAACTTCTCAATCCGCTATTCCAGCAACATCCCGCGCAACGTGGGCCTCGCCGGGTCGAGCGCCATCATCGTGGCGACACTCCGCGCCCTGATGGACTTTTACGAGGTCTCCATTCCGCTCGAAGTGCAGCCATCCCTGGCCCTCAGCGTCGAAACGGGAGAACTCGGCATCACGGGGGGCCTGCAGGACCGGGTCATCCAATGCTACGAGGGCCTCGTCTCGATGGACTTCTCGAAGGAGACGATGTTTGAGCAGCACGGCTACAAATGCGGCGTTTACGAGCGGCTCGATCCGTCACTCCTGCCGCCG
>JBBPIS010000107.1:0-28216 GCA_038040225.1 Planctomycetota bacterium
CAGTACGAGGCGAATTTTGCTTCAGCCGCACTGACCGAGGCCGATCTGCAAGCGACGTTGTCCGCTGCCGAAACGGCGTTCGCCGCGATCAAGTCTGCGTGAGGGGCCGTGGATGTCGGCGACAGAATCGAATTGCATTCGCGCATCCGCACGTTAGCATGATGGTCGTTGTTTGCCGCCATCACCTCTCTGCCCGTCGCGGCGGTCCGGCGAACGACAGGTTGAAGCGAGCCGCTTCGATCCGTGCGGGCCAACGAGCACGATTGCCTTTCACGTCAGGAGTTCGACCATGACTCAAACTCGCCCCATTGCCTCGCGACTGTTTCGTCCCCTGCTCGCCTGTTCGCTGAGCCTCTCCCTGCTCTGCCTGATCGGAGCGGGAACCGGTTCCATCAAGAAGCTGACACTCGACACCGATGCGCCCGTCGTGGAATTGTTCGACGGCATGGAGCAAGGTCAGGTTGATGTCCGGATGGCGATGATGAACCCTCACGAAGGGAAGGTCTTCTTCACGAATCGAACCGACAAGCCGCTGACTGTGGCCGTCCCGAAGGCGGTCGTCGGAGTGCATGTCCTGCCGCAGGTTGGCAACAACGCGGGGAATGGCTTCTTCGGAAATGGTGGCAACAACAATAACAATCAGGCCAACAACGGCGCGAACGGTCAGGCTCAGAGCGCGGGTGGAGCTCTGGGTGCGGTTGGGAACGGCAACGGAAATGGCAATGGCTTTCCGAATGCACCCGGTGGGATGAATAACAACTTCCCTGGAAACAACTTTTTCTCGATCCCGCCCGAGAAGACGGTGCAGCTCGATTTTCGATCCGTCTGCCTCAATCACGGACGCCCGAATCCGAATGCCGGAATGAAGTACCGTTTGACCAGGGTCGAGTCCTACACGACGGATCCGGTCCTGCAGCAGTTGCTCGAAGATTACTCGCCGCGCACGAACAAGGACGTTCAGCAGGCGGCGGCGTGGCATCTGGCGAACGGCCTCAGTTGGAAGCAGCTTGCCAACCTGACCGAGCAGCGGATCCCGGGTGTCGCGGTTCCGCTGTTCACGAAGACTCAACTCGATTCGGCTCGCGAACTGGTTGAGCAGGCGAAGCAGAACGCCGCAGAACGTCCCACGAAGAAAGACGCCGCGCCGGCGGCGGTGGCCTCCGCTCGGCGAGAATGATCTGAACGATCGTGTCGTCTGCCACTGATCAGTTCGGGGGCTGAGTTCTTCTCCCTCCAAGGCTGTGATTAGGACGTGGGATAAGCTTCCAGCTTGTCAATTCTGCACAAGCAAATGACAGGCTGGAAGCCTATCCCACGAAAAACTCACAACCTCTCCGGGCGACAAAGAAACGAGCGAGGCGGGTGTTGAACCCGCCTCGTTTTCTTTGATGGCTCTCAGCCGGCGCGTCAGGCCAATGGCAGCGGTTCGGTGGCGAGAATGAACGGGAAGACACGGGCCGGCTTGTGCGGCGAGCTGATGCGATCCTTGTAGGCGATCTGCGCGGCGCGGTCCGCCGCGAACTGCAAGACGACGAATTCCAGCCCGCAGAATCGTTCGGTCCCGACTTCGGCGGCCACATCGGCGAAGACCTCACCGGCCGACGCGGCATGTCGACGGACGCCGTGGATGCTGTTCTCACGCACCTTCACGCCGGCGGCCGACAGCTTGACGAGCCCCTTGAGAAACTTGCCGACAGTCGTGTCGGGACCCGAAGCCCGCCACAGTCGCTCCCACTCTTCGTGAGCCTCCCAATAGTAGCCGTGATTGAAGTAATCCAGCGCCAACAGATAGTGGCGGTTTTCGGCCCATGTGGCCGGCGTGAGCAGTTTCGGCGGCGGAGACTTTCGCTGATAGCTGTGTCCGCGCGGGTCGCGAATCGGATGAGGCGTGTCCGAGCCGGGAACATACGTGTAGGCCGGCAGTTCGGTCGACGGCAGCAGTCGCGTCGGTCGTACGGTGACGACGGGTGCCACCACCTCAGTTTTTTTTCGTTGCAGAACACTTGCCACAGCAGAACCTTTCTGAAGGAAGCCGACACCGGGAGACATCACACAACACACGGTGAAACGGCCCGATTGAACAACACGGAAGCGCGGGCGAGGCCCGATGGGAGGGATTGAAAGCCTTGTCGAACGGTCGAATTCCCGGCAGGGTCGTTTGACGAGTCGCGCTGGTTGCCGGTCGGACTCAGTCTTGAAAGAACGCCTCGCGGGGACGCCTCGGGCGGGTGAATCCCTTCACACACACCGGAGATCCGAAATTTCCGAAGGCCCAGCATACAGGAAAAATTCGAGAACGGGAGATGAGTTTCTCAGTTTTCTTGAGAACGAGAAGTATTCGTCGGTTGATCGCCCGCAGAGTCTCTCAAGGCTCGTTTCAGGCGAGCCACCACGCCCCGAAACCCCTGCTGGCGGGTCATGCCAAGGACGTCGCTCAGCTTCCAGTGCGAGACCAGGTCGTCCGGCAGGGCCAACGCCGCCGAGACGGTCTCGCCCTCAAGTCCCACCACCAGCAGAGCGACCAAGCCCCGGACGGTCGGTGATTTTCGAGGGACATCCGCCTCCAAGTGGACTCGCCCGTCGACCGCCTCAACCCACAAGTGGACCGGCGTCTGACACTCCCGCACGAGACACGACTCGGGAAATGGCTGACCCAACCGTGCCGCAGACAATCCGGGTAATTGGTCGGCGAATTCGACGAGCCATTCCAGTTTCTCATCGGGTTCGAGTTCGCTGAGTTCTTTGATCAGTTCGTTCAGTTTCATGGAATGACTTCGCACGACGGGCACGGATGCGGGCAACGACGCAGGCGATGGTATCCGAAGCCGCGCGAGACCGCAGCCGGACGAAATCACTCCCATGGGCAGACGTTTCCCTTTCGCGCGGATCGACGGCTACAATCCGCCCCGACATGAGACGGCCTCGACCGCGCGAGGCCGATGGGGACTGATTGTCTGTGGGATGGAAACTGACATGAAACGAGACGGGATTCGACGGATGGCTCGTAGGTGTGGATGCTTGTTCGTTGTTGTGGGCTGTCTCCTGACGTGTCCTCGGGCGGGACAGGCGGCTCCGATTGACGATCAGCTCAAGGCGATCAGGTCGGTCGGTGCGGAAGGCAAAGGTCACGCGGCAGCCATTGCGGCCGTGAAGGAGTTGTCGCGAGGCAAGTCGGACTCGCTGATCCCGATCCTCAAAGCCTTTGAGGACGCGAACCCGCTGGCGACGAACTGGCTGCGCGGCGCGTTCGACGCCGTGGCCGAACGCGAATGGAGGCAGTCACGCAAACTTCCGGCCTCTGAATTGGAAGCCTTCGTCAGGGACACGGCCCGCAATCCCGAAGCTCGTCGGCTGGCGTATGAGTGGCTCGTCAAAGTCGATCCGTCGGTCAGCGACCGCGTGATTCCCGGAATGCTTCGCGATTCCAGTCCCGAGTTCCGTCGAGACGCCGTGCAACGATTGCTCGATCGTGCGGTGAAGGCTCAGGAGGGAGACAAGAAACCCGAGGCGGTCGCCCTCTACCGCGAAGCCCTCTCCGGCGCGATCGACGACGATCAGGTGAAGGCCATCGTCAAGCCGCTGCGAGAACTGGGTGAGACGGTCGATCTCCAGAAGCACTTCGGGTTTCTGACCGAGTGGCACTTGATCGGTCCCTTCGACAACACCGACAAGACGGGCTACGACGTTGCCTACCCGCCCGAAATGAAGATCGATCTGGCGGCGAAGTACACCGGCAAGATGGGTGAGGTTACGTGGGAACGTCACGCCACCGAGGACGAATACGGCGTGCTGAACATCGCCAAGAAAACGGCTCCTCACAAGGGGGCGGTGACCTACGGCTACACGACGTTCGTCACGGACAAACCTCGCAGCATCGAGATCCGACTCGGCACACCCAACGCCTGGAAGCTGTGGGTCAACGGCGCACTGGTTTTTGCGCGCGACGAATATCACCGGGGGACGCAACTCGACCAGTACAAGGTCCGGGCGAAGCTCAAGTCGGGGACCAACGCCATCCTGATGAAGGTTTGCCAAAACGAGCAGACCGAGGAGTGGGCCCAGGATTGGAAGTATCAGCTTCGCGTCTGTGACTCGGCGGGTGCGGCAATCCTGCCGAGTTCGGTTGCGACGACGACTTCGCAGATCGGACGATGAAGCAGCTTCCCGCCTAACTGGCCGGACGCGCAAGCGAGAGCTTCGCGACGTTGCATCGTCAGCCCTCGCTTGCGCGTCGGGCTAGTAACTCAAAATCGACATCACGAACTCAAGCTGACAACTGTCAGGAATCAACGACATGCGAACGACGACAAGTTCATTGGTGGCCTTTCTCACGCTGACGGCTCTCGCGATGGCCGGTGACTGGCGGCAGTTTCGTGGCAACGACACGACGGGCGTCTCGGAGGAGGCGTCTCTGCCCGTGAAGTGGTCGGCCACCGAGAACATCGGGTGGAAGAGCGCACTGCCGGGGCGAGGACTTTCGTCGCCGATCATCGTTGGCGACCGAGTCTTCGTCACCTGTTCGAGCGGTTATCGACAGGATCGGTTGCACGTTCTCTGTTTCAGTGCGGCGGATGGTTCGCCGGTTTGGGAGCGCCAGTTCACCGCGACAGGTCGCACGATGAGCCATCCCAAAACGTGCAACGCCGCGCCGACACCGGCGAGCGACGGCCAGCGAATCTTCGCCCTCTATTCGAGCAACGATCTGGTTTGTCTCGATCTCGACGGCAACCTGCTGTGGTATCGAGGCCTGACGTTTGACCATCCGAACGTCAGCAACAGTCTCGGCATGGCCTCCTCGCCCGTCGTGGTCGGTGACACGCTGGTTGCTCAGGTCGAGAACGACAGCGAATCGCTCGCGACCGGCGTGGATGTGGCCACGGGACTCTCGCGCTGGACCATGACACGACCCAAACGTGCGAACTGGACGTCGGCTGCCGTGCTCGGCAAGGGAGCGGGGAGCGACGAGGATCTGGTGCTGCTCCAATCGTCCGAGGGCCTCGCTGCGATCCAGCCTCTCACCGGCAAGGTCGTGTGGAACTATAAGGAGGGGGCCTCGACGATTCCGTCGTCGGTCGTCTCTGACGGCGTGGTTTACATCCCGTCGCAAGGGATCACGGCGATCCGGCCTCCGCAGAACAGCGCCAACATTGAAGTCCTGTGGCGAGTCGGCAAGCTCGGTCCGGCGACAGCCAGTCCAATCGTCTATCAAGGTCGGTTGTACACGGTGAACGGAGCGGGCGTGTTGCTCTGCGGCGACACGAAGACCGGCGATGAGAAGTGGAAGCTGCGCATGACGGGCCCGTTCACCGGATCGCCCGTTGCTGCCGGTGGCCATCTCTATTTCTTCAACGAAACGGGAGAGGCTCACGTCGTGAAGCCGGGCGACGAACAGGGCGAACTCGTCGCGACGAACAAGCTCGACGAGACCTTCCTCTGCACACCGGCCGTTGCCAACGGGGCGATCTACATCCGCAGCGACAAGACGCTGTGGAAGATCGCGACGAAGTGACGTCATGGACAAGATGCTGCTGGTCGCATTGGGAGGTTCCGTCGGCGCGGTCATTCGGTACCTGATTTCCGACGCCGTGAAATCGACCTGGCCGGTGTATGGGGCGACGGGCACGTTGATCGTCAACGTCGTCGGCTCGCTGCTGATTGGCCTGCTGTTGGGAACGGCAACAGAACCGAAGAGTCTGACCGAATCGACGCGACTGCTGTTGGTCACCGGCTTCCTCGGCGGACTCACGACTTTCTCGTCGCTCGCGCATGAAACGGTCCGGCTGTCGGCACGCGAGGCGGGTGGAAGCCTCACGCTCGGTCTGTCGCATCTCAGCGCGAACGTGATCCTCGGGTTGGCCGCCGTCTGGGTTGGAGCGTGGTTGCGACGGGGAGTCTGAGCGGCCGGGCGAAACATCGTTTTTTGAGGCCCAACGGGCCGGGGTTATGCCAGCCCAGCGGCAAGCGACCAACGGGAGCGCCGCCCTGGGATTGGATTCCAATCAACGACACAGCCCCATCGGGGCGAATTACGTCACGTTACCGCACGGACAATTGTAATCCTCCCCGTTGGGGCTGTCGGAGGCCGCTCGATGCCAACCCAAGGCGGCGCTCCCGTTGGTCGCTTGCCTTGGGCTGGCCTAACACGGCCCTTCGGGCCTGCAAACAATCTCAAGCTTGCGATCTGCCGGAATCTGCAATGTCAATTGAGTTGCGAGCTCACACCAGCCGCCATCTCTTGCGCAGCAGCCATTCGCCGGTGAGCAGCGTCGCGAGCAACGACAGGATTTCCCAGCGATTCCAAAGTGGGATCGGTTCGTCCGTTTGCAGCGGGACTGGAGTGCCGCGCGGGATTTCACCCGGCAGGCGATCGACGTCGTCCAGCGTGTAGAACCGGCCATGCGACAGTTTCGCGGCGAGTTGCAGGTCGGTCTTGTCCATGCCGCGACGTTGCAGTTCGCGCTGCGGAGCCTCGATGCGGAAGTCGGTGGCAGGCGGCGCTTCGTTGAACGCCGGCTGCGAGACCCAGGCGTGATACGTTCCCTCGGCCAGTCGCGCCACCTGGGCCTCGAACATCGTGGGCGATTCGCGCAGCCGGGTCAGCCTCACCGTCTGGCGTCCCTCACCCTTGCGGTCGAGTATCACCGTCACGCCGCTGGCATCGGTGGGGAGGAACTTCTCATCGACGAACCGCACGCGCAGCGTGACCGGTTGGCCGCGCTGGTAGACCAGTTGATCGACGCTCAGTTCGGCCGTGCGGTCCTTCCCAATGAGCCGGCCGCGACTGAGATACCGGATCGCCTGAATCCAATAGCGGCCGTAATGCAAGTCGCCCGTGCGGAACCGCCAGCGCCACGTTTCGTCGGTCGCGTGAAACAACACCTTGCCGCCGCCGACCTGCTGTATCGCGATGACCGGCAGGCGACCGTTCATGCCCGACTTCAGCGGATGCTCGGCGAACACGCGCACGCCGGGCTTGGTTTTCGGAATCTCCACCAACCAGAAGAGGTTTGGCAGTCCGTTCCAGATGCGCAGGCTGTCGGCCTCGGTGTCGCCGAGTCGAAACAGACTGTTCCCCTTCTGACCTTCGAGCGTCAGTGCGGGATGAAAGCTGTCGGACGATGTCGCTTCGGTGGCGACGGCCCTCACGTCGGCAGCCGCAAACGGCAGCAGGACTTCGAGCGGTGTCCCTCCGAACTCGACCGGGTTCGATTGCGGGCCCGCGATGAAGACGACGCTCCCTCCCTTCTCGCGGACGAAGTCGCGCACGTTCTCCATCACGGCCGGACCGAGCAGCGTCGGTGAGAGGTCTCCCAGCACCAGCACGTCGAATTTCGCGAGGTCTTCGCGTTTGACCGGGAAGTGCTGAATGGCGGTCCGGTCCTCCTGGGCGTATTCGAGGTCGGCGTCCTGCAGCAGCGTGCTCAATTCGATCGACTTGTCTCGTTCCAACAGTTGCTTGAGGTAGCGGAACTCGTAGCGCGGCAGTCCGTCGGCCAGCAGCACTCGAATCTTCTCTTCGCGCACGCTGACGTGCCGCGTTTCAAAGTTGTTCTCCTTGTTGGTCTCATCCGAGGGCGGAACGATTTGGAGCACGAGATCGAACTCACCCGCCGTCGGCGATGTGTACGACAGCTCCACCTTCAGAGCCTGTCCGTCGGCGGGAGCGGTGACTTCCTGAGTCACCAGCGCGGTCGAGTCCCCTTCCTTGCGCAGCCGCAGCGTCACCTTGCGGCCCGCGTACCCGAAGCCCTTCACCTTGGCCGCGAACAGCATCGGATCGCCCACAAACGCAACCTCATCCACCAGAGTGTCGAACAGTTGCAAGTCCTTCGCCGCCTCGTCGCTTCCCAGTCCGACGATGTGGAGTTGGACGCCCTTGCGCCGAGCGGCCTCGGCGACGGTCGAGAGCTTGTCGGCATCCGAGACACTCGCCACGCCGTCCGTGAACAAGATCAGTGCGGCCGGCGGTGTCCCCCGCAGATCGCCCAGCACCTTCTTCACCGCGGGAGCGGGTCGGGTTTGATCGCCCTCCGCCCGCAGCGATTTGATCTCCGCGATGGCGGCTTCGAACGGCGAGCCGTTTGTCTTCATCTTGGGCGTCAGCCCCGTCTTCTCTTCCCGCTTTTCATTCAGATTGCCTTTCTGATTGTCTTCCCGAGCGGGGGACGTGAGTCCCCCGGTTCCGTCCGACCCGGCCGCCGTGTCTCCATTCGCATCGGCCTCATTCTTCGCCCCGTCATCCTTCGACGCGGCCTCCGCCGGCATCACCGCCTCATCCAGATCGCCCACCTCCAACGGCGACGCTGACTCGGCGAACCGGTAGAGCCGCACCTGGTGATCTCGCTCCAACTCGCGCAGGAACTCACCACCGTTTCGTGTCATAACGTCCTGAGCGAGCGCGAGGCGGTTGCCGTCGCGGCCCGGTGTTTGGGCGAGCGACTTCGCCATGCGGGCGGCCTGAGACGTCGGCGGGTATTGGTCCTGAAGCGACATGCTGGCGGAGACGTCGATCATCACCGCGATGCTCGGCAGCCCCGTCCGTTCCACGGTGAGGCTCAACTCCGTCAGCATCGCCACGACAAGCGCAAAGACCGCCAACCGCAGCGCGATCAGGACGAATCGCTGTCGCCCGCGCAGGGCCTCCCCGTCGCGGCGATAGACCCACGCAACAAGCACCAGCAGCGCGACGCCTCCCACGGCAACCAGCCACTCGGGGCCGGGAACCCGCCAATCCAAACGCCAAGCCGTCCCTTCGCCAGGGCTGGGAACCTTCAGCCCGAGATACCACGCCAGAAACTGTTGAAGTTGAAGCATCGGTGCCACGCGGATCGAGAAGGGCCGTTGTTCTCAAAGGTTGTCGTTGGAAGTGCCGAGATTATAGGAAGCCCCCGCGCCCGCGTCGCCTCGAAGCGGGATTGCAGTTGCCCGGTGAGACCGCCAGAATCCGAACCTCGTTCCGACATCCAGGCCGACACGATGACCTCCATGACACATTCCCAACGCGATCACCGTCCAAGCCACCACTCCTGGCGATGTTCGCTGGCCGTGATGGCCGCGTGCCTCACGTGCGTTGGGTTTGAGCCGGCACGCTCCGGTGAATCGCCAGCCGTTGTGACCGCGAACAAATCCACAGCGTCGGGGAAAGTCGGCGATGAGGTTCCGTCGTTCTACGTTCGCACGGTGACGGGACCGCTGGCCGGCAAGTCTGTCTGCTACGTCTGCCGCCACGGAGACCGTCCGGTGGCAATGGTCCTGTTGAGGGAACTCGGTGCCGATGCGACCGCACTGCTGAAGGAGCTCAATCAAACCGTCGACCGCCACCGTGCCGATGGCTTGCGTTGCTTCGCCGTCCTGGTGACAGGAACTCCGCAGCGCGAGGCCCCGCGATTGCAAACGCTTGCGTTCGACGAGAAGCTCGATCTGCCGCTGACTCTGGCAAGCGAGGCCATCGCCGCCGAAGCCGCCTTGAACGTCGAACCCGAAGCGGCCATCACGGTCGTGCTCTACGAAGACCGCCGCATCGTCAGCCGTTTCACACACCGAGTTGGTTCCTGCGACGAAGCCGCCCGCCGCGAAATCGTCTCGGCCGCCGAGAAACTCGCGACAAAGTAGGCCGCACCCGACATGAGAGCGGCTCTGTTGTATTGAAGCCTGACGCGCAAGCGAAGGACTGATTGACGTTTCCCTTCGCTCGCGCGTCAGGCTTCAATACGAGCGTGAATAATCCGGATTAGTGCCCGATGGGCGCGGTCTCTGCTCTGCTCGAACCGATGGCCGCCGAACGGAGGCCCAGCACCATCAGCACTCCCACAGCCATCAAGCCCGCTGCGGACCAGTAGGGCAGGCTGAGGCCATACTTTTGAAGCGACATCCCCGCGACCGGGCCGAGGATGCGGGCCAGCGATGACATGCTCTGGCCCACCCCGAGCATCTCGCCCTGCTGATCGTCGCGGATGTTCAGCGACAACAGCGATTGCAGCGAAGGCGTTGTCGCCGCAAAGCCGACCACAGAGATTGGCAGAACGTACCACAGCAGCGAAACCGCTCCTTGTTGCGACGCCACCCCGATGAGGCCGAGGCCGAGCGTCATCAGCACGGCTCCGAGCATCGCCATGCGGAACTCACCCAATTTGGGCAGCATCCGGCGCACGAGCAACCCCTGCGCGAGCGTCAGAATGAAACCGATGTAGGCGAAGACGAAGAAGTTGTTCCGGTTGTCGACGCCCAATTCTTCGGTCAGTGCCGACAACGTGGTCTCGAACTGCGCGAACGCGAACGTCGTGAGGAAGATCGTGGCGAGCAACAGGCCCACGTGCGGAAGCCCAATCGCCTTGGAGAGCGCTGATACATCGAACCACTTCCGCGCGAGACGCGGCGACGCACCGGGCTTGAGCGACTCGGGCAACATCGTGATCGCGGCCAGTGTGGCGATGGCCGACAGGACTGCGGCAACGTAACCCGGCGCGGCACTCGGCACGTCAGACATTACGACAGTCTGGCTGGCTGCGCCGTCCACCAGCACGTTGGCTGCCGATCCCGGCACGAAACACGCGCCCAACAGCGGTCCGAATGTGAAGCCGATTCCGAACGCGGCTCCGATGATCGCCATTCCCTTTCCGCGAGATTTTTCATCGGTGGAGTCGGCGATGTACGCCTGAGCCGTCGGGATCGTGGCCCCCGCGATCCCCGCACCACTGCGCGTGATGAAGAGCCAGATCAGGGGACTCAATCCGAGGATCGGCCCCGCGTTCCCGTATTGAGTCACCAGCGCGAAGAGCGTGTAGAAGATTGTCGAACCCGCCAAGCCAACGATCAGCACCGGTCGCCGACCGATCCGATCCGACAGCCGCCCCCACAGCGGAGCGAACAGGAACTGCATGGCCGAGAACGACGCCATGAGCAATCCGAGCTCAAACTTCGTCGCCTCGAAGTGCCTTCCGTACCGGGGCAGCAGCGGCAGCACGATGGCGAACCCGAGCAGGTCGATGAAGACCGTGATGAAGATGATGAGCAACGGCTTGCGGGACACAGGGAACCTTTAGTGAGACGAAATCAGGACTGGCGGTCGATTCTTACCGTAGCACATGCTGCCAGCTTGTGTCTCATTTGAAGACGCACAAGCTGGCAGCATGTGCTACGGCTGCGTCAACCATCGCCACGACAGCCAGCACAGCAAAGGGAACAGGACGAAGACCAATGCCACCGCAATCAAGTTTGCCTTGCGATCATCGGGCCAGCGGGCCATGAGACACATGCCTTCCCAATACAAACGCCGCGACTCGGCGAGATCGCTCGCGTCGAATCGCGGCGGGAATTGAACATCTCGTGCGGAAGTTCGCACACTCAACCCGTGAGTTCCTTGTCCGTCTCGGGAGCAGCGTCGTTGTCGGGGTCGAACCATTCCGGTTTGAAGACGATTCGTTTCTTGCTCTTCATCGCGATGTTCGACGACAGCGCCATGATGGCGTCCTTCATCCCCTGCTCGCCCGGACAGCGCAGGCCGCCGTCGGCGATCTTGCCGAAGTTGTTGGTGCGGATGCAGTGGGCAAAGTGCTCCATCTCTTCGGTGTATCCGCGGCTCACCTTGCCGATGTCGGCGACGGCCGATTGCTTGGAGGGACCAAGGCTCGCGCTGGCACTGATGGCCGGCTGGCCGTCGTTGCCGTTGATGACATACAGCCGTTGATCGGCACTGGTGGTCGATGAGCCGACGCCCTCGCGATAGAGCATCGCCTCCGTCTCCTGCTTCATCACCAGCGTGGCCCGACTGCCGAAGACGGTCTCACCGTACGGATCGCCGCTGAACGAGTTCGTGTTGATCGACGAGTACGTCACGATACAGACATCGTTCTTGTCCACGGCATAGTGCGGGCCGGGGAACTCGAACGTCATGTAGACGTGATCGTCCACGTCGCGATCGTCCGATTGCTGGTCGGCCGTGCCGATCTCCTTCACGCCGTAAAAGTTCTTGCCGCCGTAGCCGAAGCAGGCGATCGGCTGCACCTTGTTGAGGAAAATGCTGGCCGCATCAAGCTGGTGGCTGCCCAACTCGGCCATCAATCCGCCGCCCGTGTTGTTGTACAGCCGCCAGTTGACGAGCCGTTCCATCGACGGATAGCCGAAGTCCTTTTGGAGGAACTCGTCGACCGACAGGTTCTTCTCCTTGGCTCGGGCGGTCAATTCCTCGATATCGACGGCGAACTTTTTCTTGAACGATTCGGCGGTGTAGCCACCCGGTCGCCAGCCATCGACGCCCGGGAAGCTGTTGTTGCGATGCCACTGAGCGCGGATGAACTTGAGGTCGCCCATCAGGCCGCTGCGCATCAGGGCGTTCGCGTTGTCGTAGAGGACGTTGTAGTGGCGCTGGTGTCCGACGGCGAGCAGTTTCTTCGCTGATCGCGCGACGCGAATCATCTCCTTGCACTGCGAGACGGTGTGCGCCATCAGCTTCTCGGTCAGAACATGCTTGCCCGCCTTGAGGCAGTCGATCGCAACATCGGCGTGCTGGCAGAGCGGCACGGCGATCACGACCGCTTCGATTTCGGGATGCTTCGCCAACAGCTCCTTGTGGTCGGCGTAGAGCTTCACTTTCAAAGCGGCATCCCGCCCGAGCTTGCGGATCAGACCCCAGCGCACTTCGTTGCCGTCTCCGTTGAGCGCCCGCACGCGGTTCTTCGGACGCAGGTCGGCACAGGCCACGATGTCCATGTACTCGGGCGGATGCTGAGTCAACAGCACGGAGCCTTCGTCACCCGTCCCGATGAAGCCCACCTTGACCGGGTTTCCCTGGATGGCCCCATAGCCAAAGTAGGCCGCTCCCAATGTGGGAACCGCCGCAGCGGCCCCGACGAGAAACTGGCGCCGCGTAAACGACACCGCCTCATGAAAGTTGTCCTTGCCGAGTTGTTCTTGTTCGGGTGTCAGTTTCATGGCGATCTCCTTCGTGTGTCAGTCGTAGGATGGGCACTCTTGCCCGTCCGTTTTGTGTGTGGGATCAAGTTTGCGGACCAAGCGGGACGGGCAAGAGTGCCCATCCTACATCTCATCACTTCTTTCTCGAGTCGCCCTTCGGTCGTCGTGTGAACAGCACCGAGACGGCTGCGTCGAGTCCAAACCATTTTCCGCTGGGCAACGCCGCGATGGCAAGTAGCGCCACCATCTCGACGAAAACTTTGTTGACGAACAGGTTGTGGTCGATGCTGGGAATCTCCTGCACGCCGGGCCAGGGAGGCATCGCGAGATAGAAGAGGCTGAGCAGCGCGGCCCCGCCCAACGCGGAGAGCCTCGTAAACAGACCGAGCATCAGGAGCAGACCGAAGATCGTCAGACCCCACATCGTCCGCAGATTGATGCTGCGGATTGGACTCGGCACTGGCGGAACGGGTCCGGCCGCGAGTTGCTCGACGCTGAGCAACTCTTCGGCGGACGCAAACAACTCCTGTTCGAGCGCCTGCACCGGCCCGACCAACTCGCGCCGAAGCTGCTGGACCTCGATCCATTGCTTTTCGAGATGGTCCCAGTCGGACTTCGTCTTCGCCTTCGCGTAATTCCGCTCGTAGTAGGCGAGATAATTCTTGTACTTGTCGACGTCGCCAATCACGACCGGCTGCGACTTCGACGACGAGTCATCTCCGTCGGCAGCGGCTTCGTCCGCGGCACCCTTTGCGGCGGGCTTGGCTTGCAGCATCACGCCGACTCGTTCGGGATCTTGTTTGAGCAGCGCCGTTAATCGTTCGTGAAACGACAACCGCGAAGAGGACTTGGCAACCTCTTTGACCGCCTTGACGAAGTCATCGAATGGCGCTTGGCCTTCTTTTTCGGACGGCTTCGCTTTCTCGGCGGCTTCGATGAGCCGATCCCGTTCGACGGGCAAGAGGTGGAGCTTGCCGTCGACGATCAGCCGTTTCGCCTTCTCGTCGTACCGGATCGCCTTCTTGCTGACACCGGCAACGCTGGCGAGGTCGAAGCCTGGCGGAAGAGACTCCAGCGGTACGGCGAACGAATCCTGGCCGTCCATCAATCGAGCCAATCGATCCTGGACCGGTTGCTTGCTCACGCTGTTCGCCTGATCGGTCCCGGGATAGTGGGCGAGGAACCGCTCACGCCAGGCATCCCACTTCTCGGTCATCAGTTTGTGATCGAGCCACTTCAGGTCGTTCGGATCGCCGGTCATGTCGCGGAATGTCTTCCGCATCGGGCCGGTCGCGTTCTTGAGATAGCCCTCGGCCGACCAGGGGTTGGATGTCTTGAGAGTGCTCAGTTTCCAGAGCCCCTCGTACATCAAATGCCAGCCGATGGAGATGCGGAGCACTACCAACAAGATCACTGCCAGCAGCGAGATTCGTCGCAAGTCACCAGGCACGCGAAAGCCCTTCAGTTCGAGAGTCGAGAGTTGATGGTCGAGGGTTGATGGTCAGAGGAAGAGGTGTATGACTGGCTTTCATTCTTTCCATCAACCCTCAACCATCAACCCAGGGGTGCCCATCCTACAAATTGGTTTCACCCCGCCCGGAACAACCGATCCTCGGGCACATTGTGAAGGATCGGTTCGAGCAGTTGCCCCTGTTTTGGCGGTGGAAAGAAGACCGCCCCGACGAGCGGGAAATTATCACAGCAGGCGAGGGCATTTTCGACCCCGAGCACGAAAAAGGCCGTCGAAAGGGCGTCGGCCAGGGCGGCATCCGGTGCGATCACGCTGACCGACAGCATCGTCTCGACCGGCCAACCTGTGCGCGGGTCAAGGATGTGACCGTACCGCTTCCCTTCGTGCCGAAACCACTGCACCGCCGTGCCGCTTGTCGATAACGCGGCATCCTTGAGCAGCAGCGTGCCGAATGGCTTGTCGGGCAGGAGCGGGTTGCGGAGACCGACCGGCCAGCCATCCAGTCCCGCGTGAATCCCCTGCGCCCGGACACTGCTCCGTCCGCCATGCACCAGCCAGTTCGAGACTCCTCGTTGCAGGAGATGCTCACCCGCGCGATCAACGGCGTGTCCCTTGCCGATCGCGCCGAGGTTGAACTCGACTCCGTTGGCGTCGAATCGCACAGTCCGTTTTGAATCGTCGAAGCAGACATGACGCAGTCCCGTCACCGCGCGGGCCACTTCGATTTCGTCGGCCATTGGAATCCGGTTCTCATGTCGGCAGCGACGCCACAGCGAAACCAACGCCCCCGCCGCCGGATCAAACGCGCCGAGCGTGTCGGCACAGATTTGTTCGCTTCGCCTTAAGACTGAGTAGAGTTCCGCTTCGACCTCGACGGGGGCGGCGGCGGCCGTGCGGTTGATCGTTGCCAGATGTGCGTCGTCACGGTAAACGCTCAGCATTTGTTCGAGTTGCTGAACGAGTTCGAGCGCCTCGGACGCCGCCTCGACTTGGAAGGCAGGTCCGTCGGGGTTGAGCATCACGTCGAAGTCGCAAGCCATCGCGACCGTTCGCAGCAGCAGAGTCGGCCCGCGACTCGGAACCTCGCGCGCCGCTGACACGCGGTCGGCGAGGCGGTCTTGAACGTGCTCCCACCCCGATCGAACGGTCCGTCCAGAGAGGAAGTCACGGCGACTGGTGGGGGATGGATCGGACATGATCAAGAGAACGCAGTTGGATCGGCGAGCACGTGGAGGAGGTTTAATTTCGGCTTGCGTTCATTTATCTCAGCGGCCGTCCTTCGGTGGGTTTGCCGTTGGTGTCGAGGATCTGGAAGTGGTGGATGCCCGATTTGCGGTCGCTGACGTGCGTCCAGACGATCTGCTTGTCGCGCGTGACCTCGAACAGGCGGACCTTGCCCGGGCCCGTGTGGTAGGCCGTGATGACCGTGTTGCCGTTGGGAAGCCGTTGCGCCCCGCAGGCGTCGTCGAACGGTTTGCTCGGGAAATCGTCGTTCGAGACCTGCCAGACGGTCTTGCCCGCCGCATCGACTTCAATGCTCAAGTTACCGAGCGTGCAGTTAATGAGCGTGTGGCCATCGTCGAGCCGGATGGCGGTGAACGGCCAGTGAGGCGTTGCGACCTCCCAGACGACTTTGCCGTCGGGCTGGTACTCACGCACCACCTTGTCGAGGAGTTGGGGCACGAGGTAATTGCCGTTCTTCAGCTTGCGGGCCATCCGCGTTTGCAGGTGATGATCCTTCGTCTGAGCCTGCAGCGCCACTTCGACCGCGATCTTGCCGTCGCGAGTCACTTCCAGCAGCCTCGGTTTGTCTCCCGCCTCGGTCAGCAGGATGTTGCCGTTGTCGAGGGCCTGCGCCGTGTTGACCTCCGACTGCGTCCCCTTGAACTCGAAGACCGTCTTTCCCTCGCGAGTCACCTCGACGACCGAGCCGCCATCGTTCGACTTCGACAGCGCGAGTAAGATGTTTCCGCCGGGGAGCACCCAGCCATCGCGAGTCGACTTCGGATACGACCACGTCACCTTGCCATCGCCATCGAGAATGTAGGTCTCATTCCCCGTGGCGAGAAACGAGTGCGTGATCTTGGCTGGGGCGTCGGCTGCACGACATTGCTGGTTGCTGGATGCCAGACCATGCACAGCAACGCAGAAAACAGACAGGACGAGAGCGCGAGGTGATCGAAACATGATGAGTCTCTTGGAGGTGGAACGGCTACTTTGCACAAGCTCGATGCTACGCCTTGAAGCCGGTCACGTACGGCAGCGTCGCGGCGGTTTGCTTCACGGCGTCGGCCCCTTCGAGGAGTTGGCCGAGGAAGTCCCAGTTGCCGGTCGTCAGCGAGCCGCGGGCGCTTTCGAGCATCGTGATCGGGAATGAAAGGCTTCCAGCGCGCACCTGCTTCGCTGCCAGATCGACCGTCACCGACAACTTCGGATCGGCCGTGATGGCCGCCGCGAGTTGGTCGAGATTGCCACGCGAGGCATTGACGCACGGAACGCCGAGACCGGTGCAGTTGCCGAAGAAAATCTCGGCGAACGATTCGGCGATGATCGCCTTGATCCCCCAGCGGATCAGCGCCTGGGGAGCATGTTCGCGCGACGAACCGCAACCAAAGTTGCGTCCCGCGACCAGCACGCTTCCTCCCTGGAAGCGGGCATCGTCGAACGGATGCTTCGAGTCCTGCTTGCGGTCGTCCTCAAATGAATGCTCGCCGAGGCCGTCAAACGTCACACAGCGCAGGAAGCGCGCGGGAATGATCCGGTCGGTGTCGATGTCATCGAGCAGCAGCGGCACGCCCGTGCCGGTGACTTGAGTGATGGTTTGCATGGCTTTGAGTTACTTGAAAAATAGAGGATTGAGACGGAGACACGAACATCAGGGCGGGACGGGCTAATTCCTCTCGCCGGCTCTTGGGTCGAGGTAATTCACGGCGATCACCCGTGCAATGCGGTCATCAACGGAAACTTCAAACAAGACTTCGATTGGTTTCTTTGTCAAAACTCGCAGGCCATCGCCGGTGGGGCGCCCTTGCCGCATTGCATCGAATGACAACTGGCGATCAATGACATCGACAGCATTGGTCACAGCCTGACGATCGGGAGCTTCGTTCCAAATCTTGGCCAATTTCAGCTCCAAATGGCGCATCCAAACAACGGTGAACTTCATTGAGTGTGATCTTGAGACGTGATTCGCTCCAAAAGCTCCTTCGTGGTCAACCACGGCCCACCACTGCGAGCACGTCGTTTGGCTTCTGCGATTTCCTCAGCAGTGAAGCTGTGGGAAACGACTCCAAGAGAATGACCGCTGGCGTCTTGTAGTTCGACGTCACCTGCAGATTCATTGAGAGCTTTAACTTGCTCGTCGTTGAGTACGATCACCGTCATCGTGCGGTCTCCGTCTGGAATGAAACAAATGAATCACAGCATCTCGCGGACATCACTGACGCAGCCGTTGATCGCTGCTGCGGCGACCATCGCCGGACTCATCAGTAGCGTGCGTCCGGTCGGGCTGCCCTGGCGGCCCTTGAAGTTGCGGTTGCTCGACGAGGCACAGACCTCGCGGCCCTTGAGCTTGTCGGGGTTCATGGCCAGGCACATCGAGCAGCCCGCCCCGCGCCACTCGAAGCCCGCCGCTTCAAACACCTTGTCCAAGCCCTCGGCCATCGCCTGCTGCCGGACCAGTTGAGACCCCGGCACGACGAGAGCCTTCACGCCGGGAGCCACGTGATGTCCCTTCGCGATCACCGCCGCTTCACGCAGGTCGGAGATGCGGCCGTTCGTACACGAGCCGATGAACGCGACGTCGATTTTCACGCCGCGAATCGGCTGTTGTTCCTTGAGGTCCATGTAATCGAAGGCGTCCTGGATTCCCTTTTGATCGTCGGGGGAGAAGCCGGCGAGTGCGGGCAGCTTTTCGCTGACACCGACGGACTGAGCGGGATTGATTCCCCACGTGACGGTCGGTTCGATCTCGCTGCCGTTGAACGTCACGCAGTCGTCGAACTCGGCGTCCTGCGGCGAGGCGAGGCTCAGCCACCACACGGCCGCGCGGTCGAAGTCGGCTCCCTGCGGAGCGAACGGCCGGCCCTTGATGTAATCGACGGTCGTCTGGTCCGGGTTGATGTAGCCGCAGCGGGCACCACCCTCGATGCTCATGTTGCAGACGGTCATTCGCTCTTCCATCGTCATCCGGTCGAAGACTTCGCCGGCGTACTCGTAGGCATAGCCGACGCCACCCTGCACGCCGAGCTTGCGGATGATGTGCAGGATCACGTCCTTCGCGAAGACACCGCGCCGCAGGGTGCCGGTGACTTCGACCTTCCGCACCTTCGGTCGCCCGAGTGCCAGCGTCTGCGTGGCGAGCGCGTCGGCCACCTGACTCGTTCCAATTCCGAAGGCGATCGAGCCGAAGGCTCCGTGCGTGCTGGTGTGGCTGTCTCCGCAGGCGATCGTCATGCCGGGTTGGGTCAGTCCCTGCTCGGGACCGACGATATGCACGACTCCCTGCCGGATGTCGTCGAGGTTGAAGAAGCGGATGCCGAACTCGCGGCAGTTCTGTTCGACGGCCGACATCATCTGCTCGGCCAGCACGTCGAGAAACGGCCGCGCCTGGTTGTCGGTCGGAATGATGTGATCGACCGTGGCCAGAGTCCGCTCGGGAAACAACACCTTCAGTCCGCGTTCGCGCAGGATCGAGAAGGCTTGCGGGCTGGTCACCTCGTGAATCAGATGCAATCCGATGAAGAGCTGTGTCTGGCCCGAAGCCAACGAGCGGACGGAGTGAGCATCCCAAACTTTATTGAACAGATTTCGACGGTCGGTCATGGCAAAACCCAGAGGAAATGGAACCCGAAACAGCGTGCGGCCGATTGTAGCAGCCGACATTGCCCGGTGCGAACCGCCCGTCGCATCGGACACGGCAAACGCAGCGTGGTTCGCGACACAACCGGCTCGACCAATCGAGCTCCTCCGGCGGCAGTGCATTGGATTCTGAACGAGACACGAATACGATCCCAGTCGGTGGTCGAGTGGCCTCGCGGCGAGTTGCCTTCGCGATGTCCGTCGACCGCGGTTTTTGATCAGGATCTTGCGATGTTCCCGCTGTGGGATGACGTGCCGGCCCAGCGAATACCATTCGTCAACTACGCGATCATCGTCGCGTGTGTGCTCGCGTTCGCCGTGCAGCTTCAGTCTCCACAGGGAGGCGAGCAGATCGTGCGTGAGTTCGGCATGATTCCGCTGCGGGTCATCGATCCCTCCGTTCAGACGGCGGTCTGGGAAGGTCACGACGAAGCAGGCCGCCGGGTTCGCGAGGAGATCAGCCTCGAATCACCCATCACGCCTTTGGCGACTTTGTTCACGAGCATGTTCCTGCACGGAGGCCTGATGCACCTTGTCGGAAACATGTGGTTCCTGTTCATTTTTGGCGACAACGTCGAGGATCGGTTTGGGCATCTCGGCTATCTGTTGATGTACCTGCTAAGTGGTTTGGCGGCGGGAACGATGCACATCGTAGCCGATGCCCATTCGGTCATTCCGACGATCGGGGCCAGCGGTGCGATTGCGGGCGTGATGGGGGCCTATCTGCTGCTCTATCCACACGCCCGGGTCATGGCGTTGATCCCCCTGGGGCCGTTCATCCGCACGATGCCCGTTCCGGCGTACCTCTTTCTGGTGCTCTGGTTCACGATTCAAATTGTGTCTGGTTTGCAGACGAGTTCCGCGATGGGCGGAGTGGCGTGGTGGGCGCATGTCGGCGGTTTTGTGGCGGGAGTCGGTGCCACCGGCCTGATGCGTGGAGCCGGACGGTTGCAACCGCCGCCGCGCCCGAGTCTGGTGTATGGTTTTCCGCAGTTTCGTGAGGAGCGACAACCGTGGCATTGATCCTGGCAAGCACATCTCTTTACCGACGTGAGTTGCTGATGCGGCTCGGCATTCCTTTTGAATGTCTTCCCTCGGGGATCGACGAGACCAAGTTCAAGGTCGATGGGATCGGGCCGGTTGAACTGGCGAGGACACTCGCCACGGAAAAGGCTTTGAAGATGGTCGTCAAGCACCCGCTGGCGACGATCATCGGCTGCGATCAGGTGGTCGATGTCGAAGGTCGCATCCTCGGCAAGCCCGAGACACTCGAAGCGGCGGTCGAGCAACTGTCGTTTCTCACCGGAAGATCGCATCGACTGGTGACGGCGGTCTGTGTCTGGCACGAGGGAAAGATTCACACGCACGTCGATCTCACCACGCTGACCATGCGTCCGTTGCCTGCCGATGCCATCGCACGCTATCTCGCCGCCGATCAACCGCTCGACTGTGCCGGCTCGTACCGGCTCGAATCGCGCGGCATCGCGTTGTTTGAGCGAATCGAATCGGACGACCACACGTCGATCGTCGGCCTGCCACTCATCGCGCTCACCTCAATTCTCATGAAGTGCGGTTACGAGATTCTGTAGCGCCACGATTGTGGCAACGTGGCCGACGCAGCCTGCGTCGGCGCAGATCTCTGAGGGAATTGCAACGCGGACGCTGGCAGCGTCCACCACGAACGTCAAACGACCAAGATTCTGTGAGGGCGGGTGACTATCATACCGCGATGAATCCCTCGCCCCCGCTTTCGAAAATCCCCTCGCGCGATGAACTGGCTCTCAACTATCTCGACTCGCTGCCCTACGCGCCCTACCCGGTGCAGGAAGAGGCACTGTTGGCGTGGTTCGAGTCGAACGATGGCGTGATGGTCTGTGCTCCCACGGGAACCGGCAAGACGCTGATTGCCGAAGCAGCCGCTTACGAAGCCCTGCACACCGGCCAGACGATTTACTACACGACACCGCTGATCGCGCTGACCGAGCAGAAGTTCGCCGAAATCCAGGACTCGGCCGAACGTTGGGGCTTCCGCCGCGATCAGGTCGGCCTCGTCACCGGCAACCGCCGCGTGAACCCGGATGCGACGGTCCTCGTCGTCGTCGCCGAGGTTCTCCTTAACCGGCTGCTGACGTCGCACTGGGCAGCGCATGAGGAGCGACTGCGGGACGAAGAGAAGGAGAGACAAGGAGTGGGGGGAACAAGGGGGGAGGGGGAGGGGGGGACGAAGACAAACGAACGTGCAGTCCAACTGCAAATCGCGGAACCCGACCTGATCGGTTGGGACGCAGACGACACGGCGGCAAACAGTGGCTTGACGTTGCCGGAGGCCGCGCTCTCCTCATCCCCCCCTCTCCCCCTCCCCTTGTCCCCCGCTCCTCCTTCAGCCGCTCTCGACTTCGACCGCGTCTCGGCCGTCGTGATGGATGAGTTCCACAACTTCTCCGATCTCGAACGAGGCATCGTGTGGGAGTTCTCTCTTTCGCTGTTGCCGAAGCGGGTGAGACTGCTTTTGCTCTCGGCGACGATTGGAAACGCGAGTACGTTCGTCGGCTGGTGCCGCAAGGTTCACGGTCGTTCATTGGAGTTGATCCAAAGCTCGGACCGGCGCGTGCCGCTGAGTTTTCACTGGGTGCCGGACAAGTTACTGACTGAGCACCTCGAAGAGATGGCGGCGGGCGAGGAAACCGAACGTCGCACGCCGGCACTCGTCTTCTGTTTCAATCGCGAGGAATGCTGGAACGTTGCCGAGGAACTGAAGGGCAAGTCGATGCTGGCCGATGGTCAGCAGAAGCGGCTCGTCGCAGAACTCGACAAGATCGTCTGGTCGAAGGGAGTCGCACCGAAGCTGAAACAACTGCTGATGCGCGGCGTCGGCGTCCATCACGCGGGCGTCCTTCCGAAGTACAAACGGATTGTTGAGGAACTCTTTCAGAAGAAGTTGCTCACGATCTGCGTCTGCACGGAGACACTGGCCGCCGGCATCAACCTTCCCGCGCGGTCGGTGGTCATGCCGTCGCTGCTGAAGGGGAAGCCGGGCGAGCAGAAGATCATCGACCCGAGTTCCGCTCACCAGATCTTCGGCCGCGCGGGACGTCCGCAGTTCGACACGGAAGGGTTCGTCTACGTTCTCGCCCACGAGGACGATGTCAAGATCCTGCGCTGGAAGGAAAAGTACGACCAGATTCCCGAGGACACCAAGGATCCGAACCTGATCCGCGCGAAGAAGGCTCTCAAGAAGAAGATGCCGACGCGCAGCCAGGACCGGCAGTACTGGAATGAGCCCCAGTTTGAGAAGCTGCGGTTCGCGCAACCGGGAGACCTCGCCAGTCGCGGGCCGCTGCCGTGGCGGATGCTGGCGTACATGTTGAAGCTGTCGCCGGAAGTCGATCGGTTGCGGGCGCTCGTTCACAAACGGCTGATGGACCCGAAGCAGCTTGAGGCGAGTGAAAAGCATCTCGAACGGATGCTGCTTACGCTGCATGCCGGAGACTTCATCAGGCTCGAACCGGAACCGCCCCCTCCGCCCGAGATCGTCAAGCCGGGGGAAACACCTCCACCACAGAAAGAGGACGTCCCGAAAATCTCCTGGCTGTCACAGCAGCTTCAGGCGGCGGTCGACAAGAAGTTTGAAGCAGCGACTGGCAGCAAAGTTATCAAGGACGAGGACGACAAAGACAAGAACCGTTATCGCGCCGTGATGGCTCACCCGACCGAGCGGATCGAACAACTGTTCGTCTTTCGTGCGGTGAACCCGCTCTACGCGATGTTCCTGCTCGAACACATCGGCTATGCGGATCGGATGGAGCGGCTGCTGGTCCTCGAAAGCGTGTTGGAGTTGCCTCGCGCCTTGATCCGTTCGGTCCGCGTCCCGCCTCCGCACAAGCTGCCGCCCGGGCCGCTGGCGCTGGAACGAATCGATATCGAACTCATCCAGCGCGGCCTGATCCCCGCGAACGACCTCTATCCCGAGTTCGATCCCGACATCCCGTTTGAGGATCGCAAGTATGCACCGGCGCTGGCCGACAAGCTGCGGATGCTGTTCGAGTCCGAATACCCCGACGTCCCCGACGTGATGGTCCAGCCGGTCATGGTCGCCGCCGACCTGCTCGAAAACTTCGGCGACGATTTCTGGTTGTTCGTCTCCAGCCGAGACCTCGCCAAACAAGAGGGCCTGATCTTCCGCCACCTGCTGCGCCTCGTCCTGCTTTTGGATGAGTTCAAGCAAGTGACGCCCGTCGGCATGGACCCGAACGTCTGGCAGGACGAACTGCGAGAGATTGCCGAACGCCTGACGGCCTGCTGTCGAATCGTCGATCCCACCTGCACCGAATCGGTGCTCGCTCATGAGGACGAGGCGGACTTTATCGAACACCCACCCAAGTGACGCCGAAACTTGACGAACTGTTCGTCTTGAGACAAAGCTGAGCATCAGGCATCATGTCCGCCGATGTTGATGGTGATGAGAGCTGACTGCTCTCCGAGTTTGATCGACAACAAGAGGCCCGCGACATGCTTCACTGGCTTGGCGATCCGCTGCGACAGCACCGCACGATCACGCGGCGAGACTCTTTGCGTGTGGGGATGCTTGGTCTGGGTGGACTCGTGCTGCCGGACCTGCTGCGGTTGCGGGCGACCGCCGCGCCGTCGTCGGCTCCCGGCCAGACGACTCCCAAAGACACAGCCGTCATCCTGCTCTTTGTGCATGGCGGGCCGAGTCAGTTGGAAACGTATGACCTCAAGCCGGAGGCTCCGACCGAGATCCGCGGCCCCTTCCTGCCGATCCCCACCAACGTCCCCGGCATCGACATTTGCGAGCATCTGCCGAAGCAGTCCCGGCTCGCCGACAAGTTCAGTCTCATCCGTTCGTGTTGCCACGATCAGGCCAATCACTTCGAAGGACACGCGCGGTTCCTGAGCGGTTACGGACAGTTCAAGCCCGGCAGCAGCGAGTCCTACTACCCGCAGGTCGGTGCGGTCGTGAATCGCGTCCTGTCCGAACAGCGCGGCGGCCTGGCGGCGGTTGCCATTAACGGCGTCGTGCTGAACGGTCCCGACTACAGTCCCGGTATCGCGCAGGGATACTGGAGTTCGCAGCACCGCGTTCCGATCACGAACTTTCATCTGCGAGACTCCAGCCTGACGGTCGATGCCGAGCGATTGAACGATCGGCTGGCGATGCTCCGTTCGTTCGACCGCTTGCAGCGCGAGGCCGATCTGACGGGAGCCATGACCGGGCTGGACGTCTTCAACGAGCGGGCCATCGGCATTTTGACGACGAACCGCGTGAGAGACGCTTTCGATCTGACGAAGGAAGACCCGCGCACCTGCGACAAGTACGGAGACGGTTACGGGCGCGAGGTGCTTGTCGCACGGCGGCTGGTCGAGGCGGGAGTCGGCTTTGTTTCCGTGCGCATCCCCGGCAGTGGCGAGGGAACCAAAGCCTACGACTGGGACGATCACGCGGTGAACTGGGACATGCTCGGTGCGATGAATGCCCGGTTGCCGAAGTACGATCACGTCGTGAGCACGCTCATTGAGGATATCTTTGATCGGGGCCTCGACAAGAATGTCCTCGTCGTCGTCACGGGTGAGTTCGGTCGCACGCCGCGGCTGGAGTTCAAGGATGGCAAGATTGGACGCGATCACCATCCGGGCGCGATGTCGATCATGGTTTCGGGTGGTGGCATGCCGATGGGCCAGGTCATCGGAGCAACCGATCACCACGCAGCCCGTCCCAGCACGAGGCCGCTCGATCCTCACGATGTGCTCGCGACGATCTACCAGCACCTCGGAATCGATCACACGGCCGAATTCCCCGACCCGCGAGGCCGCCCGATCCCACTCACGCGCGGAACGCCGATCGCTGAGTTGGTGTGACTCCCGTAGCACAAGCTGCCAGCTTGTGGCTCATAGCACAGGTCGTCAGCTTGTGTGAACCGGAATCACAGGCTGGCAGCCTGTGCTACGGCGCGGCCTACCACTGATATTCAAACCCGGCCCGCAAACCGTGCAGAACGATCGTGTCGCCGGTCTGCACCGAGTAGGAAGCGTTTCCGAGGGCATCGTAGACGACGCCCTGCTGCTGCGTCGGGGCCATGCCGACGTTCGTCACGAACATCACTTCGTAGCCGGTCCGAAAGTAGAACTGCTCGGCGAGACGGATCGAGCCGCTCAATCCGACGTTCGCCGCGAACGAGGCGCGGTCCGTATCGTCGGCAAACGAGCGACCGTAGACCGAGCCGCCCGCCTGCGAATACTGCTCGACGACCGTGCCGCGCACCCGGTTGAGGTACAGACCCGCGCGAAGATTGCCGTCGAGGGCGAAGCGGCCCCGCTCGAAGATCGACCCGTCGAGCACGCCCTGCAAGCCGTTCAACTGGTTGTCGGTAGCACCGGCCCACAACATGGTGAAGGCACCGCCGCCTAGGGTCGGGTCGTTGAAGCCGCCTCCGCCGCTCAACAGCGCCAGATCCTGAGCGGACAATGCCTCGTCCGAGAGTTGGTCGTTGGGGCCGTCGACGCCCGCTTCGTCTCCATCGATGTCAAACGCATCGAACGTCCCGGTGATTCCGACCACAGCCGCCTCCGACAGCGAGATGTGCCGGTAACCGAGGCCGAAACTGAACCGACGTCCCTCCGTGCGCCGCGTCTTGAAATTCACCTGGCCATCGGACATGTCGCTCGATCGTCTGAGCGTGTAGGCCAGGCCGGGCTGCATGAACTCGAACTCGGTCGTCTCATCGTTGGGGTTGGGCAGGACGCTGGGAATGTAGGTGGCCGCGTCGAACAGCGGTCGGAAAAACGTGGATGTGTTGACGAAGTTGGCATTGCCCGTGGGATCGACGATCAGGCTCGCTTGACCGCCATCGAAGCTGATGCCGCGCGTCAGCACGCCGGTGTTGGTCGCACTCCACCTGCCGTACTGCGTCCAGACGCCCTCGACCTCATAGTTGGGATCGATCAGCCAGCCGAGACCCAGTCGGTAACCCCCTTCGAACTGAAACTTGCCGTCGCTGAAGTTGAGTGCTTCCGGGCCACCAATGATGTTGCTGCCGCCACCCGGATTGTTGCGCTTCCACAGCAGCGCATCGGCCGACAGCCAGAATCCGCTCTCGCGCTCGGACATGATGAAGTAGTCGTCCGGTGGCACGGTTGATTCCACGTGCTGAGCCTTCGCGCTGGGAACCGAGGCACAAAGCAGGCTGAGTGCGACGAGACTTAATGCGAACGGCAACTTCATGGCATCATCCCCAATGCTCGACGCGCGTGACCCGCCCCTGCAATCCGTACTTCCGGAGTTTTCCGCACATTCGGCGTATCAGTCATCATCGGCAGACTGCGGTCTTCGTCCGCGCGGCGCGTCTCGCCCGACCCCCAAGAAATCGTCAGAGCGATGCGGATGGACATGGGCATCGGCGAAAATGGCCGTTGTGAGGCTGGCCGATGTTTCGGGCGATCTCACTGTTTCTGACGGATCTCACTCCGGCGAAGAGCCGTGGAAAACACCGGGCCTGTGCGCCGAACGGTCTTCACGAACGGTCGCTTCGAGCGGCACGACACAACCCATCCAGGTCGCCGAAGAAATGGGGATACGTCTTCGAGGTACAGCCCGGATCGGCGATGACGATCCCCGGCACGCGCAGGCCGAGCAGTGAAAAGCTCATCGCCATCCGGTGGTCGTCGTAGGTCGAGACCGTTCCCGGACGGAGCGGTCCCGGGTGGATCGTCATGCCGTCCGGATGCTCCTCAACAGTCAGGCCGAGTCGCACCAGCTCGGTCACGACCGCGCCGACTCGATCGGTTTCCTTGTGCCGCATGTGGGCGACGTTGCGAATCCGCGTCGGTCCGGCGGCGAAGGGGGCGACACATGCCAGAGTTTGCGCCGTGTCGCTGATGGCGTTCATGTCGATGTCGATCCCGCGCAGCGGTCGGCCTCGCACGGTGATGCTGTTTGGATTCCAAGTCACCTCGCAACCCATGCGTTCGAGTGCATCGACGAAATGGACGTCGCCCTGCAATGCCGTGGACGAGAGACCGTCAACGGTCACCTCGCCCCCCGTGACGGCTGCCACGGCGAAGAAGTAGCTGGCGGCCGACGCATCCGGCTCGATGTCGTACTCGCGACCGCGGTAAGTCTGCGGCGCGATGCGGTACCGCCCCGGCTCGGTGCGATCGACGGTGACGCCGAACTGCGACATCACCTCCAGCGTCATCTCGACATACGGCTCCGAAACCATCGCGCCCGCGAGCCGGATTTCGACCGCAGACGACGCGCACGGCGCGACCATGAGGATCGCGCTGAGGAACTGGCTCGACACATTGGCGTTCACGGTCGTCGTCCCACCGGAGAGGCCCGTGCCGGTGAGCACGACCGGCGGGCAATCGGTCCCGAGTTCCGAGGCGACCGAGATTCCAAACTCTCTCAGCGACGCCAGCAAATCGCCGATCGGTCGTTCACGCATTCTCGCATTGCCGTCGAGTCGAAACCGTCCGTGTCCCAAGGCACACACCGCGGTGAGAAAGCGGATGCTCGTGCCGCTATTTTCGAGCCACAGATCGGCCGCATCGGCCGGCAACCGACCGGAGCAACCCGTCACGTCGACCCTGCAATCGGCAGGCGAATGATCGACGACGATGCCGAGCCGGCGGAGACTGTCGATCATCACCTGCGTATCGCGGCTGTCGAGCACTCCCGTCAGACGCGACGTTCCCTCGGCGAGTGCGGCGACGACGAGCGCGCGATTGGTGAGACTCTTCGAGCCGGGAGGCCGAATCGTGCCCGACACGGGACGATCAACTGGCTGAATCGCGAGAACATCGGTCATGGTGGAGCAGCAAAAAGTGTGACTCAGGCGAGCCGGGTGCCGTAAGGCCCCGGGTTCTTCGTCGGGGAAAACCGGGCCGGAGAGGACCCGCCCCCCCCCCGACAAAAAAGTAACAAATACGTGAACAATGACCAAAAAAAAAATAAAA
>JBBPIS010000108.1:0-27949 GCA_038040225.1 Planctomycetota bacterium
CCCGCAGCGTCAGCGAGGGCGAACCGTGACGACGCCCTCGCTGACGCTGCGGGTTGGTGTGGGACCTGGAATCATCCGGGCTATCTCGTCGATTCGGCTGCGTTCACCGACCAGACGTGGATCGTGCGGTCAAAGCCGGCGGTGGCGAGCAGCTTGCCGGTCGGGTCGAACGCGACTCCATACACCGAGTTCTTGTGAGCCTTCACCACGGTGACCTCACGACGATCGGCGACGTTCCAGAGGTGAACGAGTCCCTCAAACGTTCCCGCAGCCAGCCATTGACCGTCGGGTGAGAAGCAGACCGACTTGAACCGCTCCGCAGGGACGTCGAACGTCGCGACGGAGTCTCCCGCCGCAGTCCACAGTCGCACGCTGCCGTCGGCCCCGGCCGATGCGAGCAGGGTGTCGTCCGATGAGAACGTCAGTCCTTCAATCGTTCGCGAATGTCCGGTCAATGACTTGAGCAACGATTTCGATTCGACGTTCCACAAACGGATCAAACGATCGTCTCCCCCGGACGCGACCAACTTGCCGGTCCCCGTGATGGCGACCGCCTGCACGCTGGCTTCGTGTCCCGTCAGCACGGCCACCGGGACGTTCGTTTGCGAGTCCCACAGCCGCACCGTTTTGTCGAAGCTGCCCGACACCAGCAACGTCCCGGCCCGAGCCACGGCCGCGCACGTGAGATAGTCCTGATGCCCGGTGAATGTCGCGGTCGCGGCTCCCCCGTCGGTTGGCCAGATTTTCAGTGACTTGTCGAGACTCGCAGTGACGATCCGGCCGTCGGCCAGAAAACCGACGAAGGCGACCCCGTCTCCGTGCCCCTTCAACGTGCCCACGTGCTGGCCATCGGCGACGCTCCACAACTTCACCGTGTTGTCGAGACTGGCCGTGGCCAACCGCTTGCCGTCCGGCGAGAACGCCGCACCATATGCCGCGTTGCCGTGAGTGAGCGAGTAAAGTCGCTCGATGCGCACTGTGTCGGGCATCACGCCAGTTCCGGCAAAGGCTCATGAATCGGATCGACCAGGTACTGCGGCCGGCCGGAGACGTCGGGGATCATCGTGCGACTGACGTCGATTCCCATGTTCCGGTAGAGCGTTGCGAAGACTTCCTGAAAATGGACCGGTCGCTCTTTGGGATGTTCACCGAGACGATTGGTGGAGCCGATGACCTGTCCGGTTCTCATGCCACCACCGGCCAGCATCGCGCACGCCACCTGAGGCCAATGGTCGCGGCCACCGTTTTTGTTGATGACCGGCGTTCGCCCGAACTCGCCCCACACGACGACGCTGACATCCTTGTCGAGACCCCGGTCGTGCAGGTCGTCCAACAACGCCGTGAGCCCCTGGTCCAGCACCGGGAAGTGGTCGCGCGCGTTCTCAAAGTTCGTGCCGTGTGGTCGGCCGTGCCAGTCCCAGCGACCATAGGCCAGCGTGACGACGCGCGCTCCCGCCTCGACCAGCCGTCGCGCCGCAAGCAGGTAATCGTTCATCAGCGGCCCGGCATCGCCATAGCCCGCGTTTTCGATCGCGCCCCGCCCATAACGATCACGGACGCGCGGGTCTTCCTGTTCAAGGTCGAGTGCGTCGACCAGTTGGCTCGACGTCAGAATTCCGAACGCCGCCTGGTACTGCGATTCGAGCCCGATCAGCGCGCCACTTTGTTCGGCCTCACGCTTCAAGCGGTCGATGCCATCGAGCAGCGACTTCCGTCCACGCAAGCCTTCCAAACTGATGCCGCTCAGCCCCAGTCGCGCCTGCTCCGCATTCGGCGAGAATGGCGCATGAGCCTGTCCCGCGAACCCGGACTGCCCCGGATCGCTCCACGTTGAGGTCCTCATGCGCGGTGAAAGGCTGACAAATGGGAGCGTCCCCGGCCGGACAGGCCCTCGTATTTTCGAGACTGCCGCGCCGAGTGACGGCCAACCGCCCGCCGGCTGACCGAGAATGCTGTGCCCCGTCATGCACTGGAACGCCGCATGACGACCTTCCGAACCGACAAGCGACCGAATGATCGCCAGCCGGTCCATGCGTTGAGCCAGCAGCGGCAAATGTTCGCAGATGTCGATGCCGGGAACATTGGTCGCGATCGGCTTGAACTCGCCACGGATTTCGACCGGGGCATCCATCTTCAGATCGACCATGTCCTGGTGCGGCGGGCCGCCGGACAGAAAGACCATGATCACCGACTTGTGAGACTTCCGCCCCGAGGCCGCTTCCGCATGAAGCAATTGGGGCAGCGACAGCCCCCCCATCGCCAGCCCGCCGATCTTGAGAAACGACCGGCGCGTCATTCCGTCACAAAACTGATGTCGAGGCCCAAGCAACGTCATCATCGGTCCGCCTCCGCCGCTCACAGGGGAGAATGCCATTCCGTGGACCAAGATAGAGCCAACAGCCTGCCCTTGTCCATGCAGAAGCGTGTCGCGGGAGATGGCTCCGTTGCGATTGCGGCGACACTGTGAGATAGAGTTCCTGACGATTCACCCGCTCCGTGGTCCACGCAGTCTGACTGGCTGCATCTTGCGAAATCTGGTGCTGACATGGTCTGCGACGATGAGGGAATTCTTGAAGAGACTACGAGGCACTCGATCGGCCGCCGTCTCAGGAACGCGGTGCGCCTGGTGGACGCTGTCACCGCGAAGAGCAAGAAGGACGTGGAACGCGTCCATCAGCTTCGCACCGAGACACGACGGGCCGACGCGGCACTGCGGTTGTTCGCCGACTGGCTGCCGCGCCGTCGGGCCGACTGGATTCGGCGGCGGTTGGGTGACGTTCGCTGCAAGGCGGGAACCGTTCGTGATCTGGATGTCCTGATGTTGCCACTGGAGGAGTTGGGCCGGCAGTTGCCAAAGCAGGCCGGAAAATGGCTGCTGGACCGTGCCGAGTTGTTTCGCGCGGAGGCGATGCATTCGCTCAGGCGGTTCTGTCGGCAGTTGTTAAAGCACGGTTTTGAAGACCGCACACGATCGTTGACGGATCGGATTGGCTGGCGTCACGCCTCGGCTGAACCCAGTCCGAGCGAACTCGGTTCTCTGGCAATCGGCCGACTCGCAACAGACTTTTTCTGTCGGGTCGATTTGCTGAGAGACGACCGGCAGCAGCTTCACAAGGTTCGAATTCTCGGCCGCAGGCTGCGTTACACGCTCGATCTGTTGAGGGACGTCCTCCCGGCGTTTCCGGCCGAGGCGGCCTGTCGGGAACTTTCGGAGATCCAGGAGTCACTCGGCCTGGCCAACGACCAGGCGACGGCTCTGCAGTTTCTTCAGAGCAGTGCTGCGGAATGTGGCCGGAAACCCGTCACGGAGCCACTGCGTCGAGCAATCGATTCCCTGAAGATCACCATGGCGGAGCAAGTGGAACTCGTCATCCACGAAGTGACCGGCAAGGTCGACCGCGTGCGAAGTTTCGTGGCGGAATTGACAAGATAGTGGGTCAGTTTGAGTGGCACACCCCGAGTCTGCGAAGGACGTGGAACCAGGCTCCTCATAACGGCACGCCCTTCGCAGACTCAGAGCGTACCAACCTTGTCCTTCGTCAAACTGACTCCCTACCGTCCATTCGGAGGTGCCGACCATGTTCGTTTCGATTCGTCGCATTCTGTTCCCGACCGACTTCAGCGAACCGGCGAAGGAAGCGCAGAAGTACGCGATGACGCTCGCCGACCAGTTCGGGGCCGAGTTGCATCTGCTGCACGTCGTCCCGGAAGTGGCTATGCCGCTTCCCGATTCCACGACCGCGTGGACACTGCCGCCCGCCGACTTGAAGTTGCTGGTGGAGGCTGCCGAGAAGCAATTGCTTCAGGAGTTGGGGCCGGACTGGGCCGAGGAGCGTCGCACGATTCACACCGCCGTCGTCGGCAACGCCGTCGAGGAGATCGTGAAGTATGCGAAGGAGCACGAGATCGGTCTGATCGTGATCGGCACTCACGGTCGAACCGGACTGTCTCATCTGTTGCTCGGCTCCGTCGCCGAGAAACTCGTGCGTCTGGCCACCTGTCCGGTGCTGACCGTTCATCCACAGGGGCATTAATTCCCGATCGATGACACAATCAGTCGTCAGGCCGTTCCGCCCCCGTTCCAACGTCATCGGTCGCATTGACCGACGACCAAGTACTCTTGCCTGAGGAAAACAGAATCATGAGTGACACCAACCGTTCGCTGGTCCCCGTTTTCTCGTCACCCATCGTGACGGAAGCCCAACTCGTGCGCAGCATGCTGGCTGCGGAAGGGATTCACGCCGCGGTCACCGAGGCGAATGAACCGTTCGCCGGTTTGCCGGTCGTCCCCTCGGAGGTGCTCGTCTGGCAGGACGACGAGTCCCGGGCACGAGCGCTGATTCAGCAAGCCGAGAAGCGCCATCAGGCACGCACCGAACGCGACTAGCGGGCGGCTGCGACGCAGATCGAAAATGGAAATGGCGCCCTGTTGAATGGCTCGTGCCACGGCTGTGCGAGCCGTGGCAGCGGTCAATTGTTTTGCGAAACCAGCACGGCTGGCACAGCCGTGGCACACGATCAATCCTGTTTCAACAGGCAGCGGCGGCTTTCGCGAAGCGGGAGCCGCCGGACGTCAACTCGAAGCGGAACTGCGATGCGCCAGGCAGACGACTCCAAACCTGAGCATCATCGGTCCACATTGTCTGGGCGTGATGCGACCCGCGAATCGCCTGAACGTGAGCTCCTCGCCAGTCATGCCTCGCTCGACGGTGTGTGTGAACCGCCTGCGGCTCATGCAACAGACGTCGCGCAGGTCATTGCGCACTGGCAGAGCAACCGTCAGGCAGGACTCTCTGCCGCCCAAGTCGAGGCCAGCCGTCGAACGCACGGCTGGAACGAGCTCGCGGCTGCCGCTCCAGAGCCGGCGTGGAAGCGGTTCTTCGCGCAGTTCACCGATGTGGTGGTCTGGATTCTGATCGCAGCAGCCCTCATCTCGGGATTGATGGGCGAGTGGATGGACACGGCGGCCATCAGCGCGATCGTGCTGCTCAACGCGCTCCTCGGTTTCTTCCAGGAGGAGAAGGCGGAACGGGCACTCGCGGCGTTGCAGAGTCTGGCCGCTCCCCTGGCCAAGGTGACTCGCGATGGGCAACTCGCCTCGGTGCCGGCGCGCGAACTGGTGCCGGGTGACATTGTGGAAATCGAAGCCGGGGACCATGTGCCGGCCGATCTGCGGCTGCTGACCACGTTTGCGGTCCGGGTGCAGGAGGCTTCGCTGACGGGCGAAAGTTTGCCCGTCGAGAAGGATGCCGCATCGGTGTTGCCGGTCTCGGCGTCGCTCGCGGATCGGCGGAACATGGCCTACATGAGCACGGTCGTGGCCAACGGACGGGGGCAGGGGATCGTGGTCTCCACGGGCATGCAGACGGAGATCGGCCGCATCGCCGGCCTGTTGCAGACCTACCAGCGGGAGCCGACTCCGCTCCAGCGCCGTCTGGCGGAACTCGGCACGATCCTGGTGACGGTCTGTCTGGTGCTGGTCGGAATCATCTTTCTGCTGGGTTTGTGGCGTGGCCGCCCCGTGTTGGAGGCGTTGCTGACATCCGTCAGCCTCGCAGTCGCCGCGGTGCCGGAAGGATTGCCGGCCGTGGTGACCATCACGCTGGCTTTGGGACTGCAACGGATGGTGCGACGCAATGCCCTCGTCCGCAAGCTGCCCAGCGTCGAGACGCTCGGCTGTGTCACCGTCATCTGCTCGGACAAGACCGGAACGCTGACTCGCAATGAGATGACCGTGCGCGAGGTGCTGGCAGGTGGCGTCCGCTATCACGTCACGGGAGTCGGCTATGCGCCGCAGGGAGAGTTCTTCGAGATCGATTCCGGGCAGGAACGGCCCGCAGAATCTGCTCCGCCCGTGAAAGCGATTGATGAGGAAGATTTGTCGATGGTTCTCCGCATCGGGGCCTACTGCAATCATGCGCAGGTTCAACCGGACGAGGCCGACGGCTCCTGGAAGGTCATCGGTGATCCGACCGAGGGGGCCTTGATCGTCCTGGCCCTGAAGGGGGAATTGACCTCGCGCGAGGTCCGTCCGCATGTCATCGAAGAATTGCCGTTCGACTCCGACCGCAAGGCGATGTCCGTCCTGCTGCGAGACGATTCGGGGCGCCGAGTCCAGTACACGAAGGGTGCCCCGGAAGGAATCCTGGCACTGTGTACCACCGAACGCCGGAACGACGAGGTTGTCGCACTGACCGACGAACGGCGGGACGAGATCCATCGAGCCAATGTGGGAATGACTTCGCAGGCCCTGCGCGTGCTGGGCCTGGCGTATCGAGAGGACGACGGTTCTGAGCCGCGAATTGAGGAGGGCGGCCTGACGTTCGCGGGCCTGGTCGGCATGATCGACCCACCGCGCGACGAGGTGAAGCAGGCCGTGGTGAGGTGTCGTGAGGCGGGCATTCGTCCGGTGATGATCACCGGCGATCATCACGGCACGGCGTCGGCCATCGCGCGGGAACTCGGCATGGCCACGGAATCGGATCGGGTCGTGACCGGACAGGAACTCGAAGCCATTTCCGACGAAGACCTGGCGGCGACTGTCGAGCAGATCGCCGTGTACGCGCGGGTCGCTCCCGAACACAAACTGCGTGTCATCCGCGCGTGGAAGAGTCGCGGCGAGATCGTGGCGATGACCGGAGACGGCGTGAACGACGCTCCCGCGGTGAAGGCCGCCGACATCGGGATCGCGATGGGAATCACCGGCACCGACGTCACGCGCGAGTCCTCGGCGATGGTGCTGATGGACGACAACTTCGCCTCCATCGTGAATGCCATCGAAGAAGGCCGCGCGATCTACGACAACATCCAGAAGTTCCTGATCTTTCTCCTGTCGTGCAACGCCGGCGAGATGCTGTTGATGCTGATCACATCGCTCCTGGGCTGGCCGATTCCCCTGCTGCCCGTTCAACTGCTGTGGATGAATCTGGTCACGGATGGCTTGCCCGCGCTGGCGCTGGCGCTGGAGCCTCCAGAACCGGGCATCATGTCGCGGCCACCCCGTTCGACGCGCGAGTCGATTGTCTCATGGCAGCTCGGATCGACGGTGCTGTTTCGAGGACTTGTGTTGGCCGTCGTCGGATTGTCGGCGTTCGCACTTCTGCTGGGCCCCGAGGAGAAGGATGTCGCCCATGCCCAAACGATGGCGTTCTGCATCATGGTCTTCGGCCAATTGTTTCTGGCCCTGTCGGCCCGCAGCCGGACGTGGACGTTCTGGCAGGTGGGCCCGCTCACGAACCCCTCCCTCTTGGGAGCCGTGGCATTATCGTCGCTGTTGCAGGTCACCGTCGTTTCCATACCCGCACTGCGTCCCGTCTTCGAGACAGTGTCGCTCTCGTGGCAGGAATGGGGAGTGCTCCTCCTGTTGGCATTGACCCCCGTCACGGTGGTTGAACTCATCAAGTTCGCCGGCCAGTTCTGGTCGTCTCCCGTCCAGAAAGCATGACTTGAGCGGTGGGTCGTGTCCTAATTTGGCGCGAACGAACTTCAAAACTAGCCCGACGCGCGAGCGAGGGCTTCAACTCTCGTCCGCCCCCAGCGGATGATCGGCGATTGCTGGGGGCTTGAAGACTCGACCCCAGCCACACCACCCGCCTCAGATCAATGTCGCCCTGTCGCTCCGCGACGGGAGAGCCGACGAGCGTGAGACTCACGACCGGGAGAACGAGCAGGCAGACTGATCGCTGATTCGGCTTTCCTGTCGCGGAGCGACAGGGCTACGTTGGAGCGATGGGTCAGCCACCCGACAGTTGTCGCAGGATCGCTTCGATCTGCCCGGCCACGGGCAGCCGCAGCCGTCGGGCTTCCCGCAACGACCAGGTCAGCAGGGAGACGATCTCTTTTGCGTCCTCCTTGTGGCGACCCCGTTCGACCAGCAGCAACGCCAAATTCGTTCGGCCGAAGATCAGCTGCCGCACATCGCCGAGCCGCTCGAAGATCGGCAGTTGTTCCTCGCGGCGGAGGCGGAGCGCCTCGTCCAATTCCCCGCGCGCTTGCAGGATGTTGGCGATGTTTCCCATTTCAACCGCTACGAGTCGCGGGTCTCCCAGCTTTATAAACGCGGGCAACACCTCAGTTCGTCGAAGACGAAGAACCTCATCAACATTGCCCTTCGCCATCTCAATTCGTGCAATCTTCCCCATCGTCATCGCCCGCGCTCGCACGTCGCCGAGCCGCTCATAGACCGGCAGTTCTTCCTCGCGGCGGATGCGGAGCGATTCGTCGAGTTCCCCGCGCGCTTGCAAGATGTCGGCGACCTTCCCCATAGTCACCGCCCGTTCCCGCACGTCGCCAAGCCGCTCGAATACCGGCAGTTCTTCCTCGCGGCGGATGCGGAGCGCCTCGTCCAACTCCCCGCGCGTTTGCAGGATGTCGGCGATCTTCCCCATCGTCACCGCCCGTGCCCGCACGTCGCCGAGCCGCTCGAACGCGGGCAGTTGTTCCTCGCGGCGGATGCGGAGCGCCTCGTCAAGCTCCCCGCGATCTTGGAGGATGTCGGCAATCTTCCCCATAGTCACCGCCCACGCCCGCATGTCACCGAGCCGCTCGTAGACCGGCAGTTGTTCCTCGCGGCGGATGCGGAACGCCTCGTCAAGCTCCCCGCGCAAGCGCAGGATGTCGGCGATCTTCCCCATCGTCACCGCCCGCTGCCGCACGTCGCCAACCCGCTCGTAGACCGGCAGTTCTTCCTCCCGGCGGATGTGGAGCGCCTCGTCAAGCTCCCCGCGCGCTTGCAGAATGTCGGCGAGATTTCCGGCCGAGATGGCGATCATCCTCTCATCGCCAAGCTCACGGGCTCCGACTTGCGCGAGATGAAACCGGTCGGCAGCGGACTCCAACCTTCCGGCTCGTGCAAGGTACCGACCGCGTTCGAGAAGTAATGCGATGCGATCGCCGAACGCGTCCGAATCGGCGGCGGTAACGTGCGCCGAAGCGACTTCGGCCTCGGCCAACAGCGTCTCTACAGCGGGGCCGTCCCCTGCAAGCAGTCGTGTCACTGCAATCCACCGCAGCAATCGCCAGTCACGTCCCAAGGCCAACACCGGCTCGCACAACTCGGCCAGTTGCCCCTCGCGATGCGTGTTGTAGAGCTGGATCGACAAGTCGTGCGCGACGGTTGCCGCGGCGTCGGGCTGCCGCGCGGCAAGAGCCAGCCGCAGTGCCTCTCGCCCCAGCGATTCGTCTTTGGCGCGGCGCTCGCGCGGCCAGCGGGCGAAGCGGGCAATGGCAGCGCGGTCGATGACGGCGGTCTGCTGCTCGGCATCGAGTTCGGCGAACAAGACCTCGCGCGCCAGTTCGGCCACTTGAAACAGCGTGACTTTGTCGGTCGGTGACGAGACGGTTTCGAGGACTCCCAACCGGACGGCGGCGGCTCGATCCCACGACTTCGCGCCGGAGGCGGGTGTCACGCCGACCGTCTCGTCCGCCACGTCCGCGTCGAAGGGGAGTTCATGCACCGCCAACTGGCGTATCGCCGCCTGAGTCGGCTCGGACAGCAGCGCGACGAGTTCGCGCAGTAACAACTCGCCCCGAAATTCCTCGGCCGCCGCTTCCAGCCGCTCCAGAACCGGCGTGACGTCGGTCGCGTCGCAGCGCAGCAGTCCGTCGAGCTTCTCCAGGAGCAATGGATTCCCGCCACCCAGCCGCAGCGCACGATCCCGCAATGCCTTGTCCACCAGCGGCGATTGCAGCGCGGTCAACTGCTGCAACTTCTTCGACAGATCCTCGTCCAACATCGCCGAGACCGGCAACCGCAGCAGACGGTCCTCCGAGGCACGCTCGAAATCGTGGCGCGTCGTGATCATCACCCGGCAATGCCCGGCGCAGCGGTGGACCGCCTTCAACAATGGGCGCAATACATCCAGCGTCTCCAACCGCACCACGCCCGGCGAGTCCATGTTCTGCTCGAAGTCGTCGAGCACGAACAGCAGCCGCCGATTCCCCGGCGGATGCTCGAGGACTTTCATCAGACGCTGCGCCAGATGCTGCTGACGCGAGAACAACGTCTGATTCGCTTCGGCATCGAGCAGCACGTCGTCCAGCGCGGTGAGTAACTTGTCTTCATCGAGCACGCCGAACACGACGACGCGCGACCAGCCGTCGAACCGATCGGCAATCCGCGCGGCCAGGCTGCTTTTGCCGTTTCCTCCCAACCCGTGCAGCACGATTCCGGACGAGAAGCCGGCGTCACCCGGGACCGCCCGCAGCGTCCGCAGCGCCGCCTGCAACAGACGCCGCCGTCCGACAAAGTTCTCGCGCTTGCAAATGGGGCGGCCCGAACTGCGCGCGTCGAGGAACTCCGTCACGGCATCCCGAACATGCGGCAGCTCGCGACCGTCCGTCCCCGGCCGGGTGACCACCGACTCGCCGGGAAACGCTCCCGCCACATACAACCGCATCAGATGCCAGTTGCTCCGCCGCCAACCCATCGCGGCCAGTTCCAGTTCGAGGCGCAGGATCTCGCGCCGGGCCGAAGCGATCGACACGGCCAGATCGTCGCCGTTGCCCAGCCAGTGATAGAGCGACGCCGACGCCTCGCTCGCCTGAAAGTCGTTGACCGGCAGCGCCCAGCCGAGCACGGCCGACGCCCCGCCCCGCAACACTCCCTCGGACAGCGACGGCACCCGCTCACCGACCCGTTCCAAACCGGTCTCGCATCCCGACAGAAAGACCAGTCGGGGCCAGCGCTGCGCGAGCGTCTCCGTCAGATCAGCTTGCGTCGCGCGGAACAAGTCGCCCACCTCGTCCTCCAGCAGAATCATCGGCAGCCCCGACGCCCCCTCGGCGTGCGCCGTGAGATGCACGACGTCGAAGTCCCGCGCCCGCTCCATCCGCCACCGCAATCCGTCGAGGCTCCCCGACTCCTCGACCACCAGTTCCGTTTCACCCCCACGGACCGCGTTGAGAATGATCCCCTCTTCCCGCTCGAACGAGAGGACCGGTTCGACGTTCTGCGGAGACGCCGCCATGAACAGGAGCCTCAACGGCCGATTCGCTGCGGGCCGCGGCTCGCGCGGCAGGGGGAGCCAGCGCACGGGACAGAACAGCCGGTCGGTCCGCTGCGCCCAAAACCCGCTCGGATCGGCCAGCAATTCCCACGGGGCCGACCAGAGCGCCTGCTGCCGATCCATCCGCCGCGAGTCGCTCACGCTGGAGACATCCGCCGGGGAACCGGCTGCGGCCGGCCCCTCGATGAACAGCACAATCGGCCCCGTCCCATGTTCGAGCTGTTCGCACCACAGCTCGGGACCGTTGAGCCATCCGGCCAACCGCCGCCCCATGCCGAGCAACTCGGCGACACCGAGCTTGGTCCAGTCCGACGGAGTACACGCCGTCAGCTCCGCCATTAAATCTTCAGTGAGCGGTCTGTTCCCCATCCGCTGTCGCGAGGCATCCTGCGGCGAGTCGGCGGAGACGCTCCACAACGTGAGTTCGGCACCGTCCGGCGAAACCGTCAGCAGAAACCTGGCCACGGGATGTCTCCTCAGGCGCGGGAAGTGAGCGGCCTCGATTCTGCCGGATCGGTCGCGAGTCAACAACTACGCCATATATCGCCGGATGCCACGACAGGGAGGTGGCTCGTGACACGTGGTGTCTCTCCTTGTGAACGATGAGTCTCGATGGTTACAAAGAGAGGTGTCCAATTGCATGGGACAAGGCAAATCATCGCGCACGGCATGCCGAATGCCATCCCGATGCAGGGACTCTTCCATCGACCAGCAACAGAGAAAGAGAAATGAATCATGGACCATCACGACCAGTTGCAGGCCACGATCGACGACATGGTTCAAGATGGACGTGGTGTTCTCGCGGCGGATGAAAGTTCGCCGACGATTGCGAAACGCTTTCAGGCCATCGGCGCCGAATCGACCGAGGAAAACCGGCGGGCCTATCGTTCGCTGCTGCTGACAACGCCGGGACTCGGTCAACACATCAGCGGCGTCATTCTGTTCGACGAAACGATGACGCAGAAAGCCGACGACGGCACGCTGCTTCCGGCGGTCGCCTGGAATCAGAAGATTGTCCCCGGCATCAAGGTGGACAAGGGGAAGATTCCGCTCGCGCTCAGTCCCGGCGATCACATCACCGAAGGTTTGGACGGTCTGGGCGGCCGGCTGAAAACGTACCGCGATCAGGGAGCCCGGTTCGCCAAGTGGCGTGAGGTCTACTCCATCACCGATCGGAACCCGAGCCTCTTCGGCATGGAGGCCAACGCGGAAATGCTCGCCCGCTATGCCGCGGTCTGTCAGGAGGAAGGGCTGGTCCCGATCGTCGAGCCCGAAGTCCTGATGGACGGCGGTCACAGCCTCGAACGCTGTGCCGAGGTCACTGAGGCGGTTCTCCACGCGGTGTTCCACGCCCTCCACCGCCATCATGTGACGCTCGAACTCATGCTGCTGAAACCGAACATGGTCCTGCCCGGGACCGAGCAGCAGAAAGCCTCTCCCGATGCCATCGCGGTCGCGACCCTGACCGTTCTGCGCCGAACCGTGCCGGCTGCGGTGCCGAGCATCAACTTCCTCTCCGGCGGTCAGGAACCTGAGGAGGCCACCGCCAATCTCAACGCATTGAATCGCCAGAGTGAGCGATCACCGTGGCGACTGAGCATCTCCTACGGCCGCGCCTTGCAGCAGCCGGCCCTCCGCGCCTGGAGCGGAAAGCCTGAGAATGCCGCTGCGGCCCAACAGGCCCTGCTCAAACGGGCGCGCCTGAACAGTCTGGCCATGCGAGGCAACTACTCGCCGGAGATGGAGGAACGGGATTAACCGTCTATCTGAGGGAAGTTCGGGCCTGAGGGAAGTTCGGGCCGCAGTCCAAGTAGCCTTCATCGCTCCGCGTGAAGATAGCCGTGCGCAAGTGCGCCTCTGATCGGACAAACGATGTCCCACTCGCAATCGGCTCACTTCACGCGGAGCGATGAAGGCTACTTTGAAGCGACAGAAAATGAGCTGAGACCGGCATCGAAGTCACGGCGAGATTGTGCAATCTATCGCGGCGTGATGATCGTCGGCACGCCCGGGTTGGGCCGCAGAGTGAACTGCACTCCGGGTGTCACTGTTTGGCCGGGCGTCAGCGTGAACTGGAACCGCTGGGCGATCATCGCCAGGACCATCGTCATCTCGACCATCGCGAACAACTGGCCGATGCAGGCGCGGGGTCCGGCTCCGAAGGGGAAGTAGGCGCAGTTGGGAAGCTGCTTTTCAAAATTGTCTCGCCAGCGTTCGGGACGGAAGTCGTCGGGGTTCTCGAAGAAGCGCGGATCGCGATGCACGACCGTCTCCGGCATCAGGATCGTGGTGCCTCGCGCACAGCGATAGCCGGCGATGTCGATGTCGGCCAGTGCTTCGCGCCCCACGATGAAGGCAGGAGGATAGAGCCGCATTGATTCGAGCAGCACATGTTCCGTCTCGGGCAATCGTGGCAGATCGTCCATCGTGGGCGTTCGGCCCGCGAGCACCGAATCGACTTCCGCATAGACTCGCGCGGCGACCTCGGGGTGCTGGCCGAGCAGGTACCACGTCCATGACAGGGCCAGCGCCGTTGTCTCCTGTCCCGCGAGGAAGATCGTCAGGCACTCGTCGCGAAGTTGCTTGTCGGTCATCCCCGACTTGTCTCCGTCATCGCGTGCATAAAGCAGTCGCGAGAGGAGATCATCGCGATGTTCGCCCGAGGCCCGTCGCTGGCGGATGAAGTCATAGATGATCGAGTCCAGATCGTGCGCGGCCTGCTTCAACCGGCGATTCCCCGCCGTGGGAACCCACATCGGCGGCTGGACGAACCGCATGAGTCGTCGCACGAACTCCTCCTGAACCACCTGCAACGCGCTGCGGACTCGCTCGGCGTGATCGTCCGCGTCGGCACCGAACAGGGTTTTGGAGGCAATTCCCAACGTCAACGCCATCATCTCCGGCAGTACATCGCGACTCTCTCCCGCCTGCCAGCGATCGAGCATGCGCGCGGTGTGATCGACGAACGATGCGGCATACAGCGCGACCTGCGGACGCTGGAACGCGGGCTGAGCCAACCGGCGTTGCCTCAGCCAGAAGTCGCCTTCGCTCGTCAACAGGCCGTTGCCGAGCACGATCGGATTGAGCCGCAATCCAAAATGCTTGCGAAACTGGCGGGCATGAGTCACCAGCACGGACTCAATCACCGAGGGCTCGGTCACCAGCCAGACCTTGCGGTAAGCGAATCGCAGATTGACGACCCCGCCATAGTCTCGCGCCACGTCACGCATGAACCCGAGCCGGTCGGCTTGAAACGGAGCCGTGTTACCCCACAACCAGTGCCCGCGCGGCCCGGGTGGAGTCCCCAACCGCGCCGGCTTCCGATCCGTCTTCAGCGTGGCGGGCGAACTCATGTAATCTGTGTTTCCGTGAGAAGTCGAAGATCAATCAAGGCATCGCAACCATCAACGTCATTCACCGTGGCACACTCTTACCATCACTTCGAGCTGCCAGCACGCCACTCGACCGTGTACAGGTCGAAGCCGTCGTCGCGATTGGAGACGAAGCCGATCCGCCCGTTGGGAGTCCACGCCGGGAAGTTGTCGATCGATGGGTTGCGGGTCACGTTCAGTGCCGGGCCATCGAGGGACTGCACATAGATTTCCAAGTTGCCATCGCGGTTGGAGGTGAACGCGACGTGACGGCCGTCCGGGGACCAGGCCGGATAGTCGTCGAGGCCCCTGCTGTCCGTCAGCCGTCGCAGGTTCGAGCCGTCTGGTTCGATGAGGGCGATCTCCAGATCGCCCCAACGATCCGTCGAGAACGCGATCGTCCTGCCATCGGGCGACCAGGCGGGGTGAGCATCGATGGCGGGATCCTCCGAGAGTCGCAGCCACTCGCCCCCCTTGATGTCCGCGACATACAGCTCCTGATTGCCGTGCCGAGTCGACGTGAAGGCGAACCGTTTTCCATCGGACGACCAGCACGGAGACTCTTCGTGCGAGAGGGCTTTCTGCGTCGTCGCCTGCGGAACGAGCATCCGGTCGGTCAACGCGATCCGAGAAACATCAATGTCCCCCTGATTCGGTGAGAGCTTGTCGAACGACAGCAACAACTCTTTGCCATCGGGCGAGAAGACTGCGTCGTATTCTGGAAAGGTCTGCGATGTCAGTCGCTCCTCTTTCCCGGTCTTCGCGTCGAGCAGAAACAAAAAGATCGTGTCTCCCACATGCCGAGCGAAGACCACCTGCTGTCCGTCCGGAGACCAGCACGGTCTCTGCTTCAGATGCCCGTCGGTCGTGAGACGAATCAACTCTGGTTCGGCGGCCTGTGAGTTGGAGACCATCGAGCCGCCAACAAGCATCAAGATGACGGTCGCGATCAGGACCGGCGCGTCAAAACACGTACTCTCGTGGCGGATGCTGCCAGCATCCGAGCCGACGCTGGCAGCGTCGGCCACGACAGTAATCCCTGCGCCAGTCGAAAGCGTCCTCATCACACCAACTCCTCAATCACCGAGCCTTGAGGGAGCAATCCGTTGGTGGTGAGCGTCGTCGTCGTGATCCCCATTTGACCGAGCACGGTCGAGAAGAGGTCGGCGGCCGTGAAGGCTCGCGTGATGGGATGTTCGCCGAGACGGTCGCTGGCTCCGATCACCTGTCCCGCCCGCAGGCCGCCTCCCGCGACGAGCCCCGAATAGCAGTGCTCCCAGTGATCGCGGCCCGACTTGTTGTTGATTTTCGGCGTCCGGCCGAACTCTCCCACTGCGACGACGACCGTGTCGGACAACCGGCCTCGTTCGGCGAGATCGTCCAGCAACGCCGACGCCGCCTGGTCGAGCATCCAGGCGTGGCGGTCTTGATACTGCTGGAAATGGCGGTCGTGCATGTCCCAGCCGCCGTCGCCTCCATCTTCCACCGGCTCAACGTGCGAACTCCAGTTCACCTGCACGAACCGGGCACCGGATTCAACCAGCCGCCTCGCGAGCAGGCAGCACTGCCCGAAGCGGAACTTTCCATAGCGACGACGGACCGCCTCGGGTTCGCGCTGCACATCGAAGACCTCACGCGCGCCGGTCTTCGTCAGCAGTGAGAAAGCCTGCTGGTAGTACTGATCGAGCCGCACGATGTCGGCCGACTGATCGACTCGCCGCGCCAGTTGATCGACCGCACCGAGCAGCCGCTCGCGCGAGTCGATGCCGCTGGGGGACAGGCCGTCGAGCAGTTGCAGATGCGGAATCTGAATCCCCTTTTCGGGATCGTAGTCGAGTCGAAACGGATCGTGCATCGCGCCGAGTGCCGCTCCCCCTTCGCCCTTGATCGCCCGCTTTCCCTGATGCAGATGCCCGCCCAATGTCAGGAACCGCGGCATTGTTGGTGAGAAGCCCAGAATCTTGGAGACGACCGATCCATGAGTCGGTTTCAGCGCCCCCGGCAGCACCTGCCCGCTGAGACTGGCGGCCCCGGCGGTGTCCCCCGTCAGGCCGATCGTTCCGGCAATGCCGTGATCGTTCGAGGTTCCTCGCAACGACCGAATGATCGAATACCGATCCGCCCTCCGCGCGAGTTGCGGCAGCAGCTCACAGACATCCAGCCCCGGCACGCTGCTCGCGATCGGACTGTACGGCCCGCGATACTGCACCGGCGCGTGGGGCTTCATGTCGAACGAATCGAGATGGCTCGGCCCACCCCACAGCCACAACAAGATCACCGACTTCGCGGGTGCTTTTCTGGCGTTGTCGCCGGCCTCCTGACCGAGCGATTCCGCCGCTTCGCACCGCAACAGATCCGCCAGACTCACTCCCGCCGCCGACAGCATCCCCGCGCGCAACAACTCGCGCCGAGTCCACCCGCGACATTCCCGAGTCCGAATCTGGCCGATGCTCAACATGAATCGCGTCTCCGCTTTCTCTCCCTGTTCGGCATCATCTTGCAAGGATTCGGCGATCTAGGCAACGCGAGTCATGCCCGTCTGTCAAATCCGTGACGCACAAGATTGGGTGTCAGCTCTCGGATTCTTCGACGATGTCACGACACCAACGAAACGAAAACCGGTCAGGGGCATCACGGTCCCGGCTCACCGGGAGGCGCACCGCTTCGGAATCGGGCTTACGCCCGGGCCTGCTTCATCAGTTCGACGTACTGTGTGGCGAGAGTGCGGATGCGGTCGAAGTCGCCTCGTTCAACGGCGTCCTTTTCGACGAGTTGGCCTCCGAGACCGACGGCACAGGCACCCGCTTTGACGAAGTCTTTGAGCGTCTGCAGATTGACGCCGCCGGTCGGCATGAGGCGGATCTGCGGCAGCGGCCCCTTCAGCGCTTTGAGGTACGCCGGGCCGCCGATGTCGGCAGGGAACAGCTTGACGATGTCGGCCCCCGCCTCCCATGCGGTCAGCACTTCGGTCGGCGTGTACGCGCCGGGCATGATCCCCTTGTCGTAGCGCAGCGCGAGCTTGATGACGTCGAGATTGACCGTCGGTGAGACGAGGAATTCGGCTCCGGCCAGGATCGCCGTGCGAGCCGTCTCGGGGTCGAGGACCGTTCCCGCGCCGATCAGCACTTTGTTGCCAAGCTCTTTCTTCACGGCCGAGATCACCTCGACCACGCCCGGTGTCGTGAAGGTGACTTCGATGATGTCGATGCCGCCGTCGCAGAGGGCTCGCGCGACGTTGACCAACTGTTCGCTGGACGACGCGCGGATGATCGCGACCAGGCCGCGATCGAGAACTCGTTGCAGGCTTTCGTGACGGCTCATGGCAACTTTCACCGAAGGAGGAAGACCTCTCACCCTAACCCTCTCCCCGGACCACCGAAGCGGCGGTGCCCACCGGGGCGAGGGGGCCGGAGAAGCAGATCACGTGCGGGCCGAGAACTTCTCGGCATACTCCAGCACCCACTGGTCGATCAGATCGCGGAAGCCATCCAGATCGAGTTGGGCCAACTGGTGATAGTGCGTCCGACTGAGCACCTCTTTGTTGCGAATGGTTCCGCGCGCGATCAGTTCCACGATCCGACCGGTCGAGTAAGGTCGGACGACCATTTCCAACCGGCTGTAGTATTTGTTGAGCGGCTTGCCGTCACCGGGGGCCAGATCGTCGCGGGAGATCTTCGCGCCCCAGCCCTCCGTGCCGACGAGGGACTGGAAATCGAAACCGGCAAAGTGTTCGACCAGCTTTCGCAGACAACCCTCGATGTGTTCTGACAGTTCCAACCGCGCCTTGGAGTGCAGGTTCTTGCACTCTTCCTCGGTCATGGCCCGTTCGGCGCGTTCTCGATCCTGTGTGGAACGCTGTTGCTGCCCGCGTTCGATGGCCCGTTCGAGTCGCTGGTTGAAGTCCATGATGCTGGTCCGTTCGTGATCGAGCCGCGCGGCCTGTGCGGAATGCAACGTCCTGCGTGAGTTGATCGCGACTCACACCGGCCCTTCGGCGGCAATGGCCGGACGATTCTAGGGAGGCCGCGCGCGGCGGGCAATCACGGCGGCGATCCGGGCCTGTAATCTCTACAACCTCGCGGACCAATTGCTGCAATCGCCACGAACGAATCTCGCCGAGTTGGCTCCATCGCACCGCAGGCACTTCGTTTCTGCTATGACATCCTCGCGCCGACCGAACTTGCGGGAAGTTCTCACGCTGAAATCTCATCGTGGCACGGTTGCTGCTTTGGTGGTGATGTCATGACGGTCAGCGGCTTGCCCGGTTCCAGACAACGGCGAATAATGAGGCCCCTCGATGTCGATGCGATTTGCGACACCGAGAACTCAAGTATGCCGGGGGCTTTGCAATGCTGGCTGTCGTGGTGAACTGGGATCTGCTCAAGCAATATGGAGGAACGCTGGCTCCGTGGCAGTGGGCGATCGCGCTGATCGTGGGCTGTGTCGGCGTCTGGTCCATCTTTCAGTTGCGAGCATGGTTTCGCGAAGATTCCGGTCGTGCGGATGACAACCTGAAAATGCTGACTCAGTTTCGAGATTTGCATCGGCAGGGTGGGATATCCGAGGACGAGTACCGATTGATAAAGAGTCGACTGGTCAGGGGTCACGGTCCGCAATCGAATGTGGGCCAAGGATCTCCGGCATCGGCCAAGACTGCCGAAGGACGGCCGCCAGCGAACGGGATAGACGGTCCGCACGACGGGACGGACGACGAATCAAGATCGAGCGACAAACCGCCGACGATGGAGGCGGACTGACGCGACACGACGGACAGGGATCGCACCACCAAGGATGGCTCCAGAAAGAGTCTGGACGAAAGTCACTGAAGGATCATGGCAGGGCCAGGGACGCGCCGTTGCTTTCACCATTGAAGTACTCACCGACGAAACCCCCTCGGCAGCGTTGAAGGAAAGCCAATGACCTCGGGACGAGATTTCATGTCCGCTGGAAAACGCGGACCGACCGGAAAGAAAAATGCCAACTGTTCCTTCTGCCGCAAGAGCTACCGCGAAGTCGGTCCGCTCGTCGAGGGACCGGACGAAGTTTACATCTGCGGCGAATGCATCGAGCTCTGCCAGAGCATCCTCGATCAGGAGCGCAAACGTCGGGGAACCTCGACCAAGCTCTTCAACCGCGTCCCCACGCCGCGGGAGATCACCGAGCATCTGAACCAGTACGTGATCGGACAGGATCGCACGAAGAAGATCCTCTCCGTCGCGGTTCACAACCACTACAAGCGGCTGATGGCGACCGCCGACATCGACAATGAGGTCGAGATCGAAAAGTCGAACATCCTGCTGATCGGACCGACCGGCTCGGGCAAGACCCTGATGGCGCGAACGCTCGCCCGTCTGCTCCAGGTTCCGTTTGCGATCGGCGACGCCACGACGCTGACCGAAGCGGGCTACGTCGGCGAGGATGTCGAGAATCTGTTGCTCAAGCTGCTCCACGCCGCCGACTTCGATGTCGAAACCGCCCAGCGCGGCATCATCTTCATCGACGAAATCGACAAGATCGGCAAGACGTCTCAGAACGTGTCGATCACCCGCGACGTGTCAGGCGAGGGCGTGCAGCAGGCCCTGCTGAAGATGCTCGAAGGAACGGTTGCCAACGTCCCGCCACAGGGGGGACGCAAGCATCCGGAACAGCAGTACATCCAGATCGACACCACCAACATCCTGTTCATCTGCGGTGGAACATTCGTCGGGCTGGAAGACATCATCGCCAAGCGAATGGGCAAGCGGACGATCGGTTTCGGAGCGGCCGAGGTCGAAGATCCACTGAAGGCTCGTGCAGGCAAGCTGCTCGGCCAGGCCTGCACCGACGACGTGATCGAATACGGCATGATCCCCGAACTGGTCGGACGACTGCCCGTCGTGAGTGCGCTGTCTCCACTCGAAGAAGACGATCTGGCGAGGATTCTCGTCGAGCCGAAGAACTCGCTGGTCAAGCAGTATCAGAAGTTCTTTCAGATGGAGAACGCGGAACTCGAATTCACCCCCGAGGCGCTGCGTGAGATCGCCAGGATCGCCAAGGCCAAGGACACGGGTGCTCGCGGCCTGCGATCGGTCGTCGAGGAGTCGATGTTCGAGGTGATGTACGAACTGCCGGACCTGCAACCGGGCCAGAAGTATGTGCTCACTCCCGAAGTCGTTCGAGGCGAGGAACGGCTCCAACCACGAGACGATTCGGCCGCCGCGTGACACGGATGGTGGGCGATGCCGGCCAACGGCTCTTGAAATCCCCAGCCCGATTCGGCGCCGAATCGGGCTGTTTTCGTTGGCAGAGGCGTTTGAAGTCCGCCTCGCGAACCGCTCTTTCGCTGGAAATCTCACGACCCGGTGAGCCATTGTGGTTTGAGTGGCTCGGGGTTCAGCCGCTATCATTCCCTCCGCGTTCCCCATTTCTTCATGTTTCGTTCCACGCTGTTTTGGAATGTTGCCGTCATGCAGGCCAGGCTGAAGGTTCTTCACGACAAGGCCAACGTCAAGCAGGTCAAGCTGCTCCCCGTGACGTTGATCGGCCGCAGCACCGAGTGCAATCTCAAAATTGCTTCCAGTCAGGTGAGTCGTGCCCACTGTCGCATCACACTCGGCGAAGACACGGTCTATGTCGAGGATCTCGGCAGCGCCAACGGAACGCTGATCAATGGCAAACCCCTGGTTCCTCATCAGCCCACGGCCGTCGCTCCGGGAGCGACATTGGTTGTGGGACCGGCCGAGTTCCTGATCGACTATGTCGCCTCGACAAGTGCCACGATGGTGCTGTCCCGTCTGTCGGCGCCGATCGCTCCCAGCCTCTCCTCAACCGAATTGCTGTTGCCGGCGAAGAAAGATGCCCCGGTGCCAGCGGGTGTCCCGACAGCCGGTCCACCAATTCCACCAGTTGCCGTTGCTCCCGTTGTGAAGGCCGTCACCGCTGTGCAGACCGCGACACCCATCATCGCGGCACCAGTGGTTGCGACTGCAGTCGCGGCCCCCGTGGTGGCAGAGGTGGCCAGAGCTGTCCCCGTTGAGGCGATTCCGCGAGCGAAGCCCGTTGTGGCGCAGGCGACTCCTGTCCCGATGGCTTTCGCTCCGCCACCGGCCGCCGCACCCGAGGCCGCTCCCGTCGAAATGACCTTTGCGGGATTTGCTCCACCCACCGATGAGCCGGTCACGGACGCAGCCTCTCAGTTCATGTTTGGCGAGCCAGCCGCATTCGGTGACTCACCAACATCATTCGCGGATTCACCGCCCGAGTCTGCAGCGGGCAAAAAGGGAGGTTTGAAGTCGCTCTTCTCGATGTTCGGGCGCAAAGCCAAGGGGAATGTGGAATCGCCATCGCTGCCGAAGGATCTCGCCGCTGACTTTGCTGCGCCAAGTGTCTTCCTACCGACGATGGACCAGATCGACACGACATCCAGTCTGGCTGACACGGACGCCGAACCGAAGGCATTCGCGTTCGATCAACAACCCGCCGCCGAGTCGACCACTCCAACGGTGACATTCGACCAGCCGCCTCCCACAGCGGCGGCTTCGCCTGCAGATGAACCTGCTGACGAAGACGATGGCTTCCAACAGTTCCTCAAACAGTTCTAAGTCCCGCGCGCTCGGTTGCCCTTCGTCGCGCGCCCCGACTATTCTCTCGCCCCGTTCGGATTGGCTGAACGAGCCATCGATCATTTGCCCGGCCGCTCACGGCGGTCACCGCCTTCCACGATTTCCAGGTTTTCAAGGAATACCGCCGATGTCTGTCGCCGAAGAAGAACTGCTCAAGCTGAGCCGCCAGTTGCTGACCGCCATCGATTCGGGTGACTGGACGGCCTATGTCGCGCTGTGCGATGAGTCGATCACCTGCTTCGAGCCGGAAGCGCTCGGCCACCTGGTTGAGGGACTGCCGTTCCACCGGTTCTATTTCGATCTGCCCGGGTCACCGTCGAAGCCGGCCAAGCAGTCGACCATCTCGTCGCCTCACGTGCGAGTCGCGGGGCGCGCCGCGGTGGTGAGCTATGTGCGGGTCGTGCAGAAGCTCGATGGCAACGGTTCACCCATCACAGTCGCGGCGATGGAGACGCGCGTCTGGGAGAAGAAGGACTCGGGTTGGAAGCACGTTCACTTCCATCGGACTCCGTGTTGAGCACGACCGGAGACCGCCCGATGCCGGAGGTTACCCGATGACAGTACCGCACGGATTGCTGCTGACGCGCGACCTGATGTTCACGAGCAAGATCACCAGCACCGCCGCCTCGCTGGGACTGCGAATCGACACGGTGAGCACGGTGGATCAGCTTCAGCTCCGTGTGGCGGAGGCTCCGCCGCGCGTGGTCTTTCTCGACTTGAACTGCCCCGACTTCGATCCGTCGCGGGTCGTGGCCGCGCTGCCGAGCGAAAGCCGCCCGCGCGTGATCGCGTTTGGTTCGCATGTCGATGAAGCGCGGCTGAACGAAGCCCGCGCCGCCGGTTGCGACGACGTCCTGCCTCGCAGCAAGTTCTCGGCCACACTGCCCGAGTTGCTGCGGCAGATCTTCGAGCAGGTTGAGTAGTCTGTGATCGCCACGATTCTTACTCGTAATCTTGCTCCTGCTCGTAATCTTGCTCCTGGCGTCCGTCAGGGCCGGAGCGAGAATAAAAATGAAATTACGAGTAAGAGCAAGATTACGAGTAAGAGCAAGAATTGCGGCAATCTCCGACTCCATGTCAGAGGTCGATCCCCAGCTCCTCAATCTTGCGGTAAAGGCTCGACAGGCCGAGTTTGAGGCGCTTGGCCGCTTCGCGTTTGTCGGGCCACTGCCGCAGGACTCGAGAGATGTGCAGCCGCTCATAGTGACGCAGGGCCGAACGCAGGTCGTCGGTGTTGGGAAGCGACTGCTCGTCACCACGCAGGTCGGCCGGCAGGTCATTCGGCCGGATCTGTGCCCCGTCGCACATCATGACCGCCCGCTCGATCGCGTTGTCGAGTTGACGGACGTTCCCCTTCCACGGGTTCGACATCAGCAGCCGGATCGTTTCGCTCGTGGCTCCCGTCGCCTTTTGTCCCATCGCGCGACTGTGCTTGGCGACGAAGAACTCGACCAACTCGGGCACGTCATCCACGCGGTCGCGCAGCGGCGGAATGCGGATCTTCACTCCATCGAGGCGATAAAACAGATCCTCCTGGAATCGTCCCGCGGCGACCTCGAGAGACAGATCGCGGGTCGTGGCGGCGACGATGCGGGCATGAGTCTGGCAGGGAGCCGAACTTCCCAGCGGTGTGATTTCCTGATACTCGATCGCCCGCAGCAGCTTGGCCTGCGTCGGCAGCGGAAGCTGCGAGACGTCGTCAAGGTATACCGTCCCCGTGGTCGGCTGTCGCAAACTGCCGGGGATCTCCCCCTTCGTCCCCGGCACCGCGCCCGCCTTCGCGCCGAAGAGCTGGCCCTCCAGCAACTCGGTCGGTCGAGTGGCACAGTTCACGGCGACAAACTGCTCGTGCTGCTTTGGCCCCCATTTGTGCAGAGTTCGCGCGAACAACTCCTTGCCCGTCCCCGACTCCCCCACGAGCAGGACGTTGGAATTTGTGACCGCCGCGCGACGCAACGCCTCCTGCACCTCCACAATCGCGTTGCTGGAACCGACGATCTCGTCCCGATCGATGTGGCGAGCCAGTTCACGCCGCAGGGCCTGATTTTCGAGGGACAGTTCGCGGTACTGAAACAGTCGACTCAACTTGTTCGACAGGTCGTCAAAAATCACGGGCTTGACGAGGTAATCGAACGCGCCCGACTTGAACGCCTCGACCGCGTTCTCGACCGTGGCATAAGCGGTGATGATCAGCCCCGAGATGTTTGGATTGAGCTGCCGCAGGCGGCGAAGCAGCACGAGGCCGTCTCCGTCGGGAAGCTGCACGTCACAGACGGCAACTTGAAAGTCGCGCTGCCGGGCCTGTGCGAGGGCCGCTGCCACGGTCCCGGCTTCGGCCACCTGGTAGCCCTCTTCGGTGAGGAACTCGCGCAGCGACGTGCGAATGATGGCTTCGTCTTCAACGATCAAAACGGAACGGGGCATGACAGTTTTCGGCCAGGTTGGAGGAATGGGAGACGGCAAGTTCTGGGAGATGTCGGTCATCCAGTCGCCGTCAGTTCGTGGTTGGCGGTCGCCTCAATGGCTGAGGCATCAGGGAGAGTCTTTGGCATCAAGTCGTTCGCGGCTGGCTCGCCCGGAAGCGGTTTGGCATCAGGCACATTGGGTGAAGGCAGCCAGACGGTGAAGGTCGTGCCGCGCGGTGACGTTTCGGTCAGATCGATCCGGCCGCCGTTTTGCTCGACGATGTTGCGGCAGACGAACAACCCGAGTCCAGTGCCGGTCTCCTTGGTCGTGAAGTACGGCTGAAAGACTCGCTGGAGACAGTCGGTGGGAATTCCGTGGCCATCGTCACGCACTTCGATCCGCAGGTGATCGCCTTCCTGCGATGTCCGAATCTGGATCGTTCCCCCTTCCTCCGTAGCGTCCATCGCATTCAGGATCAGGTTCAGAAACACCTGCACCAGTTGGTCGCGGACGATCATCAGAAACGGCACCTGCTGCGCATAGTCAATGACGATCTGCTTCCCCTTCTTCCGCTTGTAGTACTTCGCGATGCTCAGGGCCGCGTCGAGGACCGAATGGATGTCGCACCGCGACCGCTCGTAGACGACCGGCCGGCTGAAGTCGACCAGTTCGCGCAGCGTCCTCTGAATCCGGCGCAACTGGTCGTCCACCAACTGCAGTTTGGCTCGCGTCTCATCGTCGATGTTGCGTCGGTTGAGGAGTTGCACGAGCGAACTGATCGACGCCAGCGGGTTACCGACTTCGTGCGCGATCCCCGCCGCCAGCAGACCGAACGCCGCCTGCTTCTCCTGTTGCACCAGCATGGCCTGCGATTCCTGTAGCTGTTCCGTCCGCTTGACGATGCGGTGTTCGAGCAGGCTTTGATTCTCCTGCAGCGCCCCGTTGAGCTGCCTCAATCGCCAACCGGCCCATTTCAACAGGCCCCCCAGCGACGTGCTGGCCCACGTCACCCAGCCCATGAAGATTGGTGTCAGGATCAACGCAGCCACTTCGTCCGTTCCCGAGATCCTTCGGCTGAGAGCCAGCGCGGCGTAGCTGACCGAATGCAGGGCAAACGTCGACCAGGTCACCGCCGGCGTGTAACGGATCGCACAGACGAGCAGCGACAGAAAATAGTAGAACCGGAACGCGCTCAGCACTCCCCGATCGAAGTGGCACAGCAACCCGATGAAGGTCGCCTCCATCAACGACACGAACAGCGGCCACTCGCTCAAGAAAACCCGCCCGCGCAGACTGTAGACCGTGTCGAGCAGCGCGAAGACCGCACCGAGCACCAGAATGGCGTTGAGCACGCTTCGGTTCGCCTCATCGCCGCCACCGATCAGATTGACCAGCACGTAACCGACGCAGATGCCAAACCACCGGATCCGCAGCGTGATCGCCTGCGCCGCCAGATCCCAGTTGAAATCTTGAGTTGGCAGTGGATTGGAAGAAGAAGACATCGGCTGTCGGCTCGTCGAACACGGTGGATGCAAGGCCGCCGGATTATAGGTTTGACGACCACGGCTCGCATCCACACACCAACCCGAAGCGACAGTTTTGAAGTGGCGCTGTTTTGGATTTCCGCCCGCGCTGTTTTGGATTTACGCCCCAACGGGGCAGCCCTATGCCAGCCCAGGGCAAGCGACCAGCGGGAGCGCCGCCCTGGGTTGCGACCGTTACAGATTTTGGAGCCCTGAAGGGGCGGCCTTATGTCAATCGGATGAGCCCAATGTCAATCCGATGAGTAGTGCCGCCCCTTCAGGGCTTGGTATTCCCACAAATCCGTCAACCCAGGGCGTTGCCCTGGGCTGGCATAACATCGCCCCTTTGGGGCTGAAATCCGATTCAAGAAGGCGAACCGCCACGCCCTCACAGCGCGATCGACTTGACCGACTCGTATTCGCTGGACGACGAGCCGTATTGGGCGCGGGCCGCCGCCTTGATCGCCTTCATTTTCTCCCGGAGGCCCGCGTCGCCGTTGTACGTCTCGGAGCGTTCGGCCTGTTGGGCGGCGGTCTGACGTTCGAGGTTCGCGACGTTGAGGTTTTGCGTATGCAGAGACGAGGCCAGCCCCTCCAGGTGGACGAGGGTCAGTTCGATCGCGGGCGGAGCATACCCCGCGATCGCCTCCAGCGCCGGGATCAGCCGGTTGAGATGCCCTTCCATCTCGGCATAGCTCCGCTCGCCCGAACTGCGCTGCTTGTTCTGGTCGGGCGTTTCGGCCCCCGTCGGCGGCTTGGGGGGCCTGGGTTCGTTCCCGCGAATCTTGTCCACGATCGTCTTGACCGACCGCACCTGCTTTGCCCAGTTCGTGTTGCTGGCCACATAGGCGAGAATCCGTCCCGCCCGGTCATACAGGTTTTTGACGGTCGTCTTCCGTCCGTCCGCCGCCGCCAAGTACTGATCGACCAGCGTCACCGTGGTCGTGTTCAACGTGTCGAGCGAATCCAAAAACGTCGCAAACGCGGCCGGCAACAGACTGGTGTCGGCCGGAGCAAACGCCGGTGAAAACCCGGCGATCGCCGCCTGCATCGTCCGCCCCCGCCCCAACCGATCCAAATAGCTTGTTTCCGAAACTGGCATGATCGAACCCTCCCCAAGACGTGGAATGGGGGCAGTGGGCCTGGCAATGCCGACTTCCGACAGCTCCAAAGACTTCGGAAGCCTCAGGTGGAACAGACTCACTCCCGGAATGTGTCCTTCGGCCGACAAAATACCGACGCCGGCCCCGTTCACCAAACAAAATTTTGAGAAAGTACGACGAGTCCGGACGCCAAGGTGAGTCCAGACCTCGCCCATGTGACATTCGGATGTCCTGATGTGACTCTGGATGTCGCTCATGAGGCTCTACGACAAGCTATTGTGACACTCCAGATCGTGCATGTGGCCGCACAGGTTGCCAATGTGGAGACTGAGGACGTTCTTGTGGTCATTCAGATCGTCAATGTGGCCGTCGAGATCGTTCGTGGGAAACTCCACGACCAACCTCGACGTCCACAAGATCAACCTCGACGGCCACAAGACCAATCTTGACGGCCACAAGACCAATCTTGACGGCCACAAGACCAACCTCGATGGCCACAAGAGCAACCTTGAGAGCCACATTGGCATGTCGGACAGTCACATTGACTCGCTGGAAGTCCACTTTGGCCTGTCGGATGGCCAAAACGGCGAACGGAACTTCCCCACGGGAGTGCCAGACGCTCACATTGACGCCTTTTGATGGCTTCAACGGCGAAATCGCGTCGCCAAGAATGAAACGTCTGGCCGCGTCGAGAGAGTTGCCGTCCGCGACGGCAATGAGCCGGGGTCAGGAGCCGAACCGGATGACTCCATCAACGGATCGCCCGAGCGCACTGAGGAAACCGGGCCTTCCACAAAGCTTCCAGACCCGACCACCTCACCGTTGTCACGAATCTAGCCGGGCCACTTGCCCTGGAAAAAGAGTGACCACGGTCGGATCGCACATTAGAGCGGTTGCATCGGCGGTCTAGCGCCAGCTGGGTAGTCTTGATAGATTGGG
>JBBPIS010000109.1:0-27666 GCA_038040225.1 Planctomycetota bacterium
TTGAGCCGCCAGTGTCTTCAAAGAGCACTGGCGAGCGAAGACGCTCGCCAGTGGAACCCGTGCGACCTCGGCGATGTCTTATGACTGGAGCCAATGTCTGACGCTGGCGGCATCTGGCGCAGGGTGTCGTTGATGCCTCGGCGACCGCTGCTTGAAGGGCTATTCGGGGGCGAGTACACTTCGGCCCAACCGGCTCAGGATGGCCGGGTTTGGCGGCGGAAATGAGTTCCTGCCGCAATGTTGCTTCCCCTCGCTCCCCTCTGTCTCCGCGAGCCGTCATGCCGCAGATTGTCGAGATTCGCACAGCCGACGATCCGCGCGATGTCATTCACCGCGCGTGCCAGCTCTTGGCCGAAGGTCAGCTTGTCGCGTTCCCGACCGAGACGGCTTACATCGTGGCGGCCGGGTCGCTCAGCGAACCGGGTGTCCAGCGGTTGCGAACGCTTTCGTCGGGGCAGGCGGTGCTGGCGTTGAAGTCGCCCGAAGAGGCTCACGACTATCTGCCGAACATGCCCGACGCCGCAGATAAACTTGCTCGGAGGGCGTGGCCCGGGCCGCTGACGATGGAGTTTGCGGCGGCGTCGCTCGATGGACTGTTTCATGAATTGCCGGAACCGACGCGCACCCTGCTGGGCGGTGAGACGGCATCCGTGGGACTGAGGGTTGCCGCTCACGAGGCACTGCTGCACGTTCAGCGGCTCTGCCCTGCCCCGCTGGTGGTGACCGCCGACAAGGGAGCAAAGCGGCCTCTGCCTCGCACGGCTTCCGAATTGGTGGAGCGGTTTGGCGACGCGGTCTCGCTCATCATCGACGATGGGCCGTGTCGATACGGCGAGCCGACGACCACGATCCGGTTTGCCGGCAACCGCTGGAGCGTCGTCGAGCAGGGAGTGATCTCGTCGCTCAACCTCGATCGGCTGACGAGTGAGATCTTCCTGTTTGTCTGCACGGGGAACACCTGCCGCAGTCCGATGGCCGAAGCGTTGTTTCGGAGGCGGCTGGCCGAGCGGTTGAAGTGCGGCGACGACGATTTGATGGATCGCGGTTATGCGGTTCTCTCGGCGGGACTGTCGGCTCACTCGGGAGGGCCTGCCAGTGGTGAGGCGGTCTCGGTCCTGGCCGATGAGGGGATCGATCTGCGGTCTCACGAAAGCCAGCCGGTGACGGCGCGACTGCTCCAGCAGGCCGATCACATCGTGACGATGACGCGCGGACATCAACTGGCGATCGTGAATGAGTATCCCGAACTGGCCGCCCGTGTCAGAATGCTGTCGTCGGATCGAACGGATGTCTCCGATCCTTACGGCGGTGGCCCGGAGGATTACCAAACCTGCAAGGAAGAAATCGAACATCATGTGCAGACGCTGGTCGATCAGATACCACTGTCCGCCTGACTCCGTGAATCAAGCCACTCCCTCGACGGGACGCGCGTCCCCAGTCCATACCTCGAACGAGAACCCATGAAAATTGCCGTCGCGAGTGACCACCGGGGCTTCAACGTCAAGGACAAGATTCTGTCCCAGGTGACGCAGCTCAATCACGAGGCGCAGGACTACGGCCCGTCGTCGGCCGACATCTGTGACTACCCCGATTACGGAGCGAAGGCCGCGAAAGCGGTCTCGGAGGGCCAGGTGGAACGTGCGATCCTGATCTGCGGTTCGGGCATCGGCATGTGCATTGTGGCCAACAAGTTCAGGGGAGTCCGCGCCGCGCTGTGCCACGACGACCTGACGGCCGAGATGAGTCGACGGCACAACGACGCGAATGTCCTCTGCCTGTCGGCCGACCTGATTGGAGATCGCCTCGCCTCGCGCATGGTGGAGTTGTGGTTGGAGACACCGTTTGAAGGGGGCCGACACGCCCGTCGCATCGGCAAGATCGCCGAATACGAACGGCAGGCCGAAGCGCCGCCCGAGTCGGGGCCGCCGTGCTAGAACACGTCCCAAAATCAGTTCGATGCGCGAGCGAGGGCTTCGCACGCCTCGAATGTTCAGCCCTCGCACGTGCGTCGGGCTCGTGAGCAGCAGTCGCCTCAATCCCCGAAAGGAGTCGCCGGTCATGGCCCCGGAAAATCTGAAGTACACCAAGACGCACGAGTGGGTCGCCATCGAGGGCGATACGGCCACGATCGGCATCTCGGAGTTTGCCGTTCACTTGCTGAGTGACCTCACTTACGCCGACCTTCCCGTTGTCGGCAAGAAAATCACTCAGGGCCAGCCGTTTGGCGAGGTCGAGAGTGTGAAGGCGGTCAGCGACCTGTATGCCCCGGTCAGCGGCGAAGTCATCGCGCGGAACGACACCCTGCCCGATCATCTCGAACGGCTCACCAAGGATCCCTTCGGCGAGGGCTGGATGGTCAAAGTCCGAGTCGCCGATGCGAGTGAGTTGTCGAAGCTGCTCGATCAGGCCGCGTACAAGGCCCACTGCGATGCGGAGAAGCATTGAGGAGGGAATCCAGAAGTCAGAATCCAGAAGTCAGAATCGAAGAAGATGACATCGGGACTACCTCTGGCTGGGTTTTGGATTTCACTTCTGAATTCTGGCTACTGAATTCTGACTTCCTTTCCGAGACATTCCGTGTCCTACCTCTTCACCACGCCCGATGAACAGCAGCAGATGCTTCAGCGGATCGGAGTCGATTCGCTGGAAACGCTGCTCGATCAGATTCCGTCCGAGTTGCAGCTCGGCCGGCCGTTGAAGCTGCCGCCGGCGCTGACGGAACTCGAACTGGAGCAGCATCTGCGCGAGTTGGCCTCCCGCAGCGTCGGGGCTTCGTCGCGCGTCTGCTTCATGGGAGGCGGGGCCTACGATCACTACATACCCAGCGTCGTCGATGAAGTCACGGGGCGGGGCGAGTTCTATACCGCCTACACGCCCTATCAGGCCGAGGCGAGTCAGGGAACTCTGCAAGCCTTCTTCGAATTTCAGTCGTTGATCGCCGAGTTGAGTGGTCTCGATGTCGCCAACTCCAGTCTGTACGACGGAGGAAGCGGCGTCGCCGAGGCGGTACTCATGGCGATGCGTTGCACGGGACGAACGGGCCGCGTTGTCGTGGCCGGTTCCGTCAATCCCGAAGCCTCCCAAAGCGTCGTCACGTATCTGGCCGATCAATCGACCGAGGTGCTTGTGCTGCCGACGCGCAACGGCAAGGTGGGCGTCGGGGCGCTCGAGTCGTACATCGACGAGACGACCGCGTGCGTGGTTGTTCAGCACCCGAACTTCTTCGGCGGGCTGGAGGATGTCGAACAGATTGCTCAGTTGACACATCAGCAGGGCGCGCTCCTCGTCCAATCGTTCGACCCGATCAGCGTGGGGCTGCTCAAGCGGCCGGGCGGACTCGGTGCCGACATCGCCGTGGCGGAAGGACAGGCACTCGGCATCCCGCTTCAGTTTGGAGGGCCGTATCTCGGCATTCTCGCGTGTCGCAAGGAACTGGTTCGCAAGATGCCGGGCCGGTTGATTGGCCAGACGGTCGATCGCCACGGCCGGCGCTGCTTCTTCCTCAACCTGCAGGCTCGTGAGCAGCACATCCGCCGCGCGGGAGCCATGAGCAACATTTGCACGAATCAGGGTCTGCTGGCCCTGCGCGCGACGGTCTATCTGTCGCTGCTGGGCCCTCACGGTTTGAAGGAGGTCGCCGAACTGAGCTGCCGCAAGGCGCACTACGCCGCCGACCGCCTGAAGCAGATCGAAGGCTGCGAACTGCTCTTCACCGGCCCGTTCTTCAAAGAGTTCGCACTGAAGTACGAGCATGGTGCCGATGTCGCGATCCGCAAGGCCGCCTCCGCCGGAGTCGATATCGGCCCGATGCTCAGCCGCTTCCCCAACCTCAACTGGCTGCCGCAGGAGGTCCGCGATCAATGTCTGCTCGTGGCCGTCACCGAATCACGTACCAGGGACGAGATTGATCGACTTGTTGCCGCGCTGGCGTAGGACGGACGCCTTCGTCCGTCCGATCCTCCGTTCTCATTTGTGCGGACCAAGGGGTCCGCACTACAAATATGGGTTCCTCTCATGCGAAACCGACAAGCCACTCAACTGCTTTCCGAACTGTCACACGCCGGGCGGCGAGGGGCCGAGTTGCCGCCGTCTGATGTGCCCGAGTGGCCGCTCGAAGATCTCTTGCCCTCCGAGGCGCTGGCTGCTGCTCCGCCGAGGTTGCCCGAGTTGGCCGAGCCGGACGTGGTGCGGCACTTTGTCAATCTGTCGACGCTCAACATGTCGGTCGACACGCACTTCTATCCGCTCGGCAGTTGCACGATGAAGTACAACCCGAAGCGGCACGAGCGGCTGTCGCGGCTGCCCGGCATTGTCGATGTTCATCCGCATCAGACGGCGAACAACATTCAGGGACTGCTCGAACTGTTGCACGAGATGCAGCAGATGCTGGCCGAGATTTCAGGGTTGCCCGCCGTCTCGCTGCAACCGGCGGCCGGGGCTCACGGGGAATTGACGGCGCTGTTCGTGGCGGCCGCGTACTTCCGGGACAAGGGCCAGGAGCGGACGAAGGTCGTCTTCCCGGCGAGTGCTCACGGGACCAACCCCGCCAGCGCGGCGATGGCCGGGTTTGACTGCGTCGAGCTGAAGGGACGCGGTGACGGGTTCGTGGACCTCGAAGAATTGAAGCAGCACGTCGACGAGAAAACGGCCGTCTTCATGGTCACCAATCCGAACACGCTCGGCCTGTTCGAGCGGGAGATCGCCGAGATCGCGAAGGTGGTGCATGACGTTGGCGGGCTGGTCTACATCGACGGCGCGAACATGAACGCCATCATGGGGATCACGCGGCCCGGTGACTTCGGCGGCGACATGATGCACTACAATGTTCACAAGACATTCACCGGCCCTCACGGCGCGGGCGGCCCCGGCTCGGGACCGATCTGCGTGCGAGACTTCCTGGCCGATTACCTCCCCGCCCCGATCGTCCGCCAGCGCGACACCGGCTCCGACGAGAAGCGGTTCGAGCTGGCCTCGCCGTCGAAAACAATTGGCCGAGTCCGCTCATTCTTCGGCAACGTCGGCATCCTGGTGCGAGGGTACTGCTATCTGCGGACATTGGGAGCCGCCGGTGTTCGCGAGGCGGCCGAGCAGGCGATCCTCAACGCGAATTACCTCAAGGCCCTGCTCGCCGACGTATTGCCGTCCGCGCACGGCAAACATTGCCTCCACGAGTTCGTTGCCTCTGCCGAGGGTCTCGCGAAGGGACGCGGCATCACCGCGATGGACATTGCGAAGCGGTTGCTCGACTACGGCTTCCATCCGCCGACGGTCTATTTCCCGCTGGTGGTCCCCCACGCGATGATGTTCGAGCCGACGGAGACCGAATCGAAGGCGACGCTCGATGCCTTCTCGGAGGCCATCCACAAGATCGTGACCGAGGATGCCGACCTCTTGCACACGGCTCCGCATACGGCGCCGGTCAGCCGTCCCGAGGAAGTGAACGCGACTCGCAAGCCGGTTCTGACGTGGGCGGCCGGCCACAAAGAGTGAGACCGCCATGCCGAAGCTGTCTCATCTGCGAGTCCTCATCGACGACGAACCGCAGTCGGGGGCGTGGAACATGGCGGTCGATGAGACGCTGCTCGAAACGGCCATCGAACGCGACCTTGCCACGCTGCGGTTCTATCGCTGGCGTGAGCCGACCGCGTCGCTGGGCTACTTCCAACGCGAGGCCGATTTTCTCGCGGAGACTCGGTTCGCGAACCTGCCCGCCGTCCGAAGGCTCTCCGGTGGCGGCACGCTCATTCATGATCGGGAGCTGACGTACAGTCTGACATTGCCGCCGTCGCAGCGAGTCCTCGGGCGACCGGTTGAGTTATACGATCTCGTTCACACGTCGTTCGTCCAAGTGCTTGACCGCCTCGGGATCGCGGTTCGGCAGCGAGGCTCGACGGTTCACCCACAGGCGGAGCCGCTGCTCTGCTTCGCCCGCGAGGACGAACACGATCTGGTGCTGTTCGGCCACAAAGTGCTCGGCAGCGCGCAACGTCGGCGGCGCGGAGCGATCCTCCAGCACGGGGGCCTCGTTTTGGAGGCGTCTGTCGTCACTCCAGAATTGCCGGGGATCGGCGATCTGTGTCCCGGTGCCGACCTGAGCGGCCTCGAACAGAAACTCGTTTCTCAGGTCGCTACATCACTATCCGAGTCATTTGTCAGTGAGCAACTGACCGCTGAGGAACTCGCCCGAGTGGCGCGGCTGTCCGTGGAATCGTACTCGTCACTGGCTCGGTCGGGTCGTCAATCGGCGTGACGACGAGTTACCCGAGTAATCGGCACGAAACAGAAGGTGCCGAGGTGGTTTTCGCCTGCCAAGTCACCGGCGAACGGCCCCTGAAACGCCGTCCCCTTGCCGGGCAGAGAAAGTATTCCCGCCGGAATCGGATGGTTGCGGCACGCGGCCTCAAGTCACAACCTTGACAGCTTTATGACCTCGACTTCGCTCGTTGACAGGCTAAGATTCGGGCGTTAGCGTAGCGGCCGGTTTCATGGTCGTGTCGGGACTCTGGCGCAATGGTAGTCTGTTTTTCCTCATCATTTCTGTCCTCAGCCAGTTCTGGCGTCACTCCCGTCCGGTTTGGGCTACACTTCTCCCTGCTACACAATAGACTCAACTAGCGGTTTGTGCGGGCTCGTCCCGTTTGGCGGGTTCGTTTAGGTCACTGACTCAAGGGAGTGCCTGGTTCATGTTACAGGCCGAACTGAAGATTCTGGGCGGCAAGCACCAGGGGAAGTCGATTCCTCTTTCGACCAAGAAGTTTCTGGTCGGACGCGAGCAGGATTGCCATCTGCGACCGAACAGCGACATGGTGAGTCGCCATCACTGCGTCTTCTCCATCGACGACTATGCTGTCCGATTGCGCGACTTGGGGAGCACCAATGGGACTCGCGTGAATGGTGAGGCCCTGCGCGGCGAAGTGATGCTGAAGTCGGGCGACCAAATCGGCATTGGCAAGATGGAGTTGGAGCTGGTGGTTCGGCAGGGTGCCGCAGTGGCGGCCAAGCCATCCGGCGGAAAGTCGGGAAGCTCGGGCGAACTGGATGCCATTCCGAGCGGAGCCACGGTGGAGATTCCCGCGTTCACGGGTGATTCCAGCGACGAGATCCTTGAGACGTCGTTTGAGATGCCCGCCATCGTCCAGCCTGTCACACAGGACACGACGACGAATCTGGGCAATGATACGACAATCGTTCCTGGAGCGGCACCCGCAGGCTATCCAGGTTACGCTCCCGGAATGATGCCGGGTTATCCACCGATGATGCCACCGGGTTATCCGGCGATGCCGGGCTATGCTCAACCGCCCATGGGCTATCCGCAGCAATATCAGCAATATCCGCCCGGCTACGGTCAGCCGGTCTATCCGAACATGGCTGGTTACCCGATGGGTATGCCCGCGGCTCCGGGATATGCGATGCCCGTTCCGGTGGAACCGGAACCGGTGGCTGTCGCGACGGAAGCCGCTGTCAGATTGCCTCCGCCAGAATCGACAGGCTTCAAACCGGCTCCGCCTCCGGTCGCGGCCCCGACAGCCCCGGCTGATCCGGCGACAGGTGCTGCCCCGGCACAAACGACGACGGAAATGCCATCGACCTCGGCGGCCGACATCATCAAACAGTACATGCAGAAGAGGACTCGCTGACCGCCGCGCTCGTCGCGGTTATGAGTCGAGGATTGCCAAGTGGCGTTGAGTGGGTTTGTATTGAGATGCCATCGGCCGCTGTGGCCGTTTCATGACCTCGGATTCCTTTGCCAGCAGACTCATTGAGTCGGGAGCCGCGTCCATGTCGAGTGCCGATCCCAATGTGGCCGAGCAGCAGCGGCGATATCGTGAGTTCCTCGATCTCATGCCGCTCACCATCGCGCTCGCCGGCCTGCCATCCAGCGACAGCGGCAAGTACTACACCGAAGAGCAGATGGAAACCCGGGCCTTCGCGCTGCGACACGCCTACAAAATGGCGAGGCAGTTTGCCCGCGAGCAGATCAGTCGCTGAGGCTTCCCTGCCCGGCGGCATTCAAAAGCCGTCGTCAGTTCGCGTGCGGTGTCATTTTTGCTCCGCGGCCGACCGCGGTCGAAGCCGCTTCGGTCGCCCAGGCCGCTCGTCGCCGCCGCTGAAACCCTCTCTCCCAGCGACGGGTATCACTCCCCGGAAAGGTGAACCGTGCGGTGGATGAACGGGCACTCGTCGAACGCTGCCTGGCAGGCGACCGGGACGGGTTGCGGGAGTTCGTCGAGCAGTTTCAGGGGCTGGTTTTCGCGATCTGTCTGCGCCAACTCGGCCAGCGGCAGGATGCGGAAGACGTGGCTCAGGAGACGCTCGTGCGAGCGGTTCGCCACCTGCACCATTGGGACGGCGTGCGACCGCTCAAGCCGTGGGTTCTGATGATCGCGGTCAACCGCTGCCGGACTCATCAGTCGAGACGGAAGACACGGGCGCACACCGTCGAATCGGTTGTCGAGCCGGCCGCACCGGCGGCGCGACTGGGTGAATTCGATCTGGCCGAGGAACTGCAACTGGCGCTGGGGCAACTGCGAGAGAACTACCGAACCTGTTTCCTGCTGTTTCATCAACAAGACCTCGGCATTCAAGAGGTGGCAGAGATCATGGAGTGCCCCGAGGGGACGATCAAGACCTGGCTGCATCGTGCTCGGCGCGAGTTGGCCGATTTGCTGCGAGCGCGCGGCGTGGTGACGGAGGAAGGTTATGAACTGTTCCGAGTTTGAATCAACGCTGGATGAACTGGTCGATGCACGCGGTGGCCAAATTTCAGAAGAGGCCGCTGCGCATCGTCGGTCGTGTCCCGCGTGTGCCCAACTTTGGCGAGACCACTGTCTGCTGGATGCCGCAGTCAAACTCTGGCGTCCGGTCGAGGCACCCGCCTCGTTGACCGATCTCGTCCTGCGAAGCCTGCATGATGAGCGACCGTTACTCCAGCCGATGCGGATTGAAATGGAAGCGGCTCCGAGGCTGCCGGTGCGATCCGGGCGATGGGTGGTTGCGGTGACGGCCGCTTGTCTCGCGATGGCCTGCTTGTTTGCCGTTCGTAATGGAGGCGATCAGCGTGATCGGCCGATGGCTCACGCGCCGGTTGCTCAGTCCAACGACTCCACAACACCGGCGAATGCGGCTCCGGTCGAAGTCTCTGAATCGGTGGTGGCATTGCTCGCCGACTTGAAGGCCGAGTATCGCGGACTTGCGGACGAGACCAAGGCCACCGCGCAGGATTTCGTGGCCGTGTTGCCTCAACCGGTCGCGTGGCCCAATTCCGCATTGCCCGGCACCGGGAATGAGGAGGCGTCGTCGCAGCCGGTTTCCGAGATTGGCCGCTCGATTGGCGATCAGATTGGTCAGGCGATCGGCTTCTTGTGGCAATCGGTTCCCAGCGGCGATCCTTCGGGTTGAGGTCGGTTCTAATGCGAGACCAAGGTCATTCGTCGTGGCTCACTGTGTCCATCATTTCACTCGGCGGAGAATTCATGAGCATCGTTCGTTCACTGCGACTCGCCCTGATCGCCTTGAGTTTTGTGTCTGTCGTCGGCACCGCCGGGTTGCGGGCGGCTGAGGTTTCGCCGCTGGATCTGGTGGGCGAATCGGCAGCCCTCTGCCTGGAAATTCCGCGATTGGGTGAGACGTGGAAGCGGATTGAGCACTCCCGGATGGCTGAGCGTGTGCGGGCGTTTGCTCCGTTCGTTCGATTCGTGCGTGGACCCGGTTTTCAGCAGTGGTTGCAGATCGAGAAGTACGTGGCCCAAGCCACCGGTCAGCCGCTGTCGGAACAACTGCTCGGCTTGTGCGCGGATTCGCTGGTCATCGCGGTCTACCTGCCTGATGGGGCGAAGCCGCAAGGCATCGCGATCGCGCGGGCTCGCGATTCGGCTGCGCTGCGGCAGGCGGTTGACGCGTGGGGCAAGCTCGAACCGCAGCATGTCGACAAGACTCTGCAGCACCGCGGTCAGACCTACATTCAGCGTGCGAAGTCGGCGGGATCGAAGGAGGTGCTGTTCTACACCGTCGTGGACCGGACACTGGTTTTGTCGGATCAGGAGGCCCTCGTCCGGCAGGCGATTGATTTTCAGCAGGCTGCTGCGGCTCGCGCCGAGTCGCGCGAGCCAACCGGCGCAACGGACCGGCTGCTGCGCGAGTCGCCTTTGTACCGCGCGGCCCGCGCGCGGTTGCGAGACGACTCCGCCGCGTTCCTCCACGTGAATGCGCGGGCGTGGGACAAGGCTTTGCAAGAGGGAGCCAAGAACGACCCCGGTGCGATTCCCGTGTTGAAGGTCTGGCAGCACGTGTCGGTTCTCGCCGGTTCGCTGCGATTCGACGAGGGTGTCGCGCTGGATGTCGTCGCCGAGTTGGATCGCGAGCGTCTTCCGAGTGGTTGGGTGAAGTTCGTGCAGTCGTCACGGTCAACGACGGGCTGGGCCGACCGCATCCCGAGCGATGCGCTGCTGGCGATTGCGGGGCGAGTCGATGTGCGGCCCCTTGTTCAGATGTGGCTCGCCGCGACGCCCGATGCGAAGTCGGACGACTTCGCGCGGGGACGGCGGGTGTTGCGCAGTCTGCTCGCGGGGCGAGACCTGTTCGACGACGTGCTGCCCGCCGTGCTGTCCGATGTGACGATTCACGCCTCGGCGCAGGATGACGTGGCTGTGGGAACTGCTCCGTTCGAGTTGCTCGGTGTCTTGGCGTGGAAGGTAGAAGCCGAAGAGGCTTCCTCCACCGAGCCTCCCCGTCTGGCGAGCAGCCTCGACAACGCGCTTCAGTTCGGACTCAACGTCGTGGCCGGGTATCTCGCGCACGAACTGCCCGAGTCGAACGTGATTGTCGGGTCCGAGACAACCGGCAAGGCCACGATTCGCTGGCTCAAGGGTCTCACCCCCTGGGAGCCCGCCTATGGCATCGCCGCTCAGCGCCTGATCGTGGCGAGTTCACGGGCCAAGTTGGCGCGTGGGCTGGCCACGGCCCCCTCGAACAATGCGGAGCCTCGTCGTTCGTCGCGATTGAGCGGGCACGAGCAACGGTTCTTCGCCGCGATGACGCAGCTCGTCTGGTTCGACTCGGCGCAGACTCGCGAGGCCCTCGCCCGGCACTCCGACTGGCTCGCCACCACGCTCTCCCGGCGGTCTCCCGAATCCAAGCCGAAGATCGCCTCACGCCTCTCGCACCTCGGTGAGGTTCTCCAACTGTTCGACGCCGCGTTTCTTGCCGGCAGTCTGAGCGACGATCACGTCCGCGTTATCTTTGGCGGTGCGCTCGATTGAACGGGAGATCGAGGTTGGGGACTCTGCCCCGTCTTTCTGAGCGAATCGTGGGACCGACGAGCTGGCGAACTCTTCCAGCGGTGCATTCGCCGACACGATCCCGACGACCGATACAACCGGCGTTCTTCCATCGTCTGCACCGTTTATCTGAGTGAACATCGCATTGCATTCAACCCGACCGGCAAAGGGCGCGCATAATTCCTTCACACGGAATGTGACTCCCAGTCCCGGCGAAGGATTGCAACTCCCCGGTTTCAGCGACAAAAGGTGGAACGCATGGCCCGCAGCACGGACACGATGGAAGCGGTGGAACGACGACTCCAGAATCAGCGCATCGGCGGCGACCGACGCAACAAGACCGAACGGCGAGTCGCCGGCACCGAGGTCAATCACAAGGGCGAGGAACGACGAACGACCCCTCGGCGCAAGGTGGAACGTCGTCGCCTGATCGACCCGACCACCTGCGAACGCGATTACTCGGGAGAAGAGATCGAGTTCATGCGGGCGATGGATGACTACAAACGCAAGAGCGGGCGCATGTTCCCGACGTGGAGCGAAGTCCTCGAGGTCGTCCGCAGCTTGGGATATGTCAAACCCGAGTCGCTCACCGTGAACTGACATCGAACGCTCACACAACAACAGCTCGGCTTCACCCACGAAGCCGAGCTGTTTTCTTTGTCAGGCATCATCTGTTCAAAGCCACTCCGCCGGCGTTACTTCAGTGACCTTCGTCCGCGCCCCAGTTCGACGAGTTGGCCGATCTGCTCCGCTGGAAGCGCCCGATTCCAGATACCAAACTCGTCGAGCGACCCCGCAAACGGTTTCCAGCTCACGTAACGGCTTGAGTTTGCCAACTGGTTTCCCAAGTACAGGCCGTTCTCGTAAATCGGAAGAGGCGCATCGGGGAAGCTCGCCGACTGGCCTCGTGCGACGCCATCAACGAAGACGGTCACTGTCTGTCCCTGCCGTGTCACGCAGTAATGGTGCCAGCCGCTCTTCAAAGCCGGAGCGGAAAACTTCAGACTGTGGTGGACTGAGCCTTTGGCCCCGGAAGATTTTCCTTCGACCGATTGCCAATGAAAGATGCCTCGCGTCAGATACCACTCCTTGGGCCACAACTCCTTCTGACCCGTTCCGAACAAAGCACCATTGCCCTCGACTGCCGCCCACACAGCGATGGTAAAGTCTCCCAGTGGATATCCGGCGATGTCCTGCCCGAGACCGATTCGCCCTTGTTCTTTGTCGGATGCCTTCGGGTCGGCAGTGGTGGAAAACTCCAGACCTCCGCCGGCACGACCGCCTGATGTCCAAGTCGCCCCGACAACTCCTCCGTCAAGGGCCGATCCCTTGCCCCGCTGACCCACATCTGCCGCGAAGACTGTCCGATCGCGATCGCGCTTCGGTTCCGCGTTGAATGTGAACAATACGATCAGCCCCTCCAGCAACTCCGGCGGAGGGGGAGCTGTCATTCGAGCCAAAATGCCTTTGAGCGGCAGACGCGCCACCTCCCCTAACCTCTGTTTGGCACGGGTTTGTTGCAAGCCCGCCAATTGGGGCAACGCCTCCTCATACCAGAACCCCGCGCGTATGCGGGCCGCGTCCTGATCGAGTTTCTGCGACGAGTCGGCGTATGTCCACCACCGATCAGCGAGCCCGGCCATCTGCTCGGCTGTTGTGGCATCACCGCGGTCGGCCTCCGCCAATTCGCGAAGCGCCGGATCCGAGCCTTTCGCCAGATGCGACAGCCCCTGCGCCCAATCTGCCCGGCAGAAGCACAGAAACCTGCCGACTGTCTGATGCGCCGCAGCATTGTCGGCGTCGGCAACGAGTGCGGCGCGAGCCTCTTCAAAACCCACTGCCTGCTGTCGCCACGCAGTCAGCGTTTCGTGGAAGCTGGCACCCCGTTTGGCTATCGCCGCATCGCCTGAAAGACGTGCCGATTGCGCATACAGATCTGCCAGCTTGAGCGTGAGATCCCAACGATCGGTTCCGGCCAGCCGCGAAACATACGGCTCAAGACGCTCGGCGAAACGGCGGCGGTCCGGTCCCGTGCGCAGTTTCCCGTGAATGGCTTTCGCGGTCTCCTCCCGTTGCGGCCACGGGTCGATTTCGAACTGCTCTTCCAGGACATCGATGGCGTCAAACGATGTGTCCAGATCATTGGCTTCCATCCCCAGCAGACGGGCGAGCAGCAACATCGCGTAGTTGCTTGCGGGCTGTTCCTTGCCCTGTTTCACAGTGGCGACGAGCTTCGATGCGAGGGCGACCTTCTCCGTGGGACGCCGCGCTCCACTCAGCTCCTTCTGATAAACGTCTCGCACAAGCAGATTGGCTTCGCGAAATTGTTCGGGCTCGGGAACAGCGGATTTCGATTTTCCGGCAAGTACCGTGCTACAGAGCAACCAACTCACCGCCCAAAGCAGGATGGCAGCGAGCCAACGGCGCTCGGGATAATGGTCGCACCGGCTACCCATCGATTGTTCTCCACGGAGGCCGCGCATCACTTTCGGCCGAAGACCATGATCGTGATGTCGTCGTTTTGCGGGTGGCCGTTGGCGAACTTGCGGACATCGGCGAGGATCGTCTTGCCGAGGTCTTCGGCGTGGCCTCCTGTACTGGCCGCCATGAGTTCGCGGAGGCGATCAACGCCGTAGAGGTCGCTCTTGGCGTTCATCGCTTCGCTGACACCGTCCGTGTAGATGACAATGGTCTCGCCCGTGACGATGGTGCGCGTGAGCACTTCGTAGGGAAAGCCCTCCATCACGCCGATCGGCACGCCGACCGTCTCCTCGCCAAATTCCTCGATCGTCCCATCGGTCTTGCGAATCATGATCGGCATGTGTCCGGCATTGCCGATCGTCATCTCGCCCGTTTTCACGTCGAAGACGATCAGCACGAAGGTGACGAAGCGGCCTTCGATCGCCCGGGTACACATCTGGTCGTTGATGCGGTTGATCGCCTCACCGACATCCTTGACGAAGGTCATCACATTGGTGACGACCGTCGCGATGCGCGACATGACCAGCGACGCGGGAACGCCCTTCCCTGCCACGTCACCGAAGGCCAGACAAATCTTGGCACCGTCTTCCATCTCGAAGACGTCATAGTAGTCGCCGCCGACGGCCTGAGCCGTGTCGTACGAAGCAAAGATTTCCCAACCTGCGGGCTTCGGCAGAATGGTGGGGAGGAGCGAACGCTGCACGCCCATCGCGATGTTCATTTCCTTGTCCTGCTTCTGCTTCTCCATTGCCGTGACCAGCAGCTTGGCCTGCTCGTAGGACATCGCGGCCTGGCCGGCGATCGCCATCAGCAGGTCGAGATCGTCGGGGCCGAACTGGTTGAAGGCATTCTGCGTGTCGATGTTGATGATCCCCATCGGCTCGCCGGCCAGACTGAGGAGCGGGACGCACATCATCGAGCGGATCGTCAGGTTGGCGATCGACTCACTCGCCTGAAAGCGCGAATCGCTGGCGGCATCGGCCGACAGGATGCCAGCCTTCTCCTCCATGACCGACTTGAGGATCGTGCGGCTCAGCTTGACGGTCTCGTCGTCGCCGGCGCGGCGGTGCTTCATCGCCTTGGGGATCATCTTGCCGGTCGCATCGTCCTTGAACAGGATGCAGCCCCGGTCGGCATGCGGGAAGATGTTGAAGAGCGTGTCCAGAATCTTGGGAAGGAGCGCGTCGAGGTCCGACGTTCCGGCCAGAGCCCGGCTGATGTCGAGCACCCCCTTCAACTTGGCGGTCGAATTGACTTCGAGCTTGCCGAAGCCAGTCGAGCGTTCGGCCGTCCCCATGATCGTGGCGGTGTCGTCTTCACCCTCGCTCATGTCGACGGTGAATTTGCCGTCGACGGGGCGCGACGCCGGTGGGCTGGCGGCCGCAACCGGCTTCGACTCCGGCTTCGGCGCGGCCCCGGGTGCTCCTTCAAATCGCAGCAGGATCGGGCCGAGCTTGATGCGGTCATCGTGGCTGAGCGGCGTCGGTCCCTCGATCTTCTTGGCATTGACGAACGTGCCATTGCCGCTCCCCATGTCCTCGATCACGAATTCGTCGCCCTTCTTGACGACCTTGGCGTGCTTGCGCGAGACCATGTTTGAATTGATCTGGAACGTGCATTCGGGGTGTCTCCCCATCACGGTCTCATCCGCCGTGATCTCGTAGGGAATGGCCTGACCTTCTTGGAGCAGAATGAGCTTGGGCATGATCGTTACCTGAAAATCGCGATGAACAAACGAAGACAACGGTCGAGATTCTAAGGGGAGACACCGCGTCGCGAAAGCAAACAATCGCCGCGTTTGTTGGTCGAGCCAAAATGACGCCGATTCTGGCGCGAGGCGTCACACGTGAAAGATCGTCTCGACGTTGCCTCGCAGCACCTGCCGCCCCAGCGACAGGGCCTGATCCTCGCTCCAGCGGCGGCCGATCACGAAGTCTTGAGCCAGCACGCGCGACAGGCAATCGCGGTACATGCTGAACTTCGGCCAGGCGAACTCCAGCTTGTACATGTCGCTGTAGTAGCCGATCTGCTTGTTGCGCGGCACGGCGGTCAGGCGGGCCCGCGTGTCGAGCTCGATGTACGGCGGAATGTTCGAGTACCACCAGTGGGCATTCGTAACGACGTTCGGGAAAATCCAACTGTAGCTGACCAGTTCCTGATTGCTGATCTGAGCCAGCACCGAAATGGGAAACGTCACTTGCGGGAAGGCGTTGAACAGATCCTTGTACTGAATCAGCGAGACTCGTTGGTCGAACAGATCCTGCCCCTGGTACACGCCGTCGGGATAGACGCGCCGGTTGACGCCGATCATCAGGTCGAACGGCAGCTTGTACTCGACGCAGTACTCGGCGAGCGTCCAGAAGACAAAGCGGCTGACGGTCACCGTCTCATCGCAGGTCAGCTCGCGTCCCGAAAGCAGGCCCTTCAGCGCGGGATCGGCTTCGTGGGCCGAGACCGCTTGCGGCGAGAACGACGGCGGCAGTGAGATTGCACACGCCCGCACCCCCTTCGACGCGAAGTGCTCGAACAGCATGCCGACCGCGCGACGGAGACTGGCCGCACCGGCAAACTCAATCCCGGTCGCCTTCGCCAGACGAGCGCGCACCTCGGGCTTCGCCAAATGAAACACGAGGTCATCCGTCCGCAGGCACGGGATGTAACGCTGCGTGTCGAAGCCGGTCAGCGGGTCGTCGAAATCGTTGGTGAGAAAGACCCGCTCGATCCCCGACTGCTTCAGGCACTGGTCCTCCCAGTCCGACTCGGCCATCTTCGCGGCGGCCTTGTCGTACAAAGCCTCCCAGTTGGTGAGCGTGATCCGGTCGTCAGTGAACCCGAAAAACTTGCGGCACAACTCGACCAGCCAACTCACCTGAATCGTGTTGTCGAGATTCACGAGCGACTCGACCAACCGCCCGACCTTCACCTTCGGGTCCAGCCCCGGCTCCTCGATCCGCGACTTCGGCATCCCGGCCGAATGAGCCAACTCGGTGTAGTAGTGATACCCCATGATGTCGGCCAGCGTCTTCGACGCCGCCGAATGCGGGTTGATGTGCGTATGCGGATCGATCAGCACCACCTTCGTCAGTTCGTCGCACAATCGTTGAGTCAGCAGTTCGGACATTGCCTGTCTCCCTAATGACACCCGTCTCCCTCATGAAATGTCGCGCCGCCCGCAGTGTGGCTTCGGAACGACACTGTTGCAACCACAGGGACTGACGAGCGTGCCGTCCGCTGTGGCGGGGATGATTCGGGCACGAGCGGTTCAACCTTGACAGGTCGCTGCATTCACCAAAGTGTGCGCTTCCCACGTTCTGGCGAACGTGGCTACCTATCAAATGAAAGTCGTCGAACCATTGGGCTTTCCGACGATGGAACTCGCTGAAGAGCGGGGGTGGCGGGGGCGCTCCGGCTCTGCGGAAGCCCCCGTTGGTTGGCGTGACATCTCGGGGGCTTTCTCGAAGCGAGGTGCGCCCCCGCCACCCCGCCGTCTTTCTATTGAGGTGAAGACCCTCATGGGTGAGTGGTGCTAGGTCACTGTGACGGCCGTAGAAAACTCGGACGTGTTGCCTTGGTTGTCGGTGGCCGTGAGGACGATCTTGGACCCCACCACCGCGCCTTGCGCCGCCATTGTGCCCACCCCTGTTGAACCTTGGGTGTAACCACCCACTCCCAGCAGCTTTTGTCCCTCTTGGCCCGCCGAGTCGGTGATGTAGAACTCGATGCGGAGCGGGAACGTCGAATTGGGCGAGATCGATGGGACCGTGAAGGTGACGGTCAGATTCGACCCGCTCAGTACGGCGCTGCTGATGACCGGGAAATTCTGCAGCTTGTTGGGGCCGGTATCCGGGTCATCGATGTCATTGGGGGTGACACCGTCGTCGTTCAGGTCGATCCCCAAGCCCGTATTCAGAAACATAGTGTTGGTCAGGATCCGGTTGTTGGCACTCAGGCCGCCGGTCACAGTGACACCATTCTCACCGTTGTAGGCGATGGTATTAGCCTTTCCCGCGCCATTCGTATCCGACAGGGCGCCAATGTTGTTAGACACCGCATTGGAAATCCGCACTCCCGACAGCGTGTTGCCCAGCGGCAGTCCCGCCACGTCAGTACCGATTCGATTGCGTGAAATCTCACTTTCTCGCGTGGTGACACCCAGCAAGTACACACCATTTTGGTCGTTGCCGGAAATGAGGTTGCCCGCCGCGGCGACATTCCCGCCAACCACGGCTCGGAATGTACCACTGATCAGCACGCCGTTGTGCAGGTTCCCCAGGTCGGCCGTGCCGGCGGCATTCGTCCCGATGCGATTCCCTTCCACGAGATTCCCACCACGATTTGTACCGCTGCCACTGAGGAAGATGCCATTTTGCAAGTTCCCCGAGATGACATTCCCGGCGCCCGCTACGGTCCCGCCGATGAGGTTGCTACTGCCGTCGTAGATCGTCACGCCGCTCAGGCTGTTGCCGATGGCCCCCGTTCCTTCAGGATTGGTACCAATGTAATTGCCTTGCACGGTATTGTTGCCGAAGGCATGACCGATGATTTCGACGCCGAATCGATCATTGCCGGAGATCACATTTCCCGCTCCGGCCGCCGTCCCACCAATCAGGTTGGAAATGCCCTCCACCAACACGCCGTTCTCCATGTTGCCCAGATCGGCAGTCCCGGCGGCGTTGATGCCGATATAGTTGCCTTGCACCAGCGAGTTCGGAATCGCAAAAGGTCCTCCGACGTCACCGACCAGATTGATGCCATTCTGGTTGTTTCCTGAAATCACGTTCCGCGCCGACGGCGTCGTTCCACCGATCGTGTTGCCGGTCGAGTCCAAGACTTTGACGCCGTTTTGGGTGTTCCCCAAGGCCGCGTTGCCAGTGGCCGTGGTGCCGATGTAATTGCCTCGCACCACATTCGCCATATTCTGACCCTTACCGCCTTCAATCAGCACGCCGGACTCGGCATTGCCGGAAATCACGTTGCGCGCTGCGACGACCGATCCGCCGATTGTGTTGCCGCTGGAACTCAGAATCTGGACGCCATTCAGACTGTTGGCCAGCGTCGCGGTTCCGGCGGCGTTCGTACCGATGCGGTTCCCCTGCACCAGATTCGCCGCATTGGCGCCGAGCCACAGTTGCACGCCGTTCTGGTCGTTACCGGAGATCACATTCCCCGCACCGGCCACCGCGCCGCCGATCGTGTTCTCCTTGGCCTGGAGGACTTGCACGCCGTTTTGCGTATTCCCCAGATCGGCAACCGCATTCACGTCGGTGCCGATGTAATTGCCCTGAATCAGATTGCTCGCGGGCCCTCCGCTCAGTCCCCCGGGGCCCACCAGTCTGATGCCGTTCTGATTGTTCCCCGAGATGATGTTCCTCGTCCCCGCTGAGGCGCCACCGATCGTGTTTGAAGAAGCTTGGGCATCGAACAGCACGCCGTTGAAAGTGTTCCCGAGATCGGCGGTCCCGTTGATGTCGGTGCCGATGAAGTTCCCCTGCACCAGGTTGCTCTCGGCACCGGCTTGCGAGAGGTAGACGCCGTTTTGCAGGTTGCCCGAGATCACGTTCCGGGCCGAGGCCGTCGTGCCGCCAATCGTGTTGGAACCGGCGTCATAGAGCGTGATCCCGCTGAACGTGTTGCCGATCGCCCCCGTTCCCGCCGCATTCGTGCCGATCAGGTTTCCCGCGACGGTGTTGCCCGTGGCGGCGGTTCCCTGAATCGTGATCCCGAACCGATTGTTGCCGGAGATGATGTTCCGCGCCCCGGCGGTCGTCCCGCCGATTGTGTTCGAGGCCGCGCCGTTGTCGATCTGCACACCACTCAGGGAGTTGCCCAAGTCCGCCGTCCCGTTGACATCTGTGCCGATGTAATTGCCCCGCAGCAGGGTGCTCGATGTGCCGCTGCCGAGCAAATAGACGCCGTTCGCACCGTTGCCCGAGACGATGTTCCGCTCGGAGGCCGTCGTCCCGCCGATCGTGTTCGCCTGGGAGTGCTGAACCAGGATTCCGCCGAGTGTGTTGCCCAGGGCCGCCGTGCCGGCGGCGTTCGTGCCGATGTAATTGCCCTGGACGATATTCGACGAACTGATGCCTCCTTGGATCACCACGCCGTGCTGGTCGTTGCCCGAAATCACGTTGCGTGCCGCGGCCGTCGTGCCGCCGATCAGGTTGCCGGGAGTGTTCACGTTGTACACGCCGTGCAGGCCGTTGCCCAAGTCGGCGGTTCCCGCCGCGTTCGTGCCGATGAAATTGCCCTGGATCGTGTTGCCGCCCAGCGCCTGAATGCGGATGCCCGACGCCGTGAAGCGGTTGATCGCCAACCCCATGACGGTGCTTCCGCCCCCGGTGATCACCAGGCCGTTGGCCCCCGCTCCGGCACTCGTCCCGTCCAACTCAATCAACGGCGTGGCGCTCACTCCCTGCGTCGTCCCGTCAATGATCACCGCATCCGTGAGGTCCGGCAGTTGACTCAGCAACGAAATCGTATGCACTCCAGCGCCGGCAATCGCAAAGCTGATGGTGTCGACGCCGCCCGTTGTATTCGAATCGAGAATCGCCTGCCGAAACGAACCGGCCCCGGAGTCATTGGTATTCGTCACGGCCGACAAAAGTCGACGCGGTTCCAACAACTGCACCATGCAGAGATCGGACGAGAACCGGCGGTCTGGCCGATGTCGGCGGGATTGTGTGGCCGGCGAACTCAAACGACGGGAGACCGTTTTCAGCCAGGAACTCAGATTCAACATGGACGTTACCTTGATGCTTTCGAGCGAGTTGGGCGCTGTGGTTGGGGTCAGCGGGTGGTAGAAACGGGACGCGGCGTTCCCTCCTGCCCGCTGTTGTGGAGGGCGAATCTTGGCCGCAAGGCCACGGTACTAAGGTACGCTCAGCAATTGGTAGGCCCATTTGACCGCCATCGCATCGAAAGAACCTGAAGTGGCTAGAGAAGGGCAACATCGTATTGCAGGTTTCTTGTTTCAAAGGCGAAACAATCGATTGGAAGACTGCGGGTGTTCCTGTTCACGAGATTGGTCGACAATCGGCCGACTGGTAAGAAAACAGACCGTTGCAATGGTAGGTCGGCAAGACACACGATTGGAATCATCGCGTTAGACAACGGATGAATCGCACGGGACATGTCTAACATTCCGGCCGAATGAGCCAACTCGGTGTAGTAGTGGTACCCCATGATGTCGGCCAGCGTCTTCGCCGCCGCCGAATGCGGGTTGATGTGCGTATGCGGATCGATCAGCACCACCTTCGTCAGTTCGCCACACAATCGTTGAGCCAGCAGTTCGAACATTGCCCATCTCCCTAATGACACCCGTCTCCCTCATGAAATGTGGAGCCGCCCGCAGTGTGGCTTCGGAACGACAACGATACAACCACGGGGAACGACGAGGATGTTGTCCTGTTTCGATGGTGAGCGACCCGGACGTTCAAAACGTTCGGGTCGCTGTTCGATCCGCTCGCGAAACTCTCAGATCGCCGACACCTGACATGAGCGTTCGCGCACCGTTCATTAGAAATTGGACGACACACCAGAGACATCTACTTCGGAACTCAGGAACTCCACTTCTGATGACAGCCCTCGCACTGCCGTCGTCGCGAGTGGAACATCCGGTCTCAGGAATTGGATTGCCGACGCCGGGAGTTGGACTTCCGATGTCGGGATCGGACATCTGGCGTCGGGAATTGGATTTCTGACAACGTGAACTGGACCTCCGGTGCCAGAAGTTTGAAGCTGACGTCGGGGATGGGACTGCTGATGTCAGGACTCGAATTCCGAACGTCCGGAATAGTGTTTCTAGCATCGGGAATGGAATTCCGGACGCCAGGATTTCAATTTCTGGCGTTGCAAAACACCGAACTGATGGAAAAGAAGTCGATCAGAATGTCTTTCCGCATAAACAGTTGAAGCAATGTGTCGCGTCTATTTGTAAAATGCTTTGATTCTAGAATCGAACGCAGTATCGTGCGACGCATCTCTGTGGGTCTCAACGGCGATCCGCGAGCGACCTTTTCAGTATGGGCGGTTCTCATCTCAGAAAGTGAGGAATGACGATGGCTCGAGTCACTGTTCGTGTCAATGTTCCCTCGAATGCGGATGACCTCGTCGCGCTGCTGGAAAACATCTTGCGTGAGCATCAGCGGCTGGCGGCAGCGAGTCCGATTCCGGCTGCACTCGCCACGCAATTGCAAGCGGTCGTGACGGCCGCCAAACCCGACCGCCAGCAGGCACAGGACTTGAGCCGCCAGGCTCAGGAAGTGTTGGAGCGATCCAACCAACGGCTGGGCCTCGCTGCCGGTCAAACGGTTCGCACTCCCGGCACCGGCGTGAGCCTCGCCACGCAAGTCCGCGACCTGCTCCTCGCGCTGAATCCCGGCAGCGAAAACGCCCTCGAACCCTTCGGCTACCAAGTCACCGTCGGCACCGCCGCCAACCCCAAGCCGAAACCGAAGGGAACGTAACGAGGTGCCTCCCTCTGCTAAGGGGCATCACGTACCTGAGTGGCAGGGTCGAAGGCTCTGACTCTACCCCCCAGCCTCAGCACGATGAACATTGAATTCCAATACCAAGAGCTCAAAGGCTCGCCCCCTGTCCTTGTCCAAGATTCGATCCCAGTCACCCCATCGCAAACAGACCGAGAGAATCCTCATGAATTGGAACATCAATTGGAACTTACTGTCGAGCTATTGGGCATTGGTTCTTGGTTTGGTGGTCTGGTTCTTATTGTCGTTCGGTGCGGCATTTCTTTATCAGTATTTATCCCGCTTCGATTGGACAAAGTCGGTATTGGCATGGGGCATCTCGGTGACGCGACAGCGCTATGGGTTGCTCATGTGCATTGCGCCCGCAGTGTTGGGCATCGTGGCATGGCGGAATCCGAACATGCTGCAGGCGCTGTTGCTGGCACGGGAGGACAATGCCTGCTGGGACATTTTCACGATCACGTTGATCTCATATTTCACGGTCGGAGTTGGCCTGGCACAGTGTCGCCTTGTGGTACTCAACGGAGACGCGAGATGCATCAAAGTGGAGCCACTCTCCTCGACGGAAGCCCAACCGTCTGTGCCATCCGCCGGCACAGCAGCAACCGCGGCAACGAATGTCACGTCGAGCACGGTAGGACAATCTGAAGTCGCGCCGGGCTGGTCTCCCCGCCGATTTGTCTGGTGGTATGTCTTGGGATTGCTCTTCCCGTTGATTGTCCTGGTAATGACGCTTAAGGAGGGTTCTAACCAAACGAGCGAATTGTTTAAGGGCGTCTTCGCCGGGTTCGTGGTGGTCAATCTGTTTGCCCTGATCGTTGCGTGCCTGGCAGACTGGGTGCTCGGCCAGATCAATCAAACCGCTCACGCGGGCATTCTTCCATTTGAAAAATGGGCGGATAGGATTGGGGGCCGGTTCGGGCGGACGAGCGCAAGTGCGTCACAATCGCCGGCCAAAGGAATCGCGGGATGGTTTTTTGGTAATCCGAAACGCGGATTCTCCTGGCTGTTGCATGGGCCCGGATATACCGACGCCAAAGGCATCTTGCTACCAGGTCAACCGCAGGCGTTGATTCTGGTGGGCATCTCCACGCTGATCTATTTCGGCGGATACTTTTGGGGGTTGAGCGACGACACATGGTCAAGTCTCCAATGGCCGACGGGCTTCTGTGCTGTGCTCCTGCTCTTTCTCATCGGCTATTTCATGTCGGGCTTGGCGTTCTGGCTGGACCGCTATGGTCTGCCGCCTGTCATCTTTGCCATGGTCTATACGGTAGCCGTGTTTTACCTCGGTGTGACGGACCATTACTTTGAAATCGACAACATTCGGCCGGTAGCGATTTCGACAGACGAGAAGATCCAGAAGATCCGGGGGGAAGTGCCAGCGGAGGAGCGGGAGCGCAACGCGTATGTCGCTGCGGCAACACGCCCACTTTCAGAAGAGGAGAAAAAGGATGATCAGCATTATGAACAGCTCTATTGGGCGGAAGTGCTGAAAGACTGGCCATTTCCTGTTGGGCCGGACGGGAAAAAGACGCTCGTCGTCGTGACCGCCTCGGGCGGCGGGATTCAAGCCGCCGCTTGGACGACCAAGGTGCTCACCGAACTGGATCACGAGTTTCCGGGTCTCAGCCAGTCGATTGGCCTGATGAGTACCGTTTCGGGCGGTAGCGTGGGAGCCATGTTTTACCTGGGGCACCGTGGCCTGCTCGACCCCGCCGCCCGCGATCACGAGTCCATGCTGAGGCATGAAACAGAGGATAAAAAGGGAGAGGTCAAGAAGCCCTCTAGCAAAGTCATCATCGGACATTCAATGAAATCCGCGTTGGAGGGGGTGGCGTGGGGATTGGCCGGACCGGACTTTGTGCGGATAGTCATTCCGATGGCAGCGCCACCGTTGATTGACCGTGGGTGGGCGCTGGAATCGTTGTGGTGGAACCAGATGGGCCGTGGCCTCCAAGATCGCAAGCTGATGGGGGCCGTGACGATCCGCGATCTCATCCCGTTGACTCGTGAGCACCGCATCCCGCCGGTCATCTTCAATGCGACGTGCGTTGAAACGGGCCAGCGTGTGCAGATTTCTCCGCTGCGTGTCGCCGTCGCCAAGGCCGACGAGAAACGCCAGCAGGAACACGTGGACACCCCCATCGACTTTCTCGATTTCTATGATGCGGCGTTGAGCGGTCCCAATGGCACGGCGAAAGAATCCTGGGGCAGAAGCAATCTGCGGGTCTCGACTGCGGTGCGGCTGTCCGCCACATTTTCCTACGTCACACCGGTCACGCGTCCGCATCCAACTCAGGGGTTTGGACCCGGTGCGACCCTGCAGCGAATCGGGTTGTGGAAGAAAGATGCTGGTAAATCGATGATGAACGAGGCCGACACCGAACAAGAACGCCGCCTGAAACGCCTGAATCGGCATTTCTGCGATGGCGGCTATGCCGACAATCCGGGGCTGGTTACTGCCGTAAAATCGTTGAAAGATCTGCTGCATTTCTACAGCCAGAAAGACGCGCCCAAGCCACCCTTTGATCGGGTGCTGGTGATCCGCATTGAGCCGTTTCCGAAGACCGCCGCGCAACACGCCAAAGACAATACCGGCTTTCAAAGCGCTGTCTTCGGCCCCTCCGCCGCCGTAAACGCGATGCGCGTCTCGACGCAGGCCGAACGTGGCAATCTGGAATTGGAACTCCTCGAAAGATCTCGCTACGCCAAACGGCGTGCCACCAGCCCATATCTGCAAGCAGTTGATGTTCTTCAAACTGTGCAAAAACGATTGCCAGAATCGGATGCCGCGACAATCCCCCTCAGGGGCATCATCGAACAGGCGAAATTACCCATGGAGACAGGCAACAACGAAAGTTCGGAACAAGGAAAACAAACATTCCTTCCCCAGGCGAAATCCCTGGAAACTATGATTGGCGATGTTGCGAAACTGAAACTGGAGATTCCTGAAGGGCTAAAAAATCAATTGGGATCGGCTCAAGAACTCCTCAACCAGGCCCAGGAAGCGGCCACAGGCATCCGTGACATCCCCGACGATGACAACATTGTTCCCATCGATTCCGTCACCTTCCGGTTTGAGGTCCACCATGGTGATCGAGACCCCACCCTTGAGACGCGAGACCCCCTCAAGTTCAAAGAACTGGTCGAGCCGCCGTTGACTTGGACTCTCACCGAAAAACAGAAAGCGGACATAGACTTGGCTTGGGTCAGGATGAAATTGGAGAAGAATTGGAACAATTACTTTGACTCAACGGCCGACACGATCAGTCCCAAGGCCATCGAGCAGATGTTTTTTTCTAAGGTGAAAACCCCCTAGTGACCGGTGTGTGAACCGGCGGGGTGGCGCAGTGTGCTTCACTTGGGAGCGAAGCAAAATCCATTCGAACGGCATGTCGGATTTGACTCATGGAAATGACGACGCTGTGGCGGGTCCGCAGTGACGCGGATGATTCGGGAGAGGTCTGTTTGTTGCGGTTGATCACTCGTGTCCCACCCACGAGTGACCAACAACCCATCCCGGAGACTGAACCATGCTGTTGAACGCAGCCCGTTCGAAGCTGTTTCAGAACTTGGAGACCAACTCAGTGGTGTGAACAAGATTCACCAAATCGCGGTGAGAGCGGGCATCGCTCAACTACTGATCCTCATTCTCGTCGTTTTCATCACCCTCGTCGGCGGGGAAGGCGGCGCGGGGTTCGCCCTCGGTATCGAAGAGTTGGAGGCCGCCGCCGGAGTCAGTCATGGCGAGGATCGCGCCGGGGAGTTCGTTCTGGCCGCAGACCAGGACCTGGCCGCCGTCCCAGTCGGCGCGGAGGATGACCTGGGGGAACCCGGCGCTGATGACGCTGATCATGCCGCCGAGGGACTCGGACTGCATCGCGGCTTTCATCTGCTGATCTTCGTCGAAGACGGCGATCTTGCCGCCGTCGCCCTCGACCCACATGCCGGCTCGCTGCTGGCCGTCGATCCCCATCACGCCGACGACTCCGCCCATCGGAGTGACTTTCATGATCGTCTGCAGTTTGGCGTCGTCGTTGAAGACCGTGACCAGCCCCCCCTCGTCGCTCACGGTCAGGCCGACTCGCGGCAACCCGTCGTTGCCGTGCAGCGTAACAGCACCGCCGTTCTGGTCGACCCCCTGAAGCACTCCCTTGAGGCCCTCGGACCCGGAAAGAAAGATGTGACCTCCCATGTCCGTTGTGGAAATACCCACGGTGCCCTGATGGGATCTGTTGCCGACATGGATGCAGCCGCCGTGCTGATCCTGAATCATCAGGATGCCGGATGAAGTGTCGTCGGCCCCGAGGCGCAACCAGCCCCCCTGTTCGTTGTAGCCCAGGATCACGCCCAACTGATCCTGTGCGTTCCACAGGTTGATGTCGCCGCCGCGTACATCATTGAAGAGGGAGGCTCGTACATCGCCATCCGGGGCATGGGCGTTGATCCGTCCCCCCTCCTCGGCCGTCATCAGGGTGATCTGCGGCTCATCGTCCCGGATTAGGCTGAGCAGGGCTCCGACGTTGTCCGAGGCGCTCATTCCGCCGACATGGATGTGATCGTTGCTGAAGACGTTCATCAAACCGCCGTTGTCGTTTGCCATGATTGAGGCGAGCGTTTTTCCCTCCTTGTTCGCCACGACCATCTGGCCACCATTTTCATTCGTGCGGAGACTCGCCACGGAACAGTCGCTCGTTGCCCTGAAGACATCGACGTATCCTCCGTCGTCAAGGGCTCGCAGCGTGGCACGGGTCAGATCATCATTGGCCAGGACCGTCACCAGACCGCCCCCGGTGGGCAGCACGCGCAATCCCGAACGAGGCTTTGCGTCATTGCCGAAGACGGCCACGTCGCCTCCATTTTCATCCACCCAGAGATGGACGCGATTCTTGAGATCGTTGCCGAGCACATGCACCAGTCCGCCATACTTGTCGGTATTCAGAAACACTCGTGCGCGATGGTCCTCGCCACAGACGGCGACGGTGCCTCCCGCTTCATCCGCAGACAGGCAGACACCGTTCTTGCCATATTCGCTTCCCACGGTCAGCATCTCGCACCAAACCGGTCCGAGCATTTTCTGCACGCTGGCACGTTCACCGGGGAAACCGAGCAATCTGCACAGGGCCGCCACCTCCTGCCGCAGCGTTTGCGTCTCGCCTCCCAATTGCTCGATGCGAGAAACCAGAGCTGTCAGATCGGTGTCCATCATTTGTCCCCCAAGGAGTCCCATTGGAATTCGCGGCGTTGCTCTACGACTTTGTAACGACATTTGGCAGCGACGTAAGCACCTGAAGAATGATATGAGTGTTTGTTGAGGGCGGAGTGGCGGGGTCAGAAGCAGGGCCAATGCCTTTTTGAAGCTGGGCAAGTCGTAGGGTGTCGTCGAGTCTTCGAGACGCACCAAAATAAAGCGGCAAAGG
>JBBPIS010000110.1:0-27195 GCA_038040225.1 Planctomycetota bacterium
GGTAAGACAACCTCAAAGGGTCGTCTCGGAAGTCATCGTGGTCACTCACAATCATTGAAGGTTGCAGAAACAAAGTGACGTTTATGAAGCGCGCGTTCCTCGTTGTGTTTTCTGTTGTGTTTGGGGTGCTTTCATCGGCGCGGGCTGACGAGATTTCGTTTGAACGAGACATTCGACCGATCCTCTCTTCACACTGTGTTGCCTGTCACGGTGCGAACAAGCAGAAGGGGGAATTGCGACTGGATGCGAAGAGCTTCGCGCTGCGTGGTGGCGAGAGTGGCCCGGTCATCGTGGCGGGGAAGAGCGGCGAGAGTCTGTTGTGGCAGCGAGTCTCCAGCACGAACGATGACGAGCGGATGCCGCCGGACGGAAAGCCGCTCACGTCCGAGCAGCTTGCGGCGTTGAAGGCGTGGATTGATGCGGGAGCGGTCTGGCCGGAATCGGATGCGGATCGAGCGGCGGCGAACGACAAACGGCGCGAGCATTGGGCTTGGCAGCCGATCAAACGGGTAACGTCGCCGAGCAACGGGCCTCCGGACGGACATCCGATTGATGCGTTTCTCAGAGCGAAGCTCAACGCGAACGGATTGACGATGTCGCCGGAGGCCGATCGGCGCACACTGATTCGGCGGCTGACGTTCGATTTGCTCGGACTGCCGCCGACGCCGGAAGAGGTCGATACGTTTGCGAGTGATCGCGATCCTCGGGCGTATGACAAACTCGTCGATCGGTTGCTCGATTCGCCGCATTATGGCGAGCGGTGGGCGCGGCATTGGTTGGACATCGCTCATTACGCCGACACGCATGGCTTTGAGCGTGATCAGCGGCGCGACAATGCGTGGCGTTATCGCGACTGGGTGATTCGAGCACTCAACGCCGACAAGCCGTATGACGACTTCTTGCGAGATCAAATTGCCGGCGACGTGCTGCGGCCCGACGATCCCGATGCCGTCATCGCCACCGGATTTCTCGCGGCGGGTCCGTGGGATTTCGTCGGGCAGGCGGAAACGCCCAGTCCGGTGCTGAAGCGATTGGCTCGCGCGGATGATCTCGACGACATGCTGACGCAGGTGATGACGGCGGCATGCGGAGTCACGATCAACTGTGCCCGGTGTCATGACCACAAGCTCGATCCGATTTCGCAGCGCGAGTATTACGGTCTGTCGGCCGTCTTCGCGGGAGTGAAACGTGGCGAGCGTGAGGTCAGCACGGCCGAGGTCCGAGACCTCGCGGCTCGCAAGCAGGCGTTGAACGCCGAACTACAACAAATCCGGATCGAGCAAGCTCGGCTCAGTGGTCGGCATTTCGATTTGGCGGACATCGTCGGCGGTGGTGACGGACTCGGCACTGGCAAGCTGGGCGAGGGGATTGACCTCGTCACCGGGAAACCTCACGCAGAAAAACGAGGTTTCCTCGAAGGAGCCAAGCCGAACGTCTTCGCACGCTCGACGGTGAAGTTCGTGGATGGAGTCGTCATCCCCGATCTCGCGCCGGAGGGAACTCCAATCTCTTCGACTGGTTTGAAGGTGATGAAGCCACCGCGCACGTCGGGACAAGCATGGGACGCGATTCGCTTCGGCCCGGTGAACTCGCACTTCTCGACGAAGCTCGATGGCGTCGATTACGCGGCCGATGGCCACACGCTGCTGTCGCTGCACGCCAACGCCGCCATCACATTTGATCTCGCCGCGCTGCGCGAAGCGGGCGCGCCCGCCGAGATGAAGTTCACCGCGACCGCCGGGTACTTCGGCCAGACACCCAAGAACGGCGCGAGCTACTTCGTGTACGTCGATGGCGAACTGAAGGCCAACCAGAAAAATATCGGCCGAGACGACGGCGGTCTCGCGGTCGAAGTGGCGCTCCCGGCCGCTGTGCGGTTTCTCACGTTGATGTCCACCGACGGCGGCAACGGCATCGGGCACGACCAGATTTGTTTCGCCGATCCGTGGCTTGTCGCCGCTCAGCCGCCGCCGATGTCCGATGCCGACAAAGCCGAACTCGTGCGACTGCAACAACGTCGCACGGAGTTGGAGAAAGAACTCGCGGCGTTTCCCGTGCCGACGAAAGTGTATGCCGTCATCACCGAATCCCCGCCGCCGGTGAAGCTACTGAAACGGGGCGACCCAGAACAACCGGCGGACGAGGTTTCGCCAACGTCGCTTTCGTGCGTCACCGGTCTGAAGCCAGAACTCGGTACGTCGCAGTCGTCCGACGGAGACCGTCGCCAAGCGCTCGCCGACTGGGTCACGTCCCCCGCGAATCCGCTGACTCGCCGAGTCATCGTGAATCGGCTGTGGCATTACCACTTCGGTGCCGGGTTGGTGGAAACACCCAGCGACTTCGGACTCGGCGGCGCTCAGCCATCGCATCCGGAGTTGCTCGATTGGCTGGCCGACGAGTTGCTCGCCCAGCGCTGGTCGCTGAAAGCCATTCATCGCCTGATCTGCACGAGCGCGGCGTATCGTCAGGAGTCGAGAGTTGAGAGACGAGAGTCGAGAGTGGGGGACGATGCAAAGCTCTCGTCTCACGACTCTCGTCTCTCGACTGATTCCAACAACCGCCTCCTGTGGCGAATGAACCCGCGCCGATTGGATGCCGAGTCATTGCGAGACTCGGTTTTGTCCGTGAGCGGCAAGCTCAATGCCACCATGTTCGGTCCCGGCTACCGCGACTTCGAGTACCAAGAGGAATACGCCCCGGTTTATCGCTACATCACGCCCGACTCTCCCGACCTGTGGCGACGCAGTGTCTATCGCTTTGCCGTGCGGACGACGACGCATCAGTTCCTGACGACGCTCGATTGTCCGAGTCCCGCAAACTTGGTCCCGGCTCGCAACACAACGACCACGGCGCTGCAATCGCTGACGTTGCTCAACAACGATTTCATGCTGCGCCAGAGCGGCTACTTCGCTGGCCGCGTGAAGGCCGATGCGGAAACCGATTCGACCGCGCAAGTGACTCGCGCGTTCCAACTGGCCTTCGGCCGCCAGCCCTCACTGGCGGAGGCCGCTGCCGCCGCGTCGCTCGTGCAGGGACGAGATTTCACCCAACTCTGTCGAATGCTTCTGAATGCCAATGAGTTTGTGTATGTGGACTGAAGACTCAACAAAGACTTCCATGATTCGCACACGTCGTCAATTCCTCTGGGACGTTGGCGGTGGATTGGGCGGCGTGGCGCTCGCTTCGCTGCTGCACAGCGATCAGTTGCTCGCAGCAGAGTCAATGTCGTCGAAGAATCCACTGGCGAATCGGAAGGCTCGCTTCGCGGCGAAGGCGACCAATGTCGTTCAGATTTTTTGCCCCGGTGGACTGAGTCACGTCGACACATGGGATTACAAGCCAGAGCTAGAACGGCGACATGGCGAGGCGTTTGATGCCGAGTTGGGGAAGCAGACGTTTGCCGGTGTCGGCGGCAACTACGCCAAGAGTTTTTGGAAGTTTCGTCAGCATGGCGAGTGCGGTCGCTGGTTGAGCGATCTGTTTCCGAGGTTGGCGAGCCACGTCGACGAGATGGCGTTCATTCACTCGATGCAGAGCAAGTCGGCGTTGCATGGGCCGGCGATGTTCATGGCCAACAGCGGGTTCATCCGGCCCGGCTTTCCAAGCATGGGTGCGTGGGTGACCTACGGGTTGGGAAGCGAGAGTGAAAACTTGCCGGCGTTCGTCGTGTTGCCGGACACACGCGGGCTGCCTCCAGGCGGATTGGCCAATTGGGCGGCGGGCTTTCTTCCGGCCGTGCATCAAGGGACGGTCATCGAGACGTCCGCCGAGCGGCCTCCCATTGCGGACCTCTTTCCGCCAGCGGATCGAACCGTGTCACCGGACACGGAACGAGACGGCCGCGATTTTCTGCGAACGCTCAACGTCGCTCATGCAGATCGGCGAGGGGACTCATTGCTGGACGCTCGTATTGCGGCCTATGAGTTGGCCGCACGATTGCAGATGAGTGCTCCCGAAGCGGTCGATCTGTCGGGCGAGAGTGCGGCGACGCTCAAGCCGTATGAACTCGACGATTCCGATGTCGGGCCGTTCGGGCGACAGTGCCTGCTGGCGCGACGGCTGGTCGAGCGTGGCGTCCGCTTCGTGCAGATTTTCTGCGGCGCGGAGAACACGTCGTCGAAAAAGATTCGCCCGAATTGGGACAGCCACGAAGACATCGTCCGCGATCACGGCTACTGGGGTCGAGTGCTCGACACGGGAGCCAGCGCGCTCATCACCGATTTGAAACAGCGCGGGCTGCTCGACTCGACGCTCATCATTTGCACGTCCGAGTTCGGCCGGCAGCCGTTCATGCAAGGCTCGCAAAAGGGACGCGATCACAACCCCGGCGTCTTCACCGCGTGGCTCGCAGGTGGCGGCATTAAAGGTGGCACCAGCTACGGTACCAGCGACGACCTCGGCTGGCAGGCGGCCGAACATCCCAGCTACAGCTACGACCTGCACGCGACCGCGCTGCACCTGCTGGGCCTCGATCACGAACAGCTCAGTTTCTACCACAACGGCATCGCCCGCCGCCTGACCGACGTGCATGGTCACGTGATTCAAGACATTCTGGAAAAAAAGGCGGGGCCGCCAGTTCGATAATGCGGACGCGCCGTGCGATCACCGGCTCGTCGGCTCAGAACCGCTAGCGAAGAGGGAGCTACCACTGGCACCATCCGCTGCAGCTCAGTCATCGAGAAGCTGGTCTGGAGGGTGAAACTCTTGAAATCGCTCTTCGACTCTACACGCGCCTTAACAGCTCGGGAATCGGCTTGCCGTCCTGCAGGAGGGGGATTGGACGGCCTGAAAAGTTGGGAATTTCGATGCGCGACGCGTCGATTTCAAGGTGGCGATACAACGTGGCGACAAAGTCCTGGACTCCGAGTCGACGTTCCACCGCGTGTTCACCCCGTGCGTCGGTCGCACCAATGACCTGGCCGGGATTGATTCGGCCGCCACTGAACAGAAACGACATGGCCATCGGCCAATGGTCTCGACCTGGTTGCATGGTGCCGGTCGGCCCACTGGCCACGCCGCCACCGCTGCTGGCGGCATAAGAAATCTTGGGAGTGCGTCCGAAATCACCTCCGACGACAATCAGCACGTGCTGATCGAGGCCGCGTTGATGGATGTCTTCGATCAGCGCACTGACTGCCTGGTCGAAGTACGGGGCACGATACTTCATGCCATCAAATACGTGATGATTCACCGCATGGTCGTCCCAATTGCCGACTCGCCCGCACAGGGGCCCGTTCAAGGTGACGGTGACGAGTTCGACTCCCGCTTCGACAAGACGCCGGGCTAATAGACATTGTTGCCCCCACATATTGCGGCCGTAGCGGTCACGGCTCCGGGGATCCTCTTTCGAAATGTCAAAGGCCTCACGGGTGGCTGATCCGGTCAGCATGTTCCACGCCTGAGCCTCAAAACTGTCCATCGCTCCCATGTTGCATTCACGGTCAATCTCGCGATTCAAACGATCCAGGCTGACACGCAACCCGATCCGCTCATTCATTCGCCTGGCGGCGGTCGCGTCCTTGAGGCCAATGTTCGGTACTTCAAACTCCGGTGCATTGGGATCGCCATAGACCGCAAAGGGATCATATGCCGGCCCCAGATAAGCCGAACCGAGATAAGGAATCGGGTTGACACCCACATAATTTGGCAAATCCCGGTCCGGGTTCCGGCGGAGGGAATTGACGATGGCTAACATTTCGGGATTGTCGGGCTTCAGACGTCGTCCCTGAATGGGATGTCCGGTAAAAATCTGTTGCGGCCCGTCATCATGACAAAATCCGGTATGCACGAGCGACTTGAGAATCGTAAATTTGTCGGCGATGGCTGCCTGCCGCGGCAGTAACTCGCAAAAATCGAGGCCAGGTACTTGCGTTCGAATGGGCTGAAACGGGCCACGATATTCGCTGGGAGCTTCCGGTTTGGGGTCATACGTTTCCAAATGACTGGCCCCACCGTGGAGCCAAACGACGATGATGGCTGATCGACGAGACGGGGCCGGAAGCGCCGCTTGCGTCCGCTGTCGAAAGAGATCTGGCAGAGTCAGTCCCACGAATCCGCCAAGACCCAGTCGCAAGAAAGGGCGACGAGGCATGGGAGATTCGGAGATTTGCTTTTGTAGACTGTCCATCGAAGGTCCTGCCTGCTTGCGAGGTGCGGCCAATCGTCGTCCGCGAAGAATCGAGCGTCACGACTTGAGCAACCTCTACTTCACCGCAGCCTTCGGCGGTTCGACAGCGACGTCCGCTTCCGGCACCAGTTCGACGTTCACCGCCGCTCCCTTGAGGTGTTTGTCGAAGAAGTTCTGCATCAACGCGACGACTGCCGGTTTCGCGAACGCGGCACCGCCGTGACCGGAGCCCGGCAGCTTCTGGAGCCAAACTTCCACGCCCTTTTCCTTCAAGACGGCGGCGAACTCTTCGCTCTGCGCGTAGGGCACCAGTGCATCGTGAGTGCCGTGCAGGATCAGCATCGGCGGGCTGTCTTTGCTGACGTAATGCACGGGGCTGACGGCGTCGGTCTTCTGCTTGTCCGCATCGAGGCTCACGCCGATCAACTGCGAGTACGGGTCGCTCGGCGAGTTGAACTTGAAGATGTTCCGCACGTTCTTGTCGTCGTCGGCTTGTTGCACGACCGTGCTGAAATTGGCGGGACCAAAGATGTCGCACACGGCCTGCACGCGGTCCGACTGTTCGTCGTTGCCGCCGATCGGCGCGAACGCCTTCTTCCCGCCCGCCGTGCCAACGAGCGCCGACAAATGCCCGCCTGCCGAGCCTCCCACAACGCCAACACGCTCGGGATCAATGTTGTGCGGCTTGCTGTTGGCGCGCAACCAGCGGATCGCGGCCTGGCAGTCCTGAATCTGAGCGGGAAATTTCGCCTTCTGGCTGAAGCGATACTCGACGCTGGCCACGGCGTAACCCTTGGCGACCATGCCCACCACCGGGCAGGGAAACTTGCTGCCGCCCATCCACGCGCCACCGTGTATGTGGACGATCAGCGGCAGGGGACGCGCAGCAGGCTTTTCGGGCAGATACAGATCGAGCTTCTGCGCCTCGTCGCCATTGGGAACGTACGAGATGTCTCGCTCCATCTTCACACCAGGCGGCAGTTTCACCTGAGGGGCGGCGGGGGCGGTCGGCTTGCTTGGGGCTGCCGGGGTGGCTTTTTCGTCGCCCAGAGCCGACGAAGGCATCAACGTGGCAGTGACGCTCAGGAGCGTCGCCAACGTCCACGAGGCTACGAAGCGACAAGCAAGATTTGAGAAGCTGCAAGGTGTCATGTTCATTTCCGGAGTGTTGAGCCTTCGAAGATATGGCGATTTTACGCCAGAGCAGCGGTCTTTGACGAGCATACAAAACTGCGAACTAAGTTGGCCAACCAGTGACGCGGTCATCAGCCGAGTCATTGAGAGGAACTACAGCTTGTTCGGAGTCACTTTCGTCCAAGGTGAGAACGCTCCCAAAGCGTGCTGCAGGATCTTGCGTTTCCAAATCTTGTTCATGCAGAAGGCGAAGAGCGTGTCCTTCTCGGGGCCGCTGATCGCGACGCCGGTCACGCGACTGCGATCGGGCACAGGCAGGATGACTTGAGTCGGGCCGTCGTCGGCGCTGACCTGAATTCCGCTGCGAGTGGCCAGGAATTGACGGCCTTCGAGGGAGTAACACAGCGATTCGGGGCCAGCGTCGTCGTCCCAGTCGGCGACGTGCAGAGGGAAGAATCGTTCCTTGTTGGTGAGCGTGCCGTCGTCGTTGATCTGATAGCTGTAGACCCACTTGGAATGCCCTTCCGCGACGGATAGCAACCATTGGTCTGGGCGGTAAGCCATGCCCGTTGCGAACTTGATGCCGCGATCAACCTCGGTTTTCTGGCCGTCTTTGATGAGCCACACGCTGCCGGAATTGGGTTTGTCACCATTGCTCGTGACATACAGCGAGCCATCCGGCCGAGCCAGAATCGAGTGGCCGACGATGCCCTTCATCACGACGCTCCCATTTCCGGTCGAGTCGTACCGCATGAGCTTGTCGTTCTTCTCCGAGATCGTGAACAGCGAGCCGTCCGCGCCGACCGTGACGCAGTGGGCTTGAGCGGCGTCGTCAACAAAGACGCTCACTAGGCCATCCAGCCCAATCCGATGGATCTTATTGTTCGAGGTATCCGCGAAGAAGACCTCGCCGCTGACGTTGCAGGCCGGGCCGCGTGTGCTCTTGAAGCCTTCGGCCACAAGCTGCCAGTCCTCGCCGGGGATGAGAATCTCCTGAGCTCGCGGAGCGCTCGGCCCGGCCTTCACGCGCTCGGGCCAACCCTTCCACAGATACGCCATCGCTTCTTGCCAGTTCTCCATGTAACCCGCGACGTGAGGGCCGTTGATGATGCGGAACTGATAGTCGTAGCCGGAGAACTTCAGAGCCTTGTCCATTTCCTGGTCGAGCAAAAACCAATCGCCCGCGGCATTTTCCATGTCTCGCGTCGCGGTCGTGAGGAACGCGCGGATGGGTTTCGCTTCGAACTTGCGGACCATCGTCGGGAATTCGTGCCCGCTCCGAAACGCGACCCAACTGCCACTCGCCGCATACACGTGACTGAAGGCGTCGGGCCGATGCCACGCGGCCGTGAAGGCCGCAATGCCGCCGCTGCTCCCGCCGGACATGCACCGGTCATTGCCATCCGTCGAGAGGTTGAGCTGATACTCCTTCGCGACGAACGGCAGCAGCTCGTCGATGAGGAACCGCACGTTGTTGTCGCTGATGCCATCGTACTCTAAGTCGCGGTTGCGGCGGCCAGCGGTCCCTTTCATGGGAGCCGGTAGCTCGCCGGGACGCACGAAAACGCCGACCGTCACCGGCATCTCTCTGGTCGCGATCATCGTCTCCAGCAGCGTCTTCTCGCGCGGGTTGAAGCCGTCGGTCTTCACATAGACGCACGCGGTCTTCGTACCGTCGTACTGAGCCGGGATGAAGACCGTCACCTCGCGCACCGTGCCGGGAAAGATCTTGCTTTGCGAGAATGTGAACTGCTTCGTCGTGCCGGGCAGGACGTCTTCGGGCTTGATCGCAGGCGGCTCGTACTTCGGCGAGTCCGTTTCCTTCGCATCCACAACGCCGCTTCCCGCGAGCGGCTGGATGAGCCACCGCAAATGGACGTCGTTGGCAGTGTAGGTCCAAAGATCGATCCGCGCCCCGGCCTCGCGCTTTCCGGCGAAGTGATCGAGCCCTTGCTCCGGCGCATGCTTCGGAATGAGCGAGTAGCTGTCGTTCTCGTGCTTCGTCATGCCCCAGCGCTGAAACGCTTCGCCGCGATCCTTCTCCAACACAACGAGGGTGCCATTTTTGTTCGCGCCTTTCTGGACGGTCAGCACGAGCGACGGATCCTGCGCGGGAGAAACTCTCACGGAGCCATCCGCCGGGCTGACGATCCACTTCTGATTCGCAGCCCCGTTCGGCTTCTGAATCGAAACGCCCCCTCCTGCTCTCACGCCGCCCACCGCTTCGAGAACAAACTCGGGCGCACTGGCCGAAACGATGCGATACGTTCCCCAGTCTTCCGCAGCACATGGATTGATGAAGAAGACACTGAAGGTCAGCACGCCGACAAGCTGCCGCAATGATTGGGTAGTCATAGGATTCCAATACGAATGGTTTTGATGTGGACCGTCCTGTTTCGGAAAATCCTCGCCGATGCGCGGGCTACGGATCTTTGAATGGTGAGCATTGGACAGAATCGGTTTGATCCATGACAGTGAACCCACTTGCGTTCACCAGGAGTATGCCGGCCATGAAAACAATCTTGCTGAGTCTTTCGTTGTGATGTGCCCTGGTCCGAGTGGCCGTTGCCGCCGAGCCGATCACGCTGAAACTCTGGCCCGATGGTCCGCCGACGGCAATGGTGCCGAAGTCCGACGCCACGGTGAAGCTCATCCAGTCCTACGGAGGAGTTGGTCCTAACCGCATCACCGATGTGAGCGACCCAACGATCATGATCTACCGGCCGGAGAAGCCGAACGGTACGTCGGTCATCGTGGCCCCGGCGGCGGCTTCATGTTTCTGTCGTATGCTCACGAGGGGACTCAAGTCTGCGAATGGCTCAATTCGCTGGGCGTCACCGCCGCGCTGTTGAAGTACCGCACGCCGACACGCGACGAGAAAGAAATGTTTGAACTACCCGTGCAAGACGCCGAACGAGCCCTTGGCCTGGTGAGGCATCACGCCGCCGAATGGAACCTCGATCCGAAGCGGGTCGGCCTGCTGGGTTTCTCGGCTGGAGCGAATCTCGCCGGGCATCCTCGCATACTCGGCCTGTCGTGTGGGCGAACTCGCGCGACTCCGTATCAACGTGGCGTTTTTCGGCTTCAAGCTGTTCTTCGAGGTGGGCGGATTGGGTTGTCTCGGCGATGCGTTGGCGTTTGAGGTGGTCGGCGTGGAGTTCGGTGAAGTACGGGCGGGTGGCTCCGAAGGTTTTGGCATCGGGGAATTGTTGCCGCATCCGCTTGACGACTTTGGGGAGCAGGTGTGAGGCGAGGTCGAAGCCGTAGAGGTTGAGGCACTCCTTGGCTGCGGTGAGTTCTCCAGAGGAACAGGATGCCGTCTGTCCCCTACTTCCTTTTGAGTCGTCGCTCATTGTGGAACTCCCGTTCCAGGCCGTGTGGAATTGCTGGACGAGGCGTTCGGCTGGTGAGTGCGAACTGGTGTGTTCGTGCGTGGTGACGAAATCGAACAGGTCTGGTTGGACAATTGATCGCGGTTGAGTAGTGGCTTCTGGCGGAATGGTGGTTCCAGCGTGGGACGCAGTGTGTCCCGTGGTTGCCGACGGGGCAGCGGTTGACGGCTTCGATGAAGTCGATGGCCCGGTGAGGTGATCGCCACGAGTCACATGAAGTTGGAGGGCGTCGTGCTGGCCGGTCGTCCAGTTGATGGCTCCGACAATCCCCTCTTCGAGCAGGAGGCGGAACGCGGGGGCGAGTTGTTCCTTGGCTTGCGAGGCGTAGGGTTCGACCTTGGCCGGGAGGAACTGACAGAGCTTGGCATAGTTGATCGTGAACGTGTCGATCTTCGCCGAGAAGTTGAAGAGCAACTCTTCACTGATCCGCCATGAGAACGGTTGACTCTGTTCGCGCAGGGCGATCACTTCGGCGATGGTCGGCAGCAGCAGAGGTCTGTCAGGCGAGTTGTCCGCTTTGACGATGCCGTCGATGAAGCGTCGCAACGTGCTGCGACTCTTGCCGGTGAACTTCTCGGCATCGCTGATCGTAAGGAAACGGTTGGGCATCGAAAGGGGAGTGAATGGTCCGACCCTACGCCTACCGAGCAACGCTGGCAAGACGATTGAACAGGTCATGCGACACGCCACGACAAGGGTGCGGCAACGGCCTGACCAGGACACGTTCATGAACGCCACTCGGCCCCGCCACGAGGCACGTTCAAACCAATGCCAAAGCCACTCTTCGCGTGTTCACCTGATGCGGGAAACGACCACGATAATGACCATGCTCGATGCTCGGCATTCGACGAGATTTCGACATGCACCGACCACGTTCGTGATCGCGCTCGCGAGCATGGTCGATGGACGCGGAGTGAACGACTGGTGAGCGTCCCTTGAACAGACCTCGAATCACCAGCCGAGTCGGTCTCGAACGAGATCGTTCTCTCCTCGAAGGCAAGGCGTGAATTGCGTTCCGTAGCAGCGCGGAACGACGGGCGACGACGCCTCACCATGTGGAGGCTCATCAGCACGCTCGCGGGCACGTTCAGACCATGCCCAAGGCTCGCTCACTGACCATGAGACGACACTGCTCACGAGCAGGTTCAGACCGCGTTCACGATACGTTCACGGGACGCTCGGCAGGGGAGTGGTCGAGCCACGTTCCATTCATCCGGGACCATCAAAGGAAGTCGGCCGGGAGCCTGAAAGGAAGAGATTGGGAGCATGAAACCAAGGATGTGGGAGCCTCAAAGGAAGTCGATCAACTCTCCAATGGCTTGTGGCTGCGAAGGCCATGCTGTTTCCGCGTCGAGCAAGAACATATGACTCTTGTAAGCACACAACAACGTGTGTTCTTTGGAAGGATCGTTCAAACGAGTTCGCGATGGAGAGGGGACTCGGTGGAACGAGTAGTTCGGGCCCCGCTTCGCAGGCCGGACGACCTCGGTGGAAATCAGCAGAGTTCCCGCCGCTCGCGACAAAATGAGTTCGACAACCACACAACATCATGGTCGAATAAGAAATCGCATACCGGAGAGATGCACCGCTTCAACCGTCGTCACACTGTCAAATCGCCCCGCCGCAGGATCGCCATTACTCCGCCAAGATATCGCCAGCTCCGGCGGAATAAAGGCGAAAGTCTGGCGAACGGAGTTCGACCGGAAATACGGCTTGGGAAAGGCCGGAACCTGCCACTCGATGAGGGGCACGACGTCGACGGCATCGGCCGCGACAGGCGGGCTTTCGACGGGCGCGGCACTCGTACCTCGTGACCAATGCTTTGCGTAACCCCGCCTGTCGCGGCCTCCCGCGACGCCGTGCCCGCACCACGCGCGCCCACAGCGCGACCATCGCGGAGCGAGACGACACGCCCGCGATGCGACGGGCGACGACGAGTGCCAGCGGTCCACTCGGAAGCACCACGCACCACTCACGACGCGGCCCGGTGTGTTCGTGCCCGCAGGCACGACGGGACGCGGCACTATCCCGCACCTATCCGGAGGGCACGTCAACCAACAACTCTGCTACATCAGGGCCAGAGCCGCCTTCAGGCACTGGTCCACCTGGAGCATGGTGTCGGCCGGAAGGACGCCGATCTTGCGACGCAGGAAGCTGCGATCGACCGTGAGCAGATTCTGGCCCTGCACCGCCGAGTCGAAAATCAACCCGGCTTGTCGGCCCGCAGGGGACTGCGCCGCGATGAGCAGTTCGGTGGAAGAACCGGGGGTGAACCGGGTCTTGCTCGTCATCAGCACGACAATCGTGTCATCCAGACGCTGGTTGCCGCCATCGTTTTGCACCACGACGCACGGACGAACTTTGGAACCCGTCCGATCCGTGTACGGGTAATCGACCAGCACGACATCGCCACGCAGGACGGTCTTCATGATTGGGGCTGGTGAGCGTCGTAGTGGTCGTAGGCGTCCATCTCCGGATCGTCCCAACCGGCCCGCTGTCCGGCGTCGCGGAGGGCGACACGCTGCTGATCGAGGGACAACGGCCCCATGTCGATCAGCGACCGGAGGCGGTCGAACTGTTCGTCCGCGATGATCACGTAGACGCGCTGCGTCCGGGGATCGACGACTCGCACGGGAGTGTCGCCCGATTGCTCAACCATGTCTTGCAGTTCGGAGGGGAGGGAAGTCATGACCACAGCATACCACCGAACGGGGTTTCCGTCAGCAGGATCTTTCGCCGCGACGCGGTTCACCGTTCCAGAATCGGAAGGATCGCTGCCTCCCATTCCTCGCGGGTGAGGTTCTCCGGCTGGCGTCCTTGGAACGTGCCGCTGTGCATCGCTTGCGACCAGCCGAGGCGGGTGTTGAGGCCGCGTTCGGCGAGGAGCCAGAGGGCTTCCTTGGCTCCGTCGTCGCCGGTTGGTTCGCAATCGAAGAGGAGCGTGACTTTGCCATTGGTGAGTTGCCGGGACCAGCGGGTGATTTTTTCGACTTGGGCTTCGGTGATGCGGTTGGACATGATCGCAATGGCGGGGATGCCGAGGTTGTCGAGGCCGATCACGTCGTTGAAGCCCTCGACGACGATCAGGCCGTGGCGGGCAATGGCTTCGCGGTAGCCGGGTTCGTTTAGGCGGCTGGCTTGCTGGCCGAAGAGTTCGAGGCCGCGATGGAAGCCCTTCGGAAAGCGATGCTTCATCGGGGCCGAGGCTTCGGTGCGTTCGGCGGGTGTGAGACGCGAGAAGTCCCGTTCTTTCTCTTCGTACTTGGGGTCGCGGCCGATCCATGCGAGGACTTGGCCGTCTTCCGACGGGACCGGATAGACGACTTGGCCGCGCAGGCTGAAGCCGCGTTTGTCGGAGCCGCCGTCCATCGGCAGGACGCCGACTCGCCACTTCTTCATCGACTCGGGAGAGAGACACGGGTGACGACGGACATAGCTCGCGGCGGGAGGCGGCATCGCGGCCACGTCGAGGACGAACTTGTCATCGAGTGTCGTGAGTTCACGAACTTTCTCTTCTCCCGACTGCCCAAGCGGCACGTTGCATTCGGGATCGGAAGCCGTTGCAGGCGTCGTCGCGAGAGGGGACGGTGCTGACTTTGTCGTCGTAGCTCCTGCGGGAGATCGATTGATGGCAGTAGGCGTTTGAGCGATTGGTTCAACGGCCGGTCGCGGCGAGGCAACTCGCTCGGCAGGGGAGTAGTCCGAGTGAACGTTCGCGAGGACATTTTTCACGCGATGGAACTCTTCCCCTTTAAGCTTCTCGCCCGTTGGTCGCGATCCGGCGAGCCAGCCGTGCATCAGCGTCAGCAGGTTCCCGCGAAAGCCGCACTGATACGCATGGCACATGAAAACCTTCTGGTCGTTCTCGGTGTTCACCGCGATCTCGCGTCGGCCGCTGTGGTCGCCCTCACAGGCGAAGGGGCAGTCGAGATGAATCTCTTTCCCGTCGCCGTGGGCATCGAGCGAGACGCCACACTTCGCCGCCGCCTCGTCGAGAGACGTGGCCGCTTGAAGCTGATCGACGTTGATGTAACCGCCGCGTGACATGAGTCGAGAAGTGGGGATGGGAGATGAAGCGGCACCAATGGTACGCTCCATTTCCGACGGATGACAAACACAGTTTCCCTGTCGGCACGAGACCATGCGCTGCTGCGACTGTTGTCGCGCACTCCCGCCATGACGACGCTCATCCTCAAAGCGAGCGAGTCGTTTTCGGATGAACCCTTTCAGGATGAACGCCGTGTGCGCGAGCGGCTTCAAACACTGGCGGAGGCGGGACTCGCGCGAGCCTTCACGGCGACGCAAGGAGTCGGCGGACCGGTCAACTGGTATAAGCTGACTGCGGAAGGTTATCGCACGGTTCACGGCACGAACGCGACGCTGCCGCACCGTTCACGGTTCGAGGCCATCCCGCCGTCGCGGTACATGCACACCCAGACTCTGGCCGAAGTCATCGTGCATTCGCTCGTTGCGGCTCATCGAGACCGCTGCACCGTTCCGTTCTTTCAGGGCGATGGCGAAGCTCGTCTTGATGTCGCCTCGCACACGTTTTACCCTGACTGCTTCTTCCAGTTCGCACTCGCGGGCAAGCAGTTCAACGCCTACTTCGAGATCGACCAATCGACGGAATCCATCGACTCCAACACCGAACAAAGCATCCGCACGAAGCTGCTCAACTACGAAGCCTATCAGGATTCGTTGGTCGTGTGGTGGAAGGGGCAGCGAGAACGCGGCCCAAGACCCTACTTCCGAGCCGTGTTCCTGACACGCAGCCAAGAGCGGGCCCATCACATTCTCTGGCTCGCTCAAACCTGCGCCCGCAATGCTGACCGGCATCTCGTCTACGCCGCCACGCAGGAGGCGTTCCTCACCGAGCCGCGTCCGTTGCAGTTGCCACTCTTCCTCGACCATCACGGTCGTTGGCAGTCGCTCGTCAATCTGCACCCGTCGTCACTCTTTCATCGAGCACCAGTCCGGCTTACTCGACCAGTGATTCCATCAACGGCGGTCTGGTAACGTGGAAGCCCGACCATCGTTCCGACGTTCGCTTGGCGTGGTTATCATGCCGCGCCCCTTCTCCGCAGGGACGAGGAAGCACGCGACCGACCGAGAGACGTGGCGGCCACCGCCTCACGCGAGCCACACACTCTCTACTGAGGCGGTTTTGGGGAACAGACGGACGACGCGGCGGACGCGAAGTCAAAGTGATGAGGCGGTCATGATACGCTGCGAACGTGCTGAAACTGCTCACCGCACCGGCGACCAACGAGCGCGGGCCGCGTTACATGGAGAAGGCTCTCGCGGCCATCCATCAGGCGGATCACGAGCGTCGTCCGATGACGCTGATCTATGGAATTCACGAGGGACGAGTCGGTCTCTCTGTGCGGATTCTGCGGAGCATGGAGGAACACGTCACGGGACCGATCCTCGCAAACTATCCGAACTGGGCACTTGCCGTCGTCGAAGAGATCGACTCGCGTTCCATTGAGCAAGCAGACTCACAACCCGTCGAATGGGAGGCATGGTCAGCGGAACTGGCCCTCGTCCCCGAGTTGTTTCCCGTACTCCGGCATTCGCAGTTCGAGGACATGTTGAACCGCAACTTCGACGATCCGGTGAGCGGCCTCTTGCGAGCCATCAAACCCGCCGAGGACTCTGAGTGTCGCATCGAGATCACCGTGAGACCGGCTACGTCGGGGCGTTGCCATCGCGCGGTGCGGGCGGTCAAACGACTCGACCGTGAGTTTTTCCATCGTCATCACCGACTGGCCCGCTACTTCGCGAAGCACATCACCCGACCGCGAGGCTGGTTCGTCGCGTGGCTGCTCGACCTCATCGCGTTGACTTCGCCCGAGCCGACGCGGACGACACTCGAAACCTCGACCAGCCGACTGCACGAACGCGAGGACGACCTCCAAGCGGCCAGCGACAAGGTGGGCTGCCATCTCTTCGAGACTCACATTCGATTGATCGTCTTCGCTTCGACAGGTAGTCACCCCGCAACGGCTGACCGTATCCGCCAGATGGCCGGAGCCTTCGGAGCGTTCACCAAGTCGCGACTGGCAAAGTTCCATCTCGGGCCGATCCGTCGTGCCAGGGCGAACGGTCGTGACGCGCTGAGTCGCGCAACAGTGAGTCGGCATCGCGAGGACGTTCCTCACCATCGCACGTCCGATGGCTTCCTCCTGTCGCACGAGGAACTCGCCACGCTTTGGCATCCGCCGACAGCCACGGTCCTCGCCGAGCAGATGCAAACCACCGAGTTCACGGAGCTGGAAGCTCCGACCAAACTCGACTCAGGAAAGGGGGAGGGGAGGGTCCCGCTCGGGTCGGTCCTGTTCCGCGATGACCATCGTGAGTTTGGCTTGGCACTCGAAGATCGTCGCCGTCACCTCTACATCGTCGGCAAGACCGGCATGGGGAAGACGACGCTCCTGCAAAACATGATCGCGTCGGACATGCAGACCGGACGCGGAGTCTGTCTCGTCGATCCGCACGGCGATCTGGCCGATTCCCTCGTGGGACTCGTCCCCAAGCAGCGGACCAACGACGTGATCCTCTTCGACGCGGGAGATCGCGAGTTCGTCGTCGGCTTCAATCCGCTGGCCTGTCCCGACCCGAACCGCATCGACCAGGTCACGTCCGGCGTCGTGAGTGCCTTCAAGAAACTGCACGACTCGTGGGGACCGCGATTGGAAGACACGCTCCGCAACGCGGTCTTCGCCACCGTGGAACAGAACACGGTGGAACAGAGTAATGTTTCACAGAACGCTGCTAGGCAGAACACGGCCGGGAGGAACACCGCTTCCACAAACACCGCCCAGCAACACGGCAACTTGATGGCGATGATGCGGTTGCTCGGCGAACGACCTTACCGCGAACAGATGGTCCCGCGCATCCGCGAGGAAGTCCTCCGGTCATTCTGGATGCACGAGTTCGCCAGTTGGTCCGACAACTATCGGACCGAAGCCGTCGCCGCGATCCAGAACAAGGTCAGACCGTTCCTGACGAACACCAACATCCGCGCCATCGTGAGCCAACCCGGTCGCTCACTCGACCTGCGCCAGATCATGGACGAGGGCAAGATCCTCATCGTCTACCTGAGCAAGGGCCGCCTGGGTGAAGACAACGCCACGCTGCTCGGCGCGTTTCTCGTCTCCGCGATCCAACAGGCCGCGATGACCAGAGCCGACATCCCCGAGCCAGACCGCTGTGACTTCTTCCTCTACGTGGACGAGTTTCAAAACTTCGTCTCCGGCTCGTTCGCGTCGATCCTCAGTGAAGCCCGCAAGTACCGCCTGTCGCTCGTCGTTGCTCATCAGTACCTGGCCCAACTCAACGAACCCACCGCCGACGCCGTGTTCGGCAATGTCGGCTCCCTGGTCACGTTCCAAGTTGGCAGCGACGACGCCGAAGTTCTCTCGCAACAACTTAGCAAGCACGCCGACCAACTCACCCCCGAAAACCTGACGGGCCTCCCCAAGTACACGGCCTACACTCGCTTGCTCATCAACGGCCTCCCGAGCAACCCGTTCTCCATGAACACCGCGTCGCCACCTGCACCAGACCCAACCCGCGAGACCATCGTCCGAGAACGCTCACGCCGTCAGTACGGCAACGTGTGTGAGCCTCATCGTTGTGGACCATGAGCAGGCTTCGAGTTTGCGCAGCCGATCAACTCGCGCTACGGTCGTGTTCCTGTTCCGTGTGGAGCAGGAATCAGAGCGTTTCGCTCGTTCACACGCCCGTATCGAGGACGCATCGTATGGACCCGCACATTGCTTGGACCGAACTTTTGGAAGCCCGCTTGGTGAAAGACTGGGATCGAGTCGAAGAACTGGCCAAGGGACTCTTGGACTGGCTCGACAAAGGAGGAGTGCCACCGACGACAGTCGGCCACAGGGTCGCCGCATCTCGAACTGTATAGCTAAAAGCGACTTGAGACTTCAGCAGATTACGCTGGCTGAAAAGCCCGCTGAAAATGAGTGCATTTTTCAACGGCAAATAATGCCGATTCCCGAAGTACCGTTCGTGCTTGGAGTTTTAGATGCGGGAGCCCTGCAGTCGGCCACCCGCGCTTGGGTAAGACATGGCATCGGAACATCGCCCATACGACCTGCCTCTTCGCGCTGGTCGATGTCAAACAGGCTCGGAAGCGAGCCAAGCGATGACGAGCAGGACGCTCACAACCCCGTGCCGATTGGTGTGGGGATTTGAAGCACTCGCGCTCCAATGTCTAACGGCCAATGTCACCCTCATGGCAAGCACGATTCCGAGAACGATCAGCGCTATACTGCCGCTGCATGACGCGAGGGAAGTCCTCACCATCGGCTCGACCAAACGGAACGTCCGACGAAACCGCCGCAGACTCACTTTCAATTTCGATTCGATAGTTGTCCATGATCTCAATTTCGGTGACCTCGCCGTGAGTTTTGTGGAGCACTCCTTCTGCCACGGCAACCGTTTTCCGTTCGGTCTTCTTCCCGGCATCCTCGATTGGAGCGGCGTAGGCCTCCGACGCACCCGCAGCTACGGTTGCTGCGGTTGCTGCGGCAACTCCGGCGAGAAACTTGCGGCGGTCAGTGCTCTCTCCGCCCAGATTTGCTTCATCCTTTTCGGCCATTGTTCATCTCCATTTGTTGTGAGGGGAAACAGGAAATCGAGACGGGTGTCATTTTGAACGTCGCTGGGTTAGCATGTCAACGAGGTGTGTGGGCTGAAAGATGATTCCGCCGATGCCGTGTGCAATTTCGCCGAGGTATTGTTGAAAGGAAAAAGGTGGCGTATCCTGCTGTTTGAATGAACACGAGCAACGCGGGGCCAGAAGTTATCAGGCTGCGGGTGATCGGAGATCGAATGAACGAGTTGGGGAAACACAATGGGACTTGATACATTTTATTCGGCAGAACCCACTCACGTGTGGCAGCGTGTTCTCGGGCCAGGGCTGCACTATCACTTTGGCGTTGAGGATCCCATTCACGATCCGTTTGACGCTGCAGTCATAAGACTGCTGCAATATATCCCTGCAGGGTCGCGAGTTCTGGACTGCGGATGCGGCTGGGGCGGACCAGCAAGGATCCTGCAAAAGCATGGTTGTTTCGTGCAGGGCGTGACGATTTCTCGGGAGCAGCACCGCTTTATCACAGATTTCCCGGTGTGGCTTGCGGATCTGCATGATCTGCAACTTGAAGAGGAGTTCGATGTCGCGATGTTTATGGAGAGCATGGGTCATCTCGACGATCCGGGAAAGGTCCTGAAGGCAATCTCTCCCTTCGTGCGGTCCGTGATTATTAAGGACTATGCGGCACCGGAGTACTTTCCATGTCCCGAATGGATGGGACATTTTCGAACAGAGAGACAGTTTCGCGAAATGCTCACCGATGCAGGTTATCAGGTTCGCGTGTATGAGGAGTTCGCGAATTACTTTCAACCATCTGTCGATATCTGGCTCAGCCGTTTGAACGCTCTTGAAGACAGCGAAGTTACAGGACAGATATTGCTTTTGAAGCAGCTGTGCCTGGCAGGCAAGCAGCTCGAACAGTCGAATCAGGCCGATCCGACACGGTTGTGCCTTGTTCACGCTGTGCGCTAAGCCAGAAACAGCGACGCCGCGAATCGGACGCAGTCCGATTCGTACGCGAATTGCTAATGGAAGAGTTGAATGATGGGCTTTATGCGATTTCGTTTTGGCGCAGGGGTTGTTGGCGAGCGATTCTTCCTTTGTACAATTCTTCTGATCCAAGGATTGCTGCTGGGCCGAATCGCAGTCGTCAATGCACCGATGTATGACGAAGTCGCTCATTTGCCTTCTGGACTGATTCATTGGAAGCATGGCAACTTCGATCTGTATCGCGTCAATCCCCCGCTGATGCGCTTGATAGCGGCTTTTCCGTTGTTGTTTGTGAGTCCGCAGCTTCCATCGGATAGGATTTCCGACAGTCCATACGCTCGACCCGAATTCAATCTGGGACGCGCGTTCTTGCAGCAAAATGGATTCGATTCTTTCCGGTACTTTACAATCTGCCGTTGGGCGCAGATTCCTGTAACGCTGTTCGGTGGTTGGGTTTGTTATCAATGGGCAAAGGAATTGTACGGGAATTCGTCGGCGCGGATCGCGCTGCTGCTCTGGTGCTTCTGCCCCAGTGTTCTTGCTTGGGGATCGACCATCACACCGGACATTGGAGGCGCTGCATTTGGCGTCGCCGCTGGATATTCTTTCTGGCGCTGGCTTGCAGCTCCATCCTGGAAGGGAGCAATGCTCGCCGGGCTTGCTCTCGGCCTCGCGCAACTCTCCAAGTCTACTTGGATCATTCTGTTTGTGCTCTGGCCAGCCCTCTGGCTCGCGTGGTTGTTGTTGAACGGTCTGTTGATTCATCCGAGGTGGCCCCGTCGCGTTTGCAGCCCCGACAGTCTTCCTGTGTCTGGGGCACTTGTCCGCTGCTTGCAAGCGGCTGCGGGTCATCATCAACCAGTGATGGTGCCCGCCCCCCAGTTGGCAGTCGTCATGGGCCTGGGCCTGTACATTTTGAACCTTGGCTATGGATTTGAAGGATCGTTTCGCCACTTAGGAGACTTCGATTTCATCAGCCGGTCTCTCGGTGGAGATTCTGCACACACTATTCCTGGTAATCGTTTTCGCGAGTCCTTCCTGGCATCGGTTCCAGTGCCCCTTCCCGCGAATTATTTGAAGGGACTTGACGTCCAAAAATATGACTTTGAAAAAGGGAAGTGGTCGTACCTTTGTGGCGAACAGAAGCGTGGTGGCTGGTACCACTATTACCTTTGTGCGCTGGCCATCAAAACGCCCTTGGGGACGTTGTTCCTCGCCGCACTCTTACTGATTCTCATGGTCTGCCTGCGCGAATACAGGGAATTCCGCTGTAACGACCTGGTTCTGCTGGCCCCAGCAGTTGCCATATTTGTGTTAGTAAGTTCCCAAACCGGCTTCAACAGGTATCTGCGATACGTCTTGCCTGCAATTCCGTTCCTGTATGTATTCTGCAGCCGTGTCGGAAAGGCATTTGAGTTACATCACTCCCTGCTCAGGATTGCGATCACCTTGGGTATTGCGGCGTCGATTATCGGCAGCCTCTGGGTGTATCCCCATTCCATGTCGTACTTCAATCTGGCGGCTGGTGGACCGCGCGGAGGCCCGGCATATCTTCTAGACGCGAACATTGACTGGGGTCAGGATCTTCTTGAATTGAAGCGGTTCGTTGACCAGCATCCGGAAATCGGGAGCATCGGTTTGGCCTACTTCGGAATCGTGGATCCGAAGTTAGCTCAGTTTTCTCATGAATCAATCGTCCCCGTCGCCGACTCAGACGGAGAAATGTGCCTCCCTGAGATCAGGCCAGGATGGTATGCGATCAGCGTGAACCACCTGTTCGGATATCGGCACTATGAAGCCGATGAGCCCGTCTACACGTGCTTTCGACGGCTCTCACCTGTGGCGATGGCCGGGTATTCAATTTATATTTACCACGTCACGCCAGAAGTCATTAATCGGCTCAATGGACCTTGCACTGATAATGTCCCGTGAACAGCGACAATGAAGTTAACCGTTCACACCCCGGCCATACCACAAACCCACGGTGAACGGTCAATACCAATTCTTAGTTAGAATGCGTTGTGTCTTAGTGGACAAGCGTGAGTGTTTATATAGCAAGAGTGTAATGGCGAACCGTCATTTCCCCTGAACCACTTACGCAAAGCCCTTGTTTTCAAGGCAAAACGGGGTGTGAACGGTTACACAATGAAGCGCCACTCAGACTTCGCTCAGACTTCGCTCAGACTCCGCGTGGATGAAATCGGACTCGCCTTTACCGTTTGACTTTCCTGTGCCACTTCAAATCATTGATATTGAAGCTTACTTCACTACCAACTGCACTTTAGGCGATTTGTGATTGTGTGCGATTTGTGATTGGTATTTGAGAATCCCCGGCTCTCGGCGATGTTGTGCGTGGTTGACAGACGCACTTCATCGGGAGAGCCAGGGAATGGCGAAGCGTAAGCAGGGATCGCGGCGGCCACAAGCGTGTCACCAGGCGTCAAAGCTGTCGCAGCATGATCGGCGGGCAAGGTTGGAGCGGGGCAATCCCGCGCGGCTCCGGACCGAGCAGGCGGCGGTGCCGTTGACCGGGGTGTTGGCGGCGATGGTGGCCGGGATGGCCTGCGCGTTGGATCAGCGGATCGCGTTTCGGCTGGCCAAGCGGGCCGCGCATCGCGACGGCTGGGAGACGCTCACGTACCACTACCGCGGCGTGGAGGTGACGCGATCGATCAAGACGTTCCTGGCCACGTCGCGACTGACCGGCGGCCAGATCCGCGTGGTGATCGTCCGCTACGAGGGCGCTCAGTGGGCCGCCTACTTCTGCACCGACCCGACCGTGGCGGTGCGCGAGATCCTGGAAGCGGTCGCCGCGCGCTGGGCGCTGGAGGAACACTTCCACGACGTGAAGGAAGTCTGGGGCGCGGGCCAGCAGCAGGTCCGCAACGTCTGGTCGAACCTCGGCTGCTGGCACCTGAACCAGTGGCTGTTCACGCTGGTGGAACTGTGCTCGTGGGACCGCGCTCACCGCGCGCTGACCAACCGCGGCGACCGCCCGTGGGACAACGCCGCCCGCCGCCCCTCCCACGCCGCCCGCCGCCGCACAATCGCCCAGGAAATGCTGCGCAACCAATTTCCCGCCCCTGTGCCCGCCACCCCCGATTCGCAGAAATTCCTGACCCTCATCGAGACCCTCCTCAAACTCTGCGCCTAAACAACCATCCCCGCAAGCGGCGTTCGCCCAAAGTGCAGCTAACAAGCCATGCCTTAGCGATTGCTTGTTGCCCAATTAGGTCGCTTCATTCGAGGCCAGTCGATCGGCTACTAACCTTTACGAGTCTTGCAGTCGCTCCCTCCGGCCTGTATCCCCGATTTGATTTCTGGATCCATTGTCTGTGGCCGATCAATCAGCGTCACTACGCCGCTTTTCCCATCGACACGTATCAACTGCCCCATTTTAATCTTGTGTTGAATGCCGGGAATCCCGGCGACCGCAGGTAATCCAAACTCGCGCGCCACAATTGCACCATGTGAAAGCACGCCACCCGTCTCCATCACGAGTGCTGTTGCTCGGGCAAAAAGGGGTATCCAGGCAGGATCGGTAGACGGACAAACCAGCACGTAGGGCTCCGGAAGAGGCTCGTTGGTAGGCTCGTCGAGTACGGCAGCCGGCCCCTGTGCCTGTCCTGGGGACAATGGTATCCCTTGAAGTACTGACGCGCCCTCAACTGGGCTTTCTTGGCCGATGGAATCGAGATTGTCGCTGAAAAGCACGGCGGGCACTTGAAGTTGCGACGTCAGCCGGTGGCGGCGACGGCGAGTCTCGACAACGCGATGCAACTTCTCGCCTCGAAGCAGTTCTGGTACCTCCGCCGCAGTCAAAAAAAATATCCCGCCGTCAAGTTGAAAACGCCTGTCCAACTCGCACAGTAAACGGCGAATGACGGCGTAACCATGCATGAAGTAATGCTTCGCAGTCTCTCGCAAGCTCACCCATGAGCGCAGGGCCAAGACTTCATGACGAATACGCTCAGCAACAGCGGGCGCGAACTTTGCTTCTTCGGCGATGCGAGCCCAGATTTTTTCAATTGCCTCCGCGCCATTTGTTGTCGCGAATCCAGCCGTACCAATCTGAGAATCCACGGGTGGGACTTCTCGCGGAGTTATCCGCTCACTCCAACGCGGCTCAGCCAGTTCCATCTCATTCCGACCTCGGTGCCCAAAGCAATTCAGGAAGGAATCCTGAGGGAGTCGGCCGGCCGCAACTTCGCGCAACGCTTCGACCAAATCGGCTTCCTTTCGCGGTGGGACATTCATGATGAGTTCGCGTGCGGCTTGCCCAGCACGTTCGCTTCCCAAGAATTGCGTCAGCCGCTGGTCCAAGCGGCCCAGCGCCAGCAATGCGAGCGCCGTCGGCTTGAGACTCTCGCGGGCAAAGTCGACAAGTGTTCGCCGCTGCCATGTCTCGCATCGGACCCACAATTGTGCGTCGGACAGCCCGGTCAAGTCCTTAGCCAGGGCCGCCTGTACATCGTAAATGAATCGAGGGACGATTTCCTCGAGGAAGCGCTGTTCAAACGTGCTCGTCAGCTTCCGACGCGTGAATTCTGCACACAGCATCCGCGTCATCAGCAAGGGAAGCGTGACTGGTAACCACATCCAAATCGCCAGTCCAATCGAGCCGGGTTCAATACCGGCTGCGGATAGAGAGCCTTTCTCGGATCAGCCTTCAGCGTTTCGAATGGATGCTCCAAGGGAAAACCGCGGAAATAGAGTAGCGGTTCACGGCTGAGATTGCAGTAAGGCCTGCCGAAAGCCAAATCATAAACGCCGTCATCATCAAGGGTTGGATCGGGATCAAAGCCTAAATCGCGATAAAGGTGTCCGAAGCCTCCTCGGCCCGACAGCAATTCCTTCCGAATGATCGACCACGTCATTGGTGTGGGTGTGGGCAGTACCTCGGCAAAATGAAATCGGCTCCAAACCGTGCCGTCTGGTGCGGCTTTTGCTTTAAGCGTCGCGATCTCTTCGGCAAGCACGCGTTCGCGATTGAGCCCATCGATCGTCGTGATCGGCCGAGCCTGAAGCAGCCAGAAACGCCCCTCAGACCACGCCCATTCGATGTCGCAATCCGTACCAAAGAGCATTTCAACTCGACGAGCCAGTTCCACGAGATCTCTCAACTGAGTTTCATCCAGACAAGGTTGTTGTTGCCGTTCAGGACTGACTGACTTGATTCCTTCCAATGTCAGTTCGAGCATTTTGGTAGCGATCTGCCGGTGGCACACTTTGCCGGTGGCCTTGTCCAGTGACCAGCGGTCCGGTGTCACACGGCCCGAGACGACAGATTCACCGAGCCCCCAACTCGCTTCGACCAACATGTCCGTTGCATCCGGATTACGCGGATCACAGGTGAAGATCACTCCTGCAACCTCGGCAGGTATCATCCTTTGCACCACAACCGCCATCGCCTGGCAAATTTCACTCACATCGTGAAGATGGCGGTAGGCGGCAACACGGTTGGAGAATAGACTATTCCAGCAGCGAACAATGGCATCACGAACGGCTTGCCCGCCTTCAAGACCAAAACACGTTTCCTGGAGGCCGGCAAAACTCGTGATGGCGCCGTCTTCTGAAGTTGCTGAAGATCGCACCGCAACTTTGCCATCGCCAAGTCGTTTGCATGATGCGTCGATCTGTGCTGCTAACGAATCCGGTAACCCACTGCCTTGATACGCTTCGAAGGCCGCAGTGGTCACGCAGAAACCGCATGGCACCGGCAGCTCGGATCTGATCATCCTGCCAAGACCTAGTGCCTTGCCACCGACGAGCGACAGTTCGTCCGGGCGAATCGCGTCTAGGTCGCACAGCTCGCGCATTAAATCTACCAATCTTTATCTACCAGAGGGGAACTCGCCAGCCAGTTCGGCCAATCGGGTCAAAGGAGCTGAAAAACATGATAGCTAGCCCGAATTATTCATGAGGAACCACGAAATACGCGAAAGACACGAAAAGTAAGGCCGAAGCAAGTCGGACCTGCCAGACAGTGTGTGTGGCCGGATCGCGGGTGGCTTCCACTGAAGTCGCTTCACTTCTTCACTTTCGCGTGTTTCGCGTATTTCGTGGTGAATAATCCGGGCTAGGAGTCTGTCCGAGAATGTTTTCGACACCCCATTTGACGGCCAAAATTGGGTGTTTTTAGGGAATGATGCCTCAATGTGACCATTAAACCGCGTGGACCCACCCACAAGCCCTAATTCTCGGACAGACTCCTAGCGCCTATGTAAACAACCGCCCAGTCACAGGGTGTCGTCATGTCCACAAGTTTGTTGTACCATGACTTCAGGCGCTGCGGCTACGTTACGAATCGCGGGGATTTGGCAAGCAGCGCGCATGCCGGCTCTTTTGAACCTTCTCTGGTGCGCCAACACGGTTGGTGCTACCTGCAGTATTGTCTGCAACTCATTGCAGGATTCTCGCGACCATTCGGAGGCACAATTGATCGATAGTTGGTCCGTTCCCTTGCTGGAGAAACTGCCAGTAGCAGTGATGCCTACCGTTCTTTTGGGCGGACCGCTGGCCTTGTTGGCACTTTTGTTCCCCGCGGTTTGCGGCGGGTTGACGCTTTTCTTGCGACGTTGGCGGGCCTTCCTCTCAGTGCTAAGTATTTGCAGTACAGCTTACCTATTGCATGGCTGGTTTTGTTCATACCTGTTCGATTCCTGGTGGGAAAGTCAGCTCCAACTCTGGTTCTGTATGGCTTTGATTGCTGCCGTTGGCTTGATGTGTCATCGCCGGAAAGACGCCGCTGAGATTCCGCGGGCAACCGCTGGCGATGTCCTGGTCTTGGGACTTATGGCATTTTTTTGCGTCTTCGGACTCCTTTGGGGCGTCATATTTCCCACCTCGATGTTGGCTACCTATGTACATCCCCTCATCGTCATGGTGGCTGGAGCAATAGGAGGAATTTGGTATGCATTCCGCCAGCGCGG
>JBBPIS010000111.1:0-20000 GCA_038040225.1 Planctomycetota bacterium
TCCGCTGACGCTCAGGTTTACGGATGGTTTGGAAGCGTCTGCCGGATTAACTATTGCTTCGAATTCCGATGTGTCAAAGATTTCCTTTAAGACAAGTTCCGAGAATATTAAGGTGTCTGAGATACGGATTGGTGAAGGTGTAATTTATTCTACTGTTAAAGCGTCGCTCGTTTCCGTTGAGAATTACACTGCGGATCATGCCTACATTGACGTCATCGGCGGAAAATCGACTTTGCGAGTGCCGATACTCTTTTCCCATAGCCGGAAGAACCGGAAGTGAGATAATGTCAAGGCTCATCCGGCGTTCCGGGGAGATCTATTGAGAAATCGCGAATGGCGGTAGAAATCGAGGGAACTGCACGGCAGGGAGCCGTGTGAATCGCGGTGGAGATTTGATGCGAGGAGCCACGGATGGAACTGACCCTCTTGCCATTGATCGACGATCAGAAATGCTTTGAAATGGTCCGAAAACTGGTTCAACCGGCGAATGCGTGCTGAGAGTTGAGAGAGAGTGAACATGTCGGTGTGATTTGGGGTTAGGAAACAATCCACCAGATCACAGGAGCCGACATGTCCACGAGTTTGTTGTACCACGCCTTTGGGGTTCGCGGCTATGAGTATCACTCGACGCAGTATCGGGTGGGGGCGGTGAGCCAGCCGCGCGAGCGGTTGTGCTGCTCGGTCTGCTGCTCGGTCTGCGGATCGGCGCGGGTCTTCTCGAAGGGCCGGGTGTCGCGCGAGTTTCGCGCCGTGCCGATCGGCGGCAAACCGGTGCGTGTGCGTTTGGACGTGCCGCGCGTGCGGTGCCGGGATTGTCATCTTGAGCGACAGGTGGCGATCCCGTTCGCCGGACCCAAGAAGACGTACACGCACAGCTTTGCCCGTTACGTGCTGGATCTGTCGCAGTACATGACGATTCAAGGGGTGGCCCAACACTTGGGAGTCAGTTGGGACTTGGTGCGCGAGATTCAGCAGGCCCACCTCCAGCAACGGTATTCCAAGCCGAAACTCAAGCCGCTGGAGCGGATCGCCATCGACGAGATCTACGTCGGGAAGCGGTACAAGTTTCTGACGATCGTGATGGACCTGGACTGCGGTGCGATTGTGTTTGTCGGCGACGGCAAAGGGGAACAGGCCCTGCACCCCTTCTGGAAGCGGCTGCGCAGCTCGGGGGCCAAGATTCGGGCCGTGGCGGCCGACTTGTCGCCCGCGTACAGCTTGGCGATCCGCCAGAACCTGCCCAAGGCGACGCTGGTCTTCGACCGCTTTCACCTGGTCAAGCTGCTGAACGAACACCTCACGGAACTGCGCCGCGAGTTGCAGCGCGAGGCCGAAGACCAGTTGCACAAGTCGGTCCTCAAGGGAACGCGCTGGCTGCTCCTCAAGCATCCCGACAGGCTCGACGACACCCGGAACGAACGCCAACGCCTTCAGGACGCGTTGGCCCTCAACCACTCGCTGGCCACCGCCTACTACCTGAAGGAAGACCTGCGACAGGTGTGGAACCAGCCCGTCCAGGTGATGGGCGAGTGGGAACTCGACCGCTGGATTCGACAGGCCGAAGTCTCCGGCATCCGCCAGTTGATCAAGTTCGCCAAGACGCTCCGCACGCACCGCGCCGGCATCCTGGCCTGGTACGATCACCCCATCTCGACGGGACCGCTCGAAGGAACCAACAACAAGATCAAACTCCTCCAGCGCCAAGCCTACGGATATCGAGACCTCGACTTTTTCAAGCTCAAACTGCTCGCGTTACATCGGTCGAGGCACGCATTAGTCGGATGAACCCGAAAACTGCGCTGGCCCGAAGGGGTGACCTGTCCGCATTGCGACTCGCCGCAGGTGACCAAGCGCGGCCTGGATGAGACTCAGCCCGATCGACAACGCTACCACTGCGGTGGCTGCGGGCGGGACTCCGATGACCTGACCAACACCATTTTCGCGGGCCACCATCAGCCGCTGCGAGGGTGGTTGCTGTGTCTGTATTTCATGGGCCTGAACTTGTCGAATCGGCAGATCGCCCGAGAGCTGAATTTGGATGAAGACAGTGCTCATGACATGGCGACTCAACTGCGTGAAGGGATCGTGGCGAAGCAACCCGCCGTGGTGCTGTCGGGTGAAGTCTACGTGGTGGCAGGGCATAAAGGGCATCCCGAGGCAGTCAAAAAAAGGGCCGGCGGGGACGGCGGCGGCGTTTGAAAGGGGCTCGTGGACGCAGCACTCTGGCCAAAGAGAAGCCGCCGATTCTGGGAATGATTCAACGCTCGGGACAGGTCGCGATGCACCTGCTGGCGAATGTTCAACAAGCCACGATCGGCCCCTTTCTGAAAGCCGCGATTGCACCGGGCACGACGGTCTACACAGACGAGTACGACATCTACAGCCGACTGAAAGAATGGGGCTACCAACATCGCACGGTCAATCACGGACGCGGGGAATATGCTCGCGACGACGATGGCGATGGCTTCCACGAAGTTCACGTCAACACGATGGAGGGCTGCTGGTCGCTGTTGCGATCCTGGCTTCGACCTCACCGAGGCCTTTCGCAAGAGAAGCTGCCGCTCTATGTCGGGTTCTTTCAGTTCGTCTACAACGCCCGCAAACGCGGAAAAGCACTGCTCGAATCGCTCGTTGCAACCCTCGTCGCGCGACCTCCACGCATCACCGGATGAGCCTCAATGATTTACTTTGGTAAGTGAAAATGGCGACGCAGTGGTATTGGCGAGAGGGTGAAGGGGCCAATGGGCCGGTTTCGTTTCAGGAACTGGCTGCGATGGTCCGCGATCACGTTCTGAACGAAGACGATCTCGTTCGACCACACTACTACCCAGACTGGCAAACGGCGGACAGTGTGGTCGGCCTGTTCTACATGGCCAAGCGAATCCCTGTTGCCAAGCTCACCGTCGAAAAGCCGAACTCAGAAGCGACGATTTGTGAGGAGACGCCTACTGATTCTCCCCGAGTCGGCACTAGAACCTATCTCCTCGATTCTCTCACAACGAAGCAGGTGGCCGATGCTATGGAGGGAGCCGCCAATATCTCGACACGACGCGAGAATCTACCGGGAGAGGTTTGGACAGCCGGGGAAGTCGTGATTGGGCAATCGAATCCTAACAAGACTGCGACTGCTTCAGGCTTTGCTGTCGATGGAAATGGGGCACCCGCTGGTTCACCATTTGACCCTGCCTGGCTTCCAGGCTTGGGGGCTGAGGGTACACCCAGTCAGCTCCGGTCGGCGATCATTGCAGCAGTCGAGCAGTACGATCAACGGATAGCCACGTTACAGCCGGCCAAGCATTCGGGATTTGTTTCGACTGGTGTCTCGGCATTCTTTTTTGAGCTTTCTGGTCGAGTCGCAGCAACAGCGGGTCATGTGTCTCGCTTCGGCACTTCCCACGGTGTTAAAGTCATCGGTGCCGTGCTAACAATCATCCTTGTCGGCTGGCTGTGTAAAGACTTGGATCTGAGCAGCGCGGGTGACGACCGAGCATTTGATGGGTTATCGGCAGCCTTGGTCAGATTAGAGAATTTGCAGCCGCTGGATGCCTCATCAACACAGTGGGACGCCTTCGAGACAGAAACACGAAAGTGGCTGCCACCGACGTTGGATGCCTTGGAAAAGTCTGCTCGCCGCAATCCGATTAGCGGGGGAGGCTGGCTAGGGTCGAGGCGGAATGGCTCCTTGGCGCGGCGGCAACTCCTCTATGCAGGTCGGAGCCTTAGGAAGATGGTTGCGCAACGCGCGGCGAGTGAAACTCAGGTCAACGAATTTGCTGCGACTCTGAGCAAGGCGCAGAGCTATCTGGCAGGGACAGAACCGACGCATTCCGTGTCGAGTCAAACGAGGATTGTCAGCAGCAGTGGAGGCCAACTCGGGACTCTGACGATTGCTATTCTCGTGGTGGATGCGATCCTGATTGTTGCGGGGGGGGTGTATTGGTGGAGACGGCCCAGGAGCATCGCTTCGTGACCGAAGAGTGATCTCGCGGAGAACCGGTCCATGGCTGGCAATAAAAACCGATCAGGGAAGTGCCAACTGCCACAGGTGGAAATCGCGACATGGTTCAATCAGGGTTGCAGCCACTCCGAAGACCCCCTCACCCTAACCCTCTCCCCCACAAAGCCGGGGGAGAGGGGACAAGAGAAGTCACCTGATACCCACAGCCGTGTTCGATTGAACCATGCCGAAATCGCAGGTGGTCTGATGTTTTTCTGCCGTCCGACAGTCGCCTGGTTTGCCATATCACTGTTGCTCACCACCCAAGGTGGCTGCAATGGCAATCCTGACGTGGAACGTCGCGGCTTCCTCACAAAAACCTATCGAGATGGCAGCGGCAGTACGTTTCACTATGTCGTCTTTGTGCCACAAGTACGCGAAGCGGATCGCAAACTTCCCGTGATTCTGTTCCTCAATGGATGGGGCGAGAACGGCAACGACGGTCTGCGGCAGATTAGCAACAACTTTGGTGCCGACGTTTGGCGAATGCGCGGGCACTTTCCATTCCTCGCGGTGTGTCCCCAATGTTCTTACAACGGTAACTGGACTCCCGGTTCCCCAAACGCGGAAAAGGCGCTGGCCATCCTCGACCAAGCGATTGCGGAGCACGATGGAGATCCCAACCGCGTCTGTGTCACTGGAGCCTCAATGGGTGGAGGCGGCGCCCTGGAACTTGCTTCGGCGTATCTCGACCGATTTGCGAGTGTGGTGCCCGTTGCAACAGGGGAGGCGGGCAATCTGAACGAGCTTGCAACGAGCGGCATGCCGATCTGGAGTTTCTACAATGCAGCCGATAGCTCCCACCTCGTCGCTTCAGCGAGGGGTATGCGGCGACAACTGATAGAGATGGGGCTGAGTCCGCTCGTGACTGAGTGCGGTCCAATCATGGCGAATCCCGATCTCAATCAACACAACGCATGGTACGCCGCGTACAGTTCTCCGGCCCTCTACAGTTGGATGCTGCAGCAAGACCGCAGCGAACGAAGCCACGAGCCGTTTCAGCTTGTCGATCCGGAAGAGATCCTCAGAGAGTGGGAACGACGCGGCCCGGATGTCTGGTCCGTGGCCGACGGGGAACTGCACGTGAACAACGTTGGCGAAGCGGCTGATGCTGTGTTAGTTGCACCGCCGGTTGTCGTCGATGGCGAGATTCACATCGATGTCTTCCTGACAGACGATGCCTGCGCACGTCTTGTGCTCCTGCAATCGGACTCCATCGAGCCGCGCTCCGCAGAGATCGTGTTGGAGTTACCCGATTCAGGCACAGGAGGTCTGCGTGGACCAGATGGCGAATGGCTGGCTCCTTGCGACCCGGCCGCACAACGGACATTAAGAATCGGCTGGAATGACTTGCGGCTCTCGCGCGGATGGGCGGTTGAACGTCAAACTCAATGGCTGGTCAGCATTGAATGTCGAAGACCCATTGGCTGGACATCCGATTCGCTGGGGACTTCGCGCGAGTCCAAGTGATCCCGTCGTGCGCTGGCGGTTCCTGCGCTATCGTGGCCTGCGACCGGTACAGTCGCGGGAGGTGGGGTCATGACGACGGCTCTGTTGGTCTCGCTGCTAGTGATGCCGACCTTTTCCATGCCGAATGAGGAGATGGTATTCGCCGCGTGGCAACGGTATGAAACCCAACTCGTGACGATAGACCTCAGATGGAACATTGTTCGCGACAGCCGCACGCCGGAATTCGGCCCCCCAGTCGCTGCACGATCCTGGCAACTGCGACTTGAGGGAAGCCGATACTGCATAGACGGGGAACGCTTAACAATCCAGGGGCGCGATGATCGGCCCCGCCCCGCCGAGACCGATCCGGCAAGAGCACGATTGGAGTTTCGTCATGTGCTGCTCGATGAACGGCTGGCCTATCGACAAACGATACCGCACCGCCAGCCGTTTACGATGGTGGCAACAGCCACTTCTCTGCGTCGGCATTATGGCTTTGGTGAACTGGAACGACTTCTTGCGGAAGCACCTCTCTGGGCAGTACGTCCGCTGTTCATGATCGACACTCAGCAGATTGTTGCCACCAGTCGGAAGGCATCTGTTCTCGACTGCAGTTGCCTTGTCCTCGAGGAACGTCGGCCGGATGGCATCATACGGGAGGTCTGGATCGATCCTGCTCACGAATTTCGAGTGGTACGCATGGCAGAGAAGGCAAACGGATACGCCGTCCGCCAGATCGATCTGACCTATGTCTCTGATGCCGCCGTTGATGCTCGACTGATCCCGTCGCATTGGACTGTGCTTCGTCTCGATCAGGATGGCAATGTGATTGAATTCGCGACCGCCGAGCGGGCGGCGGTGCAGGACTCAGGAGATCCGTCGGTTACTGAGTTCAATCTACCTGCGACTCTCCCAGACGATCCAGTTCCCCTGGCGAACGGAGTTACGAGCCAAGCCCGGATAGTCTCACGAATCATCATGGATTGGCTGTGGCTGCCTGCTGGCTTGGTCATATTGGCCGTAGGTGCCCGGTGTTATCAGAGTCGAAAACTTTGCCAAAGCGCATTGGCTGGCCGGAAGGGAGGGCTTCAATTGTTCTTCGGCGCGATTGTTGCGATCGCAATTGCCGTCTCGTTGCGGAGTGTGCCCATCCTCGATCCCCCGCTGGCTGAAAGTTTTCGAGAGATCTCTGTCGTCTGGGAGCAGATTCTCGTACTCCGAGATCGGTCCGCCAATTCTTGCGAGTGGGCCGCATTTACTCCGCCAGCGCGGGCGAGCCTCGAGTCCGTCACCAAACAATTGGAACAAACACATCACCACCGGTCCGGTCACAGTGCGTGGACCTTTTTGTTCCCCGTTGATCGTCCGACAGAACTCGCTCGGCTAGATCTCATTCGAGTGGCTAAACACGATATCCCGGCGGTGCTGCGCGACCCGGCCGTAGACCAAACGATTCGAGGGCGCTCTGCGAACCATCGGTTGAACTTAGTTGAAGACCATCTCGCAGGAATCAGCTCGTATATTCCACCCTTGAAACCGACGGCGCTCCCAGCGAACCGCGAACGAGCCAACAATTCCGCCGTTGACTGGACAACACCTATTGTGACTTGCGTGCTTGCCGGAGACATGGCTGTGATCGTACTCCTAAGTTTCTTCTGGCAACGACGCAGGCGCATCATGCGTAAGCGACTGGCCGAATCGGAAACATTCCCGACAGAATCGGGATGAATCTATTAATCGATTGATGGCATGGTATTTCTCCGTTTGCGAAGTATAGTCACGGTCCCTTGTCATCCGTCTATTTGAAGGAATCTCCATGAGTCGCTCCAAGTTACATCACCACGGATTCAGCCTCATTGAGGTATTGGTGTCTCTCGGGGTGATTAGCATCTTGTTGGCCCTGTTGGTGCCTGCCATCCAACAGGCCCGCGAAACAGCTCGACGCACCCAGTGTGCGAACAACCTCAAACAGGTCGGGTTGGCACTGCATAACTATCACGATGCTCACAATGTTTTTCCGCCCGGCGGCATGATCGCAAACGAATTGAGTTGGCACGTTCTGGTCTTACCAATGCTCGGTCAAGGCGCGTTACACTCCCAATTCGATTTCGATCAAGGTCAATACTTTTCAGCCACGGTGAACAACAAGAACAATCCGCACGGACTCGCTCGAATCCCAGAATACCTCTGCCCGAGTGCGTCGCATCAACGGTCACTCACTTCGGCTGATGCGGTCAATGGCCAGAAAACCTACACGACACACTACTATGGGATCATGGGACCGTGCGGTGACAATCCGGTCGGTGGGATCTATCGGCTTTCTCCGGTCACTGGCCCGTTCTCCGATCAAGGATTGCTGGGATTTGAGTCGAGTAAAAGTTTTGGGAGTATTACCGACGGCTCATCATCTTCGTTTGTCGTGGGAGAGATTTCTTGGAATGATGCCAATGCTTATCGGACATGGGTCCGCGGTGTCAACGGCACTCCGATGAGCGGTGCGAAGAATGTCATACATCCAATCAATACATTTTTCTACAACAACCCGCCCGACTTCAGTGGTTTTAATGATGTTTCCCTCGGCAGTGAGCACCCCGGAGGTACCCATGTGCTGATGGGTGATGGTGCAGTCCGTTTCGTTTCCGAAACGGTGGACATGATTGTCTACAAAAGTACCGCGAGCATTGATGGTGAAGAAACTGATGTGCTTCAGAATTGATTGGCATCTGTTTTGTCGACACCAGAAGAGTTAATTAGGGTCAGAAGACTGCCACAAAGACGCCTGGTGCCTCTGGCGGTGGCTTTTGGTCGCCAGTGCCGAATCAAGATGAAGACTCAGAAGGCCAGACAGAGAATAAGCCTGCCCAACCAGTGGCTCATGCCATCCCGAACAAGCGGCGGGTTTCCCAGCCCGCCTTCGGTTGTCCTCACGGTCGGAGAATCAAGACATCTCGCGCCGGAGTCCGCAGTTCACGACACTTCGCGACCGCTGGCTGCAGCGTGCTGAAGAGCTTCGAGGACTCGGGCGTCGGCACGCAGCACACACACGAAGATCGTCTTCCCTTCGCGCCAGACCGCCCATGTGCCGGTAGCCGTGTAACGCACCTCGGCGTATGACAATGAGGTCGCTTCGACGCGGTAAGGCCACCGGGATTCCGGCAGGGCCAACAGCAGGCCGGTCACGCGCGGTTCGCGGCGGTTGGCGCGGAAGGTCAATGGAAGCACAGGGACGGACAAGGTGTCGTCTCCCGCGATCACCGGTTGCTCGGCGAGTTCCATCCCCGGCAACGATTGCCAGCCGGCCGGCAGCACGAGCTTTGTTCCTAACGGAGCGGCGGGCAGGCTGTTCGATTCGAGTTCGACCAGTTGTCGCACATCGGCTTCGGTCAAGGTGGCTTCACGCGGTCCGAGAAAATTCCACGCGGCTAGCAGCACGAGGGCAACGCTGCCACTCAACATCAGCCGATGCGGCCATCGGCTGGCAAGGCGAGGTCGTATCGCGTCCTTCGATGGCTGAATTGACGAAGCCCTCACCGCCGCTTGCAACCGCTCAGTCAAGCCGACGGGCAGGGGCACATCGTTCATCGCCAGAGCCGCCTCAGAATCGAACCGGCTGCGAGCCGCAGGAATTGGCGGGGTGGAGTCGTCTCGCATGATTCAATCCTTCTCATCCATGAGACATCGCGGTTCGCGGCACCAACAACTTGGTTCGGCTGGCGCGAACCGGGGTTGCTGCCACACATTCCTCATCCGCTGTCAGCCGCTTTTTCAGGAAGGTCTTGGCCCGCGACAACCGGCTCATCACGGTGCCGATGGGGACTCCCATATGGTCGGCGATCTGCTGGTAGCTGAAGTCTTCAAAGTAATACAACACGATTGGCGAGCGAAACTCTTCGCTCAGCTCCAACAGTGCCTGTTGCAGTTGCTCTCGGTCGATGGGCGAGTCCCACGATTCCTCGACAACCGGCGGTTCGTCGATGTCGTCGAGCGACCGGCCGCGTCCCCGATGGCGTCGCGATTTGAGAAACACATTCCGCACGATGGTCAGCAGCCAGCCCCGCAACGCCTGCACCTCGCGCAATTGGTGACCGCGTTGTTGGACGAGCAGATAGGTTTGCTGAGTCAGATCCTCGGCCTCGTGCGAATTCCCGGTCAGGCGATAGGCGTAGCGATAGAGCAGCGGCGCGTGCTGTTCGATCAACTCGTCCATTGTCGGCAGAGGCATTCCGTCAGCCATGAGCAACCTCACACGGTGAAGACCCGGTCGCGAGCCGAATTATTCCCGATCCCTTCGATTCAAGTCACGTCACCATCACACAGATATCACGATTCAACGGCCTTCCAGAACTCATCCTCGCCGACATCGGAGGGCTTGCCGGGCTTCTTTCCCTGCGACGACGACTTTCCCGGTCCGGCCATCGGCGGCAGTGGCGGTGCCTTGGCCTTGGGCTTTGATTGGGCAGAACCACCGGAAATCGGAGTCGCTGGCCGTTTCGGGAGACTTGTCGGCCGGGCCTCTTCCAACTCAATGATGTCGTCTTCATCGGGCAGTGGCGGCAGTGCCATTGGCCCGGATTTCAAGATCGCCGATCGCTGAGCGGCTGCCGAGGGCTTGAGGATTCCAGACTGGCCGGGCCTCGGTGCGGTGGCTGCTTTCACCGGAGGCGATGCTGGTTTGGAAGCACCTTGCTGCGAACGGCACTTCACGCACTGACCCCGCGCATCGAGCGGATCGCCGCACTTGTTGCACAGCGGCACGGGTTGGCTGGAATCTTCCAGGAAAGCCGATCCCGCTTTCGCTGGCTTGTTTGATTGAGTTGTCTTGGGAACGGGAACCGGCTTCGGACCGATCGAGGACTTGAGGATTGCCGAGGCTGGCGCGACGGGCTTTGGCCTCGGCGAGGATTCAACCGGAGCAGAGGTTCGAGACGTTGTCGGCATCGGCGGTGGAGTCACCACGGCCGGGATCGACCTCACCGAGACTTCGGCATCGGAGTCGGCTGCCTCGCTGCCTTCACCCAGTGCGCTGACGACCATGTTCTCGGGCCGCACGATTTCGGTTTGTGCGACTTGGCCTGTCTTGAGCACCTTCGCTTCAACATGGACCCGCGCCTGTTCGTCGTAACGGATCGTGACTTCGATCTCGGTCGCTTCGGGTAGGTTCTCGGGGAGAGGATCGACCCGGCACATTCCGAGTTCCACGTGACTGGCATCGGCGGCCGTGCCACTTTCAACGATCCTCAGGTGGACGCGACGCTGGTTGTCCGAGACGGTGCCGTAAATCTGCGTCACTGACGCCGGCAGCGGTGTGTTGGCGGGCAGGATGTAGTGCGGGATGCGAGTCTGTGTGGCGGTGTCTCGGATCAGCACCCCCAGCGCGCGTGCCGTCGCACTGTGTTGCTTGAACTGCTTCAATCGAGCCGCCGCCGTCGGGTTGAGGATCGATTTCGCGAAGGCGCTGTTCGACAGCAGCATGCCCGCGTAATAGGTCGCTCCATGCGCGATCGACTGGTCGGGTGAGAGGGACGTGTTCAACGTGCGACCGCTGAGCCGCTTGAACAATGAGCGAATCATCGGCATCCGCGACGAGCCGCCCGTCGTCAGTACGACGTCGATTTTCGCCCAACCCATGCTGTGCTCTTTGAGCAGATCGAGCGTCAGCGATTCGCAGCGATCGACCAGATCCTTCGTCAGCCGCTCGAACTGTTCGAGTTCCACCTGATAGGTCTTCCGCTGTCCTCCGGCCGCGCACGTGAGAGCCGCCTTGGGCCGAACCGACAGGCTGCGCTTGGTCTGCTCCGCCTCGAGGGCCAGCGCCTGAGCACTCTCGCGGTCCTTTGTCGGATCGATCGCGAACTCTTTCTGGAACTGCTTGCTGATCGCCACTTCGAGGGCCTTGTTCCAATCGAGGCCCCCCAGATGCAGGTCGCCGCCGCTGGCAATGACGCGCACCTCGTTCTTCTGATAGCGGACCAGCGACAGATCGAACGTGCCACCGCCGAGATCCACCACCATGATCGTCTGCGCCGTCGCCAACTCGGTGAACCAGATCCCTTCGGTTCCCAGCACGAAGCAGAGGGCCGCCGCGACCGGTTCGTTGATGATGTCCACGTGCTTCAGCCCCGCCCGCTTGCCCGCTTCGGCGGTGGCCTGCCGCTGCACGTCGCTGAACTGCGCGGGAACCGTGATGACCGCCCGCTCGATCTCGCCGACCCGCTCGCGAGCACTGTCAAGCATCGACTTCAAAATGAAAGTGCTGATGTCGATGGGCGAATAACTTTTGCCGCCGATCTTCCAGCGGTGAGTCGGACTGCCCATGTAACGCTTGGCGTGGACGATGACCTTGTCCGGATGTCGGATCGAATTTCGCAGGGCCTCGGTCCCGACGACGACATGATCGCCATCAAACAGCACGACGGAGGGCGTCGACAGTTCGCCATCCTTGTTCGGCACCGTGATCGGCTCACCATGCTCGTTCAGATAGGAGAGGCACGAGTAAGTCGTTCCCAAATCGATGCCAACGGCGTGAGTCGGAAGCATGGTGGCGCTGGCTTTCGAGAGTCAGTCGGATGAGAAGCAGGAGCAGAGGAGCAACGGCTCGAAATGCTAGCATCGCCCCGCGCCGTTTGCCACGAGATACACGATGGCTCACCACTCCGTCGGGTTTTTCAATCGGGTCGCCACGATCGCGCGGTCCCCGACGTTGCCGACCTACTCGCTGGCGCGCCCGTGGCGGACGGGCAGGTTGGAAACTTTCCCCACTACTGGCCGATCTGGGCCTCGTTGCGGAGGATCTGGCCGCGGTTCAGGAGTTCCTGGTTGGGGACCATGCGCTTTGGTTCCAACTCGAACTGAACGTCGCGGCGGTCGGTGATTCGACCCGGGAGCAGGTTGTCCGAGAAAAACTCGATCACCGGCCACTGATACCACGGGGCGCGAACCGGAACGAGTTGCGTTTTGGTCTCGTAGCCGTCCTTGATGAGCGTCAGTTCGCGCGTGCCGTAGTAGGTGAAGTCGACGCCGGTTGGCGTGTAACCGACTTCTTTGCCCTCCAGCAACACCATCGCGCCGGGCGGGTTCGACTGCACCATCAGCCGTCGACTGACGCAGCCGGTCTGGGTGAGAGTGGCCAGGCCGACGAGAATCAGGGAGAGGCGAAAGCACGGAGAGTCAAATGTGGACGCGCGGGAACGGCCCGTCCATTTCTCACTCCTGCCACGATGTGTCGATGAATCCACCATTCGCAGTCCAACCGTGAAGCCTGTCCAGAACTCAACTCGAAAGGGCCGGGATATTAGTAGCGTGGCGATTTCGAGCCTAGTGCAGTTTGGGCCGGTCGTGCAGCTTGGGCCGGTCGCAGTGGTCGGAGGAATTGTAGTTGAGCCTGTCTTTCCGCGAATGGAAGATGTCCGATAAGATACGGGTGCGCGGTGGCTGCCGCATTCGGCACGCGTGCTATCTTGCAGTGAGCCTCGGACGATCGAGGCTCAACCCCGCCAGGCGCGGCCCCGAGAGCGACTCGACTCCCACACTGCCGCACCTCGCATTGAGGTTCACATGCTTTGGGAACAACAAATCCGTTACGCCGCCCTGAGCGACGTCGGATTCCGCCGACAGAACAATCAGGACGCCTGCGTCGTTCACCTGAGCCCCGATCAGGCGACGTGGCAGCAGCGCGGGCACCTGTTCGTCGTCGCCGATGGCATGGGGGGGCATGCGGTCGGCGAACTGGCGAGCAAGATCGCGGTCGACACGATCCCGAACACGTTCGACAAATTGAGGCAACTCAGCCCGTCCGATGCCTTGAAGGCCTCCGTCGAAGCGGCGAACGCCGCGATCTATGAACGCGGCATGCAGAACAAAGACTTTCTGCGGATGGGAACCACCTGCACGGCGCTGCTTCTTTGTCCGCAGGGAGCCATCGTCGGACATGTGGGTGACAGCCGGGTCTATCGCATTCGCCAGCGTCAGATCGATCAGTTGTCGTGCGATCACAGTCTGGTTTGGGAGCTGATCCAGCAGCGCAGGGTGCATCCTCGCGACGCGGAGCGGCTCTGTCCACGAAACGTCATCACCCGGTCGCTCGGTCCCGAGGAAACGGTGCAGGTTGATATCGAGGGTCCGACTCCCGTGCTGCCAGGCGACGTGTTCGTCCTCTGCTCCGACGGCCTGTGCAGTCTGCTGAGCGATGCCGAGATCGGCATGATCGCGGGCGAGTTGCCTCCGGCCGAAGCGACTCGGTTGTTGGTCAACCTCTCCAACCTGCGTGGCGGCCCGGACAACATCACGGTGATTGTGGCTCACGCGGGCGACATTCCCGACGACGCCGTGGGGAGCGATTCGGATCTGCATGTCCCGAGCACCGGCGTCACCGGTTGGTGGGCTTTCGCGCTGTTCTGCGTGTTGGCGGTGATGTTTCTGCTGGGGCTGGGGCTGTTCACCCTCGATCCGCATCAAAAGATGGGCGGGCTCGGTTTGATTGTGGCCTCGACCATCATCGCGGTGGGCTGGCTGGTTGTGCAGCGGACGAAGCGGCCCGCGATGGAACTGCCCCGTTCACGCGATCCGATGTCGACGATCGTGTGGCGTCCGTATCGCACGGCTTCGGCGCGAGTGACGGAAGATTTCATCCAGCGGCTCGCGAAGATGGAAGCCGAACTCCAGCGCGCCGCCATGGAAGAGGGCTGGCCCATCGAGTGGAAGCAGCACGAAGAGGCCGTCGCCCTCGCTGATGAAGCGGTCAAACGCCGCAAATACGCGAAAGCTTTGATCGCCTACGGCAATGTGTTCGACCTGCTGATGGTCGGTGTTCATTCGCAGCGCAAGCAGATTCAACATGAATCGCGCTGGGGCAAGGGAAGCAGTCCCGTCGTCAAGACGAAGCAGCCGTAGGAATCGGATGAAATCCCAAATCTCAAGAACCAAAACCCAAACGAATTCCAAACTCCAAACGTCACGGCTTCAATCGCGAGGCCGTTCCCGATTCCAGCAGGCTTTGTTCGGGTGTTTGTTTCCGTCATTGGGATTTGAGTTTTGAGATTCGTTTGGGTTTTGGTTCTTGAGATTTGGTGTTTCGCCTCCTCTCGCGATCCGTATTGACCCTTGTCGTGGACCGCTCATACGATCCGCCCGCTTTGGAACGGCTCGGGGGAAACATGGACGGATTGACCCGGCGCGCGACGCACGGCTGGAACAGGGGCTTGCTGCTGACATTGTTGGTCGCGTTCGCGGTGCGCCTTGGGCTGGCATTTGCCGTCGAACAGCGCGTGGCGGCGGCTCCCGGTAGCGTCTGCCTGATCCCCGGCGATGCCGACGGGTATTGGGAACTGGCTCGAAAGATCGTGGCCGGGCAGGATTACTCGATCTACGCTCCGCCGAGGCATGTGTTGCGAATGCCCGGTTTCCCGATCTTGCTGGCGCTCTCACAGCGGCTGTTTGGTGAAAGCACATTGGCGGCGAGGCTGCTGCTGGTCTGTGTCGGCACAGGTGCCTGTGGGCTGACGTATTGGTTAGGCCGAGAATTATGCGACCCCATGACAGGATTGTTGGCTGCGATCTACACGGCCTTGTCGCCGACGATGGCCCTATTCAGCGTGCTGCTGCTGAGCGAGACGGCGTTCGCCGCAACATTGCTGGCAAGTCTGATTGCGATCGTGCGGATGGCTCGGCGCGCGGAAGGTGTCTCGTCGGCAAGATGCCTCGGTGGAGTTTCGCTCCTCGCAGGAGTGTTGATTGGCGTTGCAACGTACATGCGACCGACGTGGCTCTACGCCGGGCCGATGATCGCGGTGGTTGTGCTCTGGTCGCGACGAGGCGAACGCTCCGCGAAGTCGATCCTCATGGCATTCTGCTGGTTGGTGGTGGGCCTCGCGGTGACGTTGTCTCCGTGGGTGTGGAGAAACTACTCGGTGACGGGGCATTTCGCACCGACGACGCTGTGGGTCGGGCCGAGCCTGTACGACGGTCTCCATCCCGGCGCGACAGGCGACAGCGACATGAACTTCTTCGAGCAGGATCAGTTGCTGACCACGATGAGTGAATACGAGATGGATCGTGAGTATCGCCGCCGGGCGATGGCCTTCGCGTGGGAGAATCCGGTTCGTGCGATGTGGCTCGCGGTGCTGAAGCAGGGCCGGTACTGGAGCCTCGTTCCGAATGCGGCTCAGTTCCGCGATGCGAAGCTGCAAGTCGCCGTCTTGCTGGCGGTGTTGCCGCTGTTTGTCTTCGCGCTCTGCGGCGCATGGTTGGCTCGTCGAGACGTTTCGCTGCTGGCGCTGACTGCCGGAGCGATCGTGTTGTTCGCCGGAATGCACCTGTTTTTCGTCGGCTCGCTGCGGTATCGGCTGCCGGCCGAGTACCCATTCGCGGTGCTGGCGGCTTGGGGAGTGAGGCCGTTGCTGATTCGGTGCGGCTGTTTGCCTGGTCTCGCTTCGTCGTAGATCAAGCTGGCAGCGTGAATTGTTTTGTTGGGAACTCACAAGCTGGCAGCTTGTGCCACGGAACATCTGGAACATCCCTTGGGCTCGATCTTCAGATTGATGATCGTGTTGGTGCTGCTGATCGCAGTCGCCGGGGGTGGCGGTGTGTACTGGTTCTACCTGCGCAGCGACAAACTGCTGCTCGCCGAAGCATTGAGGCAACTCGGTGTGATGGCTCCGGATCTCAAGTTTGGGATCGAGCGGGCGAACTTCGATCTCAGCGGGCGCGCCTGCCTGTACGGCTTGTCGGTGACGCTGCCGGACGATGTCGAGCCGTCGCTGTACATCCCCGAGACAGTCGCGACGCTCGACCAGCAGCAGATGACCGATTTCGAAAACGTGTCGATCCGGCGGCTGCAAATCGTGAAACCGATGCTGCGAGCCGTTCGTCAGGCCGATGGCCGCTGGAACTGGCAGGGGATCAAGTTCCAAAGTAAGGCACCGACGCTGCCTGACATCGAGATTGAACATGGCACTGCGGTTGTCGAGTTGCAGCGAGTCGGTCGAGCGACTCACAAGCGGAAGCTGAATGATCTGAACCTGACCGCTCTCCCCGCAGCGGCTCGCCAGATGAAAATCGCATTGTCTGCGCGAATCGATCCGGCGGGACCGCTCAACGTGACAGCCGATCTCAACCTGGATGACTCGGCATGGATGGTGGAAGCCAAATGGAAGAGTTTCCCGGTCGATGACAGCCTGCTGCAACTGCTCAGCGACGTCTCGCCCGTCGTGGAGGAGAAGTTGCAACTGGCCAGACGTTCGATGGCGGAACTGGCTGCCAAACAAGTGGCTGCCGTGTCGATCAACTCGCGCACCGTTGCTGCTGAGTTGGCGAGTGATCGTTCGCAGGCGATGCGACTGGAATCGCGAGTCCAAGTGCCTCCGCAGCCGCCGGCCGACTTTGGACTGCGCTGCGTGTGTGATCTTCATGCTCGGTTTCGACAGGAGGAATCCGGCGCACCGGTCCGCTTTCAACTCTTAACCGAACTTCAAAGCGGGCAGCTCAGCAACCCGCTGCTTCCGTTCCCGCTGTACGAGCTGCGCGGATCGCTGTACGTCGATGATCGGCAAGTCATCGTTCGAGAACTGCGTGCCGAGAACGGTTCGGCCCTCTTGAAGCTGGATGTGAAGACCGCAGCAAGTCAGCCGCTCCAACTCATGTTGGATGCGACCGGTATCGAGATTGACGAACCTCTGAAAGCCCGGCTGCCTGAATCGGCTCGTAAGTTGCTGAATTCACTCTCCTTGACGGGACTGTGCGACGTCACCGCTTCATCGCGACAGGGCGAAGCAGGACTGGTGTGGGATGCGGACCTCAAGCTCAGCAAGGCGACGGTGGTTCACGAGAAGTTCCCTTATCCGGTTCGCGAGGTCTCGGGAACAGTCAAGTTGCGCGACAATGTGGCCAAGATCGACGGTCAGGGGAGGGCAGGAGGAGTTCCTGTAACGGTGACAGGAATCGTCAAGAATCCCGGTCCGGAACTGGATGCAGATTTCTTCATCAAGGCCGACGGAATCTCAATCGATTCCGAAGTTCTGTCTGCGTGCCCCCCCGTCGTCAAAAAGGTGATGACCGAATTGAACCTGAGAGGGCAGGGTGATGTTTGGTTTCGAGCTCAGAGACCTGCCGGACCGGGGCAACGATTCAATCTGAATCTGGCAGTCAAGCTGCGAGACAGTTCGTGCTCCTTCAACGGATTCCCGTATTCGATCAATCGGCTGAGTGGGTTGGTGCTTTGGAACGGCGACACCGTCACGTTGAAGGACCTGAAGGGAGAACATGACGGTGCGGAACTGGCGGCGGCGGGTCGGTACCAACGCCTGCCAGCTCCGGGACGACTCGACCTGTCGATTCAGACGCAGAACGCGGCGTTCGACCGAGCCCTGGAAGCGGCTCTTCCGGCGTCACTTCGCCTGGTCTGGCGAGAATTCCAACCCAAAGGTCGCTTCGGTTGCGAGACCACGATCACGTGGGTGCCCGGCCAGCCGTGTGAAATTGGTCTACCCAGCATCAATGTGGCGAATGCTGACATTCAATTGCAAAGCTTTCCCTGGCCACTGCAAGATCTGAAAGGTGAGTTTTCATACAACGCTCAACAACTCGAGATGAAGTCGTTCAGCGCGCGGCACGACGACACGCAGATCCACGGACGAGGTATTGCTCGCTTCAATCTCAATCCCGGCGAGCCATGGCATGTGACGTTCGATGAACTGTACATCGACGACCTCGTGCCCAACGCCACGTTTCGCAAGGCACTGCCCGAACAATTGCGCCTGGTGTGCGAGTCACTGAATCCGACCGGCAAGTTTTCGGTCAGCAACGCTCGCCGTGGCCCGGTCGAAATCTTCGGCCCCCGGCCGCCATCAGGCAACCTTTCGGCCGCGTGGGACGTGCAGATGTTTATGGCGGGCGGGGCGATCAATGCGGGAGTACGTGTCGAGGACATTCATGGTCGAATCGATCTCAAGGGGAGTTATGACGGACAACAGACAGGACTCTCCGGACAGTTGAATCTCGATTCGATTTCAATCTTTCGCCAACCGTCGGGTCTCGCACATCAGATCACTCATGTCGAGGGGCCAATCCAGTTGCACGAGGGCCAGTTCACGGCGGGCTCACGCGCAATGGTCCTCCAATCGAAACTGAAAACCTCATCGCCAGTTCGTGTTCCGCCATCAGAACGTGTTGTAGGCGACGCCATCGACGGCAAGCTGACTTTGGACGCCGTGGTCGACTTGCGCGCCGAACCCGATTACCAGGCATTTCTGACGCTGACGCAAGGCCGCTTGGAACGATATGCACAGCAATACCTGCGGGGACAATCCGACGTGGCAGGCATCATGAACGGACGGATGAGCCTTTCGGGGCGGGGAACGACCGCCGAACAGATTCAGGGTCGAGGCGAACTCCACATCGCACCGGCCGCACTCTACGAACTTCCCCTGTTTGTGCAGATGTTCCGTGCTCTTCGACTTGATTCTCCCGACCGCACTGCCTTCGACCGGGCGGACCTGCTCTTCAACATTGGCAACTCGCGTTTCAACTTTGAAACGATCGACTTGGTCGGTAACGCCATCAGCCTCAGGGGCCGTGGCCACGTTCGCTTCGACGGTGCAATGCAGTTGGACTTTCTCTCGATGCCTCCCCGAGGACAAAACCGATTTCCAATGATCTACGAATTCTCAAGCAAACTCAGCCGTGGCTGGGTTGGAGTCAAAGTCATGGGCAACATCGGAGCTCCGCAAACGAAAGTGATTCCAGTCCCCGAATTCGACGATGCAATGAAGCAGTTCCTTGGCACGTTTGACACCGCGCCCCCGCGATCAACGAAAACCGGCAACACCAACGGACCGCAGTAGTCGACCGGGAAAATGAGCAACTGACCCTCATTGGTTGCAGCCGGCCGGTGACTCTGGCGATTTCATCGTCCTCATTTGGAAAAACTGCCAGTTGCAAGCCTGAACGGAAGGCAACTCGCGAAAACTCCGCCTCCAAGCGCCGAGCGCCGGATGTTGCGTCCTTGGCAAGAAAAGAGAGTGCAGTGACAAGCGGCAAGACCGATTCGGGCAACCCCCAATTCAGATCACCTCTCCCGATTCCGTGCCAACGACTCTTCTCGCTTCAAAAAATGGAAAAACAGGGCCCGGTTGCTTGACCAACGAACGGAGCGTCCTTAACATGCCGCCTCGCTTCAAACCTGCCTTCGACGCGACCCGCGTGGGTCTGCGGCGGTGGTCTGTTTGAATGTTATTTGACAACTCGGTAACAACGCAAACTGTATTTCATGGTCGGCACAGGTGTGTCGACTGACAAAGCGGTCCACATGCGGCTCGTTCATGCGAGTCGTAAATCATTGTGGCCAAGTTACAAAGGGCGTGTGGTGGATGTCTTGGCGTCAAGAGGCGATGAAGGGCGTGTTAGGCTGCGATAAGCTTGGGGAAGTTGTCAAATAAGCATTGATCCCGAGATTCCCGAATTATCGTGCGTTGAATCAAATAGGCGCACGAAGCAAACCCGGAGAACTGAAACATCTCAGTACCCGGAGGAAAAGAAAGAAACCTCGATTTCCTGAGTAGCG
>JBBPIS010000111.1:25000-27159 GCA_038040225.1 Planctomycetota bacterium
CCAATGAACTCTCTCCCTACGATTGAAAGTGCCGAACTCGACGACCTTTTTCTCGACGCCAAGAATCCTCGGTTGGGACGACACAATGTTGAAAAAGGACTGAGCCAGGACGACGTTCTTGATTTGATGAAGGATTGGTCTTTGGATGAACTCGCCGTGTCGTTCCTTGAGAGCGGCTTCTGGCCGCAAGAGGCGCTAATTGCAGTGCGTGAACCGATAAGGATCAAGGGGAAGCCGACTCTGATTGTAGTCGAGGGAAATCGACGGCTGGCAGCACTCAAGATGATCCGCCGGACTAATGACGGGCAAGAAACATCATCCAAGTGGAAAGGCATCCTGAAGGGCTACTCTAAAGCGGCAATCTCACGGTTGGATCGAATTCCTTACATCCTAAAGCCTAATCGAGAATCTGTGACCGCGTACTTGGGCTTCCGGCATGTAACGGGAATCAAGGAGTGGGATCCCGCTGAGAAGGCGCAGTTCATCGCACATCTCATCGAGCACGAAAAACTGTCCTACGAAGAGGTACGGAGACGTATCGGTAGCAAGACCCCCGCTGTTCGGCAGAATTACATTTCATACCGGCTTCTGCTTCAGATGGAGAACGAAAGCCAATCTGGTGAAGTCGATATCGAAAAGGTCGAGAAGCGATTCAGTGTGCTGTACCTCTCATTGCGAACGGTCGGTGTACAACAGTACTTGGACATCGACATTGAAGCCGACGAGCAGACGGCGAAAACTCCGATCAGGAAGGACAAGTTGGACCAACTCGTTCACTTCGCGCGGTGGCTGTTCGGAAAGGGTGATCAAGACGCCGTCATTAGCGATTCGCGTCAAGTCGATGAATTCGGACGAATTCTGGAGAGCGAAGCCGCAGTTCAGTACCTCGAACGCAATTCATCACCGTCCTTTGAAGTGGCTCGCAGGATGGCCGGTGTTGCAGAATCGGAAGTTGCCGAGCACGTTGAACGAGCTGCTGACGAAACGGAGGAAGCGCTCAAGGCCGCTCACCAGCACAAATCGTCCAAACGGCTTCAACATGCCGTGCGACGTTTGGGAGGTGACGCCCTCCAATTGCTGGACGTGTTCCCCTCAATTCGGAAAGACCTTTTGGCGGAGGAACGTTGATGCTGATGCCTCCTTCCAAGGGATTCGCCAATTCGGTCAACAAGCACAACGGGAAAGTGGGCGCCCTCGCGGAATGGATCGAGGGCTGTATCACTTTCGTAGATGATCGCATTTCCAAGGTCGATATTGCTGACACGCTTGTCGAAGGGCATTTGTATCAAAGCCAAGATTTCGCGAAGGAATGGATCGCCGATGCATGGCCAGAGTTGTCGCGTCGAAAGAGGTGTTTAGGTGTTGCCTGCCCATTCAATTTGAATGAGCGCCGAATCGAGAAGGCCCGGTCGTGGACGAAGACTCCGGCCTACTCGTTCTGCCTGATGCTGTCTCTTCAGGTCTCGTATCGCAAATCCTTCCTGGAAATGTTTGGCTCGGACTTCACAGAGCAAGGAAGATTGCTTGAACAACTCACTGCCGAATCGTTGGAGGCAATTGGCTGGAGCACGCATGGAACCGGGTGGTCAAAAGTGACAGCCAATTCCATTCGTGACAAAGTTGAGTCCCTTGCAAACCACCTTGGTGAACCTAGCCGGTCGGATGCAATCGCAATGTGGACAGACACCCACGCCAAAGATGGAGGGTTGGATGTTGTTTGTCATCTACCATTCGCCGACCAGTGGAGCGGTAGACCACTGCTATTTGTGCAGTGCGCCAGCGGCGAGTACTGGCTAGAGAAGCGAGCAACCCCAATCCTCGCCATGTGGGAAAAGCTGTTGGATTGGTCGACGCGACCGACGCGAGGAATCGCAATCCCGTTCGCATTGATAGAAGCCGACTTCCGACGTGCGGCCAACTACGAAAGTCTCTCGTTGATACTCGACCGACACAGACTCAGTGCGCCAAAGAATAATCTACCATCGAACTGGCTATCAAAACCCCTCGCGAAGGAATTGAATGAATGGACAAGGAGTCGCCTGCCCGCACTCCTTGAGTCGAAGGCGAATTGAAAGCGCGGCGGTGCTCAGTCGAACACCGGCATTAGTGCGGTTCCAAGCTGGGTGTAGCGGAACTCGTGAGAGTTCCAGCCTGAAGTC
>JBBPIS010000112.1:0-26781 GCA_038040225.1 Planctomycetota bacterium
CAATCTATCAAGACTACCCAGCTGGCGCTAGACCGCCGATGCAACCGCTCTAGCACTAGCTCAGCAGCAATCTGGTTTGCTGGGGCCAGTGTTTTTTTGGACGCCTGCGCAGCGATGTGATAATCGAGAAACCGTTCTCGGAGAGAGAACGACAAACGGACAAGACCGGCGGTCGCTGTTCCTACGAAATCTGACGCATCTGCGTCTGCGGGAAACGCCTGAGACCAGTCAGATCGTAGAGAATCAATGCTGGCCTTTTCGCTTGCGATGCGATCCATCTCAAGCCGCAACCGCTCTGATTTGGACTCAAGTTCCGCAAACACCTTTCGGAGATGAGCCGTCACCATCGCCACAGCCTTGAACGTGGCTCACCCTGAAAGAGAAACAGGGCGGCAGACCGTCAAGGCAACGGTTTTTCGGGAGCTAACCTAGCCGCCTGTTTCCGGTAGTATGCCGGAGGCGGGATAAAAAATCATCACCGCGTGATTTGAAGGCTGGGTTTGCGAAGTATATCATTCCGGTCGGTGTTTGTGGCGTGCGCAGACGACGCCACCAACGCGGCGATCGCCGCGCGAGCCGGCCAGTTCATTCCCCGGGATCCCCGACCGGATTCGCCGGTCATCTGCCGGTTGCTGGTCCGCGATGCCGAAATACGGCGCCTGTGGCAGCAGGAGAAAGTCGTGGAGTGGGGAGCGGGTGCCGCGGGGCCACACCCCAATTACCACATCCATTTCAACTATCTCGACATGCTGGACACGGCCGCCAGGCAGGCGTTGCAGATGTTTCCGCTCGACATCGAACCGATCCGCCGGGCCAACGACACGAAACGCGTGCATGTGGTGATTGTCGGAGGCGGACCGATGGGACAAGCCATGATGAAGCATGCCGCGAGGCTGGGCCACTTTGCCAATGAGACCCCTGCGCGAAGGACACGAATTACCCTGGTGGATACCCACGCCGTGGCAATCGTGGTGGCGGAAAAACAACGCTGTGACAAGTGGGATGATTTCTGCGAGCTCACCGGACGCAATATGGACCCTGCGAGCACCGGCTTCACCGGCAACCTCAAGAAGTTTCTGCAACCCGTCGCTCCCGGCAATCCCGCCAGTCTCGACGAATTGCAGACGGTTGTCCTCTGTCTGGAGACGGACGAGACCGTCCGGGAGGTTGTCACGCCCGAGAATGATGACGAGAACTGGAAACTTGGTCTGGACCTCATGAGCCTCACCAGACACGGCGGCCGGCAAGTGCTCGTCTATCAGAGCACCAGGAGCGGGTTTGCCGCTCTGCTTTCGACAAACACGGCGGACAGCGCGCGGCGCCTGCGTCTGTTTGGCATGATCGAGGATGTCCACTCGCAGAGTGTCTTATTGAAGGAGAGCGAATACCGACTGGCTCGCGCCATCCACGACGACTATGCCAGGCGCCATCACGATAAAACGTGGGAAGCCTTGGAAGTCGAGATCCAGGAATCGAACCGTCACGCGGCCGACCATGCGCCGGTCAAACTTCGCGCACTCGGTTTCCACATCGCCCCGCTCAATCCCAACCAGAAGCCGATCGAAAGTTTTGACGACCCCCAGAAGAAATTGATGGCGAAGATGGAGCACGAACGCTGGTGCGCGGAACGCTGGCTCGACGGCTGGAAATACGGAAAGAAAAAAGATCGGAAACGGAAGATCAGCGACTGCCTCCTCCCCTGGGAGAAGCTGACACCCAAACAACGGGAAAAAGACTTCGAGCAGATCGAAACTCTTCCACAAATCCTGCGCTCAATTGGCCAAGGCATTTATCCCCTCTGAGCCGCCCATGAAATCATGATTCCATGCCTGGCGCTGGGTGGCCCCGGGGGTGACCTCAGCAATCGTGGCACGTCGCAGCCGCCTCACATCACTCACCTGACAGCGGCGTGATGTCGCGCGGGTGCCACTGGCGAGGGGTTTCACTCGCCAGTGACCTTTGAAGACACTGGCGGCTCAAAGCTGCCGCCAGTGGCACCCGACATCTTTCATCGACGGCGTGATGTCGCCCACTCGCAGGGCTTCTGCTATCTTCTCGCGACTCGTTTTGGGCGGGCTTCGCGCGGGTGAGGCTCGGTGTTTTCCTGGTCGACTTCGCGGACAAACCGGCCTTCGCCGGACGCGGATTTGCCGGTCGGATGGGACCGGTCACGGAAGGTTGTTTCCTCAACATGAAGACTGACGAACTGCGTGAAAAGTATCTGGCGTTCTTTGAGTCGAAGGGCTGCGTGCGGCGGCCGACCGATGTGCTCGTGCCGAAGGACGATCCGACCGTGCTGTTCACGCCGGCCGGGATGAACCAGTTCAAGAATCAGTTCCTGGGGATCGGGCCGGTGGATTTCACGCGGGCGACGACCTCGCAGAAATGCCTGCGGACGGGAGACATCGGCAACGTCGGCGTCACCGCCTATCATCACACGTTCTTCGAGATGCTCGGCAACTTCTCGTTTGGAGACTACTTCAAGAAGGAGGCCATTCACTGGGCGTGGGAATTCCTCACGACGAAGAAGTGGCTGGGGCTGGATCCCGAGCGGCTGAGCGTGACTGTGTACCTCGACGACGACGAGGCATTCGGCATCTGGAACAACGAGGTCAAGCTGCCTGCCAATCGCATCTCGCGCGAGGATGAGGGGGAGAACTTCTGGCCGGCGTCGGCTCCGTCGCAGGGACCGGACGGCGTCTGCGGACCGTGCAGTGAGATCTATTACCTGCCACCCGGCTCGACGAAGACCGTCGAGATCTGGAACCTCGTCTTCACGCAGTTCAACCGCAAGGGCAACCCGCCGAACAACCTTCACCCGTTGCCGAAGAAGAACATCGACACGGGGATGGGCCTCGAACGGACTGCCTCGACGTTGCAGGGAGTGCTCAGCAATTTCGAGATCGACATTTTGAAACCGATCTGTCAGGCGGCGGGTGAGATCGTCGGCGTGAAGTACGAGTACGCCGCTCCGCAAGGGAGGGCACTGCGCCGCATCGCCGATCACGTGCGAGCCTGCTCGTTCGCGCTGCACGAAGGCTGCGGCCCCGGTCCCGAGAAAGAGAACTACATCGTCCGGCTGCTGCTCCGCCGCGCGTCGATGGAAGGTTTTTTGTTGGGGACGCGCGAGCCGTTCCTGTCGCAACTCGTCCCCGTTGTCGCCCAGATGATGAAGCAGCCGTACCCCGAGTTCGGTCAGACGGTCGAAGCGGTGCAGAACGCCATCCAAGAGGAAGAGAAACAGTTTCTGCGCGTCGTCGAATCGGGGATCGGCCGGTTTCAGAAACTCGTCGATGCGGCGAAGAAGTCCGGGACGAAGGTGCTCTCGGGCGAGGCGGCCTTCGACCTGCACCAGACCGACGGTTTCCTGATCGAGCTGACCGAATCGCTCGCCGCGAACGAGGGCCTGTCAGTCGACATGGTTCAGTTCAAGGAGTGCAAAGCGAAACACAAGGAGACCAGCGGGCGCGGGGCCTTCGCCAACTCGGTCATGTCGGCCGGGCCGCTCGATACACTGCGACAGAGCGGCGGAACGCAGTTCCTCGGCTATGAGACGACCAGCGCTGATGCTGAGGTTGTCGGCATTATCGCCGATGGCCGGCTGGCAACCTCATTCGACAAAACAGGAGTCCAAGTCGCGGTCGTGCTGAACCGCTCGCCGTTCTACGGTGAGGCGGGTGGTCAGGTGGGCGATGTCGGCAAGCTCAGCGGCAATGGCGTCGAGTTCGAGGTTCAGGACACGCAGCGTGACGGGGAGTTGCTTGTCCACCTCGGAACGCTCAATTCGGGCAAGCTGACGGTTGGCGCGAAGGTGCAGGCGGTCGCTGATGTCCCGCGCCGTGAAGCGATTCGCCGTGCTCATTCGGCCACGCACATCCTGCATCACGCGCTGAGAACGTTTCTTGGTGAGAACGCCACGCAGCGCGGTTCGAAGGTGCAGCAGGACGAATTGCGGTTCGACTTCGCGCATCCGAAGGGCATCTCGCACGACGAGCTGCTCAAGATCGAGGACGAGATCAACACGCGGATCGCCGAGGGGGCGCCGGTCTCGACGAAGGTGATGCCGATCGCGGAGGCCAAACAACTCGGCGCGATGGCCCTGTTCGGCGAGAAGTATCCCGACCACGTCCGCGTCGTCCGCATGGGTGACTTCAGCACGGAACTGTGCGGCGGCACGCACCTCAGCAACACCGGACAAGTCGGTCTCTGTCGAGTCATCCGCGACGAACTGGTCGCCGCCGGAGTTCGCCGCATCACATGCTTCACCGGGCCGAAGGCGATCGCCCGCATTCGTGAAACGGAGGCTCTCGTGAAGGAGGCCGCCGCGCTATTGAAGTCGCAGCCGGACGAACTGGCTCGCAAGATCACCGCCCTGCAAGACGAACTGCGAGACACGAAGAAGGAACTCGCCAAGTACACCGGACAGTCTCTCGCCGAGTGGGCCGCCAAACTGGTCGCCAACTCCGAGGCCATCGGCGGTGCGCGACTCATCGTCGCGGAAGTGAAGGACATCACCCGCGACCAGCTCAAGGAGTTCGTCGACCGCGTCCGCGAGAAAGCCCCCTCCGCCGCGATCCTGCTCGGCCTGATCGCCGACGACAAAGTGGCCCTCATTGCTGCCGTCAGCAAGGATCTCACGACCAAGGGTCTCAGCGCCGGAGACTGCGTGAAGGCGGCCGCCAAGATCGCCGGAGGCGGAGGCGGAGGCCGCCCCGACCTCGCCGAAGCGGGCGGCAAAGACATCACGAAGTTGGCCGAAGCCCTCGCTGCCGGAGCCGACTACTTCCGTGGAAAATTTTGAACCGGCATCGCCATCGTCATAGAATGACAGCCAACAAGTCACGTCTTCCGCTGTGACGCAAGGAGTTCCTAAAATGACCACTCGCACCGACCGATTGCACGATCCACGTCGGCCCCTGGCCGCTCCCGCCGAGTACGCAGGTCAGTGGGTCGCATGGAATCAGGACCGGACCGAGATCATTGCTCACGGCAGCGATGTCGCTCGGGTTCGGGCAGCGGCGGTAGCGGCCGGACAACCCGACGCGCTGCTTGAGAAGGTGAATCGCCCCGATCACATCTTCGTGGGCCACCTATGAACTTTCTGTACAAAGCGTTCGTGACGCTGGAGCCGGAGACGGGTGAGCCGAACATGATCCTGCGGCCGATCATTCCGGTTCGCGTCTTCGGCCAGACCGCTTTCGGCCATTATGCCGCGCTGGTGGATACGGGAGCCGACAACACCATTCTCCCCAAGCGGATCGCCGACGACCTCGGCGTTGAATTGCAGTCCGGTCACGGTCCCGATGCCACGGCCTTTGGTGGCCAGGCGATTTCGCTGCTGTTTGGTGATGTCGAATTGGGACTCGAAGAACAGCAAGAGCGAGTGCGATGGAAGACACGAGTCCAGTTCTACGACTTCGTCAATCCCGAGAACGAGACGCTGATCCTCGGTCACGCAGGCTTCCTGGACTACTTCTCTGCAATGTTCGACGGCGAGCAGGGACTGCTCAGCCTGACACCAAATAGCACGCTCCCTGAAACGGCGTGACGAATGAGCCATCGTTCGTCAGGAGTTGGATGATGCATATTTGGATCGATGGCGATGCCTGTCCGGTGGCAATCAAGGAACTGCTGTTTCGGGCGGCCGTGCGGGTGAAGGTCTTGGTGACGGTCGTGGCCAACGAGAAGTTGCGGGTTCCGGTGTCGGAGTTCATTCAGACGCTGGTTGTCGGGTCGGGGACGAACGTTGCTGACAAGCGGATCGTGGAATTGGTCGAAGCGGGTGATCTGGTCGTCACGGCCGATGTGCCTCTGGCGGCGCATGTCGTTCAGAAGGGAGGCATCGCGCTCAATCCGCGCGGAGAACTCTATACGGCCGAGAACATCGGCGAGCGAATCACGATGCGGAACCTGATGGACGAACTGCGCGGCAACGACCTCATCATGGGCGGTCCGGCTCCGTTTGGAACGAAGGACAAGCAGGCATTTGCCAACCAGTTGGATCGGCTGCTGGCGAAGCGGCGAGTCGGGCCGTAAGTAAACTCGCTTCAGAGCGCGGTGGCCTGATGGTGCGAGCACAAGCCGTGGAGCCGCTCCCACGTGAAGATGCCCGAGGAGTGGCGGTCGCTCCAGGTGATTTTCAGGGCGTAGTTGCCGGCGTAGCTCAGTTCGGTCGGGTGGATGTCGTCGGGAATCCACTCGGGCTGGATGATTCGCTCACCGGTGATCTCGTGAACGCACTCGGCGCAGGGGCACTCGGACCTCACGAATTTGAAGGGGAGGCGGTACGAGGTGCCGTCGGACCAGGTGATCTCGAAGGCACCGACGTCCTTGAGTGCGCGAAGGGCTTGCGGCGTGAGTGACATGGTGCGACGAGTTCGATTTGAAAGAAAAAAAAGAAGACCCCTCACCCTCACCCGCTCCCTGCGGAGCCGGGGCGAGGGGACCGGAAATGCGGACGGAGGACGGGCAGGTAAGAAACCTGCCCCCACGTCAGTCACTCCACGGATGTTTGACTTTTTGCCAGTACTTGTCGAAGGCGTCTGGGGTGAAATGGGGGTCGTTGTCCGAGTCGTGGCATTTGGCGCAGTCGCCATTTTTGGCTTGGGCGAGCGTGCGGCGGACGGACGCCTGACCAGCCTTCAACTCGTCGGCCGTGACGGTGGTGGCATCGCTGGCGAACTTCTCCTGCAGGCTCACGTGGTGACTGCCCGGTCCGTGGCAGTTCTCGCACTGCTGATGCAGCAAATGCGGGGTCCGATCGGCGCTGAAGAAGCCGGTGTCGTAGCGCAGCATCTGCTGCGGCTCCCAGCCGGTGACGTGGCATGCGAGACACTCGGGATCGTGAATGCGCGAGATCGGGTCGGTGTCGCCTTCCCGTCCCGTGATGAGCGTGGTGTAGGCTTTGGCGTGAGGCGTGGTCTTCCAATGTTCAAACGCCTTCGTGTGGCACTCACCGCACTTCTCCGCCCCCACGAAGGCATGGCCCGACGGATGCCTGAACAGCAACTCATCCGACGTGGCGATGGCTTCGTCGAGCAGTTGCTGCTGGTACGTCTTCATCAGCTCGCGCATCCTGGGATCGTTCTTGAACCGCACGTCGTCGAGAGTGACCAGGTCGTAGCGGAAGGGTTCCTGCTTGTTGTCCGGGAAGTAGCCGAGCACACCGACCCGCTTCCCCTTGGTTCCCGCTTGCACGATCCACGTGTTGCCAACGACGACCGGCTTCTTGTCGGGTTCTTCGGGGCCACCGGCGGTGAGGATGATGCGAAACGCCGGGAACTTCTTGGCGAGTTGCCCGGCCTCTTCAATGCTGCCGTGCGAGAGGAGCACCAGAAAGGCGGGCTTCTCGGCTTGCAGGGCGGCAATGGCGGCGGGAAGGACTTCGGCGGGATCGCGGATCGTGATGTTGGTCATCGCGCCGACGGGGGCGACTTGATCCCGAACGCTGAGACCCACGATGGCCGTCACGCCGACTTTGACCTGTCCCACCTGGACAATGCGAGACGCGAGCGGCCAGCCTTCGAGCGGCGGATCGTAGAGCGCGACGTTGGCACTCACGAGCGCCACCGCCTTCTTCGCCTCCTCGGGATCGGCGACCTGCTGCTGCAACAGATAGTCCGCGCCGAGCTTCAACTCTTCCAGCCCGATGGCGACCGCGCCGTAGTTCAGCGTCTTGAAGGCGTCGAGCAGGGCGAGGTACTTGATCTGATCCTGCCGGCGGTCTTTCTTGGGCGTGCCGCCGACATCAAGTCCCGCGACGGGCCACTTTCGTTCCTCGGTCAGGATGCGCACCAGATCAGCCCGTCGCGCCATGCCCCCCAGTTGGTGGATGCTGCAGCCACACGGTTCGAGATACCCGTGTTGCTCGCCGGTCAGCAGCAACACCGCAGCGGGAGCCTTCCAGTCGGCCAGCAAGGGCTCGGGTTGATCGGCCGGTGCCGATTTGCCTCCCGGGACGCGCGGCCCCTTCTCGACAATGGCCTTGCCGCCGCCCGAGGGACTGCCCGGAGTAATGAGATCCTGACACCCGGCCACCATCGTCAGGGTCATCACGACCACGATCGCCATTCGGACTGCTGCCGCCATCTTCGCCCGTCGAGTTGAGTGCATGACGATCCTTCCTGGAACCTGACTTGCGTGAAGAAACATCCCTGTCAAACGCCTGGCCCGACGTACAGCAGCGACTTGCTAACGAGTGAGGCAACCGGCCGTCAAGCCTCAGTGATCGCAAGCCTCAGCGGGTAGCATCACAGCGCGTGATAACTGATGTAAAAAACGAATTCCGATGCATCGGGATGATTGAGCTTCAACCGAATCTTTTCGGCGTCGGGACCGCGTCGCATCACGGGTGGTCCCGGTGGAACTTCGATTTCCACTTCGTACATCTTCGATTTGCCGAGGACTCGACCCGTCGGGGGAATCTGAATCTTGGCCGAGTTGTGCTTCTGCTCGATGACCTGAACTTCGAGTTCACCGTCGAGGTTGCGCACGTAGAGATTGAGCTTGACCCGGGCTCCCTTTTCGGCCGGGAACTCACCGAGCACCACGGCGTTGTTTTCGGGATTCCAGCCACGGCCCTTGAACTCGATCGGACCGGAACGCTGGCCGAACAATTGAAACTCCACCGGGGTTTGCCCCTGATCGGCGGAGATCAACTTGACCGTTTCGCGAAACGGGCCGAGCAGCGCACCGGCAGCCACCGTCGCGGTGATCGACAGGGCCGCCTTGGCCTTCTTCTCCTTGACCTCTTCCAGATCGAGCGACACGGGTTCCCACGTCACCGAAACACTGGGATTGGAGCACTCGAACTTGTCGAGCACGATCGTGTCGACCAACCGCGAATACAGCAGTCCCCGCACGACGGTCGGCTCGGTCGGCGACAGGTCACCGACCAACCACACACCCTCCGGAGCCAGTCGCAGCGTTTGATCGACAAGCCCCTCGATCACCAGTTCGATCCGCTTGAGATCCGGGTCCGTCGTGAAGACCTCGGCCCACTGGCGGAAGCGATCGTTCGGCGCTTTGATCTCCCACTTGATCTCCACGTCAACCGACTCACCGGGCGGAATGTCATCCTCGCGCGAGACCCGGCCGACGGTGCATTGGCTGCACGAGGTCTTCCCCGTCTTGACCCGCAGCGGTCCCTCGCCTTCGTTCTTGATGACGAAGACATGCGACCCCTTGGCCCCGAGGACGGACGCTCCAAAATCGTGCGTGGTTTCGCCGATGACGGCCTTGCCATAGGGCCCCTGTTCCTGAATCGGAAACTCCGCAACTTCGACATTCTTGACTTTCCCGGTCGAGGAACCGACGGGGATCGCTCCGTGATACCGCCCCAGCCAGACGGTGAGGCCCAGGGCGGCCACAACAAACAGGATCGTCAACAACTGGGCGGGAAGCTTCATCAGGGAATCCTCGGTACGGCCAGCTCACGCTGCTGGAGAAAAAGGTCGACAAGAACGCGGGCATTTTAGACGAATCGCTGGGACATGCAATTTGGGTTGGCAGCAGGTTGGAGTGATGTCTGTTACGGAACAGTCTCTTCGGCCAGCAATCGCAACTGCATCACCAATTCGTCCGCCAGGTAGCGATCCACATGGCCGAGCGTTCGATTGAGTACGTCTTGAACCATCGCCCGCCTCGCAGCCGTGATGGCGTGGGTGTGTTGCCCGTCGGCGTCCAATGCGAAAGCGAGTTCGGCCAGAATCGAAGCGTTTGTCGGATAGGAGTCACTCGCCCGCCGCAGCCAGACTGCGGCCTGACGGGCATCGTCGCCACTCTGCGTCACTCGCCAACGGGCCATCCACCAGTTGCCGAGCGTCCGTGGCCCCTGAAAGTTGTGCGGATCGCGAGCGATCGCGGCGAGCAGCAACTCTACGGCAGCCTCGAACGATTCGTTGGACTGAAAGCGATCGGTCGAGGCCCGCTCGAAGGCCAGTTCCGCGCGACGCCGCCACGGTTCGGGAGCCCAATCGTCGGCCAGGCACGCCGCGCGATAGGCCACGTCGGCGCTGGACCGGCCGTTGGGAGTCGAGATCACCTTGATTCCCTGTGCCTGCCACTCCAGGCCGTTCGTGACGGGAAGGAGTGCCATCCCAGCGAACGCCGTCGAGGCAAACGCCAAAACGATCGCGATGATTGCAAACAATCTGGACGCCTTTGGACAGGTCTCCGCGTCGGAGTCATCTGTCGGCGCGCCGCTCAAAGCAATCAAAGCCAACAGCAGTTGCGAAACCGCCGGCATCGCGATCCCTCCCGCCCCGAGCAGATGCACGGCCAACGCCACAAACGCGGCGAAGCCGGTCTGAGTTTGATCTCGCCCGGCGGCGGAGTCGCGGTTCTCCCACGGTCGCCATGTCCAGGCCACGGCAAACCAGAGAACCATCAGAACGAGCGGACGATCATCCCACTCGCCACTCAAGCCCAGCAGACCGGCAAACGCGAGCAACGGGCCGAGGCCCGCGAACCAGAATGCGAAGCGGGCAGCCTTCGCCGGCGATGCCCGATTCGATCGAGCGGGAGACTCACCGATGTCATCCGCCGTCGGAAGGCGCTTGCCGCAGCCGCGTGCGAACAACGTCAAGCCAATCAGCATCACGAGCCCAACCAGCGAGATCGCGCCCCCCGTCGCCGCCACGTCGAAAAACATGTTGTGAGGATCGGCGATCTCCTCGCTCGCCTCGGGGAGCTTGTACCTCAAGTAGTGCTGGCGAAAATTACCCGGCCCGACTCCCCGCCACGGATGATCGGCGATCAAACGACTCGTCGCATCCCAGTATTGCAGGCGATAAGCGAACGACTTCGAGGCCTCGGTCAGCACTTCCCGGTCGAGGCCACCAAACTGAAGCAACAGTCCCACGACGGCGATCAGCAGTCCGACGCTCAACCCGAAGAACAGCATCACTCGACGGAGCCGCAGTGAAGCAGACCAGCTTCCCGCGAGCAGCAGGGCCGTTCCACAGCCCGCTCCCATCACCGCTGTGCGGCTCTTCGTCAGCAGCAGACACCACGCGATCAGACCGGCTGAAATGAGAAGCACCGCGAACCGCCACCGCACTCGACCGCTGCGCCAGGCAGCAAACAACTCTGCCAACGCCATCACCAGCCACACGGCGAGACAGCCGCCATATGTGTTCGCGAGACCGAAGAATCCCAGCGGCTCGCGACTGTCGCGCAGACGCTTCTCGAACAGCGTCAGGCCCGGCCCTTCGGTCGGGATGCCGTCCGTATACAACTTGTGCTTGATCGCCTCGGCCTCCGAGCCGCTCGCCGTGCGCAGCCGGTCAAACAGCGGACCATACTTCGCGGCCATTTGCGGTTGTGAGATGTAATGCTGCCACAAACCGAGCCCAGCCAGAACCACTCCCGTGGTCACCGACGCCCGTAGGAACGCCTCGCGAGACGAGACACTTGTCAGGCGCGATCGCAACACAAACCAGACGATCCCGACGCCGAACCACTCCCACGCCACGTTGACGGCGGCGCGCTTGTCGCCCGCCGTGAACACGATCACGATGGCCGAGACAACCTGCCCGCCGATCAACAACAACACCGAGCCATCCAGCCCATCGAGCCGTCTCACCGCGCAGCCGCTTCGCCACGCCGCCAGCGCCGCCACGATGCCGATCAACAGCCAGAGAGCCACGATCCAAAGTGTCTCACCCTGCGCCGTCGCTTCAGTGGGCAGATAGAAGCGGGCGAAGAAGGCTGCCGCGATCAGGCCGCTCAACACGAAGTCGACTCGCGACGCCATCGGTATCGCGGTTCGAGCGTCATCGGTGGAGACCGGCCGGGCCATGTTGTTCTTGATCCTTCTGAGGAGCCTCGCGGCCCGTAGCACATGCTGCCAGCTTGTGTGTTCCCCGTCTTACTCTTACTCCTAATCCCAATCTTCATCCTCTTGACGGATGACTGACGCGACGACAAAGAGGAGTAAGATTACGAGTAAGAGTAAGATCATGAATATGAGGACGCACAAGCCGGCAGCATGTGCTACGGGGACGTCGCATCGCGCGGCGCGGCCTCCAGGATCGCGATCAGGAGCAGCACGCAACCGACACACGCCAGCACGACAATCGCCGCATTCCAACTCGTCACGGCGTACAGCGTCAGCCCAAGCAGCCCCGTGGTGAGCGTGGTCAGATGGACCGTCAGCACCGCCTGCACCTTCGTGAGCCCCAGCGCGACCAGTCGATGCGAGAAGTGCTTCTTGTCGGGTTGGAACGGACTGCGGCCCTCCCGCAGGCGAATCAGCACCACCGAGCAGATGTCGTACAGCGGCACGGCCAGCACGCAGAACGGGGCGAGGATCACATGCTGATTGCGATCCATCGGCGAGTAGAACGTGCCGAGCACCGTCATGCTCGCAATGCTGAACCCAAGAAAATAACTCCCCGAATCGCCCATGAAGATGCGGGCGGGCGACCAGTTGTGACACAGGAACCCAACCAGCGATCCGGCCACGATCAGAAAGAACCCGCCGACCAGCCACCGCGGATCGCCCGGTTTGGTGAGCATCATCAGGGCGAAGACCATGCTGACAATCAACGCGATCCCTCCCGACAGGCCGTCCATGTTGTCGAGGAAGTTGAATGAGTTGACCAGCACCACGAACCAGCAGATCGACAGCAGCGCACCAACCCAGGGATTGCTCACGAAAATGGTGGCTCTCACACCCGAGAAAACCACCGCCGCCGAGACGGCCAACTGCATCGCCATTCGCGGCTTCCAGGGGAGGGGCCGAAAGTCATCGACCAGTCCCATGATCGCCAGGATCGTCGCCGCCCCCAGAATTCCCCACAACTCCCGGGCGCGATAGGCCGCTCCCGCCAGATGCTCCTGCAATTCGAGCGGCAGCCAAGACGGAGGGTTGGCCCGCCAGACCAGGACCAAAATCTGCGCCATCGCCAGCGGCACCACGACTCCCGCCCAGATGCCGATCCCACCACCGAGCGGCGTCGGCACGAGATGCACCTTGCGAGCCGCCGGCCTGTCGATCAAGCCGATGCGCGGCGCGATCAGCCTCATCAGGCCGGTCGTCAGGAACGACACCCAGAAGGCGGGAAGCAGACAACCGAGCAGGAAGAACCACATGAAAACGTGAAACCAATCCAACAAGAGTCGTTGAGCCGGGCGGCGTCAGTTCTGTTTCTGCTTCGCCGTGGGCTTCGGATCGTCGGGGTCTTGATAGTGCCGCCTCAACCTGGCCAGTTCCGCCTCCAGTTCCTTGCGGGCTGTCGCGTAGGCCGGATCGTGGTAGACGTTTTTCATGTCGAGCGGGTCTTTTTCGTAGTCAAACAGCTCCCACTCATCCACGTGATAGTAGTGCATCAGCTTGTACCGGGACGTCTTCACCCCGTAGTGGCGATGAACGTCGTGCGCTCCGGGGAACTCGTAGTAGTGGTAGTAGAGGCTCTTCCGCCAATCGGCCGGCGTCTTCCCTTCGAGCAACGGGACGAGGCTCTGCCCCTGCATCGAAGCGTCCGCCTCTACGCCCGCCGCCTGCAAGAACGTTTGCGCGAAGTCGAGGTTCGAGACCAGATCCTCGTTCACCGAGCCGGCCTTCGTCCTGCCGGGCCACTTCACCAGAAACGGCGTCCGGTAGCATTCTTCGTACATGAACCGCTTGTCGAACCAACCGTGATCGCCGAGAAAAAAGCCCTGATCCGAGGCGTAAACGACGATCGTGTTGTCCGCCTGTCCCGACTTCTCCAGCCAGTCGAGCAATCGTCCCACCTGGTCATCGACGGCCGCGACGCATCGCAGATAGTCCTTGATGTACCGCTGATATTTCCACCTCACCAGGGCGTCTCCCTGCAGGTTGGCCTGGCGAAACGCTTCGTTCTCGGCGTCGTAGGCCTTGTGCCAGACGGCGGCCTGATCCGGCGTGAGGTTCTTGGGTGGAGTCAGCTTCAGGTCCAGTTCCGTCATGTTTTTGGCGATGCTGAGCGTCTGAGTCTTCGCGGGTGAGGCATGTCCCGCCAGATCGTCGAACAGATTCGGAGGTTCGGGGATCGTCTCGTCCTTGTAGAGGTCGAAGTACTTCGGTCCCGGCTGCCACTCGCGGTGCGGAGCCTTGTGCTGACACATCAGCAGGAACGGCTTGCTCGGATCGCGTTTTTTGTCGAGCCAGTCCGCCGCCAGATCGCCGATGATTTCGGTCGTGTAACCTTCGCGCTTTATCCGCTGACCGTTCGCGATCATCGGCGGGTTGTAGTACGGACCTTGTCCAACCAGGATGTCCCAGTAATCGAAGCCGGTCGGGTCGGTCTCCAAGTGCCACTTGCCAATGACGGCCGTCTGGTAGCCTCCCTTTTGGAGGAGTTTGGGGAACGTCACCTGACTGCCGTCGAACTTGTCGCCATTTTGGCGGAAGCCGTTCGCGTGGCTGTGCTTTCCGGTGAGGATCGTCGCGCGGCTCGGACCGCACAGCGAATTCGAGACGTAGCACCGGTTGAATCTCATCCCACCGGCGGCAATCCGGTCCAGATGGGGTGTCCGGTTGATCTTTGAGCCGTAGCAGCTCATCGAGTGCGCGGCGTGATCATCGGTGAAGAGGAACAGAATGTTCGGCTGCTGTGCGGCGTGGACCGAGCTCGGCGAGATGATCGCCGCTCCGAACACGACCAACAGTCCAGCCAGATCGAATGAGGCGAACGCTCGCGACATGATGAAACTTCCCGCAGGAGAGGGCAGGGACGAGTGAGACCGCCGTATTGTGGGGCCTCGCGCGGGAACTGCAACCGAGGCGAGTGACCGGTCGTGGCGCTGGCGACTGCCGTATCTGCGACCACCACTGGTCAGTTGATTGTCAAACTGACATTCTTGCGCAGCGAACCCCAGGGGGGTTGACGTGTCATAACTCGCGTCTATTGTTAGCACTCAGAGAGCCGCGCAAAAATGATGAGTGTTCGGCACGGTCCATGCTTCACAAAATTGACCGATTCTGGCAAACGAGTTGCTTCAGGGCACGACGAGGTCTTCAACCCAAAGGGACGGAGGCTACCATGACAAACGACACCAACAGCACGACAGACACCACCCCGTTCAATCCTCAACGCGTCGTCAAACGCCTGGCCGCTGCCGAGGGCTACCTCGAAATCGGCCTCCCCACGTACGCCATCGCCGAGTTGAACCGCGTTGTCGAATCGGGGCCGTTTGAGCCAATCGTGCAATTGTTCCGCGGCGAAGCGCTGCAGGCTCAAGAGAAATTCGCGGATGCCATCGCTCCGCTGAACCGTGCCGCCGAGATGTTCCCCGCGCCGTTCAACCAGAGGGCGCTGATGGCCCTCAGCAACTGCTATCGGCATCAGGGACAAGACCGTTTGGCCGACGAGGCGGTTGCCGCCGCCATGCCGTCCGACGCCCTGCCCGGGTCGAAACTGCAAGTTGTCGTGGCCCCGATCTTCCTGATCAAGAGTCAGGAGCCGGGGCGATCGTCACGCGATGACAACTGAGTTCGTTCCTCAACGTCCAGAAACAATGAAGCGTCCCCCGGCTGAAGCAATTCAACCGGGGGACGCTTGTTTGACGGGTCGGAGCCACAATCATCGGCCCATCCTACAACTGCCTCATGCCGGGACTCGTGCCGCTTCTTCGGCGCGACGAGTTGCCAGCCGTTCGCGGATCGCACTCACCGCATCCGCGAAAGGAACCTTGGCCGCTTCCTTGGCCTCGCGCCACTTCAGTTCGACGACCCCCTCCTTGAGGCCCTTGCCGCCGACGTTGACTCGCAGCGGGATGCCGATCAGGTCGGCGTCCTTGAACTTTACGCCCGGTCGCTGATCGCGGTCGTCCAGCAAGACATCGACTCCCGCCGACTTGAGTTCCGCGTAGAGCGACTCGGCCACCGTCATCGTCTCCGCCTCGGTCACGTCGATCACGCTGAGAATCACTTCGTACGGAGCGACCGACAGCGGCCAGATCAGTCCGTTTTCGTCGTGCTTCGTCTCGGCGAGGCCCGCGATGATCCGGTTCACTCCGATGCCGTAGCAGCCCATGATGATCGGCTGACGGAATTCCTTCTCGTCGTCGAACATGGCTCCGAGTGCCGAACTGTATTTCGTGCCGAGCTTGAAGACGTGGCCGACTTCGATGCCATGCACCAGTTCCAAAGTTCCCTCGCCCCGCGGACTCGGATCACCACCGACCGCGTTGCGCAGATCGTGCGTCGTGTCGAGCGAGTAGTCTGCTCCGACGTTCACGTTCACAAAATGCTGGTCTTCCTCGTTCGCGCCGGTGATGGCATTCACGAGCAACGGTACGTCGTGGTCGGCGATGACGGAACACTTGATGCCGACCGGCCCCGCGAAACCGACGGGCGCTCCCGTCACTTGCAAGATCGTCGCGGGATCGGCCATCTCCAGCGAGGTGACTCCCAACGCGCGGCGAATCTTCCCTGCATTGGCGTCGTGATCGCCTCGCACGAGAACGGCGACCGGCTTGCCGTCGGCAACGAAGATCAGTGTCTTGATCATCTTCTGCGGCTTGCATTTCAACAGCTTGCAGACCGCCTCGATGCTGCCCACCTGCGGCGTGTGGACCTTGGCGATCGGCTTCGCGTCGGGGGAGGTCGCGATTGAGGGCGGCTTGCGCCCGGTCTCGGCCCGCTCGCAGTTCGCCGCGTAGCCCGTCTGCTTGCAGTAGACGATCTGATCTTCACCGTTCGCGGCGGGGATCATGAACTCGTGCGAGGCGTCTCCGCCGATGGGGCCGCTCTCCGCCTCGACCGGCAGGTAGTCCAAGCCGCAGCGCGAGAAGATGCGGCAGTACGCGCGATAGATTTTCTGGTACGTGTCGTTCAGCGATTCGAGCGTCGCGTGAAAGCTGTACGCATCCTTCATCAGGAACTCGCTGGTGCGCAGGACGCCGAACCGCGGACGCTCCTCGTTCCGGAACTTGATCTGGATCTGGTACATCGTCAGCGGCAACTGGCGATAGCTGCTGATGTGCTTCGAGACCAGATCGGTCACGACTTCCTCGTGCGTCGGTCCGAGAGCCAGATGGACGGTTCGGTCGCCCCGCTTCACATTGAAGTTGATCAGCACATTGCCAAACGCCTCGCGGCGACCGGTCCGCTCGAAGAGGTCGATCGGCTGGAGCGCCGGCATGAAGATCTCGACGGCCCCCGTGGCGTCCATCTCCTCACGAACGATGGCCTCGGCCTTCTTGAGCGCCCGCAATCCGAGCGGCAGATACGTGTAGGCCCCCGCCATGAGTTGCCGGATCAGACCGGCTCGCAGCATCAGTTGATGGCTGGGAACTTCGGCATCGGACGGAACTTCCTTCATGGTCGGAATGAACGACTGAGACCAGCGCACGAGTGACTCCTTTCAAGAGAGACGCAAATGGGCCGGGAGTTTAGCAGCCGGACTGCGCGCGGGGAATTGTCGCCGCAGTCCACTGACGCCCGCTGATTGAAGGCCAATGCAAATTGGTAATTGCGAATTGCAAAATGAAGGCATAAGAAAGACCCCGACACACATTCCTCGTCTTTCCATTTTGCAATTTGCAATTCGCAATTATCAATTCGCAATCACTTCCCAGAACTTGGCTCAGCCACGCCAACGTCTCGGCACGAGCCCTTCCAGCGGAGGATTCGGTAGTGGGTACGCAGCGTGGGTCAGTTCCGTTGACGCCCCAAGTCTAGCCGCACCCGCCTATAGTGGCTCGCACCCCGGCCTTGTGAAACTGGCCACAGCATCCGCATGTCCAGCCATCCCCGAAGGGATGCAACGGTGACTCCAACGGCGGCGACTTGAACAGACAAGGATGGCAGAAATGATCCCCACCAAGCGTAAACGTGGCCGTGCTTTTGTTGAACGTGTATTTGGATCGGATAGCTTCATCGGAAAAACGTGCGTCGTACTTGGCTTGTTGTTCGGCATTCTTCGCCTGCGCTGCAGCACGCTCAGACTCCGCCTTCATGGCGCGATTCTCCGCTTCCGTCTTCTCCGCCTTGAGCGACGAAATGAGCGTGTGCTGAGAGAATCGTGCCTTCGCATATTCGGCAAGGATTGGAGAGACTACACCAACAATGGCTGTGCAGCCTGCGATGAACAGCAAGGTGAGCGGATCGGTGGGCATGTCTCTGGTGACTCGACGGATAGCAACGAAAAAAGCCGCTCCGTTCAGTAACCAGCCGAACGTGGAGCGGCCTCTTCTGCCTCGCGGCAGTTGAATTCAAGTTGTGGGGTTCGGCTGGTTGGCGACTGTTCTAGCCCGCTGCATCATGGTCGTCAAACATCTCGCTTCGCGCCGCCCAGCGAACTGGGCATACTTCCCGGTCGCACACGGCGGATAGGGTTGCTCCGACACGGCCACAGTCCTGATGGCCTTCCGCCTTGTCTTTCTCTTCAGGCAGCCACGTTGCAGGACAGTGGCACCCGATGGCGGACAAGCCAGACGATCTTTTCTCGCTCTATCTCGCGCCAGCCGCACAGCGGCAAGCCGACGAAGCCAAACGGAAAGCTGAAGAGGCGACTGCGAGAGCGGTCACGTTTGCCTCTGAATCGCAATTCGCAGAAGCGTGGATGAACGTCTACTCGCAGCCACTGCTGCCAGACGGATCGAGAAACTTCGATCAAGAGGCCGAAGCGTTGTTGGCGTTGGTGGATGGCATCGAAGCGAGATACTGGGACTTCGACCTCGCATTTCAGTTTGATGCCGAGCCTTTCCTGGGCCACAACATAGCCCTGGCAGCACTGGTCCACGCATGTCGCCGTGACAAAGCGGCCATTGTCGCCGGGCTTACTGCCGCGTTCTCGATTGACGATCTCTATCACGATGTCATTGCATATCACGCTCATTTTTACAACCGCTTCGCGTCCATGACACGCCCGCCGCTGACGCCGCCGATTACTGAAGTGCAACTGGCAGAAGTTCTCGGCATGACGCGAACCAAATTGAACAACGAAGTACGCACCAAGAAGAAGTGGGTGACGTTCGGCAAGAAGCAGTCGCGGAGATGGTCGCGGACTGATCGCAGGCTTCAGCCCGCAGTTTTGGACAAATTTCGGGAATTCTTCCCGAGTAAGCCGTGGCTCCAAAAGCGTGAAGTGCAACTTGAAAAGCGTACTAAGAAAACTGAAAAGCGTAAATCAGCCAAAAACGCCACTGGAAAGCGTAGGTCGATAATCAAAAAGCGTGTTGTGCGAGCAAAAAAGCGTACTTCTGAAAACGACGTAAGTGACTCACAGTAGAAGGATTACGTTTGACTTGCGGCGTTTTGGTGTGGTAAACAAGACTCCCTGCAAATCTTCACGATTTGCAGGGAGTCTTTTCATTTCAGGAGCGCGCAGCGCAAGAAAAAGCCTGTTTTCGACGCGGGGCCAAAAACAGGCTCTTCAAACTGAGTTCCCCGCAACCGCTCAATGGTGAAAAAGTCTTTTCCCGGACACCACCAGAGAGCACAGACAAGGAAGGCATAGTATGCCGAACGGATCGCGGTACGTCCAGTGTGGAATGTGGTGGTCACTCACCCGGCGGCAATTCAAGTCGATGACCGGCGTGCCCGCCAAAGAGATATGAGAAGCCGCCGAGAATTGATCGGCTGATCGTCCACATTTCTTCACGGCACCCGCCGCACGCCATCACAAACGTGTGGCGGGTGCTCATGACGAGGGAGCAGCCGCTTTCGGCTCGTGTTTCTTGAGTAGCACCCGGATGGCCTCGGTGATGGCCTCGGATCGCTTCCATCCCTTTCGCTCGGCAACGACGTCCAGCCGCTCCACCAATGCGAGTGGAGTCTTGGCGGCAACGGTAATCGTCGCCCCCTCGGGATGAATCGCCTTTCGCCCTGAACCGGGCCGAGCGCCTCCGCGCTGTTTCTTTGGCATCTGCACATTTCCTGAAAAAGTAAACCGAACCAATTGACAACCAATTTGGATTAGTTTACCATTCCATACGTGGACCGCAAGTCCAAAAGAAAACCCGGACTCGCTTGGCGGCGAAACCGGGTCCAACACAATCCGGTGAATCACCGAATGGCGTCTCTCGCAAGAACCATTCTCACGATTCGCCACAGAAATGGAAGAGCGAACCGTGGAATGCCCAAACTGTTCTATGCCGTCCCGCAAGATCGGTTTCACCAAAGCCGGAACCCAGCGGTTTCGGTGTGACGCCTGCAAGAAATCATTCAGCCCGGCCAAGGAATCCCCGCTTGGCGTGATGCGGCTCGAAATGGACAAAGCCGTTTCCGTCATCCGTGCGCTGGTTGAAGGCTGCTCTGTTCGCAGCACGCAAAGAATGACCAACGTGGCCAAGCACACGATCCTCGCGCTGCTTGTTCACGTCGGATCGAACTGCAAGCGGATGCTTGAGGACAGGCTAACGGACGTTGCTGTGAACGACATCGAGGGGGATGAAATCTGGAATTTTGTGGGCTGCAAGGAGCGCACGAAGGTTGCCAAGCAACTCGGCGAGACAGTTGGCGACAGCTACACATTCGTTGGAATCGAGCGGACAACCAAGCTGATCGTCGCGTGGCATCTTGGCAAGCGGTCGCATGACGACACGGTGACTTTCGCCCACAAGCTGAGCCACGCGACAAGCGGGCGGTTCCAGATGACGACGGACGGTTTCGCCCCGTACAAGAAAGTCATCCCGGACACGTTTGGCTCGCGGGTCGATTTCAGCCAACTGATAAAGGTCTACGGCAAAGAAGGCATCGCAGAACAGCGCCGGTACTCGCCGCCGATTGTGACCAAGACCGAGTACCAAGAGATAAGCGGTTCGCCGAAGTTCGACCGGGCTTCAACGTCGTTCGTCGAGAGAAGCAACCTGTCGATCAGAATGGGCGTGCGACGGTTCACGAGACTGACGAACGGCTTCAGCAAGAAATGGGCGAACCATGACGCCGCTCTGGCATTGTGGTTCGCCTACTACAACTTCGGGCGCAAGCACATGACGTTGAAGGAAACGCCCGCGATGGCGAGCGGGTTGGCCGATCATGTCTGGACGATCCGAGAGTTGATAGAAGAGTCGGCCAAGCACTGATCCGGCTTGCGGTCGAGAAGTGATGTTGGACAATGACAAACGCCCGTCAGGTGCAAACTGACGGGCGTTCAATCTTCTTTGTTCGCCGTGACGCGAACCATGCTGCGTGGTTGCAAGCATGGTATCCGCTCCCGGTGTGCGCATCAATCGGGAGCCTGCCCCATGCCAGAAAGTGTTCAGTGCAAAAACTGCGGCTACCTGTCAGCGCTCGACAGACGTGACGAGTACCCCAACATAATCGACGTTGACTTCAAAACACGAACAGAGGGCAAGGTTCCAACATACGAATACGGCGTTGGCACAGGCTACACACTCCTGATACCCATCTACAAAGATGGGCCAATTTGTTTTCGACTGGTGTGCGACATGATGCAGGATGGTCGCGATGCCAAGTCTTCAGAAGACTTCCTTCGCATCATCAACACCGAGCGGCATTGCGGGATGTTCGTGCAGTGGCAGCAAGGATTCAGCCCGAGGGAGCACATGGAGATGGACATGCAGTCCCGCCTATTGGCTGACCAGCAGGTTTGGCAGGCAGAACAAGCGAAGTTAGCCGATTCACGCCACGCTGAATCAATGAAGATCGCGACCGATTCAGCGAAGACAGCAATGCGCGGAGCGTATCTTGGGGCAGGAGCGGCTATTGTTTCCACGTTACTCGCCGCCTTACTTGCGGCGCTATTTGTGAACCAACCACCGCCCGTCATCAACGTCCAACTGCCGCGCGAGATTCCGACGGTTACTCCGACAGGATCAGATGCCGATCCTGCGAAGTAGCATACCACCCCCTCAAATTTCTGACCCACGCTGCGTACCCACTACCGAGGATTCGTCGTTCCTTGTGACCGCTCCCAACCCGACCTAGAATCCCGCCCTCTTACACACAGCCTTCCTCGCAACGGACTCTGCCAATGACTCGCCGGTATGTGACTGACCTCAAGGATGGAGACATTGTCGATGAAGTGTTCCTCGTCGCCGACAAGCAGTTGCGGGCGAACCGCAACGCCGCGCTCTACCTGACCGTCGATCTGCGCGACCGCACGGGAGTCGTCAACGGGCGGATGTGGAACGTGATGGAGGAGTCCTGCAACCACATCCAGATCGGCGGCTTCGTCCGCATCAAGGGGAAGGTGCAGCTCTATCAGGGAACCCTGCAGCTGATTCTGACCCACATCGACGCCGTGGCCGCGTCCAACATCGACCCGGTCGACTTCGAGTCGATGACCTCGCAAAAAATCGAGGAGCTGTTTGTCCAACTCCGCACGATCCTGCTCGGGTTCGAGAACGCCCAACTGCGCACGCTGATGGAGTGTTTTTTGCTCGACGACCCGCTGATGCGGCTGCTGGCCGAAACACCCGCCGGTGTGAAGGCGCACCACGCCTATCGCGGCGGGCTGATCGAGCACATCGTGTCGCTGATGAACGTCGCGAAGAAGATGTGCGAGGTCTATGTCGATCTCAACGCCGAACTGCTGCTGGCGGGCATCTTCCTGCACGACATCGGCAAGACGCGCGAACTGTCCTGCACCGCCGGCTTCGTTTACACCGACGAGGGCCAGCTCCTCGGTCACCTCGTCATCGGCGTCGAGATGCTGTCCGAAAAGATTCGCCAGGTCGAGCAACTGACGGGCGAGTCCTTCTCAGAAGAACTGGCCTGGCGACTGAAACACATGATTGTCAGTCACCACGGCTCGTATGAGTTCGGCAGCCCGCGCCTGCCGATGACCCCCGAAGCGGTCGCACTCCATTCACTCGACAACCTCGACGCCAAGCTGCACGAGTTCACGCGCGCCATCCAGGACGACCCCAACAGCAACTCGCACTGGACGCTCTTCATCCCCCGCCTCGACCGTAAGATCTTCAAGGGCGCGAAGTAGAACCGGCGACGCCGGTCAAAGTAGCCGTCTCGCTCCGCGAGACGATTGCCGATTGTGATCGCGTCGCGCAATCTCACTTGGCTCTCCTCTCGCTGAACAAGGGGGCGACAGGGACTTGTTCTTTCCGGGGTCTTGGTTCGGCGCGGGCCTCCTGACCCCGCCGAAATCACCGACCGCTGGTCTTCGTGTTTTCACCTGCCCGAGTAGAAGTGGAGACCTTCGGTCGGCGCGCTTTGCGTCGGGAGACCCGCGCACAACCGGGCCAGCGCAGAGCCATGAAAAAACGGCACGACTCTCACGAGTCGTGCCGTTCGTGTTTGTTTTATTGCTGACCGGATGTTTCCGACAGCGTCCAATGAATTAGAACTCGCCCACTCGGTCGGCACCGATACGTGTGCCGAGTGCTCCCCACACACCGTAGGGGCTGGTACCACCCAGCGTGTTGGCGACACCCAGGTTACCGGTGTCGATGTTGTCCGTCACGAATCGAACGGCACCGTCGGCCAACAACACATGGACGCCACCCGTATGCTGGCTGCTTGCCGACAGAACCGTTGACGGGCCATCCGCATTCACATTGGCGTCATTGATACATGAGGGCGAGTTCGGGGCAAGAATCGGAGTGAATCCAACCTGCTCGGCCTGACCATCGTGCCAGGTGGAACTGAACCGGCCCTTCACGGCCGACCACACGGTGTAGCGCGTGCCACTCACGATCGGAGCGGCGGCAGCCAGGCAGGCCCCGGGGCTCGTGACGATGGTGGTGACATTGGTCAGCGTGCTCTCTTTGACGTCGGGTGTGGCCTTGCCGTTGATGGCAAAGTTGGGGTTGGCAATGCACCGCTCGCTGAAGGCGATCGTGTTGCTGGATCCGTCCGTCACGTCCTGCAGCCCATAACATCTGTTGGCACAGAACAGCCCGTTGCTGGTGCTGGCATCGCGGTTGCCGTTGACAATGTCACCCATGTTGAAGGCGTAGTTGACGTTTCCATGCCCGTTCAGCATGGCGGGGTCAGACGGGCAGCGCAGGGCTTGCGTTCGCAAAGTCCACTTCACCCAACCGGACCAGGCCACGTCTCCACCCGGCGGGATCGCGGGCACGAGCAACGGATCGCCCCCTTCAATCGCCTGATACATCGGCGCTTGGTCCAAGTACGGCAGCAGTGACACCATTCCGGAGCGACGACTGGAATTGCTGGTCGTTCCCCCCTTGCGGAAGACGAACACGCCGTAGACGTCGTGGTAGTTGTGCAGCGCCAAACCGATCTGCTTGAGATTGTTTTTGCACTGCGTTCGGCGGGCCGCTTCGCGCGCCTGCTGCACGGCGGGCAGCAGCAGGGCGATGAGCACGGCAATGATGGCGATGACCACCAAAAGTTCGATGAGCGTGAATGCGCGTCGGCGCTGAGACATGAGGCCACCCCTTAAAACAAGAATTCCATTGAGCAACAACAGGATCGTTGCCCAAGGGAACGGTGACCTGCAAGAGGATGAAACTCTACGACATGAATCGGGTTGATCGCAATTCATTGTCTTGAGAATTCAGAAATCTCTGTCGTGGACCATTGGCCCTTCCCGATGCGAAACCATCGGCTCATGCTCGCAGGCTTCGTCAAATGCCGTAATCAGAAGCGGAGACCTTCGATCGAGACGTCGCGCCGGGTCAGGAGAGATTCGCACAACGGGGCCAGCGCGGAGCCAAGAAAAAACGGCACGACTCGTGAGGAGTCGTGCCGTTCGTGTTTGATGTCTGGCCGACAGTCTGCTGCCGACCGCCCCGACGAAATTAGAAATCGCCGACTTTATCCCCGCCGATACGCGTGCCAAGCGCTCCCCACACACCATAGGGGCTGGTGCCACCCAGTGTGTTGGCAACGCCCAAATTGCCGGTATCGATGTTGTTTGACACAAACCGCACGGCACCATCAGCCAACAGGACATGAACGCCCCCCGTGTGATGGCTGCTGGCCGACAAGACCGTTGACGGACCATCCGCGTTTCCATCCGCATTATCGATACACGACGGCGAATTCGGAGAGAGGATCGTCGTGAACCCATTGATCTCGGCTTGACCATCAGGCCATAGGGAACTGAATCGACCCTTGACGGCTGACCAAGTTGTATACCGAGTGCCACTCGTAATTGCGGCGGCGGCAGCCAGGCAGGCTCCGGGATTCGTTGTGATGGCCGCGATGCTCGTCAGCGTACCTTCCCTGATATCAGGGTTAGCCTTGCCATTGAGGCCAAAGTTCGGATTGACACACCACCGTTCGCTCAATGCGATCGTGTTGCTGGCCCCGTCCGGAATGTCCCGCAGTCCATAACATGTCCGCAGGCAGAACAAGCCGTTGCTCTGGGTCGCGTCTCGATTACCGTTGACAATGTCACCCATGCTGAACGCGTAGTTGTTGTTGCCACTTGTCCTGCCGTAAGCCGGAATCGTATTCGTCCCACCCACGATGAGAATCGCAGGGTCTGACGGACAGCGCAGGACTTGTGCTCTCAACGTCCAACCGCTCCAGGCGAACCACGGAGCTGGACCACCAGGGGGGATCGGATTCACCATCGTCGGATCACCTTGATCAATCGTCTGAAACAAAGCCGATTGATCCAAGTACGGCAACAGGGCCACGATTCCGGAGCGACGCTCGTAATTACCGTCGAAGCGAGCGGCGTTGGGTACTCCAGGGGTCGATCCCCCCTTGCGGTAAACGAACACGCCGTACACGTCGTGGTAGTTGTGCAGGGCCAAGCCGACTTGCTTGAGATTGTTCTTGCACTGTGTGCGTCGTGCCGATTCGCGGGCCTGCTGCACGGCGGGCAGCAGCAGTGCAATGAGCACGGCAATGATGGCGATGACCACCAACAATTCGATGAGTGTGAAACCGCGTCTGCGTGGGACCATGAATGAGCCTCCGAAAGAACAGGAATGGAAGGGGAACCCCCAACAGGTACGTTGCCGAGTGGAACGAGGACCTGTACGATGCCACACGTTATATCGGCCAAATCCGACGGATGCCAATTCCCAAGCTGGTGTTTTCAAGGATTTTCATTCTGAGTATTGACAACCCCCGATGCGACAAAGCCTTGGGTGCGACCTGCACTTCGAGTACGGCAGCCAACGGGTGGCAGTTCGTCCTCGTGACTTCGATGGTTGAGCCGCTATTGGCATCCGCTCGGTCATCGGACGTTGTCGACTCAAACAGACTCCTTTCTGAGCGTGGTACCGCCGGTCGTCGGTCTCTCCACCTCGATCAATTCCCCGGGAAGACCATCTCCATGAAACATCGTCTGGCGATTCTGTTGTGTTTTCTGTCTGTCTTGGGCTGTGGTGGCAAGGGTTCGGCCAAGCGCGATCCCGTTTACCCTGTTTCGGGGAAGATCACCTACAAGGGCGCACCCGTCGTCGGTGCAGATGTCACGTTCGCCTCGGATGGAGGCAAGCGGAGCGCCTTCGGACGAACGGACGACAAGGGAGCGTTTCGACTGACGACGTTCGCCGCCAACGACGGAGCGGTCGAAGGGAAACACACCGTCACCATCGTGAAAACGACCGTGGCCGCTCCGACCGTCAAGCAAGCCCCCATCGAATCGAAAGACTACATCCCTCCCCCAATCGAGGACACGAGCAACCTTCCAGTCGTCCTTCCGAAAAGCGAGTTCCCGACGAAGTACGCCTCCGCCACGACGTCGGGGTTGATTGCCGTCGTCAACAAGGATGGTGCCAACGAGATCACGCTCGACCTCACCGATTGATCCCGCCCGGCAGCGACCGGGACGGTGACATTGATCATTCCAGACTCCTTCGTTTGCTAAAGCTGTTGCGATGGAGTCAAGTTTTGGAATTGTCTTCAAAGTAGCCATCATCGCTCCGCGTGATGAGCCTTGTGGGATCAGGCGTCCCTTG